>JAGXAB010000176.1 GCA_018971775.1 Cyanobacteria bacterium REEB67 | reverse complement strand
TCACCCTGGCGACCCGCGATACCAAATAGCACCCGGCTGCACCCACGCTCCGGCCTGGCCTTCTCCTCACCAGGAAGCTCACGCTCCGCCGCTGCAATTTCTCGATCGAGCCCACGTTCAATTCCGTGTTCGCGCTCTAAATACCGGTCTCCCCACTCCCGCAAATGCCCGTAGTCAGCGCTGCGAAAATTCACCCGCCGGCCTTCTTCGTCCGTGCCAAAGACAATGACGTGGATGTGCCCGTGCTCGGTATTGCCATGGCCGCTGCCCAGCCAGCGGAAGCGCTGACCCTTCTCCTGCTCGAGCTTGGCCATGAGCTCCCGCGTATACGTCTCTTGATCGACCGTGTTTAGCCCCGGCGACAGGATAAACTCGTGGCCGATAACACCTCGGCCGTCGGTCTTCGCCAGCTCGGCCTTGAAGCTCTTGGAACTGACGTCGTCGTCCCGATCAAAAAATGGCCGACCGCCCGCTTCCCTATCTGGCCCGCTTCGGTGCTGGATATATTTGGCGTAGTTAACGAGCCGCGCTTTGTCCCGGCCGCTCCCCCAAAATCTGCCTTTCGCAACCGTCGCGCTCATCTTTACCCAGCCCGATCAGAACCACCACCACTAGAACCACCCGATGCCCCGCTGACTTCGTCGACTTCCTCCTGCTCGGCCTTGACGATCTCGTGCTTGTATAAATCCCGCACGTCCTGGACCGCCGCGAACTTCCTCTTTAACCTCAAAGCGGACCGCTTCTGACACTTCTTCAGAACCTCCTCCTTGTCCTCCTGAGGCATGTTCATGTAGATGATCTCGAGCACTACCCCGATGTCTATATTTCCCCGGGCTAAAAGACCGGCCAGGCGGTCCTCCATCTTTCTGATGCGCGCTTCCAACTTCGACTCTTGCCGGTCGAGCTCTTCGGCCTCCAGATGCTCCAGGTAAAAAACGACCGCCCGGCGGATGATGTCCCCTTTGCTCTTCTTTTGGGCGGCGGCCAAGCGCGCCACCCTCTCGTCTTCGCCCGGCAAAAGCCGCAAATGGACCATCGGTGTGCGCGGCGCTGATTTCGGCATATTCCACCTATGGATACATTTATACTTATCTTATTATGGGCGCTAGCCTCATTTATATCCATTTTGAAACTTTAACTTTAAAATGGATACTTATTTATTATAGCTATTGCTGCATTATTAGGAAAGTGGATACTTTCCTTTATCCTGCTACTTCGTAGCTTCGCACAGCGAAGCCCTACGACAGTCTTCGGCAGATCCTCCAGTGTCAATTTCAGAAGACGAGTTCAATTTCGTCAAAAGACGAGTTCAGTGACTTCTGAAATTGATGGTACGGCCTGCCGGCCGTCTCGTTGTAGTTTGGTCGGTTGCGTCTCGCTGCCGGCTCGCCGCGCCGCTTCCGTCCGAAAATCGTGTACGAATCACAGCCACCGTCCGAAATGCATTTCCCATAATTTCGGACACTATCTGAGCCTATGACCGAAACCCTGCCCTTTCGTACTCACAAGGCTTACGAGCCATCGTTGCTCACTGAAATCCTCTTCTGCAAAAACGTCTGTTACTGAAGTTGTCTTCTGAAAAAATCAACTCAAATTTTTCAATAGAGGAGTTCAGTATGCCCATATATGGCAGCCGTCACTGAAACCCACTTCTGAAATTGACATCCAGGCTGCCTCCGACCATCGCCGCTGCAGGGGACAAACTCCCATCGGTTGCGTCTCGCTGCCAGCTCGCCGCTCCTTCTTCCGTTCCAAAGGGTCTTCGAATCAGAGCAAAACTCCGACGATACTGCGGTGACCTGCGAAGAAGCAAGCAGGTTCGCTCACACATATAAGGATGTTATTAAAACCAAATATAAACCTATTTGGATCATTGACCTTTTTATCAAGAGTAGTGGTAAGATAGTTACAAAGGCACTGGAGGCTTTATGGCAAAAAAAATCACTACTTTCTATGCGGCCGATGATGTGGCCGAGTATCTGGAAGCTCTTGAGTCAGGTGATAAATCCCGCAAGATCAATGAGATGTTGAGGACGGCAATGGCTGGTAAAGGAGCAAAATTCGTCGTTCCACTCAATTTCGACCAGGTGTCTCGACTCTTATCTATTTTGTACGAACGGCAGAAAGACGAAGAAGAAAATGAAGAAGATGCCGATCCGATGGACGTAATGGAATATCAACCACCACGCGGATGGGTTAGCACAAGTACATTGATCGATATCATCAGAAGCTCCGTCGATAGTTAAAAGGCACAGACAGATGACCAAAATTATCCAATACAACGTTGCCCAAATCTGTGAGAAGGGCCATTTAATAACCGATAGAGCTTCTCAATACCCATACAAGATGAAGGATTTTTGCGATAAATGTGGCAGAAAAACTCTGCTTCAGTGCACGAGTTGTCGTTCGCCGATTCCCGGTGTAGCCCTAACGGCTTTGCCTACTATGTACACAATGCCCGTGCCCTCAAACTGCACGAAATGCGGGAAAGCCTTTCCATGGAAATCCTTCTGGAAATGGCCTTGGAAAATACGATCGCTGATATTGACCGCTGTCACAGTGGCATTTGGCGCTATTGGCACTATCTACACCCAAGTGACGCCGGTCAAGAATTTCGTTGATAAAAAGATAGAAAAGTGATTGCTCGTCTAGAAAAAAAGAGCCTGTTCTGAAGGCCAGTAGTCTACCAAAGGGTTGCACGTCTGAAATACCGACAAACGACTCGAAAACTTTGCGACCATAAACTATTCCGCCCGGGAGAGATACAAATCGGGATATGGACTTAGCCCGGGATATTACGACGAGTTCAAACTTTCTCCGTTTAACGAGCCCCGTCCGCTGAGGCAGCTCAATTTCAAAAACCACGCCTAGATGGCGGGGAGCTCAGCGGCCGCCGCAGCTTTTCTGTACTGGGCAATCTCGAATCTGACGTCGAGGTACTTCACCCAGGCGGCATCTTCGGTGTCGACATCATCACTCTGCATTGTCACGTGCACTTCTGTCAGGGCTTGTTGGAGCTTCTTTGTCAGTTCTTCCATTTTGGCTGTCCTCTCGTTTTGGTGCTAACGCCAAAGCCTCAGGGCATATCGAGCACGCGGAAAGGGGTCCGAAGGACCGAGCACAGCGAGGCTTGCCCCTTGTAGCGCAGCGCAGATATGACCTACATTCGGCAGTTAGCTCCAAAAGAGGAGCCACAAGGAGAACAAAAAAAAGCGCAGATGAGCACCAGTCAGCACAACTGGCAAAAATTGCTGACCGAAGGCACGAAGATCAAGCCAGTTGGCGATCGATCGACAGTGCAGAACGAGCAAGTGTCAGGAAAATCAGCGCGGCCTCCTGGGCTTCCGATGGTCCATAGCGACAACGTTAGATTCGCTGCTACTCGACGGCTCAGCACCAATTACACTTGGCTCAAAAGCGTCAGGCTGCAAATTTATCGCGATGTGCCTGGTCAAACTTTCCAAAACTTCGCCTTCATTAAGGTCGTGCTTCTTGGCCAGGTCAGAAGCGATCTGAACGGCGAGTCGCCCCAGTATCCAGGCACATGCGCCGGTGTCATTCATCACACTGCTCATGGCAATCACAAAATTGCCTCCGTGCGCTTCATCGGCAATCCAGACCCTGGCTATTTCGTTATTCAAATAAGGAGAATCGCCTACTTTGATAGCAGGCAACAGTAAAGCTTTTGGATGCGATTTCATTCTAGCCATGCAAGGCTCCTAAAAGTTTGTCGGTGAGCTCCTGCAAAAATTCTTCTTCGCCTACACCGTGGATTTGAGCTGCGCCGGCAGCCATTTGTCTGGCCATTTCGGCGATCGCCACCCCGAATATCGAACCATACTCTCCACAATCCGGCGCATCAAGATCTGCGTTACACGCGATTGTGTTTTGCTCCGTTATCCAGAGCCGCAAAAGCTCAGTGCAATCGTTCTCATCACCCTCTTCAAAGGGTATCTGTATGTGATTTTCTGCTGGAATCATCGCTGGCCCCGGTCGTGTACATAGACGTGAGCTAGTTTACGCCAGAATGCTTTCTAATAAGCCACCCTGTCAAGAAGTGCAAAGCACCACTGAAATAATCGATTTGGCCTGACCCTAATTCTTTTTCTTGTTGACCGCGTCTTTGAATTCCTGGCCGACGCGAAAGGCTGCCGCTGTTTTTGCCGGGATACTCAACACTTCACCGGTCTTGGGATTGCGCCCAGTACGTGCCTGCCGCGAGCGCTTCTCAAATGATCCAAAACCAACCAGCGTTACCTTGCCTCCGCCAGCTACAGTTTTGACGATAGTTTTCATCGTCGCGTTAATAATCGCCTCAACACTCTTTTTACTGGCACCGGTTTCCAAAGCTATCGCATCAACTAGTTCTTGCTTGTTCACAGGCGGCCCTCATTATGTCGTTAAACCAATGCCAAACTCACTTTTCCACCATAGCAGAGGCACGGCCGAGCGAAAAGGCGCAAGGCTTTCTGGATTTTTCGATTTGGATGATGTCGCTACTTGCGGCCACCCTGGCTCTTAATCGTGGCCAACAGCTCCCCGTTGTGCTTCTCGACAGATTCGAGATGGCCAGCCAATTTTGATGCCTCTTTTATCACCGTCTCTTTTTCTTTGTTGACGGCCTCGAGCTTCTGCTCAATTTTGGCCAGAGCAGCGCTGCTCTTTGCGCTTTCCTCTGCCAATCTCTGCATATAGTTTTTTGCCTCTTCGCTTGCGCCATCACGAGCCGATTCAATCTTTGCCTTTTCGACCATCAATGCACTTATTTCGGAGGAATGCGCTTCGCGCATCTTTTCCATTTCTTCAGTGGCCTTTCGATCTCTTTGCTCGAGATTTTCGACTTTCGCTTTAAGCTCACCGACAACGCCAGCAAGAGTCGCCTTGTCGATAGCAAGGAGCGATGCTTTGCTTTCACTGGCTTCGAGCGCCTTTTTGACTTCGACCAGCTGCTCTTTCAACTCATTCTTTTCGTTATCCGCTTCTTCAATTACGCCTATTGCTTCAAGCAATTTCGAATCAATTACGCGAACTTCTTCGGCCGCCTTTTCTTTTGCGGCGGCGACTTCCTTCAGCGCATGACTCATCGCCGTCTTCCAGGCCGCCTCAAAAGAAGCCATGACCATCGGAGGCATATCCACTTTTGGAGAAAGAGGCTGCTGTCTTTGCCCTTCCCACTCACGCAGATATCTTGTCACTGTTCCATAGCTGCCGCCCCCCAGATACGCTCGCAAAGTGCGCGTCGTCACCTCTTGCCCTTCGGCGGCGATAGCTTCTGCCGCAGCAAACGCCTGATCCCTGGTGAAAAAAGCATCCCGGGCCATAGAAATCCTCCAAAACGCGAACCAGCGGCACCCCATCCCAAATAATACCACATTCCGTAACATAATATCGTAACGTAGCGTTATTTAATTATGTTACGATATTACGTCCAGACACACCCCGCTCGGCGCCGTAGGGCCAAGCTGCGCATAGACGGGTAACCATTGCCGCACCGGCGGCTCAACAACGGGGCCCCTGGGTCTGGGAGGACTTGAGTATCAGGGACCCTGTTACAGCATATCTGAAAGTTCATCGCGCCAGTATCGGGGCGGCGATTTGGCGTGATACCGGGCGGTTATCTTTTCGAAATCAGCAGTGAACACGGGCACGATACTTGCTGAAATAGCAAGGATCAGAGACAGCTGTTCAAATCCTCCCGCCA
>JAGXAB010000175.1 GCA_018971775.1 Cyanobacteria bacterium REEB67 | reverse complement strand
AGAAACAATTGTCGAACGCGTCAACCGCGATCCAGCTTTTGCCAAGGCCCTTCTCGACGAAGCAAGCGAGCTTTTTCTAAACGGCGAGCCCGAAACCGCCCGTTTAATTCTTCGCGATCTCGTCAATGCCACCATCGGCTTTGAATCACTGGCCCGTGCCATTCCGACGCCGTCAAAGAGCCTGCATCGCATGCTTTCAGAGCGCGGAAATCCCAGCATGAATAATCTTGCAGCCATTTTTAAGGCAGTCAGCAATAGCCTGCATGTGAAGATAGAGACCCACGTGGCGGATGCTAAATAGGCAGTAGTTAGGAGCGCCGGCCAGAGCTGGCAATTCTAGATTCCGGGTAATGGGATTCTGGATGAAGGCTCTAAGAGACGAAGCCAGAACGACCATTTCTACTGGGAGCGAATGTATTCAATGTCGGGCCGCTGGATTCCCTGGGGGCATATAACTCATCCCTATCCTCTCGAGCGCTTTCGCGTTAGGACCTAAGGTAGGAGCCGGATGCGGGAAAGACGCCAGTCCGAATCTGTGCGGGGTAGGGAGGGGCAACCCTCCTCCCTACCCCGATGGATCAAGCAGTTACGGCGTCTTTTGTAATTCTGCCATCTTTTGGTTATTTCTAGAAACCGCTTACGCCTTAATTTTACGCCGTTGGTGAATCAAGCCGCAGTGTTCGATCCAGGCTAGTAAGTCTCTGATTACTGGCCGGCCGAAAAAACGGTCGATATTATCAAGCAAGGCCCAGATGCTATTTGCCAGCCTGCTGAGCTCGCCATTTCAGAGCGGGATCTGACTTGATTTTATCAGCCAGGTGATCATCCTTTGTGAGAAGAGACGCTTCAATTGCACCCCTATTTCTCAGGATTTCAACGAATTCGGCTTCCGCCTCGGTCAATGGAAATAGCGCGGCCAGATATTCCGCGCATTTTGTAAGAAGTGTCTCTTTGCACTGGCTCGCCGTGCCCAGGTTGTTAACCTCGGCCTTGCTCAGCATTGGAAAGAGTTGCTCCGTGACTTCTTCGTTTGTAAGGCTGATGTCTTTGGAACTGACTTTGCGCCAGTCCTTCGGCTGCTTGGCCGCGTATAGCACGTAGGCTAGCCGCAGATTGGAATCGGATGATGCAATTTTCTTCGCTAGCTGGTTGACGTCAAACAAATCACGGCTGGCTGTTCTTGCAAGAAGTGCAACGAGTTTGCCTGCCGCCAGCTCGAAAAGAGAAATTACCGGAACATTTTTTGCTTCGAGCGAATCGAGCTTGTATGACTGCAACACTTCGGGGGGCCAATAGGCGACTCTGTGCAAATAGTTGATGTCAATTTTGATTGCGCCGCGACCAATCACAACGCTCTGGTAGCTCGCCTTGTAAATTCTGCAGGCGTGATCCTCAGTCGACTTCTCAGCTTTCATCCCGAGGCTTGAGCACATGGCCGGAAGAAGTTTCTCTATTTGATCTCTGTCTTTCTCCATGGTGGCTCTATCGGTCGAGCCGATGTAATTGAGATCGATGTCGACGGACAAACGAGGCAAGTCAAAATGGAAGAGGTTAAGAGCTGTGCCGCCTTTTAATACGAGGCGCGGCTGCAGGAAGTCATCCTCCGCAATAAGATTTAGTAGCTCAAGCAGGTACGAGACCTACTCCAGAGTGTCTGGCTGAAATCCTGCTTTCTCTGCGACTTTATTCAACGTCTCTTTTGAGAGGCTCAGGACGCTTCCTCCCACTTTCTTTCGATAATTGATTCAGGGACGATCAGATTCCAGGGCTTGACCAGCCGGCCCGTGCGATTTGAGCGAAACATGTAACAGGCGCTCTTTGGTCGAAGTTCTCGTAACTTAGCCAGATGCTTCGACGAAATCATCAGCCGATCTTTGTTGGTATCTAAGTAAAAGCCAACCTTGGCGATGAGACTGGCATTGCCTATTAGGATTGCGTAGTCGATGATTTTCTTGGCGTTGACGTAGGGGAGTCCTTCAAGGGACCGCCATATTTCCTCGGCACCGCCCGACAGATCCAGCCGGTCCAGGCAGTCAACCAAAGACCGCTCATTTGCCGTGACTTTTATCTGTAATCCTTGGCAGTCGACAGTCGACACCAGCATATCTTCTTGCCGGTGAAGGACAAGAGCTTTTTTGGTGAGCACAGATCGATATGTATTGTCTTGGAAGTTGAATTCCTCGATGTCCTTGTTCTTCGTCGTAAACAGCACTGTATGACGGATTGATTGTGCCAATCCATAATACGCAAGAGCTGAATGGTGTGAGATGACCGAGTCGTCAGCCAGCTTGGCTGCTACTAAAAAAGGATTGACCTTGAATTTTTGAGGGTCACTTCCAATTGGGACGGCGGCAAAGAGGTTGCGCCGAACGCGAATGATCGTGCCTGTGCCGACATGGTAATCGAGAAGGGACTGCCTAGCCTTGGTCGATCGTGCTGGAAACGACGCAGTAAAATCGCCCCCGGTAAAAACTGGGTGACTGGCAAAAAAGCGGGTTGCATTGTACATTACTCGGTTATACACTCTAATATCTTAGGTGTTACACCGAATATTGTCAAATCCTGGGTCTGCTAGCGAGGTTCTTGACCGGCTAAGAAAATGTTTTCTGAAAGGGATTGTACAATATTCGGTAAAACTCTAGATGAACTCCGGTGTTTGCCCGAATAGTGTCAATTCTATCGGGCGCGATCGGCCGACTCACTCTGAAGCGCAGACGTCAAGTATCTTCTTCCAACCATTTCGCGCAGTGCTCGCAGCTACGAGCGCGTTTTCATATTTTTCTAAATCGACCTGATCATCAGGTAGTTCGTAATCGTCCAGCAATTCGTTAGCCAGCCTGATTCGCTCTGTCGGTTTGTCTGATAATTCCAGAATGCGGCTATACGCTTCGCAGGCATAGGCGAAGGTCTCTCTCTGGCGGAAGTCGATGTCGAGCAGGTATTTTTTACGCCGCGTCTCTGGCAAGCCTAATTCTGTCCGCCTGCATTTGTGAAAGATATGTGCGGCTTCGTGCACGACAAAATCCGCGTAAGGATGGCCCTGCGAAAAATACTCATGCGAAACATAGCAGGTCGTATCGTCGCACAGGCCAACCAGAGGTCGGGTGTCTTTACTAAGCGGCTTGGCGTCGATGCTCAGAAGATAGAGATTGGCCAGATCCCAGGCCGTGTGCAGCTAACCACGAGTGCTTAAGACACCATCTATAGTATCGGCCGTAAGGAAAATTACCGATTTTCCCAGTTTCTCCAGAATCACTAAATGTTCAACTTTCGGAAATAATCCGTTGACCATTGGCTCAACTTTCTTGCGCGTAAATGCTTCCAGATCTATTTCGGGGATGCTCGGTTCGGTATGCCCGATAACCCGGCGTTTTACTTCTGCCAGCGGAGCTTTCCTCAGATCTCTGTCTGCAGCCTGCCCACCGAGTAGAGGGCCACCCGGCCAGCTACTGGATAAAGGATCTGATTTTCCCGTTTTAAGAAAATGCTCAACCTCTTTCGCTTGCTTTTGCGTTTGCATCTCTTTTCTGGCGTTCATCGCAGTCCGGCGGGATTTCTAACTACTTAAACGGGAGAGATGGGTAAATATTTCCAATTTCCGAAATCCGCCAGCCTGATTTCGATTTCTTTAGCTCACATGTGATCATCCAGCCAACCTGAAGAGAGGCCGCTAGACCTTTTGGCAAATCGATTGGACCAATCTTTCTTTCTCTTGGAAGAATTATAGGGAACCAGATTTCCAGCCAGATCTGATCGCCTTCAATCTTCAAAATGTCGTGTCTGGCAAACTCAATCATCTCAGCGCCTCGGCCAGGCGGTTTTGTGCGCTGTAACGATAACTCAATTGTCTCCGCAACTTCGTATCCTTTCTTCCACATTTCCAGCAGCTCGTCTCTCAAGGCCTGGATTTGCCGATATTCCTTGTCAGCCAACCTATCCTTTTTTCGGAGCCACTCGCAAAAGTCGAACGTTACAAAAAAGGCGCATTGCTGCTGTTCCAATGACACAACCAGCTCGCGCATTAAGCGGTAGCGAAGGAAACGATCGAGCCGGCTGATCATCGCTGCCGATACTGACTCCTTGCAAAGGGCACCAGCGGACTCTTCCCCGTCGTCATCGCCGTCCAGGTAGTTCTTGAGCATGCTCAAAACAGCAGTGGCGTTTCTAAGAGCTGCGGCCGGAAAGTTTGATTTCACATAAGCCAAATATGCATCTATTGACTCGTCGATTGTCGTGATGCTCGCTGGAGCTTTGCTTCTGGTTGCTGCTTTTGGCATCGGTTGCTCCTCATTGGTTTTGGTCATCATCGCCAATGTAGAGCTGTCGCTCAAGGCCTCTAGTGTATATACGATAGGCTCAACCCCGGCATTTTGGCTTTTGGGGGCTACTGGTAATATATTGCTAACGACTCAAGCCTGGCCCGGGGAGGGACAAAACCAGTGAAAGCCGCAGAGGCCTACAAATGGGAATTCAAAGCGCGATTCCGCCGCAATGCGTTTGGCTGGCGATCCCAGCCGGCAATCTCTCGTATAAAGGAAGCCGTTAAGGAAATTATGGCGGTGTCGCGCACTGAGCCGGCCGTCGCCGCCGAGGGCGCAGTGATTTTTTTGGAACGCCTGTCGCCAGCGCTGACGAATATTGATGGGTCGTCTGGTTCAATAGGCACTGCGGTCAATAATGCGATCGAAAAACTCGTGCCAATTATTGCCGACGCACCGATTGATAGCGCCACAAGAGATAAATTGTTGGATAGGCTATGGCAGGCTCACGTAGACGACGAGATGCCCTACATCGAAACACTCACCGATCACTGGGGCCAGCTTTGTGGGAGCAAGGACAAAGCATCTGCTTGGGCCGACAAATTTATTGATACGGTGCGCAGAGTTTACGGCACTGGCGAGTTTTCTGGCGGTTATTTTAATGGTGCATCCGCCTGCCTTAGTGCTCTTTTGAAGGCTGAGCGCTACGATGAACTACTTGAACTTCTCGACCTTAAGCGCATGGACGTCTCGTTTTATCAGGACTATCGAGTCAAGGCGGCCATCGCGCAGGAAATGGGTATTACCGCAATCGAGCTTTCAAATAAACGCGGTGCTAAATCGTCTAGGAGCGTGTCCCATAATTAGACGGTCGGGTAAAGCGCTGAATTGGTGGGCATTTTCAAGCCAGGCGAAATGTTAAGCACCTGATATTTTAAGAGTGGTATCGAATACGATACTAAAGGTTGAGAACCTCCATTAAACATTGGATCATGAGTGTTTCGAAGCATCAAAATGATTCAACAAATAAGAGGTTCTCGTGAAACATTTTACCGCATACAGCTCAGATGTGCGGAGTGCCGACCGTGGGTAAGGCTAAGGAGCATGATTCATTTCAGTTAAGCTTGTTGTCGTTCGGTGCTGGGTTTGGTTTGCCGGTCGATCACCCGGTGTGGTCATTCATTCACATGATTGAAGATGAAATAGATCTGACTCAGATACTCGAATCCCTCAAAGGCAGATCGGCGGCTGGGCGCTCGCCTTTTCATCCGCTCATGATGATTAAACTAATAATGTATGGCTACGCACAAGGTATAACTTCCGGGCGCGCATTAGAGCAGGCCTGTATTGAGAGGCTCGACTTTCGTGTAGTAACGGGGAATCAAGCGCCGGATCATCGGACTATTTCGAGATTCAGAAAGGCAAATCTTGAGCACTATGGTCATCTCTTCGAGCAATCGGT
>JAGXAB010000076.1 GCA_018971775.1 Cyanobacteria bacterium REEB67 | reverse complement strand
AGACGCGATGTATTGCTCATGGGAGCTGTCGCTGCCGGATCTCTGGCCAGTATCGGTGCCGCCCACGCTGCCGGTCCCGCCGCCGCTCAGGCCCCCGCTGCCGCCGCCGGCAGCGAGCCTTATGTGGCCAAGGATTTCAGCTCTCTGGTGAGCAAAAATATGGCCGGCCTTTCGGCCAGCCAGGTCGAGCAGCATATCAAGCTATACAAAGGCTATATCGGTAAGGCCAATGAAATCCACACCAAATTAAAAGATGCCGATCTGACCAATCCAAACGCCACTTATGCGCCTTTGAGAGAACTATTGATGGAACAGAGCTATGCCGTCAACGGCGCTGTCTATCATGAACTCTATTTTGGTAACCTGGGCGGCGCCGGCGGCGATCCGACCGGCGAAATCAAGGCCGGACTGGAGGAGCGTTTTGGCTCGACCGGTAAGTTTATGGACTTTTTGAAAGCCTCGGGCAAATGCATGCGCGGTTGGGTAATCGTCGGTTATAACACCCGTGGCGGTTATATCGATACTTTTGGTCTCGATATGCACAATATGTGGTCACCGGCCAGCACCGTGCCCTTGCTCGTCCTCGATGTCTATGAGCATGCTTACATGATCGATTACGGTATCGATCGCGCCAAGTATCTCGATGCTTTCACCAAAAATCTCGATTGGGATGTGGTCGGCAAGCGTCTTGCCATGGCTCGCAAACACCCGGTCGGCCACGACGCTACATAACTAGCTGCTGCGGTTACCGTAAAAACAGATAAATTGGCAAGAAAAAAGGCACCGCCCGGCGGTGCCTTTTTTTGCGTAGCTATTTTTCGACCGAAAAACTCAATTCGGTTTTGTTCGGGGCGCTGTCACCGTCGTTGAGCTGATTGGACACTTGTTGAAGGTTGCTATTTTTCTTGGGCAGCACTTTTACCGAGCGGGCGAAATAGACTTTGGACTGATTGACCATGTTACGGTACTGCTCGAGGGACATATTGGCCGAGCGGAATGGACTGTCCGGTACCTTATTCATGGCCACCGATAACGGCGCTTCCTCTTTGGCGGGATAGGCAAAGATAAACAATCTTTCCGTCTGCCTGGCTGCACCGTCGGCCAGCGCCACCTGGAAATCGAAGCTGGAGTTGTCACCGCCGATGGTGACTGTCTCTCCGGCTCTCACGGCTGCCTCTTTTTGAAATTCATTGGGGAAGATCTGGGTGAGCGTGCCTTTCCCATCAAAATCATAGATAACGATATTGCAGTCTTTGTTAGCTTTGACGCAGACTTGCATTTTTTCGCCGTCTTTGTAATTGGGGTGCTTTCCACCTTTATTTAGCCAGGCCTGGATGACGGCATCGCTCTGGGCTTTCCCTGGCGCAGCGCTGACTGTACTTGGGCCTTTCTGTACTATTGTCGCTGTTTTGCCTTTGGGCGTTGTCGATTTGGCGGTCGCCGGCTTCTGGTTAACAGCGCTCTTGCCGCTTTCATGCTGCACCGCCTGTGGTGCTGTTCTCACTTTCCGGGGCGAGACTTTATTGCCTTCTTTCTCGACCTTGGTTAACGACTCTCGGGCCGGGATTTTCGTTGTTTCTTTTAGCGTCGCTTTGACTCCCCCTGATTTAGCGGTGGGCTGGGCGGTAGGCTTGCTTTCGGTCTTATTTTTTTGCATTTCGAAAGCAGCGGGACTGCCCGGCACCTTTAAAAAGATGCCGCGCGATTTGGAATTTTTCAGGTCCTGAGCGGTCGGTTCGTCGGCAGCGAAGGCATTCAGGCTCAGTCCCTGGGATAGAGCGCATACGCTCAAAAGCGCGAGCAGGCTAGCAGTTTTCATTTGGAAAAATCCTCTATTTTGCCACCTTGGGCTGATCGTATTTGAGTTTGGATGCCTTTGTGGCCACCGGTCCGTCGAAAATATATTCCTGGACTTGTTCGGGATGGGCTTTTTGCAGCTCTCTGGCCTGGTTGATTTCCCGGGCCGTGTCGATGAAGTTGACGATTGTCGACCCATTTACCACCGACTGTTCGTACGACGGACCTATGCTCAACGGAGGAGAATCGGAAATTAGGGTGATCAAATGAAGTTTTAAAGGAGAACAGTCGACGAGGATCTGCGAATTGCCGACCATATCTACCACTCTAGACTGACCGGGGGAGAGTGTGTAGATAGCTGGGTCCAGATCTTCGCCGCTTTTCTTCAAATTGGGAAAGATGCGCAAATAGTTGTTTGGCCCGTTTTCACCGTAGAGGTAGACAAAGCATTTTGACTGCGCACTTATATTGAAGCTGGCCGGCTGGTAATACTGATACTCGTCGATGGCTCTGTTCAAGGTAATTGAGATCGGCCTGCTCCTGGCCGCTTCGGTCGCCTGCCTGGGCAATGTCGGATAGGCCCTGTAGGCGCTCACCGCTCCCATGGTGATCAAAAAGCAGAGCCAGAAGGCGACGACCAGTAGGGCGGGGCTGAAGGGGGTGTTCTGCCTGTCGGGGTGTGCCGCCATGGCCCCTTCGATGCCGAGTTCACGCAGGGCGTCCACCCAGAGGGCGAGACGGATTGAAGTGGTCGGTAGATTGAGGCCGGGCAGCGATGCTGTGTCGCCGCAATGCAGCGCTACCAGCGATTGGCCGTCGAAGATCGGTGCCCCTGAATCCCCCGGCGCCAGAGCCGTGTCGTGCAGAAGGTGAAAATCGTCATGCTTGCGCAGGGGGCCGAGCAGGCGACCGGACTGGGCGAGTGGATTGAGTGCCGAGCTGTACTGGCCGAGATGTACCGGATAGCGCACGGCGGTGAGGGCGTGCTGCACGGGCAGCACCTTTTCGTAGACAATCGGCAGGATTTTCGCCGAGAGCTCGGGCTCGTGGAGCTCGACGGTGAGAAGGGCGGCGTCAAATTTGACCAGTCCGTCCGGTTGTCTGACAAAGGAGGGATGGAGCTTTATATCCTTAATTGGATAGCGATTGCCCGAATAAGGAAAGGTAACAATCAGTGAACCGTTATTGGGCTGGCGGTCAGTGCCGCTGGCCACATTCCCTTCGACCACATGGCCGCAGGTGACGAGTTTGCCGATACCGGCCAGCCAGGCTTGCCCCAATACGCTCTCGCGTCGTCCTTCTTCGGTGGTTTCCACCTTGATGATATGAGCCAAGGCACCGGCGTAGACATCAGGATTGAAGCCCAGATTATCGAAGGTGCCGTTTCCTTGCTGTGCGATTTTTGCCAAATGTCGCTTCCTGTTTTCCGCTCAGTTTACTCGCTCAGGCCTTTGGCGCGAGGTGCCTTAGGCCCGGACCTCTGATTTTAGCCTTTAGTGTGCTTGATTTTATCGCCCCACACGGCTTATCTCTTAAAAATAGAGGTCCACCCTATACAATGATATGACTGTCTAGAAAGACCAAGTTTAAACCGATGAGCGACCTCACCTCCAATTCCGCCGCCCAATCGTCTTCCGAAACTCTTGCGGAGACCTCGTCGACCGTGAATTCTTCCCTTTCGCCTGCCGATTTGCCCGCCGATGCAAAGGTCGCCCCCGGGGCTGCCAAGAAGGATTCGCTCTTTTTCACCTGGATTGCCCGCACCTGGTGGGTGCCTACCTCTTATCTCGTCCCTTATCTGGTTACTCTGCTTTTTAACCCGGTCGTCTCGCGCAACGACAATTTACTGCGCTCGGGAAAGGTCGGCGCAATCGGTCTGGGAGCGGCATTGCTCATATCCTTTGTCTGGTTTCTCGACAGTAATTTTGGTGCTCGTCAGCTCTTTGCCACTTCGCGCGATAAAGTGGCCAAAGCCCTGGTTTTCGCCCTCATGCTCGCCCTCTGGATTTCCTGGCTGTGCGTCGGCATCACTATGGTCATGACCTTCGACCAGGTCAATTCTCCAAACTCGTCTGTGCCGAATACGAGGCAGCCGTAAGTGCTCAGCAGTAAGACCGCTTTCGAGGAAATTTTTAGCGTCGCGCCGGAATGGAAACCTGTGCTTGAGAGCGTGCGCGATGGTTTCAGCAGCGGTGCTCGTCAGGCAACGCGCGATGTCACGCTCACTGATTTGCTCGAGCGCCTCGGTGCCAAGGCTCTATATCTAAAAGCCTGTGCCCTGGCCGCTCACGATCGAGAAAGCAAAGCTGCTCCCGCTCTTCAAAGATGTGCACAATTTTTGCGTATCTTGCGAGATCACTATTATCAGCCGATGTTCGCCCGCATGCTCACCAGCAATCAGCATCTGCGCAGATTTCTGGCCCAGCGAAAACTGGCCCTCGACTTCCAAAAAAGTCAGGCCATATCGATGGCTGTCGAGCTTTCGCAAAAGCTCGAGGGCGTCTTGCAGCGCCACATCAACAACAATTCGGAAGATGGCTTCAAAGTACTTTTGCCGGCCTATGCCCAGCGCTCAGTGCACAATGCCGTAGTCGATTACATCAAGGAAGAATGGCAGTGGGAGAAAGAAACACTGCAGGATCTTAATCTCGATCCAGAACAGGAAGATCCCAGACAAAACACCGCCGCTGATATCAGATACGCGCCGGAAAACAATATCCTCTCGCGCGAGCAGGTCAGTCAGCTCAATCAACTGCGCAGCGAACTTGCCTCTATGTTGGCCGATAAAAGCATCGCTACCGAGCCTTTGATTGTCGTCGATTGCCTGTTCGGCCTCGGGCTCACTCCCAAGTCTAAAGCTGAAGAAGAGCTGACTATGCGTGAAGTCTGCGATTTGCTTGGTATCGCCGGTGAGACCCAGGCGCGCAAAATCGCGCGCTGTCAGGTATTGCTGGATAAGGGACTCGATATGATCCGCAGCAGCATCCGCAAAAAATTGCCCGGTCTGGCCGAATGCTGGCAGACCGACATCAATGTCAATAGCGCTTCCAGGCGAGAGCTTTCCCACCAGCTCGGCTTGACCGAAGGCGAAGTGGAAAAACTGATTGCCCGGCGTCAGTATTACGCGCTGATGGAGCTGGTCGATCAGGGTGTGGTCAAGGCTTCTCGCCTCGATCAGATTGCCCGATGCGGTGCCGTCGCTTGCTTTGTGCCTGTGGATTTGAATACCTGCACTGTGCGTGACATGATCGACATCCTTGGCATAAACAAGGAAACGGCTCAAAAAATAGGAGCCCGGCGTCCGCTGACAGGTTTCGAAGAGGCCCTCAAGCTCTCGCTCCTCGATGGGGCGTCCCTGCAAACTGCTATCGATCGCGGTGCCGTGCTCAAGGCTCCCACAGTCGGCAAGTCGAGATTGGACCTTAACCGTGCTGAGGCTGCTGCCCTGAGCGCCCTTGGTCTGGAGATCGATACGATCAAAAGAATCGAGCGCGGTCGACCCTTCACCACCTGGGGGGAGCTCGAAGAATATCTCAGCCCGGAAGACAGGCAGTGGCAGATTCTGAGACAAAAAACCTGTCTGTCGATTTTTCCCGGCTAATTTTTTGCCCAGATTAGTCTTAGTGAATGTGAGAGGAGACTCTCGACCCGGTGACCCAAGATGGTAATGGCCCATGCCTAACAAAAACGATTCCGACAACAACGCAGAGGCCAGACATTGCGGCCGGTCACCGGTCGTAGCATTGAGCCCTGAGCTTGTCCGCATGGCCCAGGCCCGTGTCAAAGAATGTGGCGCCTCTATTGACAACGAGCTCGCTCGTCTTGTGGTCGAAGAGGCCATTGTTGCTTTGCCGGAGGAGCTCGATATGCTCGTCGACGGTGCCTTGCCGATCAGTCAATCCAATGTGCTGGCCGGCGCCCTTGGAGCAAACGACCTGGTTGTCGCCGGTCGTCAAATTGATGTGCGCCCGTTATCGCTCGACCAGACAGTGACCATCGATAGAGTCCTGATTGGCTCTCCTTATCTGGCTCATGGCTCGCTTGTCGTGCGTCTTTGCGAGCGCGCCGCTGGTCAGGTAGTGGCTTTCGTCACGCCCAATTTATGGTTAAAAGCGGAAGCCGCTCAAAAAGATTCGGGATCGCCGGATATCGTCCTTTCGGTCCAGCCTGATGAAAATTTTGCTCTGGCTGAGCGGCTTGTCGAAATCAGTGCTGGGCCTTCGTTTAAACTGCCTTCGATCAGCCAGTTGAGCGATTTGAAAAGCGCCCTTGGCGAGCTGGTGAATAACCGTGAAACGCTTACCAGCGCAAGGCAGAAGCAAATTTTTGCTTACCTGTCCACCCGCTGGGAAAAGGATATCGAAACCCTTCTGCCCCTGGTCGAATCGGTACCCGTCAGTCTTTCCTCCGCCAAAGTGAAGCGTGTTGTAAGCGATGCCGCCCTCTGGAACGGCAAAGTCGAAAGACTCGCCGCTAAGCTTTCCGAGTGCTTCCCGGCCATAGGTGAAGTCGAGCTCAGGCATCGTATCGATCTGGCAGGCGAGCGCTACGGTTCACAATTGACCGCGCCGCGTTACAGGCGGGCCCTGCTCGCCGAGCTCATCGCCTTGCAGATGGCGGCAAAAAACACAGTCGCCCCGGCGCAAAAAACGACTCTTTCTTTCCCTCTGGCCAAGGCGCAGGCTCTGGTCGAAAAGGTACTGGCCGGTGAAGCGGCCGTCGATGCTGTGAAAAATGTAATCGGCAATCAAATCGCCGTCGATCTCGCCCTGGCCATCCAGAAACAGCGCCGCAACCTTAATAAGCTGGGCGCGCTCATGGTGGCCAGTGCCGAAGAACTCGGTTTTGCTTATGGTCAGTTGGCGCTTCAGCCGGCCTACGCCACTCACAGCCAGAGCGAAGAATCCGGTGTCGATAGCGTCAACGAAGCTCTGACTCTGTTTGCCGCTTCCGATCTGGCCAGCGAAAGTCGCGCCCTCGAGCTTGAAATCGCCAATATTTAGGACCAATATTTACAAGGGACCGGCCCTCCTTTTAGTTTGTCTGCTATGTTAGGTACAATCTTTTTTCTAATCGAGCGGTTTGACATTAATCATGCCAGGAGCGGCGACAAACACTATATCCTGCGGCAGCTGCGGTAGTGCCAATGCTCCCGATATGTCTTTTTGCCTTTCTTGCGGCAAAGTGCTGAGCGCACGCATGGCCGCCCTGCGCAAAGCGCGCGGGGTGAAAAAACGCGAATGCACAAGCTGTAAACGCTCGGACGAATTGAATAATCGCTACTGCATTTTTTGCGGTGCCGAAATCCAAAAGCGGCAGTTGAACCAGAGCAATTCCGATGCCCTGGAAAAGTTTACGCAGGAAGTTTCAAGCGTTCAGGATCGCCGTGCCATGCTCGACCGAGTCGAAGCGGCCCGCGCTCCAGAAAAGGCAGACAGCGCTAAAAGACCTGGTCTGCTCGGCCCCTTTCTTCTCTACGCCGGTCTTGGTATTGCCACCGCCATTGGTGTGGCTTTGCTGACGCCGGTCAATTTCGGCCAGAGCTGGCTTGCTCTCACCTCGCCGGTCAAAGACGGGCTTGTTGTTTATACCAGCGAGCCTTTCGTCGACGTGGTGCTACAGGCCGCGGACAAAAAACATTATCTTCTCGGGTCCACCGGTAAAGGTGGCTCACTGCAAGTAGCCGATATCATGCCCGGTCGCTATCTGGCGCGCTTCTCGAAATCCGGTTATGAAACGGTTTCGCAGAGCCTGGAGGTGAAAAAGGGCCGCCTCAATCTGCTTGGTTTCGACTCACCAGTGCAGTTGGACAAAGCTTTTACAGCGGACGCCGCCTCCAGCAGCTCTGCTGATGGGGCGTCGTCTTTGCTGCCGAATGTTGCGCCCTCTTCGACGTCTTCTTCAACGTCCTCCCAGACGACTTCAGCATCCTCACTATCCTCACCATCGCATCCTTCTTCAGTGAGCAGCGCTACAGGAGCAAATCAGTGAGTGCCGCTGCCACGGAAAAAGGATTGCCCTGCCCGACCTGCGGTAGCAGTTTCGCTGTCGGTGCAAAATTTTGCGGCTTCGATGGTACCGATCTTTCGCTGAGCAATGCTGAAGGTCTGACGCGTAAAACCTGCCCGGTTTGTGGACGTTTTTATCCGGGTTACGCCAGCTTTTGTGCCTTCGATCGCAGTTCTCTGGCGGAAGTCAAAAACACCGGTGATCCGACGGCGCGTCCTTTGCAGACCGGCCTGGCCGGCGCGGCGGAGTCTGTTGAGTCGGGGGATTTTGGACCGACGCCGCCAATCGGGACAACTAGCTGGCATGGTGCCGGTGAAACAGTGGAAGTCGCCGATATGCAAGTGAGCGCCTGGGGGGCACCGGCAGGTGCTCTCACCAATCCGCCGGCGCCGGTAAAGGGTGTCGGCGCCTCGAATGTGACTAAAGGCACGATTACTCCCGAGCTGGCCGAGCCGGTTGAAGAACCGCTCACTATGGACGAGAATGGTCAGCCTTATTCGACCTTGATCGGCAAGACGATTGATTCAAAATACCTTGTCCAGTCGGTGCTGGGCGAGGGTGGCATGGCCATTGTCTACCGCGCTCATCACCTGCAGATGGAGCGCGTTGTCGTGATCAAAGTGATGCAGGGTTGGCTGACCTCCAATAAAACATCGGTCGAGCGCTTCGAACGTGAAGGCAAATTGACAGCCAAGCTCAATCATCCGAACATAGTCGCCGTCTACGACGTCGGCAGTATCGATGGTCGCGAGCCTTATATCGTCATGGAATACATCAAGGGCGAGGCGCTGGCCGACCGCATCCACAACGGTGGGCCTCTCGACTATGACACTACCGCTAATATCATTATCCAGATCTGTCATGGCCTGGAAGAAGCCCATAGCTCGGGGATCATCCACCGTGATTTGAAGCCGGACAATGTCTTGCTCCAGACCAAATCGGATCGACCCGATTGGGTAAAGATCGTAGACTTTGGCATCTCCAACATGATCCAGGGCGCCAAGCGATTGACCAAAACCGGTCGTATGGTCGGCACTCCCGAATATATCGCCCCTGAACAATTGAAGGATAAGCCGATCGATATCCGCACCGACCTCTATGCAGTCGGCATCATGATCTTCGAAATGTTGACTGGGCGCGTCCCCTTCGACGGCGAAAGTGCCGAATCTATTTTAATGAAGCATCTTCTGGAAGAGCCACCACCGATGTCGACCATCCGTCCCGAGCTAGCCGGTGAAAATCCCTTCGATCCGGTTGTGGCCAAACTGCTCAAAAAGGCGCCCGAAGACCGCTATCAGACAGCCGAAGAGCTCAGGCATGTCATGGAAGCCCTGCGTGAGAATCTGTCGGCGAAAAAGGCCTAGTCGTGTTTTTGCTTCGGCCTAATCTCGGCGCTTTCAGAGTATTGCCATGATGAAAAGAAAGACGATTCTTCCTGGCCGCTGCACCGTGCTGATCGTGATTAATCTGTTTGCCGTTTTGGCTCTGGCCGGCGCCGCGGCGGCGCAATCGCCCGCTGGCCTGGGCGCGGCCAATCACCTGCCGATCGTCCCTACCGATGTGACCAACATGAGCCTGTTCGTCGGTTCGCCGCTCGGGCCGGTCAATATGCCAAAGCTCAATCCGGGCAATGTGATCAAGCGGCTCAAAGCAGATGATTTTCCCTCCGTTGCCCCGGCTGCAAGCGATGACGGCATCATCGTCAAAGCCGATAGCTGCTGCGACTTTGCTCGTCCGGAGCCGGGCAATATCGATCTCAGTAGCGGCAGACTTTTTGTCAGTGTGCGCAAACCGGCGCGATTGGCATTTATCAATACTCCCCATGCCATAGTCGCTGTCTACGCCGATGCTGAGGTGCTGGTCACTTTCCGCGATGGTGTTTTAAAAGTAGTAAATCTGAGCGGTATCGCCGAGCGCGTCAAAGTAAAAATCCATCATGCTTCGGTGACGGCCACCATTAATGGCACCAGTTATGGTGAAGCCAGGACGGAGGGTATTGTCATGGCGGTTAAACTCGGGCACGAATTGTCGGCCAGCGATCGCCCTCTCAGTGCCGCCGACCTGAGACCGGCGGATGGATGTCCCCGTCGGCGCGCCGCTCTATTTGAAAACGACTGTCTGGCAGTTTCTGAATTTTCTCTCGAAGGTGCTCTCAATCAATGCGAGCTTCTCAAACAACTGAACAATCAGCCCAGAGGCAGTCGCGAAAAGAAGATTTTTGGCGATCTGGCAAAAATGGCATCAGTGCTCAATTATTTCAACGGTCAGGGAGGTTTCGATGGGCAGGGCAGAGGCAATTAAAATGACCCCTATAAAAGTCAAAAGCAACCAGTTGAAATTGGCACTGACATTTAGCCTTGTGGCTCTTGCTTGTTTATCGCCGCTGACCGGCTCTGCTCCAGTCCTGGCGCAAAGCGACGATGGAGCGGCGCCCGCCGCCGAAATAAGCGATCTGCGTAAAGTGGTCGAACGCAATCAGGCAAATGCTGCTTCAACCGACAAAAAAAAGTTGAGCGACTTAGCCGACAGTCTCTATCAACTGGGCAAGGCTCTGGCCGAACAAAGGCAATTTGCCGAGGCGCAGAGCAAGCTGGAAGAAGCCCTGGCCCTGGATCTAAAGCTCGATAAGTCTAAGTCTCTGGTCAACGATTACATGGCACTGGCAATGGTGCAGACTTTTAACAAAGCTTACGAAAAGGCGAGCGCGCTCTATATGAAGGCTCTGGAAATCGCAAAAACTGGATCGATGGTCGGTGTCATCGTCTCGATCAATAACAGCCTGGGCAGCAATGCCATCTATGCACATCAATTCGATCAGGCTCGCACTTATTTCGAAGAGGCGAAGACTGCCGCCCGCGCTTCCAATGACTTTGTCGGCGAGGCGCAGGCCAGTCTGAATATCGCCCTCATTCTCAAACATGACGGCAAATTGAAGGAGGCAATCGCTGAGACTGAAGCAGCGGCTAAACTCCTCTCCGGTGACAATGGTGATCCGCTGCTCGCCGCTAACACCGCCCTAAACCTCGGTAAGCTCAAGGATAGTGCTGGTGATCTTTCGGGAGCTGTCAAACAGTTTGAAGCGGTCGTCGCCCTGGCCGCCGATTTTCAGAGCGAAGCCGATGCCTGGCTCTCGATCGGAAATATCAAGCTCAGTCTCGGCCAGGCAAGCGAAGCCGATGCAGCCTTCACCAAGGCGCTTGAAATTTACAAGGCCGAGGACAGTAAAGCTTTCATTCCCCTGCTCCTTACCCGTCAGGGTTGTGCCAGAGCCGACATGGGCAAATTTGCAGAGGCGGAGAAACTGCATGCCCAGGCTGTACAAGCAGCCCGTGCTCTAAACGGTGCTGACTCTCTCTATGCCGGTCTCTATGAACTGGCCTACGATTTTTATCTGGAAGGCAATATCGAAAAGGCCCTGAGTGACTTTGGCGACCTGAAAAAACAATTGACCGGCTCTCTCAAAGTCTCGGATCCAAATGCTGCTGCCGATGTGCAGACAGCTATCGCCCTTTGCTACCGGGCGTTAGGGCAGCTTTCGGTGGCGCGCGATTGTTACGCCTCGGCTATGGATCTCTACAATAAATCAGGCAATAAGCTCGGCGTGATCAAATCGCAAAACAGTATCGCCGTTACTTATCTCGACAATTTGAGCGATGCCAACAATAAAGAATTTCAACAGCGCCATGAGCTTGTGCTGAGCGCCTTAAATAGCTATGGCGACAAGGAAAATCGCGACTATAAGCGCCTTGTCGGCGATGTCGCCTATAACTTTGGTCAGAGTCAGGTCATGAACAAACAAGATGATGCCGCTCTGACCAGCTACAAATCGGCACAGGCCGCCTACGGCGAGGCCGGAGAACCGCGTGGACAGATGAATGCGCTGATCGGCATGGGTCTGGCTCAGTTTCAGATCGGCCGCCAGAATAAAAATCAGGAAATGCTGGCGTCGGCAGCGGCATATTTTAAAGCGGCAAAAACAATCGCTGTGCAATTGGGCAGTGGCGAAGGTCAGTGGGACGCTGCCATCGGCGGCGGTGCCAGTTATCGCAGTCTGGGTGACGCCGCCGCGGCTGAGGAAAACTTGAAAATTGCTATCCAGTTATTTGAAAAAGAAAAGGGACACTTCAGCCGCGATGATGCCAAAACCTTTGCGCTCGACTTGCGCGGTCTGGCCTTCGAAGAGTTGGTCGGCCTCTATTTCGATCAAAAGCGCTATGACGATGCCCTGGCTGTAGCCGAGCGCGGCCGGGCCAGAGCTTTCCTCGACCTGCTTGAAGGGCGTAAGCGCAATGTCTTTGGGGACAACAAGCTCGCCGTCCTCACCGGCAGCGCTGCAAAATCTCCGGTCAAACCGGTGGCGCTTGTAGCCAGCGCCGACTTGCCCGGCTCGCTCGGTTCGCTCGGTTCGCTCGATCCGTTGGCGAGCGTGACGCGCGGCGTCAGTGTCGTACCGCGCAATCCCAATCAGGCCGATCTGGAGACCGCTTTTTCACCGATCAATGCCGATGCCCCCAGCCTCGATCAGATCAAAGCCCTGGTCGACTCTCACAAGACCTGTGCTGTCGAGTATTTTGTCAGCAGCAACAAGCTTTATATCTTTGTCGCTCGCCCCGGCGGCCAGGTCGACGCTGCCTGTCAGCCGATCAGTCGCGCGGATCTCTACAACCTTGTCGACAAGACATACGGTGCTGTGATCAATCCACCCGTTAACTTTGCCGATCTGAAGGCTTCCAATCAGCGTCGCGATAAAAATCTCGCCGACCTGTATACGATTCTGGTGGCGCCGATCAAAGCTTATCTGCCGAGCGATGCTGATAGCCTCGTCACGATCGTGCCGCACCGCTCCCTTTTTCTCGTGCCCTTTGCCGCCCTGATCGATGAAAATAGAAAGTTTTTCGTCGAGGGTCATACACTATCGGTGGTGCCTGCCATTGGTGTGCTTCGAGCTACCGAGCATATGGCCGGCGAGCGCGAAGCTTCTACCGGCCAGGATAAACTCCTCGCCTTCGGCAATCCGGCTATAAAAAACGTCCCCGGCCTCGGTCCCCTGCCTTATGCCGAACAGGAAGTGAAGAAAATTTCCAGCCTTTTCGGTGCCGACCGCGCCACCGTAGAAATCGGTGCTAAGGCCACCAAATCAGCGCTGAGCGCGATGGCGCCAAACTTCAATGTGATCCATCTGGCCACTCATGGTCTGATCGATGAAGAACATCCTATGGATTCATCCGTTTTGCTTGCCACCGAGGGCGGTGATGATGGTATTTTATCGGTGCGCGACATCCTCAAGTTGCCGCCTCTCAAAGCGCATCTGGTCACCCTCTCCGCCTGTCAAACCGGTCGTGGTCGGATTAGTGGCGATGGCGTCGCCGGACTTTCGCGGGCTTTTGTCATTGCCGGCACGCCCTCTGTCCTGGTCAGTTTGTGGAACGTCGACGACGTCATGACCGCTTATCAAATGGAATGCTTCTATAAGGATTATTTGAGCAGTGCCAGCAAAGCGACTGCTCTCAGGACGGCTCAATTGAAGACGATTGCCTTTATGGAAAAAGGTCTGACCGCCCCCGGCGAAAGAGCCAATCCGAGATACTGGGCTGCCTTTCAACTGGTCGGCGAAGCTCGTTAGGCGAGGAGAATAAGCTCAGTCTAGCTTTGCTTCAATTTGATCGGGAAGATAGCCGGTTTAGCCAGTTCGGCGCGAATGCCGCCGAAGATACGGAAGTTGAAACCTGAATAACCGGGGCTGTGGTTGGCGCCGATGTTGAAGATTGGCTGAGCACGGACAAAGGCCGTGATCGGCAGACGCGGGTGTATGCGACGACCGGCTTCGAAGGTCATGATGATGTTCTGGTTGTTCGGTCCCTGACGAAGATTGCTGTTGCCGAAGTTTGTGATCAAAGTCGAGTCGGCCAGCAAGTTGTAAGCGCCTTTGCGCCATACTCCGCCGAGAGAGTAAAACTGATCCCCCTCTTGAAATTTCGAGAGGATGTCGCGGAAGCGAAGCTGACCGATGAAGCTGCCGTAAACTACTCCGCTGCGGACAGTGCGAGTAATTGTCGCCGAGGGGAGAAGGTCGTTATAGACGACTGCTGGAGCATGGCTGGCGTTGATGAAAAGAACGCGCGGCATGAAACCCAGTGTCAGGGTCGATCTGTCGGTAAGCTTGATGTCGTGATCGATACGGGCGCCGACCGATTGGAAATTGCGACTCAACTGCTTATTGCGTTTGTCGTATTGATCGCGCAGGAAAAAGTAGTTGGCCGAAACGCGCGTCTTTTTGGTAAGTGCGTAGCCGACCGTGATGTTAGGTAATACCCGGTAGACCATGTCGGAGAGATAGTGACGGTTGGTCTGAAAAGTATTCAGTTCGAAACGCAGACTGTTTTCCACCGACAGATCGAAGAATAGTTTGGCCGGCAATCGGTACATGCTTTGAGTCTTGAAAGCATCGAAGCCGTTGAAGGTGGTGGCGCGTTCGGGTAAACGGACCGGTGTCAGATCGAGGGGCACAAAATCATTGTTAATCGCGGGCGCGGGCTGGGCCTGAGCGATGGTGCGTCCGTCGTAGCTAGAAGCAGGGGCAGGGGCAGCGGCCGGCACCGTGAAATTGCCGGTCGGCGTGCCGACTTTTTCCGCCGCACCAGAAGTGGTGGCTACAGGGAGGGCGATCGCCGGTTTGAGCGCTGTCCTGTCGGCTTCAGTCGAGCTCATCGCCGCACCATTGCTGATTCGAGTCGGGCTGATCGGAGCGGCGCCGGGATCCTGATACTGGTCGAGATCCGAAGGTGCCGGCATGATGCGCCGTGTGTTGACGACGCTCTGCACTGTGGCCCGGTCGATATCGAGATCGGTAACGAATTGAGCCAGCGCTTGATTGTTCGCGGCACTCTGCAGACAGCAAGCACCGACAATTCCGGGGAGGAATTTAACCAGGACAATTTTAGAAAATCGGGCCATGTGCTCCAGGTCCAAAAAACGAAGACAAAGACGGTGTGTAATGCGGAATAAAATTACACTAGTAAATGGGTTGCCAGGAGAGGCCATTGTCTAGACAAAAGCGTCCTGATTATAGCCCAGGCTTGAGCGCGTGGATAGCCTTTTAGTCTGTGACTTTGTTAGGATAGCTCAGGCATCTCAGAGGAGACTCGGTCGAGGTTATGGAAAAGCGCGATCCGGCTATTAGAGTGGTTTTACAACCCAAAGACACAAACAAGCACGGCACAATATTTGGTGGCGTCATCCTCAGCTATATCGACCTGGCAGGCGCCGTTGAGGCCAGTAAAACCACAAGTCAGCGCATCGTTACCGCCGGCATAAAAGAAGTAGATTTTAAGGCACCGGTGCTGGTCGGTGAAGTTGTCAGTTTTTACACAAAGACAACACGGATCGGGCGCACATCTATCGGTGTGCGTGTCGACGTAGAGTCAACGCGCGGTCATCAAGAGGTGCATGTTACCTCGGCTGAATTGACCTTCGTCTGTCTTGACGAGACCGGTCGGCCGACTCCGGTCGTCAAGACATAAATCTTCCTTTCCCGTAGAGCTAAAAATCCTTCAATGTGGAGTTATTCATGACCACTGAGAGCACCGAGACAACCCTTGACCCTGTTTTCGAAAAGCCGAGCGTCGAGAAAATCAGACTCTATCTCGGCACCGGTTGCGGCAAAACCACCGCCACTTTTGGGCTGGCCATGCGCGCTCTGAGCAAGGGGATGAATGTCACCCTGGTCTTCTTCGACAAGCTCGAAGAAAATTCCTCAGAGGGCAAGGGTCTGCGCATCCTGGCCGAGGCTGCCGGTGAAAATTTTGGTCGGTTGACTATGCACTACACCGGCGTCAACCGTCTCGGCACCGGTCCAAAAGGGAGCTTTCGGCTATACAGTTCGCCCAATGGTATTTTGCCTGAAGATAAAGAGGCTGCTGCTCAGGGACTGCAGTTCATTAAGGAAGGACTGGAGCGGGGTGACGATCTCGTCATTGGCGACGAAGTACTCGATGTCGGCAGAGTCGGTCTCGTTGATTTTGAAGCAGTGCGCAAAGTCTTTGACTTGAGAAAAGATCCGACCGTACTTGTCTTGACCGGGCGCCGCGCTCCCGATTGGCTGATGGAATCGGCCAGCACCATATCGACCACTACGCAGTTGAAACACCATGGTCGTGCAATCGAAGGAATCGATTGTTGATAGCTGCAAAACAGCGCCGGGTTTGATCTTTTCTTGCCCCTCACGAACGTGCGTCATGCTAAAATCGACCCAGCTGAAGGCTCAGCGGCGGGCCCAGGACGGAGCCCATGCTAGCCAGACTTCTTAACAACCTGATTGCTCTGTTTTACCAGAAGCGTTTTCTGGCCCTGATCGCCATGCTGGCCATCTTCGCCGGCGGTATCTGGGCGCACTTTACGCTTGATACTGAAGCTTATCCAGAATTTACTCCTCCGACTGTACGCGTCATTACACTTGCCCCCGGCAAAGGCGCCGAGGAAGTTGAGCGTCTGATTACGATACCGCTCGAAAAAGAATTGAACGCGATACCGAAAGAAGTGTCATTGCGCTCTATTTCTATTCTCGGTCTGTCGGTTATCAGCGTAATTTTCCAGGATGACACCACATCCATGCAGAATCGGCAGCAAGTCCTCGAGCGTATCGCCCAGGCCGACATACCATCTGATGTACAGCCCGGGCTCGATCCGGACGCCGGTGGTACGGGGGAGATTTACCGCTACACGCTCGAATCAAAATATTTTTCGCCGATGAGTCGCAAAGCCATTGAAGAGTGGCAGCTTGAGAGAGCTTTCAAACAAATCCCCGGCGTGATCGACGTGGTTAGCTTCGGCGGTCCGACCAAGACTTTTCAGGTCAATATCGATCCCAAGAAGCTTGTCTCTTTCGGTATTCCCCTGACTACAGTTTTTCAGGCCATTCAAAACAGTAATGCCACCAGTGGTGGTAATTACATCGAAAATAACGGTCGAGCCTATGTCGTGCGCGGTCTCGGTCTGCTCACCAATATTGCCGACATCGAGCGCATCGTTATCTCCAGCACGCAGGATGGTGTGCCGATACGCATACGTGATATTGCTCACGTCAATATCGGCGGTGGTGTCAGGCTCGGACAGTTCGGCAAAAATGACGATGATGATGCCGTTATGGGCATCGTCTTGATGCGCCGCAATGAAAACCCCTCCAAAGTCGTCGAACGGCTTTACAAAAAACTGCCTGACATTCGCGCCTCTTTACCGGAAGGCGTCAAGCTGGAAAAACTATACGACCGTCAGGAACTGGTCGACCACACGGTTGAAACCGTCTATCACAACGTCTTTGAAGGGATCACTCTGGTCGTTGTTGTTTTGATCATTTTCCTCTTCGATTTGACCAGCGGTCTGATCGCTTCGATTGCGATTCCGCTCTCGCTTTGTCTTGCTCTGATGCTGCTCAGCACCTTTCATATATCGGCCAATTTGCTCAGTCAGGGTGCCATCGACTTTGGCATCATCGTCGATGGTGCCGTCGTCATGGTCGAGAACGCCTTTGCTCATCTGAGCCACATGCCTGCCGACGCTACCAGGCAAGAGCGCAAGGACATGGTTTTGCACTGTGCTCAACAAGTCGGGACGCCAATTCTTTTTGCGATCACGATCATCATGGCCGCCTTCCTGCCTATTTTTACTTTCGAAGGTGTGGCCGGCAAGCTCTTCCGGCCGCTGGTCTTTACCATGAACTTTTATTTGATTGGGGCAATTGTTGCAGCGCTGTTCATCATTCCCAGTTTGATCGGTATATTCCTCACCCGCAAGGCGCTCTCTCATCGCGAAAGTCCGGTAATCAGGCTGGCCCATTTCTTTTACAAGCCTGTGCTTGCTTGGTCACTGCGTCACTGCAAGCTCGTCATGCTTGGCGCTCTCGCCTCACTTGGTCTGGCCTGTTTTATTGGCTCGCATGTCGGTTCGGAATTTTTGCCAGCTCTTGACGAAGGCAATATCTGGCTGCGTGTTACTGTTTTGCCGACCTCGGTTTCTCTGGAAGAATCGGTGAAAACGGCTCATCGTCTGCGTCAGATTCTTGGACGATTTCCCGAAATCAAAAACGTCACCAGTCAGACCGGTTGTCCCGATGACGGTACCGATCCAAATTTGTTCAGCAATATTGAGGTTTTCCTCGATATCAAACCTTCGGATCAGTGGCGGCCGGAATTTCACGGCAACAAGGCGGAGCTGGTTAAGGCCCTCAACAAGGCCGTTTCGGTCGTCCCCAATGCGCTCTTCTACTTCTCTCAATATATTCAAGATAACGTAGACGAAGCAGTTGCCGGAGCGAAAGGTACTCTCGCGATCAAAATCTACGGCCCGGATATTACAGTCTTACAAAGACTGGGCGACCAGATTTCTAAAATTTGCTCGACTGTGCCCGGTCTCGTTGACGTGGCCAATAGCCAGCAGATCGGTCAGCCCCAGTATCAAGTCGCTATTGATCGCGATGAGGCCAGTCGCTATGGCGTCAACGTCTCGGACATCCAGAGTTTGGTAGAAACCGCTGTTGGTGGCAAGGTCGCCTCCCGTCTGATCGACGACGAGAAGCGCTTCCCTGTTCTGGTGCGCTTTTCTAAAGAATATCGCAATTCGATTACGGCTCTGAACAATATTTTGATTGATCCGCCCGGACCGATCTCGGCCGTGCCGCTGCCGGAAGTAGCAACGATCAAATACGGCTATGGTGCAGCTTTCATCACAAGAGAAGCAAATTCGCGAGTAATGATCGTACGTATCAACTTGCGTGATCGAGATCTTGGTTCGGCCGTGCGCGAGGCCCAACAGCGCATTGCTAACGAAGTGAAGTTGCCCGAGGGTTATAAGCTCACCTGGGCCGGCCAGTATCAATTTCAGCAAGAAGCCAATCAGCGTCTGATGATTATTTTGCCGATTACGCTCTTGCTTATTTACATATTGCTCATGTGCGCCTTCAACTCGCACAAACACTCTTTCCTTATTTTGTGCAGTATCCCCCTCGCCGCCCTTGGCGCCGTTTCAGCCTTATTTTTAACCCATACCTATTTCAGTATTTCGGCGGCGGTCGGCTTCATCGCCCTGTCGGGGGTGGCCGTCCAGAACGGCGTCATCTTGATCAGTCATGTCAATCACCTGCGCCGCACCAAAGGATTGTCCGTCACGGAAGCGGCCTATCAGGGCGCCATCGATAGGATGCGGCCTGTTTTGATGACGGCCACTGTGGCGATGCTAGGATTATTGCCGGCAGCTACGTCCAACGGCATCGGCGCTCAGAGTCAGAAGCCCTTTGCCATAGCGATCATCGGTGGCCTGATGTCGGCTACGGCACTGACACTTATCGTCTTGCCAGCCCTTTATACAATGATTGAAAGCAATAAGAAAAAGGACAGTAAGATGGCGGAGCCTGAAACAACTGCAATTAACAATATCGTGCCTCTACTTCTCATAATCTGCCTCTCGACTCTGATCAGTGGTTGCGCGGAAACCACTGCCGTCAAAACAGACAAGGCTGATAGCGCCCTGCATATGGTGGCGCCGCAGCCACCTATCGAGAAAGCTGACTTCAGGCCAAAGCCCCTGGCTGATGCCCCGGTAGTCGTCGAAATAACCGATGCTCAGAAAAAAGAAATCGGTTTGCAAGTCTGTGATGCACATTATGGCTCAATCATAAAAACCGTCGAATCAACCGGCCGGGTCGGACCAAATGCCGAGCTCAGTACCCTGGTTTCAACACCGTCGGCGGGAAGGGCAGTACAGGTCTATGTGCGTCTTGGCGATATGGTGAAGGAAGGCCAGATTATGGCCACCATTAAGTCTGATCCAATTGGCCAGGTGCAGTCTGACTTTTTACAGAATGCTCTCCAGACTCGGGCCGATATCAAACAGCAAGAAGTGGCTTTGAAGCTTTCTCATATCACTTTTGATCGTGAATCGAAGCTCTGGAAGGAGCAGGTCTCGGCCAAGGCCGATCTGCAGACGGCTGAAAATCAACTGGAAAAGGACGAGGCCAATCTGGTCGGCTTGAAAGCCAAGCTCGATGCGATTATTACCACTGCCCAGGAAAGATTGTCACTGCTAGGCGCTCCGCCCGATTCGGCTCGCACTGTGCTGGCTGAAAAGAAACTTGATCCGATGGTGGTAATCCGCGCTCCCAGAGCCGGCCTTGTTATCGAACGTACGATTAACCCCGGTGAACTCAACGATGGAACCAAGCAATTGTTTACCCTCGGCAATCTAGCGGAGCTCTGGCTTTTCGCTGATATTTATGAACGCGATATAGAATCGATGAAGAAGGGTGAAGAAGCGCAGGTGGCTCTCGACAGTTTACCCGGCGTTAAATTTCCAGCCAAAATTATCTGGGTTGGCGATTCGATCAATGCCACCACCCGCACCCTACCGGTACGCGCCAATGTCAGCAACAGCAAGGGTTTACTCAAGCCCGGCATGTTTGCCCGTCTAATCGTCAACGTTGGCCATGAGCAGACTTTGCTCCTGCCTCGTCAGTCGGTGGTGCAGATGGGCGACAAAAATCTTGTTTTTATCGATCAAGGCGGCGGCAAATATCTACAGCGCGAAGTTACCACCGGCACCACCGATGCCGATTCCATTCAGATCGTCACCGGCCTGAAGGGAGGCGAGCGGGTAGTCTGCAATGGCGGCACGGCTTTGCTCGGTACTTCTATGAAGGCGACGGAGGGGGATTGATGACAGGAAATATTATTAAGAGAGGCCGCTCTATCTGCTTCTACTTACTCTCGGTATCGACGTTTCTCGGTCTGACTCTGGCGCCTACGGTACCGCCAGCGGTGGCAAGTGCCCAGAGACCGGCCGTGCAGATTGCCCCTTCTCCGACAAGCCCTGCTCTGCCAAGCAACCCTGCCGTGCAAAATATGCAAACTACGTCTTCTGTGCCGCAACCTACAGCAGGCCAGGAGCACGCCACCGTCGATCTCGATAGTGCTCTGCACGGTCTGAGCGTATCTTCGCCTTCCAGCCTTACTTCTTCTTCTCCTTCTTCTTCTTCTTCTTCTTCTTCTTCTTCGGCTCCCGAAACTCCCTCACCAGTCGGTCTATTCTTTGCGTTGCCCAGTCCTCAAATTAACCAGACGGCTGCCGACAAAAAGCACGGTTTTCTCTGGCACGTCCTGGATAACGTCGGTGTGCCAATGTTTAACAATCACGACGCGGATCTGGCTCCCGAGCTGCGTGACCGGGGCGCAATGAATTATGGTGGTCTGCCCGCCCTCAATAAGGACCAACCTGCCGGCCTAAATGCCAGCGGTGGGGCGCTCTTCCGGCAGGCCGTCGTCGAAGATCAAGCTCCGCTCATCGATAAGTAGGACCGCTGGTCGCACATCGTCATCAATTTCCGGGTTCACTTTTATGCAAAGTCAGTCACAACAAAAAAGCAGTCATAGGGCTGAAAGTTTGCTGGCTTCGAAGCTGGTGTCTGCCGCTTATTTACTTGTCCCGACTATGTTTGCCATAGTTTTGATCAGTTGCGCATCATTCCATTGTGCGCTGGCCCAGAGCCAACCTCAAAACCAGTCCCAGTCCCAGTCCCAGTATCTTTCTCAGCCACAATCTCAATCCCAACCTCAGGGCGCGTCCACTACTGCCCTGAGCAGCGCTGCCGCTCAAACAGAGCGCACGATCAGTCTGCGTGCTTCCTTCGACCAGGCCTCCCTCAACAGTAAAGAAGTCGCTACCCAAAAAGCCGCCCTGGCGGCAAGCGAGACCGGCATCGCCATCGCTTCGGCCGTACTCAATCCTCGCTTCAATCTCCAGTATGGCTGGGGCCCGGCCTTTCGCATCATCGTCGCCGGCAACCCTCAACAATTTGGCTGGCAGCAGGAATTGCAGACTGCTGGTAAGCGCAGTAAACAAATCGATCTGGCCCGGGCCAACTATCAAGTCAGTGCTATGCAACTGGCCGCCCTCCTCTTTGATTTGCACAACCGTGTGCGCCGGGCCTATGCAGAGCTGGCGGCGGCGGAGGCTTACGAGGCTTTGATTGAAAAGCAAAGGGAGATCGCCGAAGAACTGCGCCTTGTTTCGGATAAACGTTTCGATGCCGGCAAGGGAGCTAAATCCGAAGTCTACCAGGCCGAGCTGCTCGTCCTGCAATTCGATACTCAGCGCAATCAGGCTCAGTTACGCCTCCAGCAAGCAAGTGCGGCTCTGTCGCAGCTGCTTGGCGAAAGCCCTCAGAAAATCGAAACGATCGATGTCGATGACAATGGACTTTTTAAGCTCAACGCTGAAAAAACTGATCTGGTGCCCCCTCCCGATCAGCCCCTGCCGGAGCTTGCCGTTTTGCTCCCGACGGCTTATCAGCAAAGGCCTGATTTGCGCTCGGCCATTCAGCAAAAATACGCCGACCGCAAGGCGCTTACACTGGCAAAGGCGCAGGTGATACCAGATGTGTTTGTCGATTCAGGTTTTCAGTTTACGACCTTCCGCAAATACCAACCCTTTGGTCTGACCGTAAATAATGCTCCCGTACCGTTCCAGAGTGGTGCTTATTTGAACGTCTCGGCGACCCTGCCGATTTTTTATCAACAGCAGGGAGAAATCGATCAGGCCAGGCAAACCTGGCTCCAGGATCAAGACCAGATCGAACAATTGAAATGGCAGGTGGCAACTGACCTTGTCGTTGCCTATGAAAAGTTGCAGGTGGCCAGAGCCAACATTGTCAAAAATCAGACAGAGGTCATACCTGCTGCAGCCAAAGTGGCTAAACTGGCCCGTCGCGCTTATCAAGTCGGTAAGTCGGATATTTCGACGGCCATACTTGCTCAGCAGCAATACCAACAGGTCTTGTCCACTTACTTTGACACCGTAGTCTCCTATCAAAATGCCTGGGCTGATATGGAAAAAGCTTGCGGGGTGCCGATCAAGCTGTGACTATAAAAGCTTTGATCTTAAGTATTCGGACTGCAAGGCGACTGCGCCCGCTGCTGCTTCTGATTGTTTTTCTACAGGCATTGGCACCGGCTTTAGCTGCTCAGGAAGTACCGCTGACGCAATTGTCCGCTTCCACTAATTTGTTCGAAGATCGCTTCCCGCGTCGCCATCTCAGTCTCGCTGATTGTTTTAGCCGGGCTGAGAGAGACAATCGTGAGATAGCCGTGGCTTACGAAAGTATGGCGGCAGCGAGAGCCCAGATCACCATTGCCGGTGCCCTGCCAAATCCAGTCTTCAATTCTACCTACGGCTTCGGTCCGGCCTGGGAATACATTGCCGCCGGTAATAATCAGCAGGTCGGCTGGACAGAAGAACTGCTTGTGCTGGGCAAACGCAGTAAAAAAATCTCGGTGGCCCGCGCTCAGTTTGTCCAGAACGGCTTCCAACTGCAGGCTACTAAATTTAGTGTGCACAACCGGGTGCGGCGAGCCTACTGCGAGCTGACTGCAGCTTTTGCCTATGCGGCCCTGGTCGAGGAACAAAAACTAATCGCCAGCAGACTGCTGACGATTGCGGGCAAGCGCTACGATGCAGGCAAAGCGCCTGGTTCAGAAGTTTGGCAGGCGAGATTGGGCGTATTGCAGTTCGATACACAGATAAGCCAGGCGCGCGGCAGGCTTGTCCAGGCTTCGGTCAGGCTCGCTCAGTTATTGGGTGAGCTTCCCAGGCAGCAAGAAGTGATCACCACCGATGGCAATAGTTTGTTCGCCGAAGGCGGCGGCTCGACGACTACTCCCGATTACCGACTGGTAGTGCCTGAACTCGGCCAGATTTTGCCGGCAGCTTTTTACGAGCGCAACGACCTGCGTGCTGCCATCCAGCTCGCTTATGCCGACAAGTTGCAGCATAAGCTTTCGCGCACTCTCTGGCTTCCGGATCCCTTCGTCGGTTTCAATTTTTTATATTCTACCTATAAGAAAAATCAGCCCCTTTATCTCAATATCAATGCTCCTTTTCAGCCGGGCTTCCAGCTTGACATATCGCATGAAACGCCGATCTTCTACTATTATCAGGGACAGCGCAAGCAAGCTGCGGCAACAGTTTTGCAACAGGTTCGGCAGTGCGATCTGCTCACGTCGCAAATAGCGCTTGCTGTGGTGAGCGCTTACGAAGCACTTTTGATCAGCACGGACAATCTTCGTAAATATAAAAACGAACTGCTACCGGCTGCCGCCCGGGTAGCGCAGTTGAGCCGGCGCAGTTACGAGCTTGGCAAGTCGGATCTGGCTACGGCCATGCTTGCCCAGCAACAATATCAACAGATCAAGAGCAGTTATTTTGATGCTGTCGTAGCCTATCAAAACGTCTGGGCCGATCTGGAAAACGCGGTGGGTGTGCCGCTCAATCTATGATTTTTGCCCGCACTCCCACTGCACCGCTGCCCGTACCGGCAGTCTGGACCGATCGTTTGCGAACCGCTTTTTTGGCGGCAATATTTTTAAGCTCCGCCGCCTTCTCTAGCAGCTTGCCTGCTCTGGGCAGGGCCAAGGGCATCATCGATTGTCCGGCGCCGGCCTACAAATTTAGTCTTTCCGCCTGTTTCAATCAGGCCGATGCCGTTAATCGTGAAATTATTTCGGCCAGGCATAATCTGCCGATCGCCAGAGCTGCTGTCACCGCTGCCGGTGCTATTCCCAATCCCCAGTTTGCCTTGCAGACTGGCTTTGGACCTACTTTTTATAATCTCTACACAGGTCAGACCAAGCAGGCGCTCTGGACCGAGCAGGTGCAGACCGCCGGTAAAAGGCGTAAAAAAATCGACCTGGCCAGGGCCAACTATCGCCTGGCCGAAATTCAACTGGACGCTCTGCGCTTCGATTTGCACAACCGCGTCCGGCGTGCCTACGCTGAGCTGGCCGCTTCCGAAGCTTACGTCGACTTGATCGAAGCGCAGCGTCGGGTCGGTTCTCGCCTGATGGTGATCGCCCAGAAACGCTTCGAAGCAGGTAAAGCGGCTCAGTCCGAATATCTCCAGGCAAATTTGGCAGTCCTGCAATACGATACCAGCGAAAATATTGCCAAGGGTCGACTCGAGCAAGCTTCGGCTGCTCTTTCTCAAATAATTGGCATCAAACCGGAGCGAGTTCAGGTCTTCGATGTCGATGATAATGGCCTGTTCAAATTATCCGCAGCTAATACCGATATCGTGCCGACGCCGGATACGGCGATGCCCACTCTTGCCGCCATGATTGCCCTGGCGCAAAAGGCTCGCCCCGACTTGCAAGCGGCGCAGCAGCAATGTTTTGTCGCCCGGCAGGCGCTCATTGTGGCTAAGACCAGGAAGATACCGGATTTGTTTGTCAGCGGTGGCTTCGTCTGGACCAACTTTGCCCGTCATCAACCACCCGGTCTGGTCCTCACTCCACCACAATCCGGTGCTTTCGTGACGGTCACGGCCGAACAACCGATCCTCTATCAATACCGGGGCGAGGTGCGGCAGGCTGAGGCCAATTTGCGTCAAGCCGAAAGGCAGGTGGATTTGCTCAAATCGCAAATCAATAGCGATTTGATCACTGCTTATACGCAAGCCAGCGTCAACCGCGCCAATATATACAAATATCAAAAGGAAGTCCTGCCCACCGCCGTCAAAGTGGCTGACCTGGCCAGACGCAGCTATCAGATCGGCTCTACCGATCTGGCCACGGCGATCGTCGCGCAGCAGCAATATCAACAGACTCTTGTCAATTATTTTGATTGCGTCGTCTCTTATCAAACTGCCTGGGCCGACCTCGAGAAAGCGGTCGGAGTGCCAATCAAGCTCTAGTAGATGGGCATAGGGGGAGTCATCGCTGACTCCTCCCTGCCACACCACCGTACGTGCGGGTCCGCATACGGCGGTTCGGTGGATTAAGCATTGGCGTAACACCGAAGGTCGAGTAGACCGAGTGACCGGAAATAGGCATTGGTGAGAGCAGCTTGCACGGGTGGGGTGGCGCTCATACGCCAGGGGCCATGGGAACCGTTTCCGGCGCCCAAGGCCGCTTGATGTTGATTCAATCCCAACGCGCGCAGGCGCTGGTATCTGGTGCTACCGCGCTTCCACCGCTTCCATATGAGGCAGCGGAGTTTGTGCCGTATCCATTTCTCCAGAGCTTGCAATACAGTAGGTGTCTCACAGAATCCGAAGTAATTTATCCAGCCGCGCAAATAGCTGTTAAGTTCTTCGATGACGTCCGTAAGGGTGCTCCCTCGCTTGCGGATGGTCAGGTTTCGGATTTTCGCCTTGACTCGTGCCAGAGCCGTCGGCGCTATTCGGCGCCTCGGAGGTTCCGTCCACGTAAAGGTAAAACCCAGAAATTTCCTTTCCCACGGCCTCCCCACTGCACTTTTCGCTTCATTTACTTTTAGCCGTAACCGTGTGCTGAGAAAGTTGGTGATGCTTTCCATCACTCTGTCCCCGGCGCGTTGGCTCGCTACATAGATGTTGCAATCATCCGCGTACCTAACGAATCGGAGACCTCTCTTTTCCAGTTCTTGGTCAAGGTCGTCCAGTAATAGATTTGATAAAATCGGTGAGAGCGGGCCGCCCTGAGGGACGCCTTCTTCTGTTGGTTTCATTAAGCCATCTTCCATCATTCCTGAATTTAGGAATGCTCGAACCAGCTTCAATACTCGCTTGTCGCTCACCCTTTTGGCGACTCGTCCCATCAAAACATCGTGATTGACTCGGTCGAAAAATTTCTCCAAATCAATGTCAACGACGTATCGCAATCCGCTGCTTACATATTGCTGCGCTTGCTTGATTGCTTGATGCTGCGATTTACCTGGGCGAAATCCATAGCTATATTGGGAAAATTGTCCGTCCCAATGCTTTTGCAACACTTGCTGCAGCGCTTGCTGAATGAAACGATCGACCACGCTTGGAATGCCCAATTGTCGCACTCCTCCAGTAGGTTTTGGTATCTCTACCCGTTTCACCGCCCGCGGTACATACGTGCCTTGCAGAAGCTCGTGGCGAATGGTCTTCCAATTTGCCACCAGATACGCAGGTAATTTGTCGACGGTCATTCTGTCTATTCCTGCGGCACCTTGGTTTTGCATTACTCGCTTCAAAGCCTGTTCCAAATTTCCTTGGTCTAGCATTTCCTCCATTATCTGTTGTTCAGCCACTGCCAGGCTTTCGGTGTCGCATGCCGCCATTTGTGGTTCGAACCCTCGCAAAGCATTTCCGAGAGCTTCACTCTCTTCCTTCACTTCTGAGGCCGGTTTTATCCGCTTTTTCTGTCGCTTGTCACGCATGAGATACGCGTCCTATTTACCTTTTCGATTAAGCCCTTGCGGGCACCGTTCGGGCCTTCATCTCTTCGCTGCCACTGCCTACCTACTTCGGCGCTTGCTCACTTAGAGGAGACTAATATGCCCTCTGCTGACTTCTGCATCGCGTTCGGGCTGCCTTGCGGCTTCCCCAGTCTTGTTTCCAAGACAGCATGCAGACCTCCCGGGGTAAGTTCAACTACTTTCTCCACACGCCCGCCGGATCTACAGCTGCACCCATTGATGACTATGGACTTCGTGACCATTTGCTCACTCGTCCGAGTACGACTGCCTTGTATCCGATTCCTGTGCGTCGGGTCATGGATTTGCTCCACGCTTCTTTCAGATACAGCCTCGCGGCTGCCTCCTTGCGCTTCGCTACACTTCACCGTCATCAGGTTGTGTAAGGACTCTCACCTCCAGCTGTTGAACATGCCCGGCACACAAAAAAGAGGAGCGCTTGTGGCACTCCTCTTTTGCTTGCATCTAGTTTTTCTTTAGCTTTCTTGAACCTTGAACCAGGTTAGTTCTTCTGCGATGTAGCCGGTGTCGGTGCCGTGCTGGCTGGCTGAGCGGCGGTCTGGCGTGTCTTGTCTTTGCCTATTTCTTCCTTGATTACTTCCAGCGCTTTGTTGAGCTGGATGTCCGTGCCGTCTGTA
>JAGXAB010000174.1 GCA_018971775.1 Cyanobacteria bacterium REEB67 | reverse complement strand
AGCCTGCATTACCAGCTGCACGCGAGATATATGCGTTGACACACTTTTGATCGAGACGCAAAGCCGCATCGGACTCACTGATACACTTTGTCCACTGACGCAAATAACCATAGACACGTGCGCGTTGCGCTAAAAGCTCAGCATTCTTTGGGTCTTTGCCAATTGCTTTGTCAAGCAGGGCGGTGGCATCAGCATATTTATGCTGATCAATGAGGCTTTCTGCTGGATTGGCTTGATTAGCTTCAGCAGCTGCTGTCATGAGAATGCCAATAGTCGCACCGAAATACATCAACTTTGGCAAGCGCATACTTTCCACTCTCCCTGAGGCTTAGATGTTTTAAGTAGATTAGTTTAGATTCGACCCTATTATAGGCGCAAAGGGATTGGGCGCATGGAAATACCTGTCTACTGGATGCCTCGAACGGCGGGATTTTCTGTCATGTATTTCAATGATTCACTTTCGGAGCCGAAGAGGCGCGTGTTCAGGTCTGCTCTCATCCGACATCACTGCCGTAAATAAACCGGCTAGCCAGCCTTTCACCGTTCGATACTTTCTGCATTTTTAACCTCAAAAACAGGCCCCGTTCGATACTTTTTTCGTTTTTAGCTTCAAAAACAGGGTCCCATTCGATATTTTTTTCACCACAAAATGCCCAACTCATCAGTCTTTCCGGCCATTTTTTTTTTTTTTTTGACTTTCCACCGCATGGCCTATGCAGTTTTCATCTACGGATGTTCAAAATCGCATATTTAATCGATATGCGACGTGCCTGACCTGGTCCGTGCAAGGCGTAGATAGCTATTGAGCCCACCGCAATGGGCAGTCAGGCCCGATCTGCAGAGGCAACTTTCTCTACCTGAACCCTACCCTGTGCGCTGGTCTTTACGGTTCTGCCGCTCGCCGCACACTTCTTTACCCACGCCACAAACTTCTCCGCATCTTCACCTGGTATAAATGCCACCAGACTAGCGATCATCACGTGCTCAAAAATGGGAATGTTCATTGCGTAGTCTATGCCCAGGTGCAACGCCAGCAGTATGAGCAGCACCGCGTATCTCGTTTCCTTAAACCAGATCAGTGTCCATCCACAAAACTCTGCTGCCATCGAGCTCCAGGTGGCCAGCTTCAGCAAAAACAGATCTTGAGGGACAAAGGGTACGGTAAATCTCGTAAATTCGAGATGCCTGAAAACGTAATACATAGCGGTGCCGTCCCACCAGCTTGTCGATGCCAACTTTGACAGAGATGCCTGCCAGTAAACCAGCGCAAACTGCAATTGATATGCCTTCAGCGCCCACAAGCTGCAATCGCGCGATTTGCTTGCGCGGGGCTTTTTGCCAAACAGGACATTGTCTAGCGATAAGGCCGCGCCGATTGGTGAGAAACATAACCAGAATGCCGCGATCGTTAATAGATGCTCTCCACCGTGGTGCACGTAGATGTTACGGTGCAAAAAGGAGACCAGCCCTAGGTAGACGATAATCATGCTGACGCGGCTAAACAGTCCGATTGTGACAAACAGGCAAGCCAACGAAAATACGCCAAAAAAGGCATAGAGCCAGCCGTCTCCCGCGGGCAGAAGTGTGATCAAATTGATCACGGGGATGCTATAGATTTTGTCGAGCGTTCTATTGAGTAAGATGCCATTTGTGTTGCTAAAAAATGACACCAGCTCTGGTGCTATCAAAAAGCAATATTCCAGCGCGACAAGTCCAAATGCTATGCGAAATAGGCACAACGGCATCGGTGAGCTGGGTTTGAATAATTCGCGCTTGAGGCCTTCGTATACAGTCTTTAGTCTCATTGCAGATCCTCGGTCGTGACTGCCCGCGTGCAGACAATTTCTGTGCCATCGTCTGCGGTGCGCAACGGCTTGCCGATGCCTTTGTCCGGTGTATCAATCCAGGTCCAATGACGAATAATCGAAACCGACACAGGGGGATTGCCCGGCTGCATATTTTGCCTGGCGATGTAGCGTATCGCATCCGGCCATAGATGCGAGTCGTTTACGTCACTTACGCAGTCGTTGCCCCAGCGGCGGTAGCCTTCTTTAAACATTTTCTCGACCAGGCCCATCTTTTCCATGCGCGGAAATTCCCACAATTTCTTCGCGCCGTCTTTATATGTGACCTCGGCCGTGAGATAACCGTTGTAGGTCCTGGGTGTCTCAAACACTGACCAGCCTTGCCAAAACCCAAAAAAGTTTAGATAGCCGAGATAGGGTGTGATTAGCTTTTGCTTGAGCGGATTGTCCGGCGCCAGCCAGCATAGTACTCCGCTAAAATGCCAGACGAGAAAAAGTATGATCAAAGGTTGTCGGACGCGCATCCACGCACTCCTCATAGCGTGTCCTTTTTGGCTAATTCGATTGGTGCGTCCACAGTCACATCGTCGCCGGGTTCATGCTCGAGTACAGTGGCGATTTTTTCCTGGCCGACGAGCTCGCCGAGCACGACCTGGCTCATCGCAAGCTGTGGTGCGTTGTGAGTGAGCAGTGCCTTTTCATAATTTGCAAGCGCCATCTGAGTTTCATCAGAGATGCGTTTGCGCCTTATTTCCAATCTGCGACCAAAATAGAGTTCCTTGAGGATTTTGTTTTCTTCCGGTCCGCCGGTGGACATGACAAACGCGGTGTTAGCTCCCTCTGCTGCCAGTGAAATAAGCGGACTGCCGGAGAGGACGGTGACGGCAGAAAGGTTTGCTTCAACTACGCTGGCGGCGAAATTTGCCAATTTGCCATGATCATATTTCTTGACGCTGCTGAAAACAGAATGAATAAGAGGATCGGTTTCAGCCGACACTTTTAGAGCATTTTGATAGATGCGCTGCGAACTATCCACATCCCAGGGAGTTTGCTGGAAAGTTGATTCAGGAACAGCTAGCTGGTTATTCCACTCCTGCAGTTGTGCAAGCGTCGCTTGTGCATCGTCTTTGCCGACGAGCTCTTCCAGTCCGTCAACGCCTTTCTTCACCGCCGCATCGGACTGATCCTGTTGTTGCAGGCCAAGACCCATGGCGATTTGCATAATCTTCGCCATGACCTTTGGATGCATCTCGTCCCAGTAGCGCTGCTTTGACATTTCTGCGATGCAGAGGTTATTTAGCTTTTGATTTTTATCGAGGAGAAGGCGCGAGCCTTCCATGGACATGCTGAAACCTCTATAAGGATAGACGTAGTTGACGGCATCTTTAGTGAAACGGATGCTGCGCTGCACATTGGTCCTGTAGTGATCGACGGCTTTGGCAGTTTTGAGATACTCCGGATTTTTGTCGAGGGCGGTCTTTGTGAGCGAGTGCACGGCTGTACCAAATCTCGGGCCGACTTCGACGTAGGTTGTGGTGCCTCGTAAAACCTGATTGCCTCTGGCTTGATAGTCAATACTTTCATCCGGAAGCGCCGGATAGGTCAGAGCGGCGTCAGCTTTTTCCGCTTTTGCGAGGCGATGCCTCTCTTTTGCCGAAAGTTTTGCTGGCGCGACAAACTTGGTCGCGGGCTCGTCAGTAGCTGTTTCTTCCGCATATAAAGGTAAGTTTGATGCAATCCCGCTGGAAGTGACAACCGCGCTCAGCGCAATTAATAGATGGGTAATTTTCATGGGCTACGTGCTCCGCTCGTCCTGGAAGGTGCTGTTGAAAGGCATACCTACTAATGGGTAGCAAAGTCTGCATTTTGTTCCACGTTATTAATATGTGCGATTGTTCGAATGATTTTCCTGGTTGAAAAATCTGGAAAGTTTTTTTACGGGACTGTGCTTGTTGCCGAGACTTCGGTCAGTTGGGTGATTGCGAGTGCTCCGGTATAGACACTTGCCCGCTTTGAGGTAAATTTAAATTTGTTCAAGCACCAATATTGGTGGCATTGATTGGAACTAAGAGAGATATCGCTTGTCCACACCTGCAAGTGTGCAGCGCATGCAAATTATTCACATGATTATTACTGGTCTTTACGTCTTTCCTGGAATTCGACATGAACAAAAATTTTATTGCGATGGTTGCCGCCTCCTATTTATTGAGCGGTGTACCGGCCGAAAGTGCAAATAATGGCGAACGTCGCTTCATAAGTTATGTCCCTGTGGCTGGACACCACACGGGCGTCCTTTCTGGCGATTTGCCTCTCGCTCAATTTGGCGATTTTAAACTGACTAAAGGTTCTGTCATTTTTGACGGCAACTCGATAACCATCACCGCTGGTGCCTCGAACAGCAATCGACCGATCACCCTCAAGGGCCTGGTCATCTCACCTGAGATGAGTGTGCATGGGAAAAATATCAAATATTCTTCCGGTGTTTATTTCACGAGACCAGCCGTTGCATCTCTCCCTGACGCGCAATTGCCGCCGTCGACGGAAACGCTTCAGCTTAAAGACGGCACGTCGATATCAGGCATTATTCAAAAAATTAGCAACTCTTCAGTCACGCTGACGACAAGTCAGGGTATCAAAAAAGTGCCACTGGATACCGTGATTAATATAGAATCCCCGCGAATGTTTCGCGCTGTCGTGGAAGGGCGCTCGGAGGCTTCAATCGAGCCGGGCACGCCATTTCAGCTACGTGCGACAAAAATTGAGCTGCGGCCGCTCTTTGAAAACAAACGGAATAAAATAGAGGACGGATGGCCACTTGACGGTGGATCGATTCATGCCACTACCGCCGCCACTGGCGTAACCTCTCAGGAGGCACTGCGGCCGCCGGCCGGGCCCTACGGTAAACCTATTATAATGAGCTACTTGCCAGAGTCTGGTCGGGCAACAGGCGTCGTTTCTGGCACCGTGCCTGTCAATCAGATCAACAACCGCGAACTTTCTCAGGGTCTGGTCAAATTTGATGGCAGAAAAATCATAATTACGGCCAGCGTTTTAGGCTCAGCCGTGCCGATCACCCTCAGCGCAGCATTGCAAAACCCCGAGATCACTGTGCATGGCACCCACGTCAGGTACACGTCGAGGGTGTATTTTACTGATGCGGACATCTCGCGATTGCCGTTTAAAGCCGCTCCCAGAGCCGAGGCGCGCCTGCCTGTCAAAGGTGGAGAAAGCGTTGCAGAATCCATTGTCAAGATGGACGCCGAGACCAAAAACCTGCCAGCGGCAAAGGTCGTATCTCATCCCGAAAGTTTGCCCGCTGAGGAAACGATAGTTCATTCACCTCGACTTTACCTGGCGATTTTGCAGGGTGAAGTTTCGGAGAAGGTCAACCTCAACGAGAAATTTGAGCTCAGCGCGACAAATTTAGAACTCCGTCCATATAAGAAGTTAGGCGGAGCTTATCTGCTCATCGGCACCGTCGGCCTTGGAGTGGGAGCCGCCATTGCTGTGCCGACTGCCCTGGCGGGTAGCGGCGGAGCTACTTATAGTGGCCCGATTGGCTTTACTGTTGGGCCGGTGCCCCCGGGCACGCCGGGCGGTCCCATTGTCGTGGGGTCTTCGACAAGTCCGACATCACCGACTTCGCCGACATCACCGACGAGTCCAACTTCGCCGACATCACCGACTTCACCGACATCACCGACATCGCCGACGTCACCAACTTCGCCGACGAATCCAACTTCGCCGACACATCCAACTTCGCCGACGAACCCAACTTCGCCCACTCATCCCACTTCGCCGACGAACCCAACTTCGCCGACGAATCCAACTTCGCCGACACATCCGACTTCACCGACGTCACCAACTTCGCCCACTCATCCCACTTCGCCGACGAATCCAACTTCACCGACGAATCCAACTTCGCCGACACATCCGACTTCACCGACGAATCCAACTTCGCCCACACA
>JAGXAB010000018.1 GCA_018971775.1 Cyanobacteria bacterium REEB67 | reverse complement strand
CTCTTGCCCTTTGCTCCCCAGATCAGTCAAAAGCTCCTCGGCGAAAATAACTTCATCAATCGCCAGATTGCCAGCTCCCCGGCCGCCGTCTACTGGTCGGACAAGGGTTTGATGGCCACGGCTATCGGTCTGTCAATAATCATGCAGGTAGTGATTGTCGCTGTTCACGTTGCCATTGGTCTAGCTCTCGGTCTGAACAATATTCCGCTCTGGTACTACTTTGTTTTCTATCCTTCGGTAGCCGTCTTAGGCTTTGTCACACCGAGCTTTAACGGTATCGGCATTCGTGAATGGGCTTATACCTATTTCCTCACAAATGCCGGTGTCGACCGTGACCACGCCCTCACTTATGCCATCATGTGGTTGGGGCTGACGACAGTAGCCAGCCTGGTCGGCGGTCTGGTATATGTGCTCGGGCATTTCCAGATATCCAGAGAAGAGCAAGATCACATGTTTGAGCCGGGTGCTGGGGCCTGACGCTCGTCCACCTTTGGCAGTAAGCAATGATCAGCGATAAATATTTTTTGCCGGGGCAACATCCCCTGGATCTTGCTTTTGTACGCCAGGTGTTTGCCATTGGTCGTGCTGGAGAACAGCCTCAGGACGCTGCCGACCGCAGCAGGGTCTATCTGGTCGGTGGTCATCTGCGCGACGCCTTAAATTGCCGGTTCAGGGGGCTCACGCCCGGCCCTGTGCGTGATCTGGACTTTGCCGTACTGGGTCGGCCGGCTCTGGAGCTGGCGCGGGAGGTAGCGGACAGTCTAGGTGGACATTATGTCGTCCTCGATCCGAGTTTTGATGTCGCCCGCGTTGTCATCGATGACGGTCCTACTCTCGATTTTGCCGGCTGTCAGCAAGGCACTCTCCAGGCCGACATCGAAAGACGCGATTTTACTATTAACGCCATAGTATTCGACCCCGAACAGCCTGAGCACTTGATCGATCCCACCGATGGCCTGAGCGATCTGCAGAAAGGTCTGGTGCGCATGGTCAGCCCCGGCGTACTGGTGGACGATCCGCTTCGTTTGCTGCGGGCCTATCGCTTTGCCTGCCGGCTCGATTTTGAGGTTGAAGCAAGCACCCTGGCTCAAATCAAGGCGAAGATCGGCTTGCTCAGCGGTATAGCTCGCGAGCGCATCAACTACGAGCTTTTTACCATGCTCGACTGTCCGCGGGTCGGGCGGCTCATTCACGAGATGGGTGAGATTGGCTTGTTCGAAACGATTTTCGAAGAACTGATCGCCACCCGCAAGGTGACCGCCAACAGTTACCATCACCTGCCTCTCTTCATGCACAGCCTGGAGACCATACCACAGCTTGAAGCGCGCCTCGAGAGCCTGCCCGATTGGGCACGTACTTCGCTGTCCGAAGTCATTTCGCCTTCGATCAGTAGATTGGCCGTGACGAAAATCGCCGCCATCCTGCACGACATCGGCAAACCCGACACATGGCAGATTACCGAGGCGGGACGGCATACATTCATCGGTCACGACAAGCTCGGAGCGCAGATGGTGAAAGTGACGGCGGAGCGGCAGAAATGGCCGAAGGCAGTGGGCAGACTCGTCGAAAAGCTTGTCCTCTGGCATCTGCGTCCCGGTCAGCTCTTTCATACCGCTGACCCTACTCAGCGCGCCCTGAACCGCTTCTATCGAACCGTCGGCGATGATTTGCCAGAATTGATGCTGCTTTCTTTCGGCGATCTTGGCGCAACGCGCGGACCGGGGCTGAACGGACCGGAGCGTGAGCGCTTGGAAAGCAATCTGGTTGAACTTTTAAACGGCTATGCCGTCTATAAAGAAGATTGCAAGCAGATGCCCAAATTTTTGACCGGTGCCGAAGTGATGCAGTTGTTGGATATAGGTCCTGGGCCTCTGGTCGGTGAGATTCTCAACGCCCTGGCCGAAGCGCAAAGCTTGAAAGAAGTGCAGGATCGCGGCCAGGCAGAGGCTTTTGCCCGATCTTACAAAGGCGAAAAACAGGGCGATAATCAAGTGGAAAAATGAAATTCTCCGCTTGATATCTAAATTGCAGGTTAAGGACCTGATAAGCGGGCATAAGAAAAGCAGAGAAACTGACCCGGGACCGGGGAAGATTTCAAGAAGTCTAGACGAAGGCAAGACCCCTCGGTGAGGGGCTGAGTTTACGCCTGGCGTTAGTTTGATGTGCTTTCTAAGTAAGGTGAAAAAACAATGAACGTAAAAACAGACAAACTGCAAAACTACACTGTAATCGCCCGTCTCGATGATGCGATTCCACTGAACACTGAAGAGTGGGTTTCAGTCGAAAGATTGCTCAATCAAGTCAGTGAGTTTGTGCCGATGTCGATGCTCAACAATCTGACCGAATTGATTATCAATTACGCCGACGATCAGGCTCGTCGCGGCTACATTCTCGGCCAGGAAGACCTCGTCTCCGAGCTGAAAAAGAAAGCTTCCAAAATCGCCTGATTTAAAACATCACCTTACATCAAAGCTAGATACCCGCTCGGTTTACACATCGCCGGCGGGTATTTTCTTTATCTAGTTGATGACAAAACTACTATAATCAAGTCATGAAAGACATCGATCAAGAAATTTTTGTTGCCCCGGCCACTGCTGTTGCCCAGCGCGTCGCCTTGCCGATTAGCTCAGATTCGGTGCGTCACTGGAAAACACTCTCCACCGACCTGGTTGCCGATTGCCGAGTTTTTTCCGTGCACCGACAGATCTCCAGTCGGGTTTCGCATCAAGGCAACGACACGCATTCCTTTTACATCGTGCGCCCCTCCAACTGGGTAAATGTCATCCCGATCACCGAAGACGGCAAAGTCGTGATGATTGAACAATTCCGCCATGGTATCGGCGGAGTAACTCTGGAAGTACCTGGTGGTATGGTCGATGCAGAAGACGGCGGATCGGCCGTAGCAGCCGAGCGTGAGCTGCTTGAAGAGACTGGCTATCAGGGCCGCGAATTGTATTTTCTTGGGTGCAATCATCCAAATCCGGCACTGCAACCAAATATTTGCGACACCTACCTCTCTGTAGGCGCCGCGCACAGACAAATGACTAATTTCGACAGCACCGAAGAAATCGCCATCCGCCTTGTGCCGATCAAAGAAATTCCGGAACTGATTGCCAACGGTCAAATTTCTCATGCCCTGGTCATCGTCGCCTTCCAATATTTGCAATTGTTTTGCTTGAAAAACCCCAGCTACGCCCATCTCAATCCCTTTTAAGCGGGCTCTAATGCAAATCGGAATGCGAGGCTGCTAGTATCCTCTTTTCAACTGCGCTTGGATAGATCGACGAGTGACTGCATGAATTTTCTGGATATTGCCACTGGTATCAGCGGATTTGTTTTGATCGTTCTGGTTTTCTCCGATGTTTTCCAGTCGATCATCGTGCCGCATTACACTCCCAAAGGGACCCGTCTTTCGCCGCGATTGATTTCAAAAGTGCTGTGGCAACCCCTGCGCGCGCTCGTTAAAGTCTTGCCAGAAGGTTCCTTTCTCCAGGCCAATCTCAATATGTTCGCGCCGGCGGCGATGATGTCGCTCATCACTTGCTGGCTGGCCGTGATGACCGGCGGCTACGCCCTTTTGCTCTGGGCCGAGCGCAGCCAGGTTAAACCTTTGCTCGACAATTTCGACGAAGCCTATTATTTTGCCGCCGTTTCGGTGCTGACGATTGGCTATGGCGACTTCGTCGCTACCGCGCCGATGGCGCGCTTCACCGTCATCTGTGCCGCCGTCTCCGGTATCGTGCTCCTGGCCATCACCGTCTCTTTTCTCTTTGCTGTGCAGTCTCATTTTCACGAGCGCGAAGTCAACGCTCAAATTATTTCCTCCCGTCACGAAAATGCTGCCAACGGAGCGGTTTTTTATCATAATCTGCGCCACCAGGCCAATGCCATCGCCACCCTCGAGCTTTGCGAGCGCTGGTTGACCGAGGTCTATCAGAGTCACGCCGCCTATCCTCTCTTGCTCTATTTTCGCTCGCGCAGCAGCAAAGCTTCCTGGCTTGTCCAGCTCGGTGTGGTGCTCGATGCCGCAGCCATAGGTTTAGCACTCGAGTCGCATAATAACCGCGTTTTGAAGCGTTCTATCTATGAAAATGGTTGCCGCACGCTTGCCGTTTTTGCCAACTATCTCAATGTTTTTCCGCGCGATCAAAAAGTTATTCAAGATCCCCGGGTATTCGAGCAAATATTCGAAGCGCTCGGCGCGCCCGATCCGGACAAAGCAGCGGCAAATTTTGCCGAATTGCGTCAGCATTATTATCCTGAGCTCTTCGCTCTCTCCGAATTTCTCTTGATCCCTTTGCCACCACTCAGTATCATCGACGTGGAAAAATTGCTCTTCGAGAGCGGCTCTCATCTGGCCATGCCCCGGGATAAAGCACATGTACCCGGCATGACCGCTATGATCGACTGGCCGAAAATGCCCTAGACGATTAAGGCGCGGAAACTTTTTAAAGCCGCTGCAAGGTTGCTCGCGAGCCACAAATAGCGAGTTTTGCAAAGTTCAGAGATGATGACGAGGCTTTGTGTTGCCCGGCTTATCCCGGCTTGTTTTCCGGCGCAATCAGTTTGGGGGATTGTCTCTGTGAGGCTACAAAACAGGCCTGGCCAGCCTTAATAGCGGAAACTAACCCTACTTGCTCCCGTCGATGCGATCAGAAGTTCACCACAGTCCGAGCTTTGCCTTGGAAATCTATCGATTCAGGAGAATGAATATCATGAATAAGAAATTGAGTTTTGCGATGCTTGTCGCAACCGGTATGGTCCTCTCTACTAATATGGCCTTTGCCGATCACGCTTATGTGACGACACGCACTGTCGAGCAGCCCGTAGCCGAGATGACGACGACTACCACCTCATCGCAGCCCGACTCCGCCGTGATCATGCGTGATGCCGGCGGTAATACCGCAGTAATCAGCACTCCCAGCACCGCCGTTGAAACCACTCGCACCACAGAAGTGAGCTCGCCTGCCGTCGTTGAAGAAAAGACAGTGCGAGTGCACAGCCATCATCATCACTTCTGGTAATCCCTTAAATCACCGTCTAGTAAATTGATTAACGAACGTAATTCAAAGGATTGTTCGGTTTGCCATTGACCCGTACCTCGAAATGGAGGTGCGGCCCGGTTGAAAATCCAGTCGTGCCTTCGTAGGCGATGATATCACCCTTGGTGACATTGTCGCCTACGTTGACGTTGGCGCGGGAAAGGTGAGCGTAGAGTGTGGCCATACCGTTGCCGTGACTGATGATTACGACTTTGCCGTAGCCACCGTACCAGCCGGTGAAAAGCACGTTACCGCCATCGGCAGCGCGAATCGCCGAGCGATTAGGACCGGCCAGATCGACGCCGCTGTGAAATTTACGCACACCGAAGATGGGATGGACGCGATAACCGAAGGGGGAAGTCACCGGTGCGCGCAGGGGCATGCACATCGAGCCTGAGCCGACGGCGATCGGCCCGCCGCGCTTGTGATTGGCGCTTTCCATGACGAAAATCTGATTTTCCAGACGATGCGATTCATTGGCCAGTTCGCGCTCGGCCTGTTCGTAGAAGGCACGCTGACTGCGTAGCTTTTCGGCTGTGTCTTGTTGCGACGTCTTGGCTTTAGCAATTTCCATTGCTTTTTGAGCGATTTGCGAAACCAGATCGGCCAGGACGTTTTTCTTTTGGCCGAGCTCTTCTTTATGATGAGCTAGCAAAGCTTCTCTCTGACGCAACTCTTCGATCAGTTTCTTATCCTGTTCGGCGACACGTTCCTGGTAATACATGCGGTCCAGCAACGACTGCAGATTGTCAACCTGAAAGAGCATCTCGACGAAGCTGAGGCGGTTGCCTTCGTATATTTCACGCAGACGCTTGGAGGCGCATTCTTTCAAGGACAGCTCTTTTGTCTGCACCGTATTTAGTGTGGCGGCAGTTTCTTCGATCTTGTGTTCGGTGTGATCGACTTGATGCTTGGTGTCGGTCAGTTTGCCGGTGGTGGCATTGAGCTGACTTTCCATGACGTGCAATTTTTGATAAGCGGCATTTTCCGCTTTCTTCAGTTCGGCTGCTTTTTTATGATATTCGCTGCTTTTGCGCGAGAGTTTCAATTTTTCTTGCTGGAGCAGGCGTTTTTTAGATTCGATCGCTGTCGATTGTTCGACGGCGGAAACTGTGGTGGAGGCATGCGATATGCCCGATACATTGACGTCTGCAGCTCTCGCTGTCTCCACTGCGGCCTGACAGGTGAGCGAAAGGGTTACCACTGCCGCCGGTATCAGCTTGATGCCGGGGATTCGATGCCAGCCTATTTGGGCATTCGGGGCGGTTACTTTCCTGGAAGAGAAATTCAAAGAATTTTGCCTATGTTGGGGGCGCCATTTGAGCTTGAAAAAGTCTTGCAAATTGACTCGTACGAGTGATTGATAGTGCTCGTTAGTCGGAGGTCAGTCTACCATTGAAAACTGCTGCGGACTAGGAAGTCTAAACATCCCTTAAGTGCATAGCAAAAATATATCCAATTGTTTTGCAGGCTGCTTGGCGGCGCCCGGCTTTTCCTTCTGATAATTGCCCGAAAATTAGCTATAATCTGGCCCATTGGGCAGTGAGCGCTCCCTCCCCTGCCCGGTCCGCTCCTCTTGCAAAGGAATCCGGACTCAAGGTCGGTCGATTTTCGGCGACGGAGTTTGTCCTTCCCCAAGGCTAAATGCTTCTAATAAAGTGGTGAGAAAATGTTGCAAGAGATTGTCAAGTATCCGTTGTCTATTGATGGGATTACCAGTACGGAATTCGTCGACGTTATAAGTCCGTATTCCGGCGATATAGTGGCATCGGTCGGCCAGGCCGATGAAAAGGCTATCGACATGGCGCTTGCCCTCTCTAAAAAATGCTTCGAGCAGACGATGAGGAAGATGCCTGCTTATCAGCGCTCCGAAATACTGGCCAAAACAGCGGAGTTGATCAAAGCAAATATCGAAGACCTGGCTCGCACGATCGCCATGGAAGGCGGCAAACCGATAAAGGATGCTCGCGTCGAAGTGAGCCGCGCCGCCAACACTTTTGCCATCGCTTCGCGTGAGGCGCTGCGCCTTGACGGCGAGCAATTACAGATGGATACCATGGCCGGCAGCGATGCCAGGGTCGGTATCATCATGCGTGAACCGGTCGGCGTCGTCGCCGCCGTTACACCCTTCAACTTCCCCCTCAATCTTGTCGCCCACAAGCTCGCGCCCGCTATCGCCGGCGGCAATACGGTCGTGCTCAAGCCCTCATCCAACACGCCGGTTTCGAGTTTCAAGCTGGCCGCTTTAATGAAGCAGGCGGGCCTGCCCGATCACGCTCTCATTCTCACGCCCTGCCGTGGCAGCAAAGGCAATGCCCTCGTTCACGATAAGCGACTGGCCGTCCTCACATTCACCGGTAGCCAGGAAGTCGGCTGGCGCTTGCGCGGTGAAGTCTATCCGGGTGTGCGCGTCATCCTCGAGCTTGGTGGCAATGCCGGTATCGTCGTCCATGACGACGCCGATCTCGATGCCGCCGCCCGTGCCGCTTGCCGCGGCGGTTACGCCCATGCCGGGCAGGTCTGCATCTCTGTGCAACGCGTCTATGTTCAGTCCAGGATTTATGATAAATTTTTGAGCAAATTCCGCGATGCCGTCTCCGCCCTCAAGGTCGGCGATCCGCTTAAAGACGATACCGATGTCGGCCCCCTCATTGATAAAGGCTCGGTCGACAAAACCTTGAGCATGGTCGACGAGGCCGTCAAAAGTGGTGCCAAACTGGTAGCCGGTGGCAAGAGCAGCGGCAAAAATATCGTCGAGCCGGTCATCCTCACCGAAACCGACGCCAAGATGTCGGTGGTCTGTCAGGAAGTATTCGGACCGGTGGTGGCTGTGATGAAGTATGACACCGTGGACGATGCCATCGCCGTCATGAACGATTCTGTATATGGATTGCAAGCTGGAGTCTTCACCGCCAATGTCGATGTCGCCTTCAAGCTGGCCCGCGGTATCGATGCCGGTGGCGTCATCGTCAATGACGCTCCTACTTTCCGCGCCGATCATATGCCCTATGGCGGTCGCAAAGAATCTGGACTCGGCCTCGAAGGTGTGCGCTACGCTCTCACCGAGATGACCCAACCGAAATTTATCTGTTTCAATCTCGATCCCAAGGTCTAGAGCTGAGCTCAATGGAAACATCTCAATTTTCGCCAGCCGATGTGATCGCCTCACTGGCCGGCGCCATGATCATTTCGTGTCAGGCCAGCAAAGGAGAGCCCCTCTGTCATCCGGATCACATCCTCGCCCTTGCTCTCTCCGGTATTAATGGCGGTGCGCGGGGACTGCGCCTCGAGGGAGTGGAAAATATCGAGAGGGTGCGTCTCTCGGTCGATAAACTCTACAAAAGTCATGTGCCGATCGTCGGCCTGACTAAGTGCGATATCCCCGAAGAAGACAAGCTGACCTCGGTCTATATCACACCATCCTTTGCCGATGCTGCCGCCCTAGCCTCGGCCGGAGCCGACATCATCGCCCTCGATGCGACCGGACGCAAACGTGTCGATGGCCTCAGCCTGGAAAAGACGATCGGTAAGATTCATAGAGAACTGAACAAAGCGGTCTGGGCCGACTGCGCTACCTTCGACGAAGGCCTGGCCGCTCATCAGGCTGGAGCCGACATCGTGTCGACGACCTTATACGGCTACACGCAAGAGACCGCTCTGCCAAAGGAGGCCGGACCCGGTCTGGCCCTGCTGGAAGCTTTTATCGCGCACATTAAAGGGCCGATTGTATTGGAAGGTCGCGTCTGGCACCCGCCGGAGTTGACCCGCGCTTTTGAACTCGGCGCACACGCCGTGGTTGTGGGCTCGGCGATAACCAGACCGCAGCTGATCACCGAACGCTTTGTCAAAGCCATTCCCGCTCCTTTGAATCGGCCCGCCCTCGAGCGCTCCGGTCAATAGTGGTGCAATGAGCGACCCTTTTAATTACAGTCTTTTTTTCCTGTTGTTACTTGTCGTGCTTTCGCTTTCGGTGCGCGCCTTCCAGCCCTGGCGCTGGGGGGCGTGGATGCTTGGCCAATCGCTTGTGACACTACTGATAGTGGTGGGTTTCACCCTGCTCAAGCAACCCTGGATTGCCCAGGGCTTGGGTTGGACACTTTTTGTTGTTTTTCATCTGCCTGCCTGGTATCTCTTCCGCCGCTCGAGGCAGGCCATGACCAGCATGGACACTGTTTCCATGCTCGCTTGCAGTCGGGTCTTTCCCTATATATTCTGGGGCGATCCGGGCAAATTCTGGCGCGATATCACCCTTTCTTATGTTTACTATGCCACCGACAAAAAAGAACAGGCCGACCTTCTCCTCGACCGCTGGCAGCAATACAAGTGGCTGCCGGCCCAGCTCAAGGATGTACCGACACAATACCGTCTCTATGGCCATGCCCTGCTGTGGAACTGGCAGGGCGTCGTCGATGACTTCGAAAAACTTCGCTTTGCCGCCCGCAAGGTGTCTCCCTCTCTCTATTTTATGGCTTCACGCGCCTACATCGAGCTTGGTCAGTACGTCAAATCGGCCGAGTGTTTGAAGCAGGCCAAGTTCGAAGAATCGATCAATCCGCTCGACAGTCTGGCACTGTCGCTGGTGCCATTTTTTGCTCTTTGTGGTGCGCGCAGCCCGGTCAGCAAGCTGCTCAATTTGATTGGCGAGACCAATAAGGATCTGCCCTACGCCCTTTCTCTCTACTGGTTTGGTCGCTGTCTGGCCCGCGAGGGCGAAATCGCCCAGGCTCGCGAAAGCCTGACCCAGGCCCTTGATTTGACCGATGTGCCCCTGCTGCGCAAGCGCATCGAAATCGCCATGGCTAGAATTGACAATCTCGGCCAGGCGGAAGGGCAATTTGCTCCGGAGCAGGCGCGCCAAGAAGTCGATGAAATCTGGAAACTTTTTACCCGCGGTGCTTTCATCCAGGAGATTCTTTCACCCCGGCGCCGCTCGATCCTGGTCAATAGTCTGATGGCAATCAATGTCATCGTTTTCGTTTTTGCCAATGCTTCTTTCCAGCCACTCGGCAAGCAACTGGCTTTTCAGGTTTTTTCAGCCGGAGCCCTGACAGGCGACACTTTCGCCCACGCTCAATACTGGCGTTTGATTACCTATCTCTTTTTACATACGACGGTTTTGCACATCGGCGTCAATCTGCTTGGCTTACAGTTTTTCGGTCGCATTGCCGAAAACATCTTTGGTTCGGTGCGTTTCCTGGCGATTTATTTTGTCGGCGGTGTTCTGAGCGGGGTGGCACACCTTTTGCTCAGTCCGGGGCTGATAGCGGTGGGGGCTTCGGGGGCCATTTTGGCTATCTTTGGAGCGGTCGGGGCCGGTATCTATAAACTGAAAGACGTCCTGCCCTCAGGTCTGCGCGAGCGCTATCTCTATTTTATGGCGGCCATCGCCCTTTCGCAGGTGGTCCTCGATCAGTTCGATAAGCACATCGCCGGTTTCGCCCACCTGGGGGGACTGCTGGCCGGCCTTGCCCTCGGTATGGTGACCGCTATCCGCACGCCCTCGGTGAAAAAAGTGGACGGCACGCAGAGATTTGTTGAAGGGTAATGGGAAGGGTGCTAGATTACTAGTTGCTACCGTCTTAGAGCTAATAAATAAGTATGCACGATTGTCCTTCCTGTAAGGTCCCGCTCCACGGCTATGAGACCGAATGTCCGGCCTGCGGTGCGCCGCAAAGGGTGACCAAGGCTCAGAGCAAGCTTTTCGGCAGTGAACTCAAAAAGCCCGCGACAAATTACACTCCCTTCATCGTCATTTTTGTCGTCGTGGTAGGGCTTGTCGCCGTCATGGCCCAGACGAGCTGGATCGGCCAGTTGATCAGTCGGGGGCCGGTCAAGGAAGATCCTCTGGCCAAGATGACTTTCCAAGAAGCGCGTACTTTGATCGACACCAAGCTCAATGAAGGTTTCACCGCCGCCGGCTGTAAGGGTACTCTCAAATGGCAGCGTGACGACAAAGAAGTCGATAAACTCAGTGCCGGACCGATCAATCTCAGCGTCGATGCCGACCTGCCCGCGCCGGAACAGCATAAAGCGATAGTCGATCCGATCAAGGACTATATGGATAAGGCACAAATCACTTCGCTGGTTTTTAACGACACCAAAGATCCCAAAACTCATCGCAACTGGACTTATACGGTCGCGCCCGCAGCGGCCGATGGCTCGGGCACTGGTCCGGCGGGAGGCCCTGCCCCTGCCCAGTGATGACCTGCCATTTGCAGACGGCATGGTCGAAAAACTACGCCTGCTCAAAACTACCGACCCCGGTTTGACCTTCAGCCGAACGGTGGATAAAAGTGATGTCTCCGCTTCCAGCAAGAGCATCGGCCTGCTACCTGGAGCCATCATCGGTGGTGTCTACGAGATTATCGAGCCGATCGGACGCGGCGGCATGGGCGAAGTTTATCTGGTCCGCCATATCGGCCTCGGCAATAAATGCGCCCTGAAAGTGATACCACCCGAGCAGGTGCAGGAGAAAGGCTGGCAGCGCTTCCAAATCGAAGCCAAACTCGTCGCCAAGCTCACTCACAAAAATCTGGTGCGGGTCACAGATCTGGGTATTCATGAAGGCTGTCTGCCCTATTATGCTATGGATTATGTGGCAGGAAAAACCCTGGCCGATGAGCTTGCCGACCAAGGACCTCTCTCTGTGGAAAAGGTGCTGGAAATATTTATCCAGGTTTGCGATTGTCTTCAATACGCGCACGAGCATGGCATCATCCATCGCGATTTGAAACCGGCCAATATCATTATTTCCAATCAGGCCGGCGAAAAAAATATTGTCAAAATTCTCGATTTTGGCCTGGCGAAATTGAGCGGCGATAACCGCGAAATTCAGAGTCTGACTGCCGTTGGCGACGTCTTCGGCAGCCCCTTCTACATGAGTCCAGAGCAGTGCAACGGTGAGGCCGTCGACGCCCGCTCCGACATCTATTCCCTGGGCTGCACGATGTTTGAATGTCTGACCGGCCGCCCGCCTTTTACCGGTCACCTGGCCGTGGCCATTATGTTCAGTCATCAAGAAGCGGCGCCACCCACCCTGGCCGGCGTATCTTCGCCGACAGACAGGGCAAAAATCACGCCCGCTCTCGAAACCTTGATCGCTAAAACGCTGCGTAAAAACCCAATCGAGCGCTACCTTTCTATGTCCGAGCTGCGTGCCGATTTGCTTCGCCTGAAGGGCGGCCAATCGCAAATCAAACCTTATACGCCGGCAGCGGCGCAGCCTTTTTCTGTGCTCCAGGCCAACGCAAGCGCCTCGATCACCGTGCCTGTCGCTGCCGCCCAGGCCGCTGAACTGCCGCTGATAAAGCGCATCGGCACGATTATAGTTGTCGTCGTTTTAATTTCTCTTACTGCCCTAGCTTCGTTTTTTCTGGTCATTAGAAAGCCACAGGAGCCGATCGGATCCGCACCAGCCAGTGCTGCGCTTGATATGGCGCAATCTATGAGCGAAGGGACCGGCCGGCAAAAGGTCGCGGTCGGACGGAATGGTACTGAGGGCGGTGTCAAGTCTACGTCTCCCTATTCGCACCTGGAGACGATCAAAGATAAAAATACCGGTCGCAGCCAGCATGTACGCGTGTTTGATTTTCCGACTGACACGGTGCTTGGCATTTTTAGCAATGGGCAGCCCTACGATACGATCGCCGCTCAGGGCAAGATATCTTTTAGTGCCTCGGCGCCGCTCACCTTTGCACCGAATCCGAACTTTGCGCGGCAGGCTTCCGCCCTCTCTCGCTTCCAGCGTGGTGACATCGATTGTCTTCATCTTAACCGGGCCGATTATCAAACACTGCGAGCCGGCAGCAAAGTCCCTGGTGTGAAAAGACTGATCATTGAAAATTCTATCGATTTAGATGATAGCTGCCTGTCGGCCTTCGGTGATTACAAGGATATCGAAGAGTTGGCGCTCTTTGACGTGAGCATCAGCGATAAGGGCCTGATTGGCCTACCTCAACTGAAGCGGTTGAAGAAGCTGTCCGTGCTCGTCTCTGACGCAGATCCTCTTGCTCAAGTGCTCGAAAATTCTCCAGCCCTGCGAGAGCTCTGCCTTCACGAGTCTCCCCTTTCTGTTGGTGGCTTCCGTTCTGTAGCGGTGATAAAAAATCTGGTCTCCTTTGAGATTGTCAGCTATAGGCTCACACCGGAAAAGCTGCTTGCTCTCAGTGGCAGCAAAAGCCTGCAATACCTCGATTTTGATTATTCTCCCTTATCGCCAAAATTGATTCCCATATTGAAAAAATTCCCGGCCCTCAAACGGCTGCGTATGGGTGATCCGAGCCCTCAATTGCTGGCGCACTTCTTGCGGGAGCTACCAGGGGTAAAGATTGAAACGAAGACAAGGCCTTAGAAAAAGAAGACTGCTCCGATCCGGCGCAGTCTTCTTTTTCAGTTTTGAGGTTGGCACGCAAGCGGTTTACTTTTTCTTCTTGCCGCCGCCGAGCACGCCCTTGATAAACTTGCCGAGCGGATCGTAAAACTCGTCTACGACACGTTCTTTAAGCGGGATGATGGCGTTATCGGTGATGTGGATGTCTTCCGGGCAGACTTCAGTGCAGCACTTGGTGATATTGCAAAAACCGATGTGTCCTTCGTCTTTGAGGAAGGCGAGACGATTGGCTTCATCGAGCGGATGCATCTCGAGGCCGGCTGTGCGCACCAGAAAGCGCGGTCCCATAAACTGATCCTTGCGCTCGTGGTCACGCAGGACGTGGCAGACGTTCTGACAGAGGAAGCATTCGATGCACTTGCGAAATTCCTGGACGCGCTCGATGTCTTCTTGATAAACCGTCCAGTCGGCATCGGGTGCCGGGCTGAAGGGTGTGATCTTTTTGTTGACTTCGTAATTCCAGGAGACGTCGGTGACGAGATCCTTGATGATCGGGAAGGTCTTGATTGGTTGGACCATGATCTCTTCGTCATCGCGGAATTGATCCATGCGCGATTTGCACATCAAAGACGGCATGCCGTTTACTTCGGCCGAGCAAGATCCGCATTTTGCGGCCTTGCAGTTCCAGCGGACGGCGAGCTCGGGATCAAAATTTTGCTGGATGTAATGGATGGCATCCAAAACGACCATGCCCGCTTCGACCGGCACTTTGTATGTCTGATAGTCACCCTTCGTTTTATCACCGCGATAAACCTTCAGGGTTGCTTGTCTTGGTGTACCCTCAGACATTAGCAGCCTCCTTTTTTTTCACGAACAATTGCTTCAGTTCGTCCGGCATCTCGGGCTTGGGCGTGTGCTCGAGTTTCATCTGATCGCCGTCCATACTGCAGGCAGTGTTGACCTTGCCCCATGTCGTCTCGTCTGTTTCGGTGTAGTCGAGGCGACTGTGAGCGCCACGACTTTCTTTGCGCGATAGAGCGCTGCGCGCAATCGCTTCCGAGCAAATGAGCATATTGCGCAAATCGCGACACATATGCCAGCCCGGATTGTAGGCTTTGCTGCCCTTGGCGGCGACATCCTTGAGAGACTTTTTGATTTCCTGCAGTTTTTCTATGCCTACTTCCAGGTCCTTCTCCTCGCGGAAAATACCTACATAGGTAGACATCGTCTTGTGCAATTCTTTCATTACGTCGTAGGGATTTTTGCCGTCCTTTCTTTCGAAAGGCTCTTCCATTTCGCGAATGGCCGCTTTGATGTCGTCAGGATTGATGGCCGGGTAGGCGCTCATATTCTTGACATATTCGGCCGCTCCCATACCGGCCCGGCGCCCGAAGACGACAAGGTCGGAGAGTGAGTTGCCGCCGAGGCGGTTGGCACCGTGCATGCCTCCGCTGCATTCGCCGGCGGCGAAGAGACCGGGGACGCGAGTCATGGCCGTATCGGCTTCGACTCGGACACCACCCATGATGTAGTGCATGGTCGGGCCGACTTCCATCGGTCCGGCGGTAATGTCGACGTCAGCCAGATCTTTGAACTGGTGATACATCGAAGGTAGCTTTTTCTTGACACGTTCGGCATCTTGATAGCTGATGTCGAGGAAGACGCCGCCGTGCGGGGAGCCTCTTCCTTCCTTGACTTCGGTGTAGATGGCGCGGGCGACGTTGTCGCGGGTGGAGAGTTCTGGTGGGCGACGCGCTTCGGTTTTGGTACCGGCGATGGCGGCGTTGACCCAGGTCACAGCCTCTTCATCGTTGGCCGCATAACCGTCTTTGGTGGAATCGGGGAGATATTTATACATAAATCTCTCGCCCAGACTGTTGCGCAGGATGCCGCCCTCACCGCGCACACCCTCGGTGACGAGAATACCGCGCACACCCGGGGGCCAGACCATGCCGGTCGGGTGAAACTGGACAAATTCCATGTCGATCAGATCGGCACCGGCTTCATAAGCGAGGGCGTGACCGTCGCCGCTGTATTCCCAGGAGTTGGAAGTGACGGTAAACGATTTGCCTACACCACCGGTGGCGAGCACGATTGCCTTCGCCTTGAAGAGCATGTAGCGGCCGTCTTCGCGGAAATAGCCGAAGGCACCGGAGATTTTGTCGCCGTCTTTGAAGAGGCGGCTGACGGTGAATTCCATGTGCACATCGAAGCCCTGGTGCACGCCGCGATCTTGCAGCGTACGAATCATCTCCAGGCCGGTTCTGTCGCCGACGTGACAGAGGCGCTTCCAGGTGTGGCCACCGAAGGCGCGCTGGAGGATTTTGCCGTCTTTCGTACGGTCGAAGACCGCGCCCCAGCGCTCGAGCTCTTTGACGCGCTCGGGAGCTTCCTGGGCATGTAATTGAGCCATGCGCCAGTTGTTCAAAAGTTTGCCACCATTCATGGTGTCTTTGAAGTGAGTTTCCCAGCCGTCTTGAGCGTCGACGTTAGCCAGGGCAGCGGCGACGCCGCCTTCGGCCATAACCGTGTGCGCCTTACCGAGCAGGGATTTGCAAACGAGGCCGACGCGGGCACCCATCGAAGATGCTTCGATAGCTGCTCTCAAACCGGCTCCGCCAGCGCCAATTACCAGGACGTCATATTCTTTTGTTTCGTATTCAGTCATATTAAAAAATCCGGAAATCCAGAGAAGGGTTAATGCAGGTGAAGCGAATGTACGCGTCCGTTGCCGCTACGGATAGCAAAGAGCACCAGGCCCATTGCATGTGGCGCTCGTTCAACTTGGTGACATTTTGCCAGGCCTTCAGGCCCGGTTTGGGCGTACCGTCTTTGCAGGTGAAGCAATCCATGCCACCACCGACGAGGTGACGCCAGGCGTGACAGCCGAAGGTGTAGCCGGAGAGCAAAACGACATTGGCGAACATAACGAGAGTGAGGACACTCATGTGGAAGCCGCCGTCGTAATAGAGGGTTTTGATGGCGTCGTACCAGAGAATGCCGATGATCGGAACAGCAAAATAAAAGGCGTAACGGTGAAGGTTTTGCAATACAAAAGGAAACTTGTATTCGCCGGTATAACCCTTGCCTTTGAAGACACCGACTGTGCAAGCGGGCGGGCTGGCGAAGTAAGCGCGGTAGTAGGCCTTGCGGTAGTAATAGCAAGTAGCGCGGAAGGCCAGGGGGAAAGGCAAGATCCACAGGGCGGGCGAGAACCATGTCGGCATGCCCGGAACATTTATCTGCGGCGAATAGAAAGGCGAAAGATAAGGACCGATTTCGAAATAGTTGTTTTCGAAGGCGCGGCCGGTGGCGTAAAGCCCGAACAGGGTGAAGACGACGGCGACTAGAGCCGGTTCCGCCCACCAATTATCTTTGCGTTCGGTCGTCCCGGAGTAGGCAGGAGCGGCATTGCTGCTGGGCACACTCTGGGAGAGTTGAGTTTGGGTCATTGTTGGAATCCTTCAACATCATAGTTAGAAAGTCCGCTGATTACCGGGAGAGCTGGAAGGCTCAGGCGAGCACGATCCTTGTGCTCTTTAGTCGACGAGACAATCTGACAGAATGAATTATAGCCTTGCAAATCGCCAATTGGCCTTGATCATCACTAATCTCTCGATATAGATAAGGTATGCAGTTTGATAAATATCAGTTTATCTAAACGTTGGCGGCGTTCGCTCCGCCCGGGCCGTCTTCTTTTGCCCTTGAGCCCGTGGGCATTGGTCGCTACATGACAATAGCTGGTCTAGCTGATGTATATACTTTTGCTTAGTGGAAGCTTAGCTTGGCTGGCTTTTCGAGCGGAACAAGAATCGGAAGCAGGTCGTCATTTTTAGCAAGACAAAAGGGTAAGCCAGGAAGTGTCGCTTCTTGGCCCACCCGCTGGCTTCCGCCGCGTGTTTTCTGGCTTCAATAAAGGAGCGCCGCTATGAAAGGCGTAAATAACAAATTGGCCGCCGCAAAAAATTCCGCTAAATCCCCAGGGGAAAACCTTCTGAAATCCGAACCGGTCCAGCCGATTACCGCTCGTCAGATGGCCGCTATCAATCGCCGTCTTGATGAGAACCTGCCGATGGAAACTGATGAATGGCAGAGACTCGAGCAATTGCTTATGCAAATGAGCGAGTTTGCCCCGACATCGCTCGTTTACGAAGTCGGCATGGCCGCTGCCGTTTATGCCGATAATCAAGCACACCGCGCTTACCTGCTCGGTGCTGTCGATGAAATGAATAAACAGCGAGCTAAACAGCAACGCAAAAACGACAGAAGCAAAACCACTGTTTCGCACATTGCCTGAGACAGCTCGCGGGCCATTACTGTAGTATTTTCATATGCGCTTGAAATTTCTCAGTCTGGCCTTCTTTTCCCTGCCCCTGGCCTATATCGCTCTTTCACCGCGCCTGGGTCGTAGACTCTACCGCTCGCTTTTGTTTCATCCATCGCCTTACGACGAAGATCTGGAAGAAGACCCTCCGGTTGTAAGCGGCATCAAAGCTGAGGAATTTTTTTTTACGACCGGCTCTGAATATGCCCCGGCTGAAAAACTGCATGCCTGGTATTTTAAAAACTCTGCATCAATAAAGGGTGAAAATGCTCCACGGCCTAAAACGATTCTGCTCAGCCACGGCAATTCGGGCAATCTGGTCATACGTCTCTCCTTGATCCAGCTGCTTCTCTCCTGCGGCGTTTCGGTCTTTGTCTACGATTACCGGGGCTTCGGCAAGAGCAGCGGCAAGCCTTCAGTGGAAGGCATCTGTCAGGATGCAGTCTCCGCCTATGATTTTTTGACCGGTAATGAAACGCTCGGGGTATCGGCGACTGAAGTGGTCCTTTATGGAGAATCCCTGGGCGGCGCGCTGTCCTCCTGGTTGAGCGGCCGCAGAGCGGTCGAAGGGTTGATCTTGCAATCTGGCTTCAGCTCGCTCAAAGATATCGCCGCCAGGCATGTGCCGTTCCTCGGTATCTATCCTGACTGGCTCTTCGGTGCCGAACACCTGGACAGCATCCGGGTGGTAAAGGGCGACCATCCGCCTCTCCTGGTCATCCACGGCAAGCTCGATCAAGTCGTGCCTTACAGCCATGGAGAGCTGGTCTACGGTGCAGCAACTCGCACAAAATCGATGTTGACGATCGGGCACGCTGCCCACGGCGATCTCGTTGCTCTGGCGCCGCAAAAAATGAAGGAAGGCATAATTGTTTTTTTGCAGTCACTGCCAGCGACAGCTGCGACAACACCTGCCGATTCCGAGCTTCTCACCGATCCGAAGTCGGTGTTTAACTAGCTTGACTAGCTCGATATCTGCCCTTGACTTGATCTAAGCGTGAGGTGTTTTTCGTCTGGAAGTTCCCGGCGCGAACCCCAACATTTATATTGGTAATCCCAGTAGCTATTGTCAAGACAAGGCCGCACAATAGTTTCAGAGGGTATACAGCAAGACCCTCACCACCTTGAGGGTTGCTCGAGAGTCGAGGGGAAAGAGATATGAAAGTGATCGGCGAAGCTAATGCGGCGTGTGAGCTGTTAGAGACGCAAACAACTCTGGATATGGACGACGACCGCGTCATCACTCCTTACCTGGTGCGCGGCATGTATAAGATTGCTCTGGAGAAAGAGCAGCGCGGAGAGCTCGGCTCCGCCAAGCGCATCTACATGTTTCTGGCCGATTGCTACCACCTATCCCCGCAGATCAGGAGTTGCGAGGTCGCTTTGAGTTTTGCCTCCCTAGCCAGGTTGGCTGCGGACCAGTCCTATTTCCTCGAAGCGGAACAATACTTGATCAAAGCTCTGGCCGCCTGCGTCGATCATCTTGGTGACGGTCATCCGGTGACGGTAGCGACCTTCCAGCAATACGGCTCGCTGTTGCGTGCTATGAATCTTGGTGTAGAAGCACTCGCAGTCGAAAGACGTGTGGCGATAACGGAAGCACCTGACCTCGATCACCTGACCTCAGAAGATTTTGCCATCGAACCGCAATTTGAATCGGCCCTGGTTTACGATTCAAATTACGATATCGATGAAGATGTTCATCATCTGCCGCTGGCGAGTTGATCAATCAGAGAATAATCTGAGCGGTATGGCATCCGGCGGTGGATTCGATACGGCCTTTGCTTATTTCGCGGTCCAGGCTTGAAAAGCCAGATATTCGCTTGCGAAATCCGGCCAAGCAGTTTCGGGTCGATTGCCGCCAGCTTAGCGCGCATCATATCCTGTGGCCGGAATCGCCTTGACAGCATTATTTTTTTGCGGAGTGGCTTTGGTGAGCGTACCTGTTGACTGAGTCTTCGAATTCAGGTCGATATAGCGAACGACGTTATTGTTGGTATCGGCCACATAGATCATTTTTTTGCCGGCAACTAATCCACCGGGCTCTGAAAACTGGCAATTCAGGCCGTTTGAGCCATTTTTAAGGCCGACCTTTCCAGTGCCAGCTAACGTTTTTACCGTCGAGTTTTTTAGATCGAGAGCTTTTATTTTGTGATTATAACTATCGGCAATAAAAACTGTGCCGTCTGAAAACGAGACGCCGAGGGGATGTTGCAGCTTCGCTGACTGAATCGGTCCGTCGCTGTCGCCAAAGACGAAGAGACCTTTGCCGATCAAAGTCTGCAATGTCTGGTTTTGCATATCGATTGCCCTGATACCGCTATCTTCAGCGTCGGCAATGTAAATAAACTGACCGGCCTGGTCGGGCGGGCCACCAAAGGTAAGACCACTCGGCTGGGACAGAGCCGCTTTTTTTAAATCGTTCGAGTCGACGATAGTTTCGCGACCGCTTCCGGCAAACACTGCTGCTTTCTGCAGGGCTAAATCAAGGCACCAGATTTGATGGCTGCCGGCCATCGCTACCCAGAGTTTTCCTTTCTCGAATACCAGATCCCAGGGCGAATTCAACTGAATGTTTTTGAAATCACCGCCGATATTTCCCGAAGGCGCTTGCCGGCCGTTGCCGCAGACGGTCGTAACGTTGCCATTTTTTAGATCTATTTTGCGCACGGCGTGATTAAGAGTGTCGGCAACATAGAGGGTCTCTTGATCATCTATGTTGTCGGCAAAGCAAACGCCCTGCGGGTGATTGAAGCAGGCCTCTTTGCTGGAGCCGTTCTTGAAGCCGGCCTGACCGGAGCCAATTACTTTTTCGGCTTGAAATCCCTTGCCGTCATCGGTCAAAGTCAAAACAACAACACGATTTTGACCAGTGTCGGAGACAACCAATTTTCTTTGATCCTTACTCAAAGCAACTTTGCCCGGGAACTTGAAGAGTTGGTCTTTTTGCGCCAGGCGTGTGGCTGTGAGAGGATTGGCGCCCTTCTTCAAGGTGCCGTCCGTCAGATAGGCGGGAGTAAGTTTGTCGATCAAGGCGGCAATCTCAGCCGCATGTCCTTCTCCGGAATATCTGCCGACAATGTCACCATGCGGATCAATTAAAACAAGGGTAGGCCAGGCTTTGACATTGTAGGCGTCCCAGATTTTGAAATCGGCGTCGTTGATCACCGCGTGTTTGATGTCATAGCGGACGATCGCCTTGCGGATGGCGCTGTCGTCTTTTTCGTTTTCGAATTTTGCCGAGTGAATGCCTATCACTGTCAATTGATCGGCGTATTTATGCTCGAGCTCGTCGAGGGAAGGCAGGATGTGCATACAATTGATGCAACAAAATGTCCAGAAATCGAGAAGGACAAAGCGTCCCTTCAAGTCTTTCAGGGCGAAAGGCTGATCGCAACCGCGAGGGTTGTACGTATCCAAAAAGCCGACGCCACCATCTAATGGCGGCGCCGGCAATTTCTGACTGGTCTTTTCGTCGGCTTCTGGAGCGGCTTGATCTTTCGATTGAGCCAGGGCGACAGTTGTTTGGTCATTGGAAATGGTCGAGAAAGAGCTCAAGAACAATGCGGCGGTTGCCGCGAGCACAGTTTTGCCGGACCAGCTGAGCCTATAGACCGGCAGCGTCAGCCGCCAGCTCAATTTAATGACCTTCGCGCTTCTGGCGGATCAAGTTGAGGGCCGAGCCCGCCTTGAACCAGCCCACTTGCTCGTCGGTGAAAGTATGCTTCACTTCGATAGTCTCGCTGGTACCACCATCATGGTCGATGACGACTTTGAGATTTTTGCCCGGGGCAAAATCTTTCAAGCCGACGACACTGACCCGGTCCTTCTCGCCAATCTTGTCGTAGTCGGCGGGATCGACGAAGGTGAGGGCGAGGATGCCCTGCTTTTTCAAGTTGGTCTCGGCGATACGGGCGAAGCTGCGCACGATCACTGCTTTGCAGTTCAAGAAGCGAGGAGACATGGCGGCATGCTCGCGGCTCGAGCCTTCACCGTAGTTCTGGTCACCGACTACCACCCAGCCGAGATTTTCCGATTTGTAATGACGGGCTACTTGCGGGTAGGGTTTGCGATCGCCGCTGACGACATCGAGACCTACTCCGGGCTCTTTTGTGAAAGCGTTGATGGCGCCGATGTACATATTGTCCGAGATGCGATCGAGGTGACCGCGATAACGAAGCCACGGACCGGCAGGCGAGATGTGGTCGGTCGTGCATTTGCCGAGCGCTTTCAGAAGTAAGGGCATGTGCAGGTAATCTTTACCGTCCCAGGCCGCGAAGGGTGCCAGGAGCTGCAAGCGCTCGCTGTCCGGATTGACGATCACGGTCACTTTCGAGCCATCCTCGGCCGGTGCCTGATAACTGAGCTCTTCGCATTTGAAGCCTTTGCTGGGCAGCTCGGGGCTGACCGGCGGGATCAGTTTGAATTCCACTCCGTCCGCCCCTTTGATAGCGTCTTTGAGCGGATTAAAGGAGAGCTTACCGGCCAGGGCGAAAGCGGTGACGATTTCGGGTGAGCCGATGAAAGCGAGCGTGGCGGCGTTGCCGTCATTGCGCTTCTGGAAGTTGCGGTTGAAGGAAGTGATGATCGAATTTGTCGTACCGGCTGCGGCATCATCGCGTTTCCATTGACCGATGCAAGGTCCGCAGGCATTGGCCAGCACGGTGCCGCCAATTTCCTCGAGGGTGTGCATCTGTCCGTCGCGCTCGATCGTTTCGAAAATCTGTTCCGAACCAGGCGAGATCAAAAATCCGCAGTGGGCTTTGACGCCGTGGTCAGCGCCCTGCTGGGCGACGTTGGCCGCTCTGCTCATGTCTTCATAAGAAGAGTTTGTGCAACTGCCGATCAAAGCGTAGGTGAGATTATCCGGATAGCCTTTTTCGGCGATTTCAGCGGCGAAGGCCGAGATCGGACGAGCCAGGTCGGGAGAATGAGGACCAACTACAAATGGCTCGAGGCTGTCGAGATCGATTTCGACAATTTGATCGAAATATTTGGTCGGGTCGGCTGCTACTTCCGGATCGGCTACGAGGCACTCAGCATGATCGGTGGCCAGGTCGGCGATTTCACCGCGGTTGGTTACTTTGAGGTAATTGGCCATGCGCTCGTCATAAGGGAAGATCGAAGTGGTGGCACCGAGTTCGGCACCCATATTAGTGATCGTGCCTTTGCCTGTGCAGCTGATCGACTTGGTGCCGGGACCAAAATATTCGATGATTGCACCGGTGCCGCCGGCGACGGTGAGGATACCGGCTAATTTGAGAATGACGTCTTTGGGCGATGTCCAGCCGTTCAGCTTGCCTTTCAGGTGCACGCCGATCAGCTTGGGCCAACGCACGCCCCAGGGTTCGCCGGCCATCACGTCTACGGCGTCTGCGCCGCCAACGCCGATGGCTACCATACCGAGGCCGCCGGCATTAGGTGTGTGCGAATCGGTACCGACCATCATGCCGCCCGGGAAGGCGTAGTTTTCCAGGACGACCTGGTGGATGATGCCCGCGCCCGGCTTCCAGAAGCCAATGCCGTGTTTCTGACTGGCCGAGGCGAGAAAATCGAATACTTCTTTGTTGTCGCCGAGGGCGACTTCCATGTCTTTTTCAGCGCCGTTGCGAGCCAGGATCAAGTGATCGCAGTGCACCGTACTTGGTACCGCTACTGTTTTTAGTTGGGCCTGCATAAATTGCAAGAGAGCCATTTGAGCCGTGGCGTCCTGCATGGCGACGCGGTCGGGGCGCAGGAAAGCATAGCTCTCACCGCGGACGACGGTTTCGGCAGGCCAGTGATCGAGGTGTGAAGTCAGCACCTTTTCGGCCAGGGTCAGGGGACGACCCAGTTTTTTTCTTGCTTCTGCATGTTTGGCAGGCAGAGCGTTATAGATTTTTTTGATGTCAGCGACATTGAGGTTCGACATAGCATTCTCTCTTACGTCTTAAGGTTCTTGGGCCTTTAATTGTACTAGTTTTGAGAGTTCAATTGCTTTTCAAGGGCCTCGATTGCCGCCTTTAGTTGTAGTCCGTAACCATTTTGATTATGACTTTCGTTTAAAACAGCAATGTCAGGGGCCACGCCTTTGCCCTCGAGGCGCTCCAGAGTGGCTTCCGCCTGACCTTTTCCGCTTTTGTGATTTTTCCCTGCCGCGGCCAGCTTGACGTCGACGACGGCCAGATAAAGCGAACTGTGTCCGTCGATATTGAATAGACGACCGCCAACGACTGCCCCGGCTGTCTTTTCGCCGACCAGAACGGCTCGACCGGACTGCTTCAGGCTGTAGGCGAGCAGCTCTTTGCCGCTACGGGAGCCGGAATTGATCAAAGCCACGACCGGCCTGTCGAAGCAGAGCCGCGCTCTGTTCTCTTTGCCTGAGCGCTCGACCGTGACCAGATCGGGGTAAGCGTCGGCTGGGCGGTAGAAAATGTCGAGGTCCTGTAATGAAGCGCCGCCATAGCCGTCCCGCAAATCTAAAAGCAGACCATCGACGTCTTGCAAATAGCCGGTGACGATCTCGGCCAGCGCTTCGCCGCTCGGAGTGCCGCCCGCCCAGAGATGGACATAGCCGAGAGTGTGCTTGCCAGCCTTGATTTTCTTTTTACTGGCCTGCATCGCTTCGATATAAAAAGGATAGATCTCCTTCTTCACCGGCGTCAGGGCAATCTCAACAAAGTTTTTATGCTGTGATTGTCTATCTACTACGAGATTCAATTGGCGTCCGGCTTTGCCCGCGAAGTTCAGATAGCCGACATAAGCTTGGCCGTCTACCGCGACGATACGGTCTCCTACCTCGAGACCGGCCTTTGCCGCCGGGCTGCCGTCGAGGATGTAGCGAATCACATCGCTGGGATAATCACAGCCGCCGGTGGCAAAACCAGTGCAGGCAATCGGCGCCGCCAGCGGATCTTTTTTGCTATCTGCACCGCGCAGGGTGGCGAAGAGTGAGTGGAGGAAATAAAAGGCCTCGTCGTTTGCACTGACGAACTGGCAATGACTTGTTTTGAGCTTTTGCAAGAGCTCATTCAAGCTATCGGTCAGGCTGATTTCGTCGCACTGACCGCGCTTTTGAAAATCGGCCAGCATTTTCGCACAAGACTTCCCCCAGACTTCTTCAACCGCTTTTTTATCGTAAAAATTCCTGCGAACGATTTTGTCCACGGAATTGATGATTTTCAGAGCATAGCCCTGACTGACAACCGTATCCACCGGAGAAGGCTTCAATCTTTTCTGTGCCACTATATGCGGTGCGGGCTCTTGCCCTCTAGCGACGCGCAGGGAAAGAGCAATCAGTAAAATCAGGCAGATCAGTCGATAAGTGGGCATGATCAATCTCGAAGCAGTGGATAGAAATTGTATGCCAAAAAACCGGCGTCGGCCGGGTTACAATGCTGCATGCTCCTCCAAGCCAGCCAGGGTCGATATCTTTGAAAGCACTCAAACCGGCCGTTTTTATACCGACACTATATTTCATCGAGGGCCTGCCTTACGCTCTCGTTGTTTATGTCTCGGTTGTTTTCTATAAAAATCTTGGTGAATCGCTCGTCTTCATCGGCCAGGCCACCAGTCTTTTCTATTTGCCCTGGGTGCTGAAATTTGCCTGGGCTCCGATGGTCGATCTGGTCGGCACTAAGCGCGGCTGGATCGTCGGCGCGCAAATCGCCCTGGCTCTGCTTTTTGTTGCTCTCTTTTCACTTTCCATTTTTCCGGCCTTGAGCAGCGCTCAGGTGATGACAGCCACTTTGTGCTGCTTTTCTCTGATGGCCGTAATCTCGGCCACTCAGGACGTGGCTATCGACGGCTACTATCTCGAGAGTCTAAATAAAGAGCAGCAATCCTACTTTGTCGGTGTGCGCAACGCCGTCTACAAGATGGCGATCTTGTTCGGTCAATCGGTACTGGTGTTTTTTGTCGGCGTCTTACATGAACAGCATCATCTAAATTATGTACAGGGCTGGTCGATGGCCTTTGGCGTCTGTGGAACGATCTGCGCTCTGGCAGCCCTTCTTCACTTTTTGGGTTTGCCTAAATCGCAGCGTTTGCCATCGGCTAATGCCAGTGAAAACAAAGCATCGCTGAAGACATTCCTGACTGTCTTCCTCACTTTTTTCGATCAGGCGAAGATTTTTTGGATTGTCATCTATATATTGACTTTTCGGCTCGGCGACGCGCTCGTCCTCAAGATGGCTTATCCCTTTTTACAGGATGATGTCGGCAATGGCGGGCTTGGTTATAGCAACATTGTGCTCAGTCAGGTGACCGGCGTCGGCATCGGCTTCCTACTATTAGGCGGCATACTCGGTGGCATTGTTGTCAGCAAATACGGACTTAAGCGCACGTTAATGCCCACTGCCATTTTTCAGAATCTTTCCATCCTTCTTTATTATTTTCTTGCTCAGTTTCGCCCCGACTTCGCTGTCGTAGCTACATTTAATGCAATCGAGCAATTTGGCTACGGGCTTGGCACAGCGGCTTACACGGTTTTCTTGTTGCGTACCGTCAAGAGTCAGTACAAAGCCGGTCATTACGCTATAGCTACGGCATTGATGGCACTTGGCATAATGTTGCCTGGATATTTTAGCGGCGCTTTATGTCTCACCCTTGGATATAAAACCTTCTTCCTTGTCAGTTTCTTGGCGGCTATCCCTGGTATGATGACAATCCTTCTGCTGCCCCTGGACGATAAATAGAAAAGGGGCCAAGTAGAGCATAAAAGATAGTTTGCGTGTACTCAGTGCGCGCCTAAACTGATTATTCCTATTTATTTACCAGGTCAGTGCATGCATTATCGAAGGTTGGGCAAGTGGGGCGTCAAAGTTTCCGAAGTGGCCCTTGGTAGTTGGCTCACTTACGGTGGCTCGGTTGACGAAAAAAACGCAGTCAAGCAAATACACAATGCTTTCGATCACGGTATAAATTTTTTCGACACGGCTAATGTCTACGCGCATGGTGCCGCCGAAGTAGTTGTCGGCAAAGCGGTCGGCTCGATGAAGCGCGACGAATGCTTCGTCGCCAGCAAAGTTTTCTTTCCGATGGGTGAAGGCCCGAACGATAAGGGTTTGTCGCGCAAGCACGTTTACGAACAGTGCAATGCCAGCCTCAAGCGTCTGAAGATGGACTATATAGATCTCTACCAGTGTCACCGCTTCGATCCGGAAGTACCGATGGAAGAGCTTGTTTCCACAATGGACATATTGACGAGACAGGGCAAAATACTTTATTGGGGCGTCAGCGAATGGAGCGGCTCGCAAATCGAAGAGGCCTGCCGTCTGGCTGCTGAGATGAACGCTCAACCGCCTGTTTCCAATCAGCCTTGCTACAACATGCTGACACGTAATATCGAAGCAACTGTGCTGCCCACCTGCGAACGACTAGGTGTTGGACAGGTAGTCTTCAGTCCGCTTGCTCAGGGCGTTCTCACCGGTAAATATGTACCGGAAAAACCACTGCCTAACGATTCGCGCGCCGCCGACAGCCGCGTCAATGTCTTTATGATGGGTCGATCGCTCATGGCCAACGAAACTCTGGAAAAAGTACAGAGATTGATGCCGCTCGCCAGAGAAGCCGATCTGACCATGTCGCAGTTTGCCCTGGCCTGGTGCCTGCGTCAGAGTAATGTATCGAGCGTAATCATTGGTGCCACCAAAGCCGCGCAAATAGAAGAGAATGTCAAAGCTGCCGGTGTGAAACTCTCGCTCGAATTGATCGAGCGGGCTGAAACTATTCTGGGCGGTGTGGGAGTCAAGGCTTAGGGGTTTAAGCGCTTTTCTGGTAAAAAGTGGCCCGGCTGGGCACATTACCTGTGCAAGACGTGTTTTCCTTTCGAGCTGGTGAAAATAATGACACTGAAGAATGCAAGATCGACGGCAGCGCCGGATCTCAGTCGCGCCAACAGGCTGCGCGTCAGGGCCGCCCTGTGCTTGAGCTTGAGTCTGGTTGCTTCTTTGCCCTTGCCTCTGTCGCTCAATAGCAAGCAATGCGGAGGCGCCGCCCGTGCTCAGGGTCAGCCCGGTATCTGGACCGCACCTTCTACGGGTACATCTTCCGGGGCGCCAGGCGACAATGGAGTCTGGACGGCACCGGGTGCCAGTCCGCCGCCAAGCACGCCTTTTTCTCCAACCAGCACCGCTAGCCCTTCCGCCACTTCGGCGTCCGCTACGCCCCTGGGTTTGCCTCCAATCGAAGTGCCTAACATCGAGCCCAGCAAGGTATCGCCTCTTGAAGGCGACCGCAAAGCCTCTGCTGAAAAAGAAAAGCAACAGGACTTAAAAGAAGAAGCCGCTAAAAAAGAAGCAGAAAAAAGAGAAGCAGTCAGGCAGAAAGGTTCCGTCGAAAAGGAAGCGAGCGCCGGCGGCGAGCCGGGCATGGTGGCTCCAGTTTTCAAGCCTGGGACAGTCGCCGCTGAAGCTCAAAAGAAAGCGGCCGAAGAAGCAAAGATCAGAGCCAGTCAACCAATGCATCTCTATGGCCGTATCGAACAGTTGACCTCCAGCGCTGGGGCGAATTTTCCCGTGGTACTAAGGGCGATGACACCGCAGATGGACAATACACCGACTACTAAGCTTAAGGCTAAAGTGGCTGAGCAAGCGGCGCCGACCCTTTATTCTGGTACGATCGCCAAAAGTTTCCCGAGTGATTTTCGTGGCAATTGGGGCGGTAATTTGACTATCTGGGAAGTCGTGCAAGATCCGATTTGCTATCGCGTCGATCCTGTTGCTGCTCAGAAAATGGCCCGCTACCTTAAAAAGGGAAGTCAGGGTGCGGTAAATTTTGCCTTCAGCGTTGACGGAAAAGGTGCTACCACCCTCGCTCCGGCAAGCATAATGTTTATGGTTACCGGTAGTGATCCGAGCAGTGCTGCCGAAATGCAGCAGCTGATGGGTGGCCAGGCCTCGGGTGCCATGGGTCAGATGATGCAACAGATGGCCGCTAATATGCCTCATCCGATTGTTCTCTATCTAGGCCAGCACCAGACCTCGGCTATGGATAAGAGTTTGTCCGGCAATGAGCTGCTCTCGCGCACTATGACAAACGTTGTCCGACAACTTTCGCCGACCGTCCTCGAGCAGCAGGTCGTCACCGTTGTCGATGAAACAGTGAAAACGACGGGACAAAATCGTCGCCGATATCAGGAATCGGTTTTGCGGTTCACCAAAGTGAATGAACAGCAAACATACGTGCAGGCTGTTGCCGTAACCTATGACGCAAGCCGCAAATTTATGGACAAGATAGCCATGTACGGATACGTCACCAAGGGACAGGTCATGCAAACCGATCCGATGGCCGCAATGATGGGCGGTGTCGGTGGTGGACAAATGCCGGCCGGCGGTAATATATTTGGCGGCGGTAATATATTTGGTGGTGGCGGCGGCAACGGACAGATTCCGCAAATGCCTCAACTGCCTCAGGGTACGCTCGATGCACTCAAGGGATTATTCGGTCAATAAGTTATGACAAGTTCTTCAAATTCATCTTCCCTCGATCCGGCCACAGAGCTGGTCCAGTTTGTCGATGACATGATCATTCAGCATGATTATCCCGGCTTTGAACCGCGTGCTTTCAAGATCGGTCTCCCCGAGCACCTCGTCCAGGGCTCCGGTCGCATGTTCGGCGAAGCTCTGGAGAATGAGAGCATTTATGTTCGCATTGCCGCCTTGCGCTGGTTTCAAGAAAAAACCGGGGCAATCAAGCCTTTCATCAAAACGATCATTGCTCTGACCGAGCACGAAGATCCCTGGATACGCTACGAAGCGAGCCAGACCCTAGAGCGCCATCTCAATCCGACGATAATCATTGCCGAAACTGTGGCCAGGCTTTTGAAAGATCCGGAGGTTTTTGTCCGACGTGGCGCTGCGCGCGGCCTGGCTAAAATCTTGCCTCGGCTGAAAGAGGGCAAGACCCCCGACGAAAAGCTCACTGTTGTCATCGCGGCCCTGCAGGAAGCGCTTGTCGACAGTGATGGCAATGTGCGCCAGAAGGCGGAAAAAGCACTGCGCCGCGGCGGCTATTTCGCCGGCTAATGCCGTTTATTCGGTCAATCTGGTCAATGCGGTCCAGTCTGTCAATTCTTTTAGGGCTCGGCGTTTTTGCGCCCGCTCAATTTTTCGAGGAGTTGCTGCGATTCAGGCAGGAAGCCGTCTTCGTTCGTCAACTTGCCGTAGAAGTTGAATTCGAAATATTGTTCGACAAAGTTCAGGTCGTAGCGCAAGACTTTCAAAAGCTCGTCCACGGTCCCTTGCAGCTTGTCTAGAAATGTTTCGGTCTCAATACAGGCTGCTTGAATTTCGCTCGTGTTCTGGGGCAAGGCAGAGTCGTTTCCTGCTTGCTTTGGCGTGGTCGCCACCGCCAGCGCACGATTGAACCAGGCCGACAATTCAAGCAGGTTGGCGTTGACCTGGTGGAAGTAGGCGCGGATCATCTTCTCTTCGAGGGTGACCCTTTTTTCGCTCAGGCGCCCGACCACTTCGTCGATCTGGAGGGCGATGCGGAGAGTCTTGTCCATTACTTCCAGGATGCGCTTCATCCGGGCTTCTTCGTCAATGTCATGCAGCATATATGTTGGATCCGGTTGGCATATGTTTTGTTGTATCTAGTAAAAAACCGTCCTGGCGAAGTTCAGGACGGCTCAAAGGAGGAGAGATGAAAAGTCTTAGGTGGAGCTGGTGCTGCCGCTGCCTGCGTTGACGAATGTTTCGCCCATTTCCATGGTGCTGACGGAAAGGTGGCTGCCTTGTTGTCTTCTGAAATTATCGAGATATCTGCGAAGTGCTTCTCTTATCAGGTCGGATCTGGTGCGGTGTTCGCACTGGGCGATGAAATCAACTTGTTCTAGCATGGCGGGGGGCAGGGCGATCAGGACCTTCTTGGGCATATTCGATTCCTCATGGAGACAAAAGGGGGCCAGCAAAATTACAACTCAAGAGAAGGCGCAAGTTCAGTCTTCTTGAGATGTGTCATGTATGGAAAAATCCAAACGGTACTTAATAATAGGTAACCGCTTTCAGGTGGCGGGTGGATTTCTCAACCACCTTCAACAGGTATCAATTTACACATGAAAGTCGATATCGTAAAGGTCTAAAACGGGCATAAATACCTAAGTTCCTGAATATTGACTTAAAAGGTTTTTCTTAAACTCGCAAATGCAAGCGAGACAAGACTCGGGCTGCATTCTTGGTAGAAACCGTATAGCTAGTGGGATCGCAAAGCGTATATCGACCTATTGCATTGCGAAAAATATATGCTAGGGCGGTTGCCGTTTTTAGGTGTATATGCATGAATCCGGCATGAGCTGCCACTTTCAGATATAGCACATTTCCTCTTATCCGGCCTGTGCTTAGCTGGTTGCATGTCTTCAAAGATGCGTATATTTACTCGATGTCTACAACGCAAGCCAGATGGCATCCAGCTATTATTAGCTAGTACCAGCAGTGGTATCAGTGTCGGATATGCGATCGGCGTATGCCGCGCCCGTTGATTCTCTTCTGCTTTGAAGCGAGTGTTCATGCCGTTTCCGAGCCCCTAGAGTTGGGCCTGGTCGCCGCTCCCTGACTTTTCTACAGGTTTTGAACTGCAGGCTACAGGCGGCAAAATCGGTCGACTGGAAAAAAGTCAATATGGACCGCAACAATAAGTACATTGGCAATAAGGCTTTGAAAATGGCTAGGGGGATGCGTTATAAGAGTCTTGTCGACCGAGCGGCGGTTGAAAATCATCGATGCTTAATCGTCGCTTTACGAGTGCTTAAAAAATTGGGAGTTGCTAATGATTGTTGCCAGTTGGAACGTAAATTCGATCACGGCGCGCTTGCCGCATGTCATCGGCTTCTTAGAAACGGTCTCTCCCGATTTCCTTTGCCTGCAAGAACTCAAGTGCGTTGAAGAGAAATTTCCGCTGGCCATAATGAATCAGCTCGGCTACGGCGCTCTGGTCAGTGGGGAAAAAACGTATAACGGCGTGGCCGTGCTCTACAAAAAAAAGTGGTTGGGCGACCGTTCGGTCGAGTTGGTTTCGCGATCATTACCGGGCTGTCCGGAGCCGATTCAGGCTCGTTTAATCGAAGTCAGGCTGGAGGACTACCACCTTCTCAATTTGTACGTGCCAAACGGCTCAGAAGTCGGTTCTGCGAAATACCAATATAAGATGCTCTGGTTTGAAGCACTTCTTAAGTACATAAATGATAGTCATCGGCCCACGGATAAATTGATCGTGGTAGGCGACTTCAATATCGCCCCGGAAGATCTTGACGTGCACGATCCAGCCCTCTGGGAAGGGCAAGTCCTGGTCAGCCCGGCCGAGCGAGAATTGTTTAAAAGATTATGCGATTTTCCTTTGCTCGATAGTTTTAGACTCTTCGAAAAAGAGGGTGGTTTCTATTCCTGGTGGGACTACCGGATGATGGCCTTCCCTCGCAACAATGGATTGCGCATCGACCACATCCTCATAACAAGACCGCTCCAGGAGGTCCTGAAGCGGTCTTGGATAGATAAGGAATGGCGGAAGCTGGAAAAAACTTCGGATCATACTCCGGTGCTTATCGAGCTTGCCGACTGAGTCCTATTTTTTCTGGTTTTCGTATTTGAAGAGAATCTCGGCCGTGTCCACATCGGACAGACCGGGGAATTTACCTTCAGTGATCTGATCCGAGAGCTTGCTGCAAGCGCGGAAATACGAGTCGCTCGGTCTTTCTCCGGTCAGCTTGCGGCGCAAGTCCTGACAGAGGATATCGGCCGATGCTTCGACGACCGCATCTTTTTGGGCGTGAGCATACATGGCGGTGACGAGCATGATGATTGCATCCTGCACGCGTTGCGACATGTCGGCGATGCGACACTGACGGTCAGCCAATTTGAGCTGATGCTTCACCATGTTTTGACTGAGCTCGAGCGGAGACTCGGATAGGAATTCGATGGCAAAGTCAATATGGTTTTTGAGAGCTGGGCTCATATTGGGCACTTCGTGCTGATCGACGCCCTCGAGCTGTTTGCCCATCCACCAGACGGCGTAAGGCACGAGCTCATTGCGCAAAGCAAAGGCGTGGACTGGATTGACCGGCATGAAATTTTTGATTTTGTTTTTCGCCAGCGACTTTGCAATCGGTTCGAAGAAGTGCGAACCGTGATTTTTGGCCAGTGATTTGAAGAAGGCCATGCCGAGCATTTCGCCTTCGCCTTCGTAGATGCAAGGGGCGAGGAAATCATGAATGTTGTCGCCGAGCAGGTGGCCTTCAAGGAAGGAGCGGCCGCCGTGCGTTTTCATGAAGAGCTCGATGGCGCATTCTTTTTCTGCTTCCGATCCGAAGATCTTGGCGATGATGCACTCGAGCTCGCCGCGGTAGCCCTGATCGAGTAGCCAGGAACCCCAGGCGACAAGCGCATCGGCACCGGTTATGAGCGCGGCTGCTCTGGCGATGCGGCGTTTGACCAGCTCTCTTGTTTCGATGGCGTTGCCGTAGGTCTCTCTGAATTTGACCCAGGGGATCATATTGGCCAGCATGACGCGCATGACGCCGGCAGCACCGGCGCAAAGGGCGAGGCGACCCATGTTCAGGCCATGATAGGCAACCGTCAATCCATCGCCGGCCGGGCAGACCAGGAGGTTTTCTTTGGGTACTTTGAAATTTTTGAAACGCAGGCCGTTATTGAAGGCATGTTTGAGAGCGTGCAGTTTGTAGGGCACGATCTGAAACGCGTCATTTTCTTCCTTGGGCAGATCGGCAATCAAAGCGGCCGGTTTGCCGTCGATCAAGCAGACCAGACCAATCGTCCGTCCGGGAATGGCATTGGTGATGAAAAGCTTGTCACCGTTGACGACATAGTGGTCGCCTTCCAGTACGGCCGTCGTTTTAAGCGCAGTCAGGTCGGAGCCGGCCTGGGGTTCGGTCAGAGCAAAAGCGGAGAGAGACTCGCCGGAAGCCAATTTAGGCAGGAAGCGCTTTCTTTGCTCTTCGTTGCCGAAGGAGCGGACGGGATCTACCGCACCGATACAACCATGTACCGAGGCCAGACCGGCCACGGTAGGCTCGACCGTCGCCACTTTGGTGAGGAAGGACATAAACTGTCTGACATTGGCACCCTGACCGCCAAATTCTTTTTCGATCAGCATGCCCCAGTAGCCCTGTTTGCTCAGGTCTGCCAGGACTTCGTCGGTGACCTTGCCGCGCTCGTCCATCATTGTGCCGTTTTTCTTGTGCTTGCGCAGCACTTCCAGCGACTTGGTCATGGCGGGCAGAGTAAGGGATTCGGCGCTCGCCGCCGGCGTTGCGAACAATTCCAGGGGCACTTTGGCGTCCCAGACGGCTCTGTGCACGGGACTGTTGGATGTTTTGTATTGGGCGGCGAAGAGAGCTTCTACCTGGTCGTCTGCACGGTCGACAGCGCCAGTACGTGAGGCCTCTTCCACAGTTTTACCAGCCAACGTCATGGCGGTTTCTGCAAAACTAGCGTCTGAGTTGGGATCTTTAACGGATGTCATAGCCTTTGTACCTGCAAAAAGTGCAATTTAAATTCACCTCATATTCTATTACATTAGCAGTAAGAACTGCCCTGTACGTAGAATTGCAAAGTACTTGCCCTTTTCTAATCTGCTGCAACCGAAAGCTTGATCGGTGTTTCGGAGTTTGTAGCAATAGTTAGCGTGATCTGAGACCCGTCCAGTATTTTCAGCAATTGACTGCCGACCAGCTCGCAGCGCCAGCCACTCATGAGCGGGTGATCCGATGAGCCGCCGTCATCGCCGTCGCTCTCGCGGGTCGGCTCTTCGCTCAGGCGTGTTTTACCCAGACGCACAAAACTCTGTAATTCTTCCCTTGTCGAAATCAGCTCCGGCGCAATGGCCAGATCTTGAGAGCCGAGTTTGAGCACCATATAGAGCACATCGGCAATCAGTACATCGTTCTTGGAAGGTGCTCTGCCGCTTGGCCAGTAGGGCAATTCGGCGTCGGTTATTTTGCGCGCCTCTTCCACCACTTTGACGATTTGCTTGCCCCAGCCCTGTAGCTGGTCCGGTCGGACTCCGCGGATGCGCTGGATGTCGTTCAAATCTTCAGGCGGCTTGCGAGCGAGCTCGAGCAAGATATTGTCGTTGATCACCGAGCGCGCTGGTTTGTCTTTGCGCTTCGCTTCTTGATCGCGCCAGAGGCATAGGGCCTGCAGTACGCCGAGCTTGCGGCGATGGAGACCCTGGGCGCCTTTCACCCGCAAAAATTCACGCCCCGATTCCTTTATGTAATACGAGGGCTTTTCATAGAGGCGACATTCTTCAATCACCCACTCCAGTCTGTTGCGGCCGAGCAAATCTTCCTTGAGGCGGTGATAGAGTGGCAAAAGGTGGAGGGCGTCATCGATGGCATAGTCGATTTGCGACTGACTGAGCGGCCTTGCCTGCCAGTCCGTGAAGGATTCGGTTTTGGAGAGAGTGATCTCGAAGAGAGCGGCGAGCAATTTGCCGTAACCGGCAGGATGACCCAGTCCAAGGAAGCCGGCAGCAATCTGGGTATCGAAAATATTCTGAGGAATGAGCCCGGAGCGCTGGAAAATGATGCTTAAATCCTGACTGGCTGCATGCAGGACTTTGACGATGGTCGGATCGGCGACGCGCTCCCAGAGTTTTTGCAGGTCTACCAGTTTGATCGGATCGACCAGATAGACCTGATCCTGGACATTGATCTGGACAAGGCAAATGATCGGGTAATAGGTGCGTTCTGGAATAAACTCGAGGTCCATACCAAACTCTTTGCTCTCGTCAATTTGAGCGAGCACCTGCTCGAGCTCCTCGGCGCAGGCGATCAGTTTACCCGGTCTTTCTTTCGGGTTAGATGCCTTGGCTGTAGAGGATTTTGCGGTCGTGTTTTTGCCGTCCAAGCCGGAACTCCTTAATTGTTTTCTGTGCCGTCGAGAGTGTTTTGCAGGAGATTGGCTCGGCACCAGTCGAGTGCTCCCGGTCTGCCCATTATTACCGTCGAGTCATGGAGGACTTGGGGCAAGGGGAAATTCAAGCCTTCTTTGTTTCGCGTTCCTCTTTCCAGAGAGCCTACATCGAGACCGGCTCCCAGGGCGATTGCCGCCGGTCCCGCCGTGTCCCAGACCTTTAGCTTGCGTGATAGGTGGGCAAAGACGTCGGCGCGCCCATCCAGTATAAGGCCGACTTTCAGGCCGATGCTACCCGTTTTTACAAGCGAAACATTGGCCAGATTGCAGACCCAGGGATGAGCCTTGCGATCACGGCTGCCCATGAGCAACCTGGCGTTGGCCGGCGAGGTAAGAGCGGTGAAGGGGCCGTATTTTATCTGCGAAGAGTCAGCCAGGGCATTGCGACCATAGGCGCCGTAACCCGGTCCGCCAAAGTAGAGCTTGCCGGTGGTCGGGCCGTAGACAAAGCCGAAGGTCGGCTCGCCGTCTACAAGCAGCCCGACCATGACGCAGTACTGGCCGTCGTCGAGCATATAATTTTGCGTGCCGTCGATAGGATCGATGAGCCAGACCCTTCTGTTTTGGCTCGGGTCGAAGTAATGGTCGCGGTCTTCTTCGGAGACGATTTTATCATCAGGGAAGCGCTCGGCCAGGCCGAGGCAGAGCAGGCTCGAGAGGGCGAAGTCGGCGGCGGTGACGATGTCGTCGGGACCGGCTTTTTCGCTTACTTCCACGCCTTCGCGCATGAGCATCGCCAGACGCCCCGCCTCTACGACAAGAGCGCAAACGTACTGGATGTCCTTATCGTTCAAGTGCAGAATAAACCGGGAAATTTGATCTAGCTGAGACAAATCTAGCCCGCGTACATGCGGCAGCCAAATTCATCCGACAGTTTATTATCAAGCAGATCGGCGACATAAGCTACATGCCAGACAAGATCGTCAAGTTCTTCCTGAACGATGCCGAAGGTCGGACGTTGGGCGACGACCAGAACGATTTGCTCGTGGGTGGAAAGGGCGCAACTGCTCAGGGTGCCGTTCAAGTCGAGCAGATGACGGTAGAAAGCTTCGCGATTGTGGTCCGGCAGATAGACTATCGGTGAGGTGATGCGCAGAGTGGCGCCCTGGTTGCCGTCCTGCACGTAGATATAGACCTTGGCGCTGCCTTCGACCAACCACCAGCCCAGGCCGCCCGAATCTTTCAGCTCGTGCTCATGGGGATCGAGACTGCGACGAGAAAAATAGGCTTCCACCATAGTCTTGGCTTGATTCGTCAGACCCTGACTGTGCTTCTGCGCACCAAAAAGTCCCATTATCTGTCAGTCCTCAAAGAAAGGTAAAAATCGATTTGGGCAAATACTGCTAAATTTTGCACTTTGTTGCAGTCGCCCCGAGAGCTCACAGTATACAAAACAGAGCCTTTTCAGCCATTATTAAATGCTGCTAATAGTCTTGTCGCCAGATATGCCCGGAAAGCATCGATCAACTTTTTGGGGAGCATGCTAGTATTGTTTTTGCCGTCACGAGAGTGAGGGCGTTGCCTATTCCCGAGTAGCGCAGCGGTAGCGCAGGTGACTGTTAATCACTTGGTCGCTGGTTCGAATCCAGCCTCGGGAGCATAATAAAAAGCGGTCTCTGTCTGGCAGGGACCGCTTTTTGATTTGACTGACTTTGCTTGCTTCGAAAGCGTTTAGGCAAGCGACTTTCTCTAAGCGACCGGGCCAAAGTTGAGCTTAAGCCTGTTTTTCACCAGTAACGGCGGCGGCTTCTTTCTTCTCTTTTACTACTTTCATCATTTTTGCCAGCTTGATGATAATCACCGGCATAATGATAATGCCTGCAAACACAATACCCATCGGGGCGAAATCACCCATATCCATATCACTCTCCTTTTTTAAGACTGTTTGTCTCATGCGCAACACTTTGACCCATTATAGTATTGCCCTGCCACCATTTCTAAATAAAATCACGGACTCTGGTTAATCAAGGGTAAATTCGAGACATTGCCAAGAACCGCTATTTGATCGGTTGATTGAAGACATCCGCTGATATGGGCTCGAACGTATCGATTTTCCAGGCTCCGTTTTCGAAGACAAGGTTTACTGCATAACATTGACTGTCTTTAAACAGAAAGTTTCCCGCCAGATAGATGGTCATATGGTGGGCATCGATTTCGGCGACCTTCATGGCCATCGGCGGAATTGCCGTGGGATTGAAGTCCTGTCTAAAGGACGGCTCTTTATCGAATCTTTCTTTAAATTTGTCGGCCGCTCCTGGTTTTTTCCAGTTGGAGCTCATGAAATTTTCAAAGGCCGTTTTGTGGAAAAGCGGATTTGGATTGGAGATTGAGCGCAGAAAGTTTGCCACCATGTCGCGGGCCGGCCCAATCTGGCCATCGCCTTCGTCCATGGCGCTGCCGGTCTTCATGATCAGGCTGTCTTTGGGGCCGCGATCGCCTTTGATCGTCCAGCGATTGCCGATGGCCAGATCGCTGAGATTGGCTCTGGCGCTATAGTCGCCGATCTGGATTTCGTTTAGATTGACGACGAGCATGCGAGGATTGGGGGGCGAGGTGCGCAGGTAGATAAAGCCCGGCGTCTGCGTATTCGTCGACGCATCGGTTGTCGGCGCTTGATAGTAATAGATAACACCTTTGTAGGTTTTTTCCAGGGCGAAGGGATTGTCGTTGCCCATACCCTGGAAAAACATGACCAGACCGGTGATGGCAGCCGGCACACCAATGGCCAGCACGATGCCGATCAGGACCTTGGGGCTGAGGAAGACCTTGAGCTTATCGAGGATCGGCGGCATCTCGTTTTTCTGACGCTTCTCGCTGACCGGCTTGCGCACGCCGGTCTTGCGTCCGCTGTCCGGAGGCTGGGCCGGCGGCCTGACGCCGCGCTGGCTGGGAGAGAGGCTGGCGGTGCGCCTTTGCCCTTCCGCTCCTGTAATGTAAGGACTGGACGCTGTATCGCGGCTGATTGTGCTGCGTTGCATGGCCGGCGGATCATTGCCGAAGAGTCCGCCCGAGAGATCGAGGTCTTCGAGATCTTCTTGTCGGAGCGGTGCTTGCGACGTCGTGCTGTATCCCATCAATGGTGGCGCGCTGATCAGCGATGGCACGCCGCCGGTTTCGAATTGCTGCCGCATCGACTGATCGAGGGCGTCGCGAAATTCTTGCATAGTCTGGAAGCGCTGCTCCGGCTTTTTCGCCAGAGCTTTGAAGGCGATGCGCTCGATCGTCTCGGGGATGCGCAAATCCGGTCTTGCTTTGGCAAAAGGATTGGGCATCTGCGAGACGTGCATTTTCATAGTGGCATATATAGTGTCACCCATGAGCGGCGGCAAGCCGGTCAGGGCTTCATACATCATCGCGCCCATCGAATAGATATCCGAGCGCGAGTCGAGATTTTGGCCAAGACACTGTTCAGGGCTCATATAAATCGGCGAGCCGAAAATCTCACCGGTCTGGGTGAGGTTCTGCGCTACCTTACCGGAAGCATTGGTCAATTTGGCGATGCCGAAGTCCACTACTTTGACGAAGTCCTTTTTGCCTTCCACTTCGACGAGCATGATATTGCTCGACTTCAAGTCGCGGTGGATGACGCCCTTCTGGTGGGCGTGTTCGAGGGCCTCGCAGGCCATAATGAAAATCGGCACGACGCGCTGGTAAGGCAGATGATTGCCGGCTTTGATCAGATCGGTAAGACTGTCGCCTTCGAGGAAGTCCATGACTATATAAGGTTGGCCGGTTGCCACCACACCGCAGTCGTAAACGGTGATGATATTCGGGTGCTGCAGGTGCGAGGCAGCCTGCGCTTCCTGCTGGAAACGCTTGATGCTGAGCTGATCGGTGACGTGCTGCGATTGCAACATTTTGATCGCCACCGTGCGGTCCATCATCTCGTGCACGCCTTTGTAGACGATGCTCATGCCACCACGACCGACTTCGACTAAGACGCGGTAGCGATCGTTGAGCACGGTGCCGATCAGCTCGTCCTTCTGGACGTACATCAGCATGCTCTTATCCGTAGGACAGACCGCCTGATTCGCCGGAAACTCTCGCTTACAGACAGGACAAACTTTCTTCTTAATAGTCGGATCGTCGAAAGTCATCTTGGCGGGGGCTGCTTCTTTCTATGGGAAATCGTAGGCTGTGGATTTAATGATATCAAAGAAGATTCTAATGGAAGTCTTAAACCATAGCTAGCTTCAAATCTTCGCAGATGGCAAGAGCGGCACGTCGGCCGGAAGCAAGGGCGCCGTTGATCGAGGCGTTATCTCGATGATCCCCGCAAACGTATATGCTCTGGCGGGCATTATCGCTAGCCAGACGTACGCTTCTAGTCGGTGGTTCGAGCCAGGGCGGGGTTTGATCCGGCAGGGCGTGGTGCAGGCGATAGGTTTTTAGATGCCGCCACTCGCCTACCTGCTCTTCGCCAAACCAGTGAGCCATTTGCTTGAGTACAGATTCAATCAGGCGGGGCTCTTCTATCGGTCCTGTCTCACCGAGCACGGTCAGGGAGATCAGGCTCATGCCGGGGGGGGCATAAGCTGGGGAAACATTGGAGAGGACGGCGAGATTGTTGACCGGGCCGTCGCCATCGCCATTCAAAACAAGGATGGCGTCGTCAATCGGTGGCCTCGGGGCCGAAAAATAGAGGCAGGTGGTCTGACGCGAGGCCGGTTTTTCGACCTCGGGCAAAAGGCGGTGAGCTTCCGGGCCATCTGTGGCCACGACTATCGAGCGCGCCTTGAAGACTTCACCGGACTCGAGCTCGACTTGCATATTGGCCCGGTCGATCGCTTTGACTTTCGTATTGAGGCGGATTTCGGCGGGGTCCTTTTTTGCGGCAATCTGCGCGGCTATTTGCCCCATGCCGTATTTAGGGATGGCGACCGAACCTTCGGCCATCATTTTATATACAAATTCGAACATCCGACTCGAGCCCGATAGAGTCTTATCGAGGGTGATACCGCCGAAGAAGGGACGGAAAAATCTCTCGACTATCGTTTCGGAGAAACCACAGTCGCCAAGCAGGAGGCTTTCAATCGACTTGTCCGGATGCTTGAACAATTCCTGGGTGGGCGTCGACATGACGCGCTGACGCAAATAGGCCACTTTCAATTTATCGCTCAGAGGCGCGACCTCGCTTGCCAGCATGGGCAGGAGCGAGAGCGGCTCGCGAAAAGGATCGGTAAGCCTGAGGAAACGGCCGGCGACACGAATCAAGGCACCACTGACAAAAGCTTGCAAGTCGAGCTGGCGATAATCGAGGCGGCGAGCCGCTTCCGGATAGGCGGTCAGGAAGACCTGGAAGCCTCGATCGAGCCGATAACCATCGACGCTATCGGTGCGTGCCCGGCCACCCACATCGTCTTGAGCTTCGAGAATGAGGCTGGAAAAGCCTCGCTCCTTAAGATTGGCGGCGCAGTTCAAACCGGCCAGGCCGGCGCCGATGATTATGGTGTCGTATTGGGTATGGGCACTGTCCATTGTTTTTTTGACCTGGCTGGGGCTGCTTGGCGCTGTTCTATTAAAGCTGATCGGGTTCGAGGGGAGCCATGATTTCGATTGTATTGTCGGAGGGATCTTTTACATAAATCGATCGCGTGCCATCTCGATGCGTTTTCAACTGGCCAAATTCCTCGGCCCTTTCCGAAATGAAGGCAATATGAGGTGGGTGCTGACTGGGGACGACGAAGGCCAGTTTAATATTGGCGAACCGTAAAAAGGCCCAGGTATCGTCGCGGTAGATCACTTTCGCTTTGAAGGTCTGCAAATAAAATTCGACTGTTTTGTCCAGATCCTGCACTTCTATGGCGATGTGATCGATTTTGTCCAGGTTGGCGTCCAGATCCGCGATGGCGTTATCTACTTCGGTCTTCATGGCGGTTTCGATCCTGCAATTTTTGGCTACTATACTAGGGCGGTGCGAAGATTCCAGAGGTCGGGGAAGCAGCGCTTGTGGAGAGTGCTGCGCAGATACCCGACACCTTCACTGCCGCCGGTGCCGCGCTTGAAACCTATGATGCGCTCGACGACGGTGACATGGTTTGTCCGCCAGAGTGAAATCAATTCATCCAGGTCGATGAAGCTCTCGGCCAGATCGTGCAGGTCGGTAAGGGCTCCAGACTCGTCTTCATAGAGCCGGCATAGCTCGCGGATGCGCTCCGCTTCCATTTGTGCCGCCTTGGCCTGATCATCGCCGGGAGTGGGAGAGGGCAGATTAAAGCCGTGCAGGCGGAGTAAGTCGTAGAAGACTTCGCCCAGGGTCTCGCCGCGATAGCGATGAGTCAAAGTGGCATAAGCTTCTTTATCCATTTCGAAATGGCTGAGCATGCGCTCGTCCTTCAGGCCGGCCATAAATTCTATTTCGCGAAATTGTGATGACTGGAAGCCGGAGGCCGGATTGAGCTTATGGCGAAAGGCTAGAAAGTCACGCGGTGCCATGGTCTCTAATATATGGATCTGGCCGACCAGCAATTTCATGATCGCCCCGACCCGTCGCATAAAATGCGTAGCCTTGCGCACTTTGTCTTTGCGCATCAAATCGAGGACCAGATCGAGTTCGTGGATGATCAGCTTGAACCAGAGCTCGTAAGTCTGATGAATGATTATGAAAAGCGGTTCGTCATGGTGCGGCGGCTCGGATTGACAGATTTGCAATTTTTTCAATTGCTCGACCATCAAATAGCTGTTGTAGTTGAGAGGGGTGTGGCCACCGCTCGTGATACCGCCAAAATGTACAGGGCAGCCGCCTGATGCCTGCGAAGGCAGCGGATCTGGTGAGGGTAGGATTATTTCCTTGTCGTCCATAGTCTCGTGGTCTCACAGTTGGGGCGGTAATTTGGCGGGCTCTATTTGGTCGGGGTGAGATCTGGCGGAGCCGGCTTGGGCAGCACCGGCGACGGTGCTGGTCTAGGCGGAGTGGGTTTGGGAAGGGCCGGCGCCGGGCTCGGCGTCGGTGCAGGCGAAGGCGCTGGTGAAGGCGAAGTTGAAGACGAAGGTGAAGACGATGACGATGCGGATGGCGTTGTTCCGGCCGCCGGCGCCGGGCTCAGATCAGCGCTGCCGGCTTTGCTCTCGACAGCTTTTTTCGCTGGCTTGGCAGGGTCTTCTGCTTTGTCCGCTGGCTTTTCTTCAAGGGTTGAGCTTTCTTTGCCCTCAGACTTGCCTTGATAGCGCCGAGTGCGGCCGTGCCCTTTTGGGGACGAATCCGCCGCACCGTTTTCTTCGGCAGACTTTTCCGATTTGTCCGATTTCTCTGCTTTTTCGGCCCTGTCAGTTTTTTCAGACTTGTCGGACTTGCCTGTCTTCTCTGATTTGGCCTCTTTGTCTTCCTTTTTGCTCTTTTCGCCCTTCTCTTTTTTATCTTTCTTTTTCTTCTCGTTTTTCTGCGACACCGCGCCTGATACCAGCGGCAAGAGAGCATTGCGATCGAGCTCATCACCTTCGGTTAGTTTGATAAAGCCGCGAGGATTGGTGCTCGAATACTGGAAAGCAAGGCGGCTGGTCTCCATTATTTTCTTTGCTTTTTTGACCAGGGCATCGTAATTGACCTGCAAAGTTTCGACGTGCACCGCCTCCGGTGAGACCGTGAAAATTTTGAACTGGCAGGGATAGATAGCGACTGTCGAGGCGGAGACATACCAGATCCCTCCTTCCTGTTGGATTTTGTTAATCGGCACATGCCCTGAGACGCAAAGACGCACATCGCGGGAGCCGGCCAGAATCTCGCGGGCCGAGGCGCCCTGCACCACCATGTAGTCGTCCCAGGGCGGCCCGCCATCGTAAGGCGGCGGTGCCAGGAGTGGATGATGGCTGAAGGCCATCGTGAATTTGCCCTTGTTGGCGGCCAGATCGCTCTTCAGCCAGTTCAACTGCTCGCTGGAAAGATCACCGGTGGTCGTATTCGGCCTGGATGTATCGAGGCCGATTATATGCACGTCTTTGACCGGGTCCGCTGACCAGTAGGGATGGCCGTTCGTCAGGCCACGTCCTTTCAGATCCGGTCCAAACTCGACCATCTTGTCCACCGGTGAGCGACCGGATATATCCGCTTCACCGAGGATGAAATACCAGGGGGCATTGAGGATCTGCAGACAATCTATAAATAGATTCCAATAAGCATCGTCTTTTCCGGGACCTTCAATTTGATCGCCGCCGAAGATGACGAAGTCTAGCTTGCGCATATTCAATTGCTTGACTACGTCTTGCAGGAAGAGTTGGCTTTCCTGCAGCAACGCCGTGTTGTCCGGCAGGCCACTGCAAAGATGGATGTCGCTGACAAAGGCAAAAGAGAAGGGGGCAAAATCGGACTGGGCTTGAACGCCCGGCGGCAGGCCGAGGGCCAGAAGAGAAGTCATACCAAGCAAGAAGGTGCGTCGGCTGAGCTGGGTGGGCTGGCTTGAGGTCTTATCAAAACCCGACGGACAACCACTATCAAACAACGTCGCTACTCCCTGAGACTGTACGGTCTGTCGCCACGCGGCAGCATGCTGTAGTTTAGCGCAAAGACAGTGGACCTTACGACCTCAGGGGCTATTGCCGGCTGAGAAGATTTAAAATCTCGGCGCGGAGGTGGTCGTTTTCTTTGTAGCAACCGCGACTGTCGACAGTGATCGTGCTGCTGCCTGCTTTTTTTATACCGCGCAGGCTCATGCAGGAATGTTCGGCTTCAATCATTACCAGGACGCCGAGCGGATCTAGTTTGTCGACCATGGCCTGGGCGACCTGAGCGGTCAATCGTTCCTGCACCTGCAAACGTTTGGCCGCTATTTCGACTACCCTGGCCAGTTTGGAGAGGCCGGTGATGCGGCCTTCGCGGGGCAGATAGGCGATATGAGCGCGACCGGAGAAGGGCAGAAGATGGTGCTCGCAGGTACTTGAAAAGCTGATGTCTTTGACAATCACCAGACCACTGGTCTCTTCGAAAAATTCGCAGCTGATCTGATCGGCGGGGTCCTGGCTATGGCCGATGGCCAGCTCGGCCCACATGCGGGCGACCCGATCGGGAGTTTCGAGCAGGCCTTCACGATCGGGATCTTCGCCGATTGCTTCCAGTATGAGGCGCACTGCCGCTTGAATCTTGTCTTTGTCGATCGGTCCTGTCTTGCTGCTTTCCCGACGCAGTCGCATCTCGGCGGCCGTCGGCAGCACGCTGACTGCCTCCGGGCGGAGTGCCAGAAATTTGTGTCCAGGTTCGCGGGAGACTGTATTTACCGGGCTGCTCAGGTCTTCTACACATTTGAAGCTGGTATTGGACGGGCCTGTTGATTCCATCTTGTCCCTTTTTGTGTCGGCTGTGCGCTGACTGACGTATATATATTGACTAGCTATTTATTATGACCCGGGGATTTAAAGAACCATTCTTGTATTAAGCGCTGTTAACAGCCCGGGCCGGTTTTTCGAAATATTTGGTCATCGGTTATACTCGCAGTGTTTTGTGAACAATAGAGGATTCTTCAGGCATGACCGCAACGACTACCCAGGGTCTGGATATCAATCAGATCAAAGCGCTGATTCCCCACCGTTATCCTTTTTTGCTGGTCGACCGCGTGACCGAAATCGAGCCGGGTAAGAGCGCTAAAGGGTTTAAAAACTTGAGCGCCAACGAGCAGTTTTTTGAAGGTCATTTCCCCGGCAAACCGATCATGCCTGGTGTTCTGATGGTGGAAGCCCTGGCTCAGTTGAGCTGTATTGCCCTGCTTTCTCAGGATCAATTTAAAGGCAATCTCGGTGTTTTCACCGGCATGGACGGTATTAAATTCCGCACCATGGTCGTCCCCGGCGATAGACTTGACATGGAAGTTGAATTGCTCAAACTGCGCGGGCCACTGGGTAAAATGCGTGTTTTAGCCAAGGTCGACGATAAGATCGCCTGCGAAGGTGAAATCACATTTGCCATGGTCAAACCCTAGGGAATCTCAATCAATGTTAGAAGCCTTTGTGCACCCTACCGCGATAATCGGCGACGGGGCAAAAATACATGAAACGGCTAAGATCGGACCATATGCCGTAATCGGCGGCAATGTCACGATCGGAGCCGGCACCAGGGTCGGTGCTCATGCCGTGATCGACGGTCACACCACCATCGGTGACAAATGCAATATCTTCCCCAGTGCCTCCGTCGGTCTCGAGCCCCAGGACCTCAGCTACAAGGGCGAAGCAACCGGTGTGATCATCGGCAACCGCACGACCTTGCGTGAGTTTGCCACAGTCCATCGCGGTACCGGCGATCGCTTCACGGTGATCGGGGACGATTGCTTCTTTATGAACTATTCGCATGTGGCTCACGACTGTCGTATGGGTAATGGTGTGATCCTGGCCAACGGTGCCACCTTCGGCGGGCATTGCCAGGTCGGTGATTATGTCGTTTGCGGTGGCCTTGTCGTCTTCCACCAGCATGTCAGAGTCGGACGGATGGTGATGATCAGCGGTGCTATGGGCACCCGCGCCGACATGCCCCCCTTTGCTCTTTGTGACGGTAGGCCGGCCCGCGTCGTCGGCGTGAACGCCGTCGGTATGCGCAGGCAAAAATTCAGCGTACCAACCCGGACGGCAATAAAAAGCGCCTATAAATTGATTTATCGCTCCGGATTGAACACGGCTAATGCCCTGGCCAAAATCGAGAGCGAGTTGCCCGACCTGCCCGAATTGCGTGAAATAGTCGAATTTTATCGTTCTTCCAAACGCGGCGTCATCAAAGGCGGCTTTGATGATGAAAACGGCGATGAAGGCGGAGAGGGATAAGCATCAAAGCTGATTCCAAACCTAGCAAAATGACTCCAGACAGCGAGTTAACTCAGTCCAGTAACGGCGGCGGCGGATTTCGGGAGCTATTCCGTAATCGGCAGTTTATGAGTCTCTGGATAGCACAGATCTTCTCGCAATTTGGCGACAGGGTCGTATTCGTTATTTTTGTCGCCGTACTCACAGCCAACCAGTCGGTGAAAATCGGCGGCTTCCATGTCGCCGCTGCAGAACTTACGAGCTGGCTCTACGTCGCATTCACCATTCCGGCCATTGTTTTTTCGCCGATTGCCGGCGTTTATGTGGACCGTTTGAGCAATCGTCTGGTGATGGTGGTGTCTAATATGGTGCGGGCTCTGGGCGTTTGCCTGGTCGCAACCCCCTACGTCAAAGTGTCGCCAACTGCCGCTTTTTCTCTGGCCTTTTTAATCTCGGTCGGTTCGCAGTTTTTTGCTCCGGCCGAATCGGCGTCGATTCCTCGTCTGGTCAAAAAAGACCATCTTTACGCCGCCAATTCCCTATTTTTTACGACGATGATGATTGCGCTCGGCTTCGGCTTCGCCATCGGCGAGCCGATCATCTCGCGCACCGGTATCGGCAAAGCGCCTTTTGCCGTTGGTGCCGCTTTTGTCGTAGCAGCTCTGTTTTGTACGCAGATAACCGACAATACACCGAGCAAAGATAAGGGCAAAGACGAGGCCTGGTGGGAAGAATTGCGCGTCGGTATGGCCTATATCGTCAATAATCCGCCCGTTTACAAAGCGATTTTGAAAATCACAGTGCTCTTCTCTACGGTGATCACGCTCAATATCATTGCCGTGGCCCTCACTCAGCAGGTCCTGGATCTCGATACCGTCAAATTTGGTTACATTGTCGCTGCCGCCGGCGTCGGCATGGGGTCGGGCAATTTCCTTGTCAGCCATTATTTCAACCGTGTGCCGCCGACGCTACTGGCCTACCGCGGCTTTGTACTGCTCGGTTTTTTCATGAGTTTGCTTGGCTCCCTGGGCTTTATGCAGGATTACCTATTTCCGGCCATCGGTATGGGCGGCGTGCATTTCCACGGCTACTTGATTGTCGTGCCGCTGATCATCGCCATGATGATTGGCGTCTCCTGCTCCTTCGTGGCCGTGCCCACCCAGTCATTGCTTCAGGCGGCCGTTCCGGCCGAGCTGCGCGGTAAGGTTTTCGGAGCCCAGAACACAGCAATGTCGGCTGCTTCGACCATTCCTGTGGTCCTGGCGGGGGTCTCGGCCGACTATTTGCCGGGTGGTGTTTCGACGACCCTGCTTATAATCGGCTTGCCAACCTTAATTGTCGGCGCCATTCATCTGCAAAAAACAAAAGCTGAACTGTCGGCTGGACAAGCGCCAGTCTAGTTTTTGGGTGATAATAGAAGTACTCTGGCCAAAATATGTCGGAGAATTCTAAACATTTGCTCAGGTATGTGACCAAGGTTGCCATATACCGTCATTCTTATAGAGAATAAGGTGTCAGAGAATTTGTCGTTCCTTTAGAAGGGTGCATCTCAGTTTAAATATGCGAAACAGAATCGTCCTTTTTGCTCTGATCGTTGTTGTTTGGATGGCCCTGAAGGCAGTTGACCACCTGGTCACCGGACCGGAAGTGCTGATACTCCTTTCGCTGGCGCTTAGCATGATGGCCGCCCACAGCGTCTGGCTCTACTCGGCGCAGGACAAACGTCGGCGCCAGGGTCTGCTTTTGCACTGCCTCGATGCCGAGCAGGCGACTAATGCTGCTGACTGGCATCCGGCGGTAGACATATTTATCTCTGCCAAAAACGAAAGCCGCGTCATCGAGACAACCGTGCGCAATCTTTTTAAGATGGACTACGACGATTATCTGGTCTGGGTAATCGACGATTGCTCGACCGACAGCATGCCCGCCATTCTCGATCGCCTCAAGGATGAATTTCCCAATCTGCGAGTGATCAATCGTAAACCCGGCTCATGCCCGGGTAAGTCGGCCGCTCTCAACGAGGCTCTCGCTCTGGCTAAAGGTGATGTCGTCACCGTATTCGATGCCGACGCTTACGTCGCGCCTGACTTTTTAAAGACGGCTTTGCCCCATCTGCAGCCGGAAACTGTTGGAGCCGTGCAGGCGCAGAAGCGCATGTTCGAACATCAGACCGGCTTCTTTGTGCACTGTCAGGATTCCGAGTACGCGATGGATACATATTTCCAGGTCTCGCGTGACCTCATCGGCGGTGCCGTCGAGCTGCGCGGTAATGGTCAGTTGGTGAAACGTCAGGCTCTGATTGATGTCGGCGGCTGGAACAACAAGGCAATCACGGATGACCTCGATCTGAGTATGCGCCTGCTGGTCAACAATTGGGATATTCGTTTTACGCCGGAGGCAGTCGTCTGGGAAGAAGCGGTCGGCAATCTCAAAGGTTTGATCCGACAGCGCCGCCGCTGGGCGGAAGGCAGTATGCGCCGCTATCTCGACTATATTTTCCCACTCAATTCACCGACCCGTCTTTCCCTGGTCGAACGGCTTGATACTCTCGTTTTTACCGTTTATTTTCTGGTACCGGCCTTGATGCTCCTGGAAGTGACATCAGAGGTGGTGCACTTGCTCACCGGCGTGCCGACCTACGGCAAATTTCTGGCCATTGTCGCGATGGGCATTTTCCTCACCACTCAAGTCAATGAAATGATTGCTCGTAAGTTTTACCGCGATCAGGTCTCATTCCCGAGAGCCTTCTGCGAGTCCTTCCTGGTCACTGCTTACATCTATGCGCATTGGGTGCCGGTGATTACCTTTTCGATTTCCAAGATCCTCTTCGGACGCCAGGTCTCGAAATGGCACCGCACCGAGCATACCGGCGTCGCTTTTCGCGCCTAATTATGTAAGTTGAAGTTGCCTTTGGCCCTTCGATAAACTGAGCATGGCGACACGATACTAAAAGTGGTGGCGCAAAAATCCCTTCCAGTGACTTTTTTGTCGCTTGATTTATCAATTTCATTGTTCTTGCTGAGTACTTTAGGGTTCTAAAGAGATGAATTTTGATTCTTTTTTTGACCGCTTGTCAGTAAGTTCCCGTGCCCACTTGGAATCGCCCGTGGTGTCATCAAAACTTTTTTCTGGTGGCTGAAAGCGGCCAGCCACTTGATTATTGCTATATTGAAAGAGTGGTAAAGAGCCCGCACCAACTGATATACCGCTTGAAAAGTGTTATTTATCCAACACAATTTTTACAAGCGTATTTTTAGCCCGAGACGCTAGCTATTGCCATGTCTTATCTTTAGGCCGCGAAAATTCAGACGCATTAAATATGGACCTCCGGGAATATTTCAGTAAAATGGGGATTGGTTCTGGGCCGTGTTGGTTCAGGAATGGGTTGAATCATTCAAAAATGATTTCCTCAAACACGATTGCTAAGAGTTGGAGATTTGCATGCTGAAAAAAATAGCGTCCTCTTTCACACTAGCCTCGATTCTGGTTGGCACAATGGTCGCTCCTTCGTATGCGGATGACGACACATTTAAGACTATTTGTCTTTTCCCAGCTAAAGTTGTTGGCTCGACTGTAGGATTTGTCGTCGGAGTACCCCTGGGTGCCGTCAGAGACGGTAACCGTGGTTGCATCAAGTCCACCCAGTGGATGGCTGAGAAAGTCAGCAAACAAGACGGTCCTTACGCCTGGTGGCCAGGTGTGTTCGCTGCTCCGTTCGGTATCGTCGGCGGTAGCGCCTACGGTCTGTTCGACGGTGGTTGGCACGGTGCCAAAACTGGCTTCGAAAAACCGTTCAGCAAAGACGCTTTCACTTTCAAAGAAGAATAGGAATTAACTAGGAACATTTGAAAGATAATGAAAATCGGAATTAGATAAAAGTTGGAATTGACGAGGATGGTTCTTGGGAACCATCCTCATAGTCCGTCCAGGTGGTAGGTAAATGAAAAACAAAGCATTAGCATTAGTATCAGCCGCGGTTATGAGCCTCGGTTTTGTTTTGCCTTCGATGGCTGATGGCGTTCTCGGCGGCGTTGCTAGCGCTGCTGGTTCACTGACTGCCGGTATCATCGATACTCCCGAAGGCATCATCGTAGATTCACTCTGGCGTTGTCCTCACCATGCCCAACGTTGCCTGGCTAGAAGCTTTGGCGATGAAAAAGGCTTTGGTCAGAACGTAGCCGGATTTGTCCTCGGCTGGCCCTTCGGCATGGTCTGGGGCATCCCCTACGGCGCCGTTGATGGTCTTACCCACGGTGTCAAAACCGGCTGGGAAAAACCTTTCAGCATGGACTCTTTCATGGTTACTGAAGAGAAGTAATAGTAAGTGTGTGGGCCCGGCATCCTAGCCAAGTGATGCCGGGCATACTCCATTTAATAACGGTGGGTCAAATGACAAAAAAAATTCTAGGTCAACTCATGTTGTCCGCAACTCTTTTAGTATCGGCAGTAGCTCCGGCAGTCGCTCTTGACTATGAAGCTAAACCGGTAAACTGGGTTTTGCAAGCTCCCTTCCGCACAGTCGGAGCCCTCAGTGGCGCAGTTTTCAGTGGCGTCGTCAGCGGCCCAATCGATAACGGTTACCATGGCGGCCTCAAAGGCGAAAATCATGTCGCTGGAAAATTCGGTGATGAAAAAGGCTGGGGCCAGCGCGTAGCTGCTGTTCCGATCGGCGCATCATCCGGTATCGTAGTCGGCAGCACCATCGGTGTTCGCCACGGCTTCGTGCATGGCTTCAAAAAAGGCTGGGATCATCCTTTCAGCCGTTGGTCTTTCATCACAATGGAAGAGAAATAATAGTTTGATCTCGGGACTTTCCCAGTAGAAATGGTGAGGATAATGCAAAAGAAATTTCTTACAGGCCTTTTGGCTGCCGCCGGACTCGTTGCGAGTTTTGCAGCTCCTTCTATGGCCTATCCTGAGCGTCCAGAATCAGCTCGGGTAGTTTACGAAATGTGGTACTTCCCGGTCAGATTGGTCTCAATGGCCGTCACAACCGCCTGGGATGTACCGACCGCCGCTTTCTCCGATGGCATCAAGGGTGCGATCGGTGGTACCAAAATGGTTGCTCGCAACCTCGGTAAAGAAGATGGCGTTTATGAAATGGTTGCCGGCGGCGTCGTCGGTGGACCAACCGGTCTTGTCGCGGGTAGCGCTTATGGCGTTCTCCACGGCGCCGGCTATGGTATTAAGCACGGTTTCATCGGCTATCCCAGCCCTCACTCCGGCAGCCACAGTATGCTCTTCCAGGGTAAAGGTTTCGTTGTTCCTTACGACGACAACTACTAAGCTCTAGAAGCACTCCTGTGCCCACCGTGACTTAGAAGACGAAATAACTTGGCTAAAGGCATGCACCTGATTCCTGTAATAAGGGTCAGGTGCATTTCTATTGGTAGCGCTTGCTTGTCGCTTTGCTGGCCAAAGGTCTCAAATCCGCTGTGACTTGAGGTTTGTGGTCAGTTAATTGTTAGAGTTGCTTCGCAAGGAACGAGTGAACAGCGATATTAGTGGGTATGAATTGCTAGACTAGGCATGTAGATCGAGCCGCTCGGGCCCGGTCCTGCATATGTGTCAAAAAGGCTAACAGCACTAAATTGATAACTGTCAGAAAGTGGCGATGGAAATAACAGGTAGACGGCAAGGACCGAAAAGAATAGGCGAACTACTGGTGGCTGCTAATGTCATCCGTCAGGAAGTTCTTTTGGAAGCGCTCAAAGTATCCAAAAACTCGCAGACACCGCTTGGTCGAGTGCTGATGAGTATCGGTGAACTCTCCGAACGCGACCTTGACGCAGCGATTTCCGTGCAGCAATTGATTCGCCAGGGTGCCATCTCAAACGAATTCGGCATCAAAGCGATAAACGTGTCGATCAAAGGCAAGATTGCCCTCGACGAGGCTTTTAAACGCCTTGGCTGGACGCCGCCGGAAGTGATCGAAAATCACAATGCCGGCGAGCTTGGCGAACTCCTGGTCGCAGCCGGTCTTGTCGAGCGCACCATCCTCGAGCAGGCTATCTGGCAGAGCCAGGAAAATAGTCTCCCGCTTGGACGCTGTCTTGTTTTGAACCGCGCCCTCACCTCGACTCTGTTGCAATCGGCGCTCACCGCCCAGGTTCTGATTCGCGACGGCAAGATTACTTTCGAGCAGGCGATCAACAGTCTCAAAAACGTTTCTAAAAAACAAACCAGTCTCGAGCAATCGCTCTTCGACACCGGTGCTTTTCGGCCGCTTGGCCGGGACAATATCAAGTTTGGCGATTTGCTCACCCAGGCTGGCATCGTCACCGAAGGCGATAAAATTTCGGCGATTGAAATCGGCCTGGCCGAAAATCAAAAAATCGGCGAAGTCTTTATCCAATCAGGCATGGTGCCGGCTACCGTAGTGGACGAAAGTCTTCGTCTGCAAAATATGGTCAATGAGGGTCAACTGAGCGGCCTGCAAGCGGCCGAAATTTTGCGTCAGGCACATTCGCGCGGTATCACTATCGATGCCGTCATGGAAGAGCGCTCATCGCGTCAGGATGAAGTAGAAAAGGTCAACACCGTCCTCGAATTGCTCATGCAATCCGGTGTCCTCACCGGCGATGATTTCAACCGGGCTCAATCGCTCGGAAGGCAGCTCAATGTGTCAATCGCCGAAGTGATCTTAACTAAAGAAATGGTCAGTAAGAAGCTCATTGCCGCAGCTCTTCAGGGTCAGTCCCTGGTGGCGGAAGGCATGCTCAAGCAGAGCCAGTGCGCCACCGCTCTTAAAATGTGCGCTCGTACCGGCTCCGAATTGCACGAAGTCTTGAAGGATCTGCCCCCGGAAGCGGCGGCCATCACATCCACATCACCGCCGAGCAATGATGACAACGGCAGGAAAGCCGGCTTCCTCGGTAATATCTGGTCCAAGCTCAAAAAAGACTGATTCTCACTATCGACCCCGTACAATAATTGTATTCACAGGCACTGGCACTGGCATTAGATTAGAAAAGTATGGCCGCATTTTTCTCCCGCGATGAGCTGACCGATTTACCAAACGCTACTCTGGTGAGCGGCGATCTGAGCTGCACGAGTCAAAACACATCACTCAGCTCGAGCTACGAGATTTGCACCGATTCGCGCCAGGCCCAGGCCGGCCTTGTCTATCTGGCCATCAAGGGTGAGCGTTTCGACGGTCACGACTTTGTCAAAGACGCTGCACTGGCCGGTGCTTCCGGAGCGATTATCAGCTCCGCTCAGGCATCGTCCGTACTTGCTTCTCTGCAAAAATACATGGAAGAAGACGTGCGGGCCGCGACATTTTTTGTCATTGCCGTTCCCGACAGTCTGCTTGCATACCAGCAATTAGCGACGCATTATCGCCAGTGGGTAAAACCGGTGGTGGTGGCAGTGACCGGCTCCTCCGGCAAGACGACCACCAAGGAGATGTGTGCCGCCGTTTTTGGACAGGCCCGCCGTCTGCACAAGTCGGCGCTCAATGAAAATAACGAAATCGGCGTACCGAAAACCATCCTTTCAATGCCCCTCGATACTGAAGTACTGGTACTCGAGATGGGCATGCGCGGTCTTGGCCAAATAGCCGAGCTGGCAGCTTGCGCCAGGCCTGATATCGGCATCATCACCTGTGTCGGGGTGGCTCACATCGAATTGCTCGGTTCCCGGGAAAATATTGCTAAAGCAAAATGCGAACTCCTGCCGTATCTGGATCGCAAAAAAGGCGTGGCTATACTCGGCCAAGCCGATGGTTTGCTGGTCAGCGAGGCCCACCGGACCTATATCGATAACGGGCTGGGCGAGGGCCTGGAAGGTAAAATTATGGCCTTTCCCCAGGCCAGTTTTAAGATAGTAGCGGCCGATGCGACCAGCACGACCTTTACATATTGCGACGCCGCCGGTCTCGAATCCATACCGTACAAAGTACACGCCCACGGCAGCGTTCTTTTACAAGACGCCTGGTGTGCGGTGCAAGCCGCTCTCTGTGCCGGATTGACGCCGACAGAGGTCGCTCGCGGCCTCGAAACCTGGCGCGCCGTAGAAGGACGCGGCAATGCCGTCGGCACCACTTCCGGTGCTCTCTTGATCGATGAATCTTATAACAGCAATCCCGACTCTGTGCGCTGCGCCGTTGAGGCCATCCTCAGCCGTGAAGCTTTCCCCCAGGCCAGCAAGATCGTCGTCCTCGGTGAAATGCTCGAGCTTGGCGATTTCAGCGATAGTCTTCATGATGATCTCGGTCAATGGCTCAAGGACAAACCGATATCGATGTTGATGACAGTCGGCTCGCAGGCGGCTCGCATCGCCGGTGGTGCAAATGGTGCGAAGTTTGAGATTTTGTCCCTCAACGATCGAAGGGAAGCACGGGAAACATTGAAGCAGCTGATGCGTGAAGATTGCTGCGTAATGGTCAAAGGTTCTCACGGCACCGAGCTCTATGAGCTGGTCAAAGAATTGCTGGTGTGATAAATAGTGGCGTAAAGACAAACGCTCCCCAACCGCCTAGCGCAAGGGTATGGATTGTATGAAGGCTGGCCCTCTCAATAAGACTCAAATTCAGGACTTCCAGCGCGATGGTTTTGTCGTCATCCGCCAAATGTACGATACGGTCGAAGTGGAGCGGCTTTCGCGCGGTATCGATCAGCTCGTCGAGAGGGCTTCCGAGACCGGTAAGCAGATGTCTTATTTCGAAGATAGTTTGATTAAAGGCGGCGGCCGTATTCTTTCACGTATCGAAAAATTTGTCGATTACCAGGACGACCTGAAAGCACTCGTTCTCGCTCCTAAGATGATTGATTGTGTGGCTCAACTACTTGGTGAGCCAGCTATCCTCTTCAAGGAAAAAATCAATTTCAAGTTGCCCGGCGCTGGTGGCTTTGAGGCGCATCAAGATATCCAGCCCGGCTGGGATGATTACTGCAAATACTTTATTTCGGTGCTGGTCACGATCGACGACAGCAACGAGGCAAATGGCTGCCTCGAGCTTTCCTCCGGTCATCACACCCGCGGTTTGATTGGTCAGCGCTGGAAGCCTCTTACCGATGAACAACTGGCAGGAGTAGAGTTTGTAAAATATCCGATGGCGCCCGGCGACGTCGCCTTTTTCGATTGCTTCGTACCACACCAGTCCAAGCCTAATTTGACTGATAAACAAAGGCGCAATCTCTATCTGACCTATAACCGCGCCAGTGAAGGCGATCATCGCGAGAAGTATTTTGCCGACAAGCGGGCCAGCTATCCGCCTGACCTGGAGCGCGAACCCGGTAAGACCTATAGTTTTAAGGTGTAAATTCAGATCGTAGTGTCCATTATTGGCGTTCTGCCGGAAGAGAATCAGTGAAGCGCATTTTTGTCGATATGTCCGTTTGTCTGCTCCATCATGGACATGTGCGCTTGCTGAAACAGGCAAAGGCACTCGGCGGCCACGTTGTCGTCGTCTTGACCAGTGATCAAGAGGTGCTCAAATACAAGGGATATCACCCGGAGTTAAACTTTGAAGAGCGCAAGGAAATATTGCTCGCTCTTAAATATGTCGATGAAGTGATCGAGGGTCCCTGGCTGATTGAAGATGCTTTTTTGAAAGAGCACAGAGCCGATTGTCTGGTCCATTCGGGACCAAACTTCAATGCTGTCAGCCAAATCGAAATCGTCAGCCTCGAGCGCACTGAGAATATTTCCTCCGAGGACATGCGTGGACGGGCCATGGGCTCAATCGTGCTCGGGCGCAATTCGAAAAAATGTCTACTGACGCCGGGTCCGACCAATCTCCATCCCGAAAATCTAATCGATATCGAGCCAGTTTTTTCGCGATCCGACAGTCATTATCAGGAGGTGACCGGTCGCGTCTTGAGCCGCATCCTGGCGCTCGCCGGTCAAGACACGATCGTGGCGGTGCCGGGATCGGCCACTACGGCTATCGAAGTGGCGACGACGAATTTTTTGACCGGTCGTGTCCTGGTCCTCACCACCGGCTATTACAGCAAACGTATGCTTTCGATGATCGAAGTAAAAGCGCAGAAGCTTTCTCTGAGCGCTGTCGAAGCGATGACCTGGGAAGAATTCGATCAGGCTGCCGGCGAGCAAAAGATTTCAAAATTTGACTGGATCGTCTGCGCTTATACCGAAACTGCCGATGCTTTCGCCCTCGATCTGCCCCTGGTCAAGGACTTTGCTCTCAAATCCGGGGCTAAGTTGATGGTCGACGCCACCGGCTCGATTAATCTCGAAGACCACCATGAACTCGCCGACGTGACCATGTTCAGTTCCTGCAAAGGGCTGGGCGGTCTGACCGGAGCCGGCTTCATCACTTTCAATAAAGTCTTGCTGGCCAGTGGCAATCCGGTAAGCAAGGAATTTATCCTCGACATCGACACTTATCTGGAGAAGAAAACCACTTCGCCGGCGCACACCCTGCTTTCTCTCGATAGCGTCTCCGGGCGCTTCGCCGAACACCGTCAGTTAATGCGCCGGTCCAAAGAAGAGTTTGTCAGAGTCTTTGCCGATGTCCTCTTCCGTCCGGGCAATCAGCCTTATTTGTGCACCAAGGTCAAAAATGCCGGTCTGGCATGGCCGGACTGGGTGGTGCCATATGAGCCGCGGGCGGTCGAAGCGGATTGCCAGGTCGTCTGCCATCTCTTTGAGCAGTTCCCTTCCAATCGCCAGCCCGGCGAGATCTATAAAAGCCTGAAAGCCAGGGCCGGACGCCAAAGTTGAGTGCTTATGTTTAGATAGCGGGGCAAAAGCTTCAGTTATTTAGATTCGCCATCGGTCAAGCGATCCTCTATGCCCTGCGGGGCATGGGCGCTATTATTCAAGGCCGCGTCGGGGGAAGCGAGGCCACCTGTCTTTTTTTTGCGGTCGAAACGTATCCATGACGTGCGCAAAGACAGCCAGACCGCCGCTCCAAAACCGAGCACCATCTGGATAATATAAGTACCTGTGCCAAGGTCGAAATAGCCGTAGGCTGGAGCGGGCATGAGCAGGTAGTAAATTGCAAAGAGTGCCAGGCAATTGGATAATAGGGGCGGTATTGGATTATTCATAATATGTTTGCTCAGTCTGCTTCGCTTGGCGTAATTACGGTCGATATTGCTGTCTATATTGCCCTGGGCTCGGGTATGTACTCGTCAGTCGTCGCTGACATCATGCCACTAAGGCCACTATACCCACAACTGCCCGCCCTGCTATCAACTTGTTAACGAGGAATCATGCCCAAAAAAGTCTATGTGGCCATGTGCGCCGATTTGATTCACCCAGGCCATCTTAACGTGATCAAGCATGCCCAGGCACTCGGTGAGGTGACGGTCGGATTATTATCCGACAAAGCGGTCGCGGCTTTTCATCGCCTGCCCTTTCTCACCTTCGATCAGCGCAGGATTATCGTCGAAAGTATCAAGGGTGTCGAAACCGTAGTCGGACAGGAGACCCTCGATTACACCGAGAATTTGTTGCGGCTCAAGCCCGATTATGTTGTGCATGGCGACGACTGGAAGGAAGGTCCGCAGCGAGAGACGCGCGACAAAGTAATCGAGGTACTCAAAGGCTGGCAGGGCGAACTCGTCGAAATCCCCTACACGCGCAGTATTTCTTCGCTGACCCTGAACGAACAGTTGAAGGCGATCGGTACCACGCCCTCCAGTCGCATGGAGAGATTCAGACGCTTGCTCACGGCCAAGTGCCCGGTAAAGCTGATGGAAGCTCACAATGGTTTGACCGCGCATATCATCGAAAATTTATCGGTCGACACCGATCATGCCCACCTTGAATACGACGGCATCTGGCTCAGCTCGCTCACCGATTCGGCTGCTAAAGGCAAGCCCGATATAGAGTACGTCGATAAGACTTCGCGCCTGGCCACGATCAATGACATTTTAGAAAGCACCACCAAGCCGATTATTTTCGACGGTGACAGCGGCGGTTTGACCGAGCATTTTGTTTTTACTGTCAAGTCGCTGGAGCGGCTTGGCGTCTCGGCCGTAGTCATCGAAGACAAGGTCGGCTTGAAGCGCAATTCGCTCTTTGACGACGGCCCGATCGAGGCCGTGCAAGATGACATACCGAGCTTTTGCTACAAGATCAGCCAGGGTAAAAAGAAACAGATTACCAAAGAGTTTATGATTATTGCCCGGGTCGAAAGTCTGATTTTGAATAAGGGTATGGAGGACGCTTTTACGAGAGCGGAAGCCTATCTCGAAGCTGGCGCCGACGGCATCATGATTCACAGCAAGAGCAAAGACGGTGCGGAAATTTTGGAATTTTGCCGGCGCTTCCGGGCGGCCGGACACATGGCACCGCTGGTGGTGGTACCCAGCACCTACAATGCCGTGCCTGACACCGAGCTTGTGAAAGCCGGCGCCACCATAATCATCTACGCCAATCATATGCTGCGCAGCGCCTATCCCTCTATGATCTCCACTGCACGTGAGATCCTCACCCGCGGTTGTTCGCAATCGGTCGAAAAAGAGTTGATGCCGGTAAGCGAGCTGGTCAATCTCTTCCCCGGCGGCTAATATTTTATTTCGACTGGCAATTAAGAGTCAGTCAATTCGTCAGTCTTTATCTGTGCATTTTGAAAGGGCGCGCCATGATCAAGCCGGATCGATTATTGACTGATCTACAGTCGGCTGGAGTCGACTTTTACACAGGCGTACCGGACTCCCTGCTCAAGGAATTTTTGACGCATCTACAGGTCAGTGTCAGTGCCGACAAGCATCACATTACCGCAAGTGAAGGGGCAGCGGTGGCGCTGGCAGCCGGTTATCATCTGGCCACCGGCAAGGTGCCGCTGGTCTACATGCAAAACTCCGGTTTGGGCAATGCCGTCAATCCGCTCATGTCGCTGACTCACCACAAAGTCTACGGTCTGCCGGTCCTGCTTATGATCGGTCATCGCGGCCAACCTGGCGTCCAGGACGAGCCGCAGCACGTGGCGATGGGAGCGGCCACCCTCGATATGCTGAAAGCGATGTCGATACCTTTTATAGTCATTAGCGGTGATGAAGAAGACCTTTCCACTTTGATCAAAGGCGCCGTGCAATCGTCGCTCGAGAGCAATGCACCGGTGGCGCTGGTGGTGGCAGCGGCTAGTTTCGACAAGGCGAGCTCTCCGATCGCACCGCCTGCACCTACGCATGGTCTGCGTCGAGACGACGTCATCCTGGCCCTTCTGGCAAAGTTGCCAGGTAACGAAGCAGTCGTCGCCAGCACCGGATTTAATGGTCGGGTACTCTATGAAGCACGTCAGACCCTTGGGCAGGGCTTCGCCAGCGACTTCCTCAATGTCGGAGCGATGGGCCATGCCCTGCCGATAGCTGTCGGTATCGCCCTCGGTCAGCCGGACCGAGAGGTCATTTGTATCGATGGTGACGGTGCCTTGCTTATGCATCTGGGCAGCTTGCTCAGCGCCGGTAAGAGCGGGGCCCGGGTCAGACATCTGCTGATCAACAATAATGCTCATGAGTCTGTTGGCGGTCAGCCGACCGGGACTTCTGAACTCGGTTTTAGCAATATGGCCTTATTGGCCGGCTATCAATATAGCCACAAAATGCAGGCTGGCGAGTCACTTGAAAATGTTCTGCAAGCATTTTTACAGGGGGCGATGCCGGCATTTCTTGAGGTGCCGGTCGATCTTGGAGTGAAAGATAATCTGGCCCGGCCATCGGCGGATTTCAAGGCCAGTAAAATAAGCTTCATGGACTTCTTGAAGGGTTAGGCGTTCTCAACGAGAATGTATTTAGTCTTGCTTGCCAACGTTTCTGCACCAGATCTTCACCATTCGCCTGCCTGAATTTGGGATAATAGGCAAATATTGAGCAAAATGACTGCTAAAAGTAGTTATAGCTTGATTGAGCCAGGGTCTTGGTATGGTTTTTCACCCAATTAGCAAATTTTCTGCATCCGTATGTTTGTCTATAGTTGTCTCCAGCTATCAATTGCAAGCGTCGGCTGAAGAAACATCTGCTGCTTTGCGTCCGCCCATACCGCTTTCGGACTCCAAAGCGCTGGTCGGTAGTGTCACGCTTAATCAGGCTCTCGACGAAGCATATGGTGCCAATCCTTTACTTCTGGCGACCGACGCGCAGAGACCGGTGGCCGAGGCGGGCGTCGTTCAGGCAAAAATTCGTATCAATCCGACTTACCAGACCGAACTGGCACCGGCCGAGGTCACTTACCGCTTTGTCGTGGCTTCGACTACAACGCAACTGGGCTGGAAAAGGCAGCGACGTATCGAAGTTGCGCGGCGATTGATCGACTCTACCAATGCGACGATTCGAACAATGGCCTGGAAAATCAGACAGGACACACAGTCAGCTTACTTTGAGCTGGCTGTGGCGCGCCAGGTCCTGGTTGTTATGGAGGACTATGTTGCCACGACCCAGAGACTTCTCTTGATCACGAAGAAGCGCCAGGAGGCAAGAGATGCGTCGGGATTGGAATTGTTGCGTGCCGAGGCGGCGGTGGCTGATGCGAATGCGCAGTTGGCACCGGCTCAGGTGCGTGTCCAGCAGGCGTTGCGCCAGCTAAACCTCGTCCTCGGTCGGCAACCGGAAGGTACGCTCGTAATTGCACCGCCCGAATTTTTGACCCTGGGTAAGCTCGTGGCGCGTATTCCGCAGTTTGCCATGCTAATTTCCCAGGCTCAAGAATCGAGGCCGGAATTTCGCCAGATAGCAGCAGACCTGGCTGTTCAGCAGTCTAAAATCAAAATGGCTAAGTCGCTCTGGTGGCCGGACGTGCAAACTAGCGTCGGACTGAGCTCGGTACCTCAGGTGCCGGCGGCCGAGGCTCACAACTACTGGGGCTCGCATGTATTGAACAAGCCGCTCGTTATGGCTACTGTCCCCCTCACCGTCAACGATCACGGGCAGGGTATATTGGCGACTGCTCGCACGACGTTTAGACAACTGGAGCAGCAACGCGTCGCCTTGATTAATCAAGTCAGGCAAGAGGTAAATCTGTCGTACAGCAACGCTTACTCCGCCGAGCGACAAATGGACATTTTGTTTAACGACAGCTTGCCCAAGCAGGCTAGAATTTTGTCTATGAGTGAAACTGGTTATCGGCAGGGGGTGCTCGATTTGACTGCTGCCATAACGGCTCAGCAGACTGCATTGACGGCTAGACTAAACTTTCTGCAGACAGCGACACGTTATTTCCAGTCTCTCGTCGATCTGGAGCGGGCTGTAGGGCGTCCAATTATTTCCGACATGATGCAAAATGGAGTAAAAGCGCCATAGTGTTTTTAAAAAATGTCATGACTTTAGCTCTTATCCTTGTCCTTGTTCCTTTTTGCTTGACCGGCTGCCAGAAGGCACCGGAGCCCGATACAAAGGCCGACCTGATTACAGTCCATACGGTCGCTGCCCGCGAGCAAATCATTAACGAAGTCGTGGAACTGTCCGGATCGGTGGTGCCGGAGCCAAATCGCAGCGCGCGCGTCACTTCACTTTCGCCTGGAGTTTTGGCCTACGTCGGTCCGCACGTAGGTGACTGGGTGGCAAAGGATCAAGTCGTAGCCAGGCTGGAAGATACCATGCAAAAAGCGCAATTGCATCAGATGCGAGCCGCGCTTTTAATAGCCCAGGCAAATTGGAGTAAGGCCAAACACGGTTCTCGTCCGCAAGAAATCGAACAGGCCAAAGCGGCATTAGAAGTGGCGCAGGCTAATGAAGTGAACGCTGAGCAAAATGAAGATCGTTTGAAGAAATTATACGAGGAACAAATTTCCGCCGGCCGCGATTATGACCTGGCCGTCAGTCAGGAGGCGGTTGCTGATTCTCAGGTAAAGGCAGCTGAAGCCAATCTATCGATGATTCAGAAAGGGCTGCGCCCGGAAGATCGGGAAGCTGCCCGCGCTCAAGCCGATCAAGCCGCCGGTGTATTTGAGCAGTCGAAAGCTACCCTTGATCTGACGCAGTTGCGATCGCCGATCAAAGGTGTAGTAGCGGAGCGCTATCTTGATGTCGGAGACCAGGCTGGACCGACCGCACCGACATTGCTTGTCGTTGATCCAACAATCGTCTACGTGCAAGCGACATTGCCGGTCGGATACAACGAGAGGCTCGCTCCGGGACAGGATGTCCAGATTATTTTACCCGACAGCAAAGTGACGCTGTCTGGGCATTTGCTCAAAATCGGCATGAAGTTGGACCCGGTTACAAATGCCGTGCCTGTGCAAATTGAGGTGCCGAACGATAAACTCAGGCTAAAGTTTGGCATGGTGGTAAAGGCGCGCATCAATATTGATAAGCGAATGGCGATAGTGGTGCCCAAAAGTAGTTTGATCGGTTCGGCTGACAATCCTGGTCGAGAAGTTGTTAACCTGATTCAAAATGGTGTGAGCAAGCCGGCGGTTGTTGAATGCGGCACCGTTGATGGTGACGTAGTAGAAATAAAAAAAGGACTGCATCGCGGTGACACTGTCACTACTGACGTCAATTACGAACTGCCCGAGGGCACAGCGGTGGCCGTTAAGTGATTGCACGCTCTTTCAACAAATTTTTGCAAAAACAGAGTCGGGCTATTTATCTCGGCCTGTTAATTGCCGTTATCGCCGGTCTGGTCGGTCTCACTTCTTTGCCAAGCGGCATCTATCCGGAGGTAATCTTCCCCCGGGTCGTGATTCTGGTCGAGTCCGGAGACATGGCTGCTCAGCTTCTTCTACCGGCCGTCACCAGACCGATTGAAGAATCGGTGAGCAAAATCCCCGGATTTAGACAAGTACGCAGCCAGACCATGAGGGGAACGGTTGAGACATCGGTGCTCTTTTCCAACGAGACCGATGTTGAGCTTGCTTTGCAACAGGTACGTGGGCGAGTTGGAGAACTGCGCTCCACCTTTCCGGTGGGCTCGAATGTAACCATCGAGCGCCTGATGCCATCTGTCTTTCCCGTATTGAGCTATAACCTGATCGCAGACAACCTGGCGCTGCCGCAGTTGAATGAAATCGCCATGTACAAGATTAGACCAAGGTTGTTGCAAGTGCCCGGCGTGGCGCAAATACAAATTCAGAGTGCCGAAAGTCGTGAGTTTGCCGTAGAAGTCGATCCGGAGCGCCTTTCGGTTTTGCATCTGAGCCTTGCCCAGGTTGCCACCGCCGTGCAACTTACCAATCAAGTATCAGTGGTCGGTCGCAGCGCAGAGGATCGGCAACAGGCTTTGATTATGGGCACTGGCGAGCTATTCTCGGTCGATCAGCTTAAGCAAGTCGTTGTCACCAGTCGCGGTGGTACCCCTATTACCCTTGGACAGATAGCAAATGTACATGAGGGCAGCAATGATGTCCTGACCGCTTTTTCCGGCAGCGGCAAGCGGGCAGTTCTGGTCAGTGTGATCAAGCAGCCGACGGGCAATCTCCTTGAAATTGCCAGAGCCGTTAATGAAGAATTGCCCCGCATACAAGCACAATTGCCTGTCGGCGTAAAAATACAGCCCGTCTATGATTTGGCTCAGTTAGTGGCCGCGTCGATCGAAAATCTCAGAGATGCTATCGCTTTTGGTGTAGTCCTGATTTTCATTGTCATTTTTGTTTTTCTGCGCGATTGGCGGAGTACTTTTATCGCTGCTGCCACCATACCTGCTACGGTTTGCGTCACGTTTGGAATCATGGCCCTTGGTCATCAAACGCTCAACCTCATGAGTCTGGGTGGTCTTGCTGTCGCTATCGGTCTAGTCATCGATGACGCCATTGTCATGATCGAGGGCGTATTTCACAACATTCAAAGCGGCCTCAGCTCTGAGCTTGCCACGGCCAGGGCTGTGGAAGAATTGTCCGGTCCGATTATCAGCTCCACCATTACGACCGTTGTCGTATTCGCCCCGCTGGGACTGCTCGAGGGTGTTGTCGGGCAATTTTTCATCGCTTTTTGCTACACGCTTACATCTTCTGTTGTCGTCTCATTATTTTTGTCGCTCACTCTTACACCGGTGATGTGCGGCAAATTTTTGCGAGTCAGTAAGCCCAAAAAGGTTCTGGAAAAATCTGATCCTAAAATAAAACCAGCCTGGCAAATGCCCGATCTCGGCAAGGCCGTCGGTCGGATGCTTACTCATCCTCGTTATATTTTGGGTGTCTGTCTGATTATGCTGATCTGTGTCATTCCGATCAGCGGCTTGCTTGAGCGCGGCTTTATGCCAGATATTGACGAGGGCAGTTTCGTCATAGATTATTACGCCCCTTCGGGGACTTCTCTTGCGGACACTGATCAAATCGCCTTGCGCATGGAAGACATCTTGGCCGAGATCAAAGAGGTGCAGAGCTGGTCTCGCCGCACAGGCAGTCAACTCGGTATTGCTGCGTCGGCGACAAGTCAGGGAGATATTCTCGTCAAGCTAAAACCCCTGGCGCAGCGGCAGCGAAGCACTCAGCAAGTAATGTCAGAGGTTAGAGAAAAGCTGGACAAGCGCCTTCCTGGGGTGGACCTGGAGTTGATTCAAATTTTGCAGGATTTGATTAACGATCTGGCAGACTCACCGGCGCCGATTGCTATAAAAATTTATGGCAACGATGAACAAGTCTTGAAAGAGCTTTCTGAATCGACGGGTAAGATTCTTCAAGACATACACGGCGTTGTAGACGTCAACAGTCACGTCAGACCGAGTGCTACCGAGCGGACAATCAGAGTTGACCCGATCGAAGCTGGTCGTTTTGGCATGACCGTTTCGGATATTCTGACGCAGATACAGGCGGCGCTGCTCGGCCAGACGCCAACCAGCGTGCGTGAGCAAGAAAAACTCATTCCGGTGCGTGTCCGTTATACCGATGCGGTGCGAAAGCGTTATAGCGAAGATCTTGAAGCGATGCCAATTTTTAATTTGCAGGGCAATGTCATGCCACTGAAAGGCCTGGCGTCAATAGAATCCAAGCCGGGCAGTATGGAGATCAGACGCGAAAATCTTGCCAGAATGAGCCTGATCACGGCCCATCTCGAAGGGCGAGATCTCGGTAGTGCCATGGATGAAGTGCAAGCCAAAATGGCAAAGCTGAAAATGCCTCCCGGATACTACCTGGCTTATGGTGGGCAATGGGCCAGTCAACAAAGTGCCTTCCTCAACCTGGGGCTTGTTCTTGCTCTGGCTGTCATTCTTGTCTACCTCGTTCTGGTCGTGCAATTCCACTCACTGCTCACGCCGATACCCATACTAGTAGCCATTCCTTTATCTTTATTTGGAGTTCTTACGGGTCTTGCCGTCACTCATACGCCTTTGAATATTTCTTCGTTTATGGGAATTATTTTGTTAGTCGGCCTGGTCGTCAAAAACGGCATCATCCTCCTTACAAAAGTGGAGCAGTATCAGGATGAAGGCTGCCCAATCGATGAATCTGTTGCGAAAGCGGTCAATGATCGTCTGCGGCCGATCTTAATGACGACGATTTGCACTTTGCTGGGACTAGTGCCACTAGCTTTTGGTGTCGGCTCTGGGGCAGAGCTGCAAAAACCCTTGGCAATCGCTGTTATAGCCGGGCTCTCCTTATCCACCTTGATCACTCTGATTGTCACACCGACCCTATACAAATTGATTCAAAACTTCGAAGCAAATCGTGCTGAAAAGAAGGCTGCCGCGAAGGCCTCTCAACGCTCAGCATCACCGAGAATAGATTGAGCACGATAAGGTGTTGGATGCTCACGGATCAGCCAGCCATCCACCCTCAAAACCGGCAGCCATGAGGCCGTTTCTCATGTAATGATCCTGCTTCATCAAATTCCAGAGCAAGCCCGAACGGTGATTTTCAATCATCATAAACATCGGGCCTTCGTTCAAGCCAAATATCCATGGGGATAGCCAGCCATCGTAGGAACTAGGTACCTCACCTGGAGAAATTACCGATTGTGTCCTGGTCAAAGCTTGTTGCGAGGAATGAGGAAACGTCAGGTTGTAACTGGCGCCGAAACCAGAGACGCTCAGGCCGTTTTCATCCATTTTTCTAAACATGTGCGTCACTGTTTCGGTCACTATTTCCGGCGCGAAAGGCAGAGATGCCACCACTGCCCATGGTGAGACAGTACCGTCGTCGGGACCTTTGGGCACGCCGCGGGCGCGATAGTCATAAAAGACTCTTCTGCGGCCTTTAACCGTTAAAACGGCCGGTCCTGGTCCGTCGCTGGCGGTCAATCCCCAACCGTACTGGCTGTAGTGTTCAAATTTTTTCGGATTTCTTCGACCATATTCTCTTTGCACATAAGTGGCACGCCTGCTATTTTCAAAATAGTCTATGCCTACATTTCTGTTAAAGCTGTCTTGTATGCCCTGAAAATCAATCCACAGGTGCGACATCTGATGAATGAAAAGCGGCCCGGCATGAAGGTATTGAATGTCGTAAATTGTCTGCAGGTTAAAGGTGGTAAGCCATTTTTCGTAGCCAGCACGTTTTATTGGGTAGGTTGGAGAACCAAGTGCCAGGATATATAAAATGTGCGCCTCTGAATAATTCGTATCCCAGCGGTAGCGACGAAACTTGCCCTCCGGAGTCCAGCCATGGCTAGGAGTTTCTTCACCGTTGCAGGCCCAGTCCCATTCGACGCGACTGTAGAGGAAATTTGCTAGTTCTCTGATTTCCCTTTCCTCGGCACTGTCTCTATTAAAATAATTCATCGCCGATATGATACCGGCCATTAGAATCGCCGTATCGATCGTGGAGAGTTCCGACTTCCATGTTCTTTTGCCGCTTTCGATGTCTAGAAAATGATAATAGAAGCCTCTATAGCCGGTGGCGTCTCGCCCAGTATTCTGAGTGCTTGATTGGAAAAATCTGAGGGCTGTGAGAGTCCTTTTGATCGCCTCCGAGCGTTCAATAGCACCGCATTCAGAGGCTATTGCATAAATACTGAAAGCCATTCCCTGCACGGCTATGCTTGCCGGGGAGCCTGGCTGATTTTTATCGGCGACAAGGCCATTAGCCGGATTGCACTGATGCAAAAAGTAAGAAAGGGCCTTGCGCTGAAGTTGCGCAAATACTTCTTCCGATCTTTGCTGTGTTGATTCTTCAGTTGAGTCCATGCGGCGCAGACCTATACCTACTCCTGTGATGGAATAATTTTTTCGGCGCGCAGCTTGTCGAACAGATCGGTGAAGGATGTACTGGATTTTTTGTATTCTAAAAATCCGAGCGCCCGGCTCTTGGACATATCATCGAAAGACTCGAAGGGACGACTGAGATCAGAATCGGTGTGCCACCAGGGTGCGAGCGCATGGACGTCGCGCTTTTGCAGACCGTATTCCTGAACGATTTTGTTCCAGGCAGGACCTGCATCTTTCATCTGTATTTCGAGCGGAGTGGCATGCCCCGGATATGGTGCCGCCACCAATCTAAAATAATCGGCGATCTGTTGCCACATCCAACTCCAACGGAAAATATCGCCATTGTCAATATTGAAAGCCTGATTGTGAGCCGCCGGCGTCGTTGCTGCCCAATGTATCTGCTTGGCCAGAATGCGCGCATCGGTGATGTCGGCTACACCGTTATACTGCACTGGTGATCCGGGAAAGATAAAGGGTCGATTAGTCTCTTTACAGATCGTGGCATAGACCGCCAGCGTCACACCCATGTTCATAGAGTTGCCCAGAGCGTAGCCGATAATTGTCTGCGGTCTGTGCACGTTCCAGGTAAAGCCGTCTCTAGCTGCACGATCCCAGAGAATATCTTCCTGGGTGTAATAGAAATTGAGGCCGGGCTTGCGAAGCTGATCTTCGCGGTAGGGAGTGACGACTTCAAAGTTGCCGGAGTCTTCAAAAGAGCCAAAATAATTTTTGCCACCGGTTACCAGAGTGACATGATTTAGAGTCGGGCCTTGTAAAGCGTCGAGCAGATTGGTCAGCATCTGACCGTTCACTTCGCAGTTCTTCTCTTCATTTTCCTGGCGTAACCAGGTCGTGAAATAGGCGTGGGTGACGCCGAGATCCTTTAGTAATTGCTTCAGTGCTGAGATATCGAGTAAGTCCGCGGCAATTGGCTTCACTCCTTCGACAGCGATCGGGTTGCGCGACAGGCCATAGACCTTGCCGTCATTTTGCGCCGCCAGGTGGGTGGCCAGGTTTAATCCGGAGATGCCGCTAGCGCCTACAACGAGACTTACTTTTTCGTTCATCTTTGGTCCTTTTGGGTCTTTTCTCATTCCAGGCTGTAGGGTCATTTTCCCTTATCCTGGGATAATTCCTGCCATTTCTTTAGCTTTATGTCGCCGGCTTCTCGGCCATCGACTCAGGTGAGGTGATATCCTTGGAAAAATTGCGGCAGCAGACGGTAAGTGGATGACAGCAGACGGCATTTTCTGGACGAGACGGACGCCTCAGCTTGCGGCCTTTCTCTGGATGCTTCTGCTGCTCACTTTGATTGTCGGAGCCGACTTGAAAGCTCCCCAGGCCCTGGTCGGAAACGATTACCACACCGCCTTCTATGTGGCCGGTTGGATGGCTGCTCACGGGCAGCTAGCTGAGCTCTATCCGCAGGCTGGTGCCACGACCTTCCACGGAGCTCCTTTCGACCTGACTGTCCACAAAATGTTGCCCGGAGTCGACAGTCATGTGGTCGGACAGTTTATGTACAGCCCGCTCGTAGCTTATCTCTTTGCGCCTCTTTCCACCTTTGCTCCGGCCATTGGGCAATTGATCTGGCAGGCGTTTAACTTTTTGCTGCTTGCCCTCTCTTGTTATTTCATCGCTGACCTCACTAAGTCTGGGCGCAATGTTAAAAAGGATTTTTCAGTCCTGGCATTATTCGCTTTGACTATTTTGTCCGCCAGCTTTTTCTTCTTGCCCATCTTCAACACCCTCTGGCTTGGCCAAATGGATATTGCCCTCGGTCTTCTTCCGATGGCCGCCGGGGCCTGGTTATTGTCGAGAAATAAAGATCTGGCTTCCGGTCTGGTCTTTTCGATCGTTTCGCTTAAGCCGCAATTTTTGCCCGCCGTCGCTCTCATCTGTCTGGGTCTGCTACTGCATAAAAGGTGGCAGATGTTAGTCGGACTGGTTCTTGGTGTAGCAGCTATCGTTGGATTATCCTATGCCACCGCCGGCGCGACCATTGTGCATAACTGGTTTTCTTCTTTGAAAATCAGCGAAGGTATGTTCACGGGCGAATTTCGCAATCCGGATTATCTGGCCGGATGCTTGCCCCTGTCGATACTCATCACCGCCTCACCCGCAGACCGTCTCAATCTTAAACCGGTCGCATATCTTGTCACCGCGATTGGTCTATTTGCAAATATTGCCATGGTGGTCTGGCTTTCACGTCGAAAATTCGAGCCTGAAATATGGTTGCGTCTTTTGATTGTGGTCAGTGTCTTGCCGATATTTGTCTATTCGCCCCGGCTACTTACTTACGATTGGAGTTTGCTACTTTTGCCGATCAGCGTATCACTATATGCGGGAAAGTCCGACCGATTAGTAACCGGCCTGTTGCTCGCTCTCGCTCTTCTGGTCGATATCGAAGTTGTTCTGCAGTTCACGGCCACGACTTACGTTTGTCCGTTGCTTCTAACGGGTCCGGGCACACTGCTTGCAGTCGCTATCGTGGTTATGTCTCTAGATTTTAAATCGTCGAAAAGCTGAAAGAAGCCTGATGTTCCCAGTAGGTGACGTGATTGTTTTTCCACTTCACAAATTGCACGGCGCCGTCTTGCGAAATGACAATCACCAGCGCGTCTGGTAAAGCATGACTGAGGCGGTAGGCGGCGCGATGCCTGGTACCGACGTTTTGCGTCGATTCCAATCTTACTCTACCTCCCTCGAGATCGAGGGCGTGGGCAACGATGTCGACCTCGCTTGCATAGCAATGAATCTCTGCACCAAATCCGAGCAGCTCGAAGCGTTTCGTCAGGACCACGGCACCATCGGCGGTGGAAAGCGCGGCGATCAGATGTGAGACTTCAAAAATTGCTTCGTCAAGGCTAGATATCCGACTGTCATTGCTGCGTTGATAATCGTCCCAGCCGACGGTCGAGTTCGCCGATTTTTTGCCGCCGATTTCGGCGAGAGTTTTCATCACTGACAGTATCAGGGTGCGAAATCTAGCCCGCGGTTCACCTTCAGCAAATTCGTATTTGATTGAAACGGTGTCCCGATTGTGGCAAATTTCCGCCGCTTCATTAGGCGGCAGCAAGACAAGCGTACCGCCATGCTCGAAGGCACGCACGGCAGCGATCATGCGCTTCATCATATGCTTGTCGATCACTTCGGTAAGACCAGGATCAAGGGCCGCCCATTCGGCGCCTTCTTCGCTTCTCGAACGCTCGTGGATCTCCAATCGCTCTGCTCTCACATCACTGAGAGTGTCTTGCAGCCAGCGAGCCTGGAAAACGTTCATGGAAGGTCCAAAAACACGACCGTCGCATAACTGCCCGAGGCTTGTCGCGCCTCGCTTTACTTCAATATTGCCGGGACCGGTGGCGATCACTACAAGCACATTCGGCAGCGTCTGCGAGGAAGCGCGACCGCCGTGCAGCACCTGCAACCAGCGTGGACCGGAATGCAAAATTCCCCAGATTTCCGGCCCGGTCTCTTTATTAATTCTCACCCCGATTAGCGAGCGAGGAAAATTGGCGGCACTTGATAATCTCCTCAGGCCCTGGGCGGTGAGCGGCAAGCATGTACCAAATTCTAGGCGGTGGAAGCCGAAGGGCGGACCGCCGTCGACGGGGAAACTCTCCGGATCGGCAAATACTATGCGGAAATGAATTGGTCTAGTTTCTTCTCTTAGCAGGCTGGCCTGGTAGCACGTCGAAAGCAAAGTCTCGAGAAGAGCCTGATCCGGAGTGCCGTATTCGGCTTCGGTCGGCTCAGCACTCTGGACTTTGTTTTCGTTCCAGGATTTTATGACCAGTTTGGCCAGATCTTTGGGATAGGAATGGAGCAAAAATTACCTCGATTCGTATGCACACTGCCTATACGATCAGTCGATCATACCCCACAATTTCGTGGCCGGCGGACCGAATATTGGAACTTTCTGTTCTTGCGTTACTCGTATAAAAGAGACGCTCGCATAGCGCAGCGCTGGAGAGCCTCAAGCTTATAGAACCCATTACCTATATACGCTCACCTGAAACACTTGGAGAAAGTTATGAAACAATCAGTAATCGGTATCGTGCATACCCGTGTAGAAGCAGAAACTCTTGTCGATTGCCTGAAAGCGGCTCGCTTCCTTGATAACGATATATCTGTCTTGTTGCCTGACAAAGACGGTACGCAGGATTTTGCCCATGATAATTCAACCAAAGCCCCTGAAGGCGCCATTGCCGGCGTCAGTACAGGCGGTATGGTTGGTGGCGTCCTCGGTATTCTGGCTGGCGTCGGAGCCCTGGCTATCCCCGGTATCGGTCCTTTGATTGCAGCCGGGCCCATTTTGAGTGGTCTGAGTGGGGCTGCTGTCGGTGCCGCCCTTGGTGGCGTGGCCGGTGCCCTTGTCGGCATGGGTATTCCAGAATACGAAGCGAAGCTCTACGAAGGTAAGGTACGCGACGGTAATATTTTGATCGCCGCTCACTGTGAAACGAACGACCAGTTGAAGGTCGCTGAGGATTTGTTTAAACATAACAAAGCATCCGATATCCACCGCGTTGCCGAAGCAGCTGTGAAGTAAAACGTCGGTCGGCTTCTTTCACACTTATAGCTTATAAGGCTCGCCGTAATTCTATTGCGGCGGGCCTTATTTTTCGCTTTGCCGGAATGTTATGGCAAGCCCTATAATCAGAATTCTATTCTTCCACTGGTGAGACTCTTGTGGCTACCATCAATTTTGTCACGAAAAAGATTGTCATCAATATTGTGCTTTTTAGCCCGCCTCGATGCGGCAAAAAAACGTTTATCTCCTATGCTTACAGTCAAATAGCCCCCTCCGAGCGAGGACTTTTGCGCACGGAAAGTAATTTCAATGGCGAGAATCTCAATTCTTTTCTCTGGAACGACCTTGCCATCAGAGGGTTTAAGGATTTCGCTTACTCCCTGAATTTGCAAGCCTGCTCCATATCCGTCGAGAACGTACAGAAGGCAACTCCATCGGAATTTTTGGCCCGTGCTGACGTACTTATTTTTATGGCTGATTCTACTTTGACAAGTTCAGAATTGAATCAAAAGTAGCTTTCTTATCTAATTGAAGAGCTTGCTAGAAATGGGTCTCATATGACTTCAGGGCAAATTGAAACGGATCGGCCACTAGTGAGAATTGGGAAGCAAGAAAATTTAGAAATTAAGGCGAAGAAAACACCGTTAAGAGTTCTGTTTAACAAGCGAGATCTTATAGACGCCTGCTCACTGGATGCTCTTGCACCTATTTTATAGCCGTCAATTCAGGTCTACGAAGGCATTGCTAAAGAAGGGTTAGGTGTGTTTGGCGTTCTTAAGCACAGTAAAAACAGCACCATATATGGTGTCGCTGGTCTTCGTCCCTGGTACGAGGATTTAATATAGATAGTAGTCAGGCTCCCTCATCTATGCCGTACAGCGCAATTTGAAAGGGCTAAGATCCAGTTCGGTTTCGCCGTCCATCAGCATCTGCGCAACAGACTCACCGATTGCAGCAGCATGTTTAAAACCGTGCCCTGAGCAGGGCGAGCATAAGACAATGCGTTTCGATCCAGGCAAAAAGTCTATGACGAAGGCACTGTCGGCGGTGACTGTATACATGCACACTGCCGTCTTCAGGCAGCAATCATTGGCCATCGGAAAGAACGGTTTTATGTTGTATTCATAAACTCTTTCGATCTCTTCCTTACTGGCGGTGCGATCGATAGTTTCCGGCGTGACAACAGTGTTGTATTCTTCGCATCCTACTTTGAACCCGCCGTTCTTACCGTCGACAGCGGGAAATCCGTACATGCCGCTTTCGCGACCCTTCAACTGCCAGATAAAAATGGGGAAGGTGCCCGGTGTAAAACTCTCGTAATTGGTCGATACATCAAACCAGTACTGGATTTGCCTGTGGACTTCGAAGAGCGAGGCGTATTGCGGCATTACCTGTGGCACCCAGGGGCCGACAGAAAGAGATAGATTAGCGGCTTTATAAGTCCCTTTATCTGTGCAGACGATAACACCTTCACTTGTTTCCTCAAAACCTAAAAATGTCTCATTGGTGTGGATATCGGCTCCAGTTTCGCCAGCCAGTTCCAGCTGCGCTTTTACCACTGCTTCGGGACGCAAGATGGCCGCTTCGTATTCGTAATAGCCAACCTCATCGTCGGCGACATTAAACTGGGGGAATCTGGTACGCATAGCAGGCGCGTCGAGAATTTCGTGCCTTATGCCATGCTTTTCTGCGGCGGCAACCGTATTGCCGAAGAAATCTTCGATGTGATTTATGGCGCCGGCATGGGTTGTATTGGAAATGATCAAGCCGCCAGTGACTTGCAGAAGCGCGGTTTTTGTCCTCGTCTCGAGCTCGCGAATAAGTTCGTAGGAGCGCAGCGAAAGTGGAGTGTAGTGTGCACCTTCTCCGATTGCTTGTCTGGTGATGCGGGTGTCGCCATGGGTGGATCCCATCGTATGTGGCGGCGATAAGCGGTCTATGCCCAGCACTTTGACGCCTTTTCCGGCCAACTGGTAGAGCGCCGCACTGCCCATAGCGCCAAGTCCGACTACGATTGTTTCGTATTTGACAGACATGTCACACCTCAAGGTCCAAACGTGCTGTGTAGCGACGATGCTCGCGAGGATAGAGACCTTCAGAAATTTGCCAGCCTTCGAAGAAGTCCTCGTCGAAAAGGAGATGGTTGCCATCATGGCTTTCTGTTGGTATGTCCGAGACACAGACTGACTTGCGCGCCACTCGCAGCATTTCCGAAATGGCGGTCTTCGCGTAGTCGTAGCTGGGGAAATAATGGAAGACGCTGAAGGCAAAGACATGATCGATCGCTTTGTCCTTGAAGACGATGTCGTTGGCGCTTATGGCGAGCGCACTGAAGTGATTGAGCTGAATCGTCTTTTTAACCATGGCAAAAGAGCGATCTGATCCGATGTAATGGCAGTATTTGTCCAGGTGGCGTCCAAGCAAACCGGCCCCGCATCCAAGCTCCAGAACGGTATCTTGAGGCTTGATTTTGCACAGCTCGATCAGTTTACCGGCGCAGTTTTCGGTATCGACATCGCGGAAGCTCTGAAATCCGCTCACTTCCATATGATCAAGACTTTCGCTTTGACCGTGTCTGTCCCAGACTTCGTTCCAATCAAAAGTCATTAAATATCACCCCTGTTTTGACAGCAAATCTAAAATGTAATCACCGCCGACCGAGGCTGCTTTTTGCCAGTTGGCGACGAGTCTGTCTCGCAGCTCGGGCACGCTCGCTTCAAACGCCTCGCGGTTCTCGAAGCTTGATTGGAGTGTTTGGGTAAGGTCGGCAATTTGTGCCAGCTCGAGTTCTACGCCGAGCCTTGATCGATAGGTATTTTCGACCGGCTCGAGGCCGAGTTTGCCTACTTCCGGATTATCCACTCGCAGGGGCGTGTTGATAAAGACGACCGGCCGCTCGGTGCCAAGTACGTAGTCCATTGAAATACTCGAGTGATCGGTGACCAGAAGATCGGCTTCGTGCAGGCAATACATCGAGCCCAGCTCAAGCTTTGTGCGCACATTTTTGGTGCGAGCACAATTCTTTTCGATCTCTTTCATCCGATCGGGGAAGCGTTTGACATATTCGGGATGCGGCCTGAGCCAGACCTCAAACTCCGTCTTGCCCAGTGCTTCGATCATTTCTCTTTGACAGACATCCAGGATAGAGGACCGACTCTGTGCATCCCAGGTCGGTGCGACCAGACAAACCGGGCGCTCCTTGATTCTTTGCTTATTATCCTGTTCATACTTCTGATGCTCGCGCCAGATCCGCTCCGTAAGCGGATAGCCGACAACTGGCAGGTCCTTGGCTTTCAATCCGTAGATCTCCTCTGTCTTGCGGATTTCGTCGACCTGGTACTGCTGTACGGTCAGAAGAGAATCGTAATGGTCGAAGGCATGCAATCTGTACGCTTGATGCACGCTGGCGATTCCACGGAAGGCGTAGACGTGATGCACCGGTGCTGGTGCTCTTTTGATCGGACCGTTATTAAGATCCGGATTGGCAATCACAAGGACTTTGGAGTCCAGCCGGGAAAAGAGGGTGGCAAGCAAGTTTTTGCTATAGAAAGTTTTCAGCCTCGAGCGCTTATCGGCAAATATCGAATCTTGCCGGTGTGAGCTGATGTAGCAAATGTCGTAGTCGGAGTTTGCCAGCAGATAGTCGATGTAGTCTTCGTAATAGCGGTATTGGATTTCGCTCTCACCATAGATGACCAGTCGCCTTGCCGCTTTGTCGAGCGACATTAGACGCTCGAGTTCGGAAAACTCGAAGGCGGTGTCTTTGGCCTGGTTGATCAGATTGCCCAGCATACGTTTGCTCTTTGACTCGACAGCGTTGTTTTATTCTTTGATTATGAAGCACGGACGCGAAGCAAAAGGAAACTTCTGGATAATCACATTTTTGTCCGCGAAGAAATCGTCCACGCCTTTCGTATCTCCATGCAAGCTGTTGCCGGCCTGATCCTCGCCGGCATAATTGTCTAGAAGGACGACCCCGCCCGGCATGACGCGATCCCAGAAGTGTTCGAGGACGCACCTGGTCGGTTCGACAAAATCGATATCCACATTCAGTAGTGCAACTTTAAGACCGGGATGTTCTTTGGCGTATTTCGGCACGGTGTCGAGTACGTCGCCGGCGATCAATTCATAGTTTTTGATATCTTGTTTTTGCAGCACTGTGTCTAGCTGCTCCACTGAAATGGAACTGGCTCCGGCTGTACTTATCCAGTGGTTCCGGTAGCTTTTGTCCTCGGTAAATTGAGTATCCGGATAGTCATCCGAAAACACATCGAAGGCAATCAGCTTATTGGAAAAATAGTTGCCCAGCAATTCGCGCAGTAATGCAAAACGAACGAAAGAGGTGCCTTTAAAAACACCGCATTCGATGATCGAGCCCGGTACTTCCTGGACCATTTTGTAAGCTTCATAGTGGGCGATAAGCTTCGCCAGCCGATCGACTTTCAAAGTGAGATGGAAATTTGTCTCGTAGTCGTAGGCACTTTGCGTGGCAAAGTCGGGCATCTTAATCATCAAGGGGCTCATTGCAGGTAGTAACGGCCTACAGTTTAGCTAATTTATGGGTCTTTTGTAATACTATGTATGCAATGCATTTTCGATACCGGGAGGAAGCCAAGAAGTGTCAGAGCTAAAAGATTTCGTCGACCTGAAAACCCAGAAGCAGTTTGGTAATCCCACTGCGGTGGTGCAAACGATTGTGCCCGCCGACGATGTGTCCAAGACCATTCTCGAGCATTTGAAATTTCGCTTTCAATTTGTCAGTCTCACACCGCTCACGATCGGACCGCATGGCGGACGTATTTTGATGCTGTTTTCCTACATGGGGCCAGCTCCGGGCGCACCGCCGCAACGTTAGCCTGAACAAGCAAACAGGATGCAAGAGAGCTAGATTCGAGAGTCAGATTAATAGAGCGAGAGTTCAAAAAAAAAGATGTAGCTACATTGTAGCTACATCTTTTTTGTCTGACTTGGAGACCTCGACCTAATCGAGATTAGGCGAAGTTGGAGATGATCGCGTCAGCAAACTCGGATGTTTTGAGTTTGGTAGCGCCGGGCATCATACGCTCGAGGTCATAGGTGACCTTCTTCTGGTTGATCGTCTTAGCGACTGCATCTTCGATCATTTTGGCTGCTTCTTTCCAGCCCATGTAATCGAGCATCATTACAGCGGACAAGATGACCGAACCGGGGTTGATCACGTCTTTGTCGGCGTATTTTGGCGCGGTACCGTGGGTGGCTTCGAAGATGGCGCAGTTGTCGCCGATGTTGGCACCGGGAGCGAGACCGAGGCCGCCTACTTGCGCGGCGCAAGCATCGGAGAGATAGTCGCCGTTCAAGTTGGTTGTAGCCAGGACTTGATATTCATCAGGTCTGGTCAATACTTGCTGGAACATCGAATCAGCGATTCTGTCGTTGAGCATGATTTTGCCTTCCGGACATTTGCCGTTGTGCTCTGCCCAGACTTTATCTTCGGTGATTACCTTGTCGGCAAATTCTTTCTCGGCCAGAGCATAGCCCCAGTCTCTGAAAGCACCTTCGGTGAACTTCTGGATATTGCCTTTATGGACCATGGTGACGGTCTTTTTGTTGTTGGCAATGGCGTATTCGATCGCTTTGCGAACGAGACGCTGAGAGCCTGTGATCGAGATAGGCTTGATGCCGATACCGGAATCATGACGGACTTTTTTGCCCATGCTCTCGAGCAATTCGATCAGTTTTTTGACTTCAGGAGTGCCTTCCTGGAATTCAATCCCGGAATAAACGTCTTCTGTGTTTTCGCGGTAGATGATGACGTCGAGCTTTTCAGGTGCCACTACAGGCGATGGCACGCCTTTGAAATAACGGACGGGACGTACGCAGCAATAGAGATCGAAAATCTGACGGAGAGCAACGTTCAGGCTTCTGATGCCACCGCCGACAGGGGTGGTGAGAGGGCCTTTGATGGCAACGCCAAACTCTCTGAGAGCGGCTACTGTATCTTCCGGCAACCATTCGTTGGTCTGGTCTTTGGCTTTTTCGCCGGCCAGTACTTCAAACCAGGCGATTTCGCGCTTGCCTTCATAGGCTTTTTTGACAGCGGCGTCAATGACGCGCACGCTGGCTTTCCATATATCGCGGCCGGTACCGTCGCCTTCGATAAAAGGAATAATCGGCTTGTTCGGTACTACCGGTTTGCCGTCGGCAAAGGTAATCTTTTCGCCCTGCGGCACTTTTATGCCGTTATAAGTCTTGTCTATCACTTGTCCCATGTCTTTGTTCACCTTTATTGCATTCAAAGGGCGGTTTGTTCTAGCAATATGTCGGGCGGCTCGGCCACCCGGCGCTATAACCTTGGCTGACAAGCTTAACAAAGCATTGAGGGGGGAGGCTCATTTGATCACCATTTACTAAGAGATTTTTGACATGTCAGGAGATTGCCAGGCTAAATCCCCATTTTCTGGCGCTTCCGGGCATCTTCTTGCGGCCCTCCGGGTCCGGGTGGAGATATTTTCGGGCAGGGCCTATACTGTGGCTGATTGCCTGCTTCTCCTATTTTGAGCGGCGCTCACGGTAACCAGTTAGTAATTGGTTGAGGACAAAAATCTTGAATCTTGCGACTTGCATTAAACGTGCCCTGGCTGTCTGGCCGGAACGAGAGGCCATTGTCGATGGTCAGAAACGCTTTACCTATAAGGAACTCGGCAGCAGAATCGCCGCCCTTACCCAGGCCTTAAGCAATCTTGGCCTGACCAAGGGCTCGGTGGTGGCCTGCATGGCGCCCAACTGCGTCGAATTTCTCGAGCTCTATTTTGCTACGGCTCTTCTGGGTGTTGTCCTGGCGCCCATCAACTATCGCCTCTCCGCCGCCGAAATCCGCCCGATCCTGCTGCATTGCGATGCCGAGCTCTTCGTCAGCCATACTGATTTTGGCGCTCTGACTGCCGAAGCCGTCGTTGCCCTGCCGACTCTCAAGCTGGTTACCTGGCTTGGGCCAGGTGTGATGGCCAAAACGGAGGATGTCAAAGGCTTCCACTACGAACAATTTGTCATGCGTCACTGGGGCCATGAGCTTATAGACAACGGCGCCGGCGGCTCGGATCTGGCCCAACTCTATTACACGAGCGGCACCACCGGCGAAGCGAAAGGTGTCATGCTCAGTCACGACAATGTCGCCACGCACGCCCTGGGAGCAGTAGCCGAATTTCAATTCAGTGACGGCGATGTCTGGGCGCACATTGCTCCGATGTTTCATTTAGTAGATGCCTGGGCCATCTTTGCACTTACCTGGGTGGGCGGCAAGCATGTTTTCTTGCCTTATTTCAAAGCCGATGACGTATTGCCTCTGCTCGAGACCGAAGACGTGACCGCGACCGCCCTCGTGCCGACGATGGTCAATCAACTGGTCAAATCCCAGAAGGCATGGGACTACTCATATAAGAAATTGAAGGCGATCATGACCGCCGGCTCTCCGATAGCACCAGATCTGGTGCGTCGTGTCGAAGACATTTTTGGCTGCACTTATATACAGTTTTACGGCATGACCGAGACCAGCCCCATTTTGACGATCAGTCTGCCTAAATGGGAGCATCTGCAGCTTCCCAAAGAAAAGCGCCAGGAGATTCGGGCCAAGACAGGTCGGCCTTTTATCTGTGTCGAGCTGCGCGTTGTGCGTCCGGATGGTGTCGATGTCGATAAAGACGGGGTCGAAGTGGGCGAGATTATCGCCCGTGGGCCAACAATCACAGCCGGTTATTGGAAAAATCGCGATGCGACAGCCGCCGCTATTATCAACGGCTGGATTCATACCGGCGACCTGGCCGTCATGGACGGCGACGGTTATGTTAATATCGTCGATCGCAAAAAAGATATGATCATTTCCGGTGGCGAAAACGTTTACAGCACTGAGGTTGAATACGTTTTGCAGGAACATCCCGCCGTTTTCGAATGTGCCGTTTTTGGCATACCTGATGACCGCTGGGGAGAAATAGTCAAAGCTACTCTCGTTCTGCGCCCGGGCATGACCGTAAAGCCGGCCGAGATGATTACCTTTGTCAAAGAGCGTCTCGCTCACTACAAGGCTCCGCGCGAAATCGAAATCGTCGATGAGATGCCCAAAACCGGAAGCGGTAAGATACTGAAAAAGGTCCTGCGCGACAAGCATTGGGATAGTCGGGCCAAGCGCGTTAATTGAGGGACAGCTAAGCATGTCTGAAAATATTTCCAGGGTCATCGCCCCTTCGGCGTATTTCGCGACTGCCAGAGTACTGGCCATTTACCTTGTCACCCTCATCGCTCTGGGAAGCGCCACCGCGCTGTCTCCAGTCGATGAGAGCAAAGAAGTGGCAAAGGCGCGCAGCCTGGCCGCCGAAGGACGCTTCGATGACGCTTGTAATACACTCAGAGGCGTGCTCAATGTTGATAAAAACAATGTTGACGCGCACTACTTTCTTGGTCTGGTGCTCGGGCGGCAGGGCAAATATGAGCCTTCAATTAGCCACGAAAAAGCCGCTCTCGAGCTCGATCCAGGCAATGCCGCCGCTTACTCAATATTAGGCCTTTCATTGGGCAGTTTGCGCCAGTACTCCGATGCAGCCCTTGCCTTGCAGGAGTCAATCCGCTTGCAGCCGACGGCTCCGAGCTCGTACGTCAACCTGGCGGCCATTCGCGAAAAACAGGGTGAAAACCTGGCCGCCTGCGATCTTTACCACCGGGCCCTTGCTATCGACCCGGAATATGCGCGCGCTTATCTCGGTCTAGGTGAGGCGCTCGGCAAGCTTGGTCGGAAAAAAGAGCAGGTCGAGGCCTGCAAACAGGCGGTGCGCTTTGCTCCTAAAAGTGCGATGGCGCATGCAAAACTCGGTATGGCCCTGTCCTCGGCCGGCGACATCGGCGGCTCTATTGGTGAAGGATTTGCCGCCAATGCCTTGAAAGTGCAAGAGTCCTGGAATGAATTTCTCGGCACCTTCCTGGCCGCCTGGGGACTTGTTTTTCTAGGCTTTTCATTGATCTTCGCCGTGGTTTTTGCCGGATCTCGTTTCAAGCCCCAGGACGGCGAAACTGTGTTGCGTTCTTTCTTCCTCACCTTCCACAAAGACCAACCGGGTCGCTTCGTCGTCACCGATTCGCGCCTGGTATTCGTTCCCGAGATATTTTCGCAGGCCGTCGGAGCTACTCGTGTCAGCATCCAGCGTGCCCAGGTAGAATCTATCCAGTATTTGAGCACTATGGGCAGTGGCACTGTCTCCATCCTCACTCGCGATCAAAGTGTGCATCAATTTCGTATGCCTCTTCTGGTGCTCGATCCTTTGCGCAATTTTTTGGTCAGTCAGGCTTTGACCGAAGAAACCTCCGGCATCGATCTATCGTCAAAGTCGGGCTCGTCAGTGGCTCCGGCAGAACCGCGGACAGTCAGCGCACCCTATGGTGAAGCTGCAGTAGTGGCGGCCAAGGCTGTTCTGGCCGCTGAAGAAGTTGAAAGAGAAAAGACGATGGCCGCTCAGGCCGAAGTACAAGAGGGCGAGCAGGCCAGAGAAAAGGCTGCTCTTGCCTCGGCAGAAAATCAAACTGAAAAAACGGTCTCCAGTCTGGAAGAACTTGAAATTACTGAAGTCGACATCGAAAAATCTGCAGCGGAAAAAGAAAATGGCGATGATAATAAGGTGTAGATTGAGGGATAGAAAATGAGCGTAATTAAAAATGTGATTGGTACCAATCTCGAGCCGTGCTGCACTACGCCGCCGACTGGTTTCTATCGTGATGGCTATTGCAGTACTGGTCCTGATGATCAAGGCGTGCACAGCGTTTGCGCCATCGTCAGCAAGGATTTTTTGAAATTTTCAAAGGAACGCGGCAACGACCTGACTACCCCCATGCCTGCCTATGGTTTTGCCGGTTTGAAGCCGGGCGATAAATGGTGTCTCTGTGCCAGTCGCTGGCAGGAAGCTTTTGAGGCTAATATGGCGCCGGGAGTGGTGCTGGCCGCTACCCACGAGGCGACCTTGAAACACTGTCGATTGGACGATTTGAAAAGTCTGGCCGTAGATCCGGCCGAATCAAAATAATTGCGCTTGTTGGAGGATTAGTCCAGATGACTGTGGTAGATAACGAGCGGGTAAAGCTACGCGGGCGATCCCATGTCAGTATCAGCACCGGCGGCAGAGAGCTGCCGATCGAAATTACGGTGACTGGCCAGCTTCCTGCCGGCAGCGGCTCACTTTTCGTCGAAAATGCATTGCTTCAACAGAGTAATCATCCTGAATTTATCGACCAGTATAACGAACCGAGCGCCGTCATCGGCAAGACTGACTTTGACCGCATCGATCACACCGCTGTTTATACCTTCGGCGTCGACAAACGGGACCTGGTCTTCCATCGCCACAAAGGCCACAGAGTAATAACCGGTATCACCGGCGGCAAAGGCTGTATTTTGAAGTTCAGCTTGTGCTCTCCCTCGGACGCTCGCAAGCAGCCAGAGCTTTTTTGGAAAAATCTCTATGTCGTTCAAATCCCCGGTGACAGGCAGTTTGTGCTCCGTTTTTCCGGTACGGTCTATCATCAATTTTGTCCTGCCAGTCCTGATGAAAACGGTTTTTTTGCTATCTCAGTCCACACCAATGAGGCGACCGGACTTTCTGGGGAGCTCTTACAGACAGTTTTGAATAATAACGGCAATATCGCTCTGTTGACCGAACCAGCTCCCCCTCAGGTTTTGAGTATGGGCGTCGACGAGGCGCTACTGAAAAGCGCGATTTACATAAATCTGGATAGCGAAAAGAGCCAATAACAGGATGATTAAATGAACGGTTATTTGTTCGGTTTTGTGGTGGTGTTTATCACCACCTTACTCTCCGTGCTCGGCATGCTCCTCGTCCGTCGCCGGGTCTCCCTGGAGACTCTAGCCACGTATCACGAAGTGGCCGGCTATATGCTTTCGGTTGTGGGCACTCTTTATGCCGTACTGCTTGGTTTTGTCATCGTCGACGCTATGCAGCACATGCAAGACGTGCGCGGTCTCGTTTCTATGGAAGCAAGCGGCCTGGCCAATATTTTCCTTTGTTCGGAGGGTTTGCCTGCTCCGAAACGACAGGCTATAAGGGCCCTGTGCGTTGAATACGCTCAGGAGGTGATCGAAGACGAATGGATCACTTTGCGGGATGGAAAGTACAGCCAGAAGACATTTCATTCTGTCTTTTTACTCTGGAAGGAAATCACCACCCTTCACCCGGTCACTGAGGGCGAGCAAACTATCCATCAGCAGCTCGTCTCCGAGATCTGTGCGATGACCCAGAATCACCGCACGCGCGTGATCAGCTCGCTCAAAGGGGTGGCTCCCGTAATGTGGTTTGTTCTGATCACGGGCGGCATTTTTACCGTTATTTTTACCTATTTCTTTGGTGTGGCCGATATAAGAGTACAGTCTTTGATGACCGTACTTGTGGCTGTGACACTATCTTTGAACGTTTATCTTGTCTTTGTCTTTGGCAATCCGATGGCCACCGACCTCGGTATCAACCCCGGACCCTTTCAGCTTGATTTGCTGATATTCCAGAGTTTCGAAAAAGGCGAAATGCCTGTCGCCAAGCCGATGAGTAATTAGATTAGGGGCCTGTGACATGGTGAATATATAAACAGCACGCCTAATTTCCTTTCGATTGAAAACAGGTGATTGTCAATGCTATGTGGGAATTGCACTGGCGCACTGCAAGTGAATTGGCTGTTTTGTCCTCTCTGCGGAAACTCTGTCCGTTAGAGCATTTCTCCTGCAGTGATGAATTTACCCGATGAGGCAATCGGCTGGATATTTAACGATTCGACCAATCTGGCGGTACCAGAAAAGTCATTAGGGGCAGATGCAAGCGAAGAAAATGCCTTTAGTCCCGCGTCCCCGGGTCAGCAATTAGCTATTCTTCGTTCGCGCTTGCTGAATTTCGGACATGACTGCCAGACTGGCACTACAGATGTATAGGCACGCACTGGAGAAATCATTAGCTTGTTGGACTCACTTACTGTTGCCATCGGCAGTTTAGAACGAGCAATAGGCAGAGCTGATGCAGAGGCACGGCTGCAGGGTGATCTTGAAAGAGAAATTCAGCGTACGAAGCAAGGATTTAATTCCAAAGGCGATAAGGGGAAACTAAAACCTCTTTCTCGACTGTCCAACCGTACAGAGGTACGACTGCTAGTCAACACAACTGCTAGACACTTTTACGTTACAACTGGCTTAACCGTTGACTAGTCTAATGATTGTATTGTGAACGGTAGGAGTTGTTCAACTGTCGAGTGTTCGACAATACGACCTGATGAATTCTCGATCAATTCGAAGTGGACGGAGGAGTCAGAATTTTTAGCGGAAATCTGACTATAGCCGACTGTCAGAATTTTCAAAAGAAATCTGACCATAGCTGCCGACTGTCAGAATTTTCAAAAGAAATCTGACCATAGCTGCCAACGGTCAGAATTTTCAAAAGAAATCTGACTTAGGGTAAAACCGGTTTTGGCTCCCATCAAAATAGGCTATAACAGGTAAGATGTCATTATGCAGGCATCGTGCTTATATGGTGCGAACAAAACTGCATCCTTAGCTCGGGTTAAAGGTTGAAGAGATGCCTGAACAGCCATTTAGAGTGCCGGATACCATAACGCTGAATGTGGCCGATAGTGTCACAAGCGAGGCTGAGAGCGAAGATAACCAGGGTAGTGTAAAAGACGATCATATGGCCTTTGCTCCACCCGGTTCAGCAGCCAGTGTTCCTTCTGCCACCACCCACGACACCGCTCCGGTGGCTGCTCCTATAGCGGCTCAGCAGCCTGCTCTGAGCAGTACCCGCATGGTCGGTAAGAAGAAGCAAGAGCTGTTGGATATCATTTCCCAACCCCATGCCAACGAGGAAGATTGGGTGGCCGCTTGCCACGAGCTGGAAAGGCGTGGGGAAAGCGTTGAATGCAATTTCAGGACAAGACGCCGGAGACGAGCTGTCGTCTGGGGTTCTTCCGCTGCGATTATTTTAGGCCTGATTGGTGCTGCCGCTATTTTTCGCGCACCGGCGCCGCCATCACCGCCGGTTCCTTCGCCACCCGTTATCGCCCAGCCAGTCGATCCTCAGGCTGCAGTTGATTACGGTCCTTACATGGCTAATCTGCAAAGAGAGATCAAGTCTCACTGGAACCCGCCCATCGCCTACGTTAACCAGGTTGTTAAGGTCAAATTTAAGGTCGCCAATGACGGTACCGTCAGTGACGTAGGCTTTCTTAAGTTATCTAATTCAAAGGCAGCTGACGATGCTGCCTCTGCAGCTGTTCAAGCAAGCACTCTCGAGCCACTCCCGCCAGGTGCGCCCCGTTTTGTGGATATCGAATTTACTTTCGACTATAACGTTTTCAAAGATAAAAGGCACCGACAGTTTTTGACCAGATAAGTCGTCACCTAGCAGCCTGCGGTTACTCGCTTCAGCCACTTATCTACCGGCTGATTTACTTACCTGCCTTATTTGCCGCGTAACCAGGCGCGCCATTTCGGATAAGTGGCGAATATCAAGCTGCCCGCGCAGAGGGGCCAGGAGCCGGTCATTATAAAGGTAGCGATCCACAATATTTCTTTGGTGACAAATAGTCGCCCCGACCAGGAATAGTGCTCGACGTCCGGCACCGGCATCTTGTGTTGTGATTCCTGCAGGTCGAAGGATACCTGACCGTGCAGGAAGGTGGCGAAAACAGCCAGCGCTCCAGTCCAATCATTGGCCTTGCCTCCAAGTGCGGCTATGGCTGTCAGCAATACAAAGACAAGGGCGGCTTCGATAAAAGCGACACTGATCGACGGCAATCTCCAGCTCGGTCCGAGAGGCGCGCCGATATCGGCGGTGGCGCTAGAATAAATGCGCTGCAGTGCCATAACTAAAACCTCCCTTCAAAGAGAAGGAAATCGTTGGTAAGGAAATAGAGGGAGGCAAAAAAATGCCTGCTCAGATTCCTTATATGTGCCCGGTTGTGCAGGCGGAAAATCCGTTTGCGGCGGATCCATCGCGGTAGGGAGGATGGTTACCCCTCCCCACCCCGCACAGATCCGGACTAGCGGCTTTCCCGCATCCGGCTCCTACCTTAGGTCCTAACGCGAAAGCGCTCGAGAGGATAGGGATGAGTTATATGCCCCCATGGAATCCAGCGGCCCGACATTGTATACATTCG
>JAGXAB010000075.1 GCA_018971775.1 Cyanobacteria bacterium REEB67 | reverse complement strand
TGAAAAACGCCCCGACGGCCGGGACGCTCACACTGTCTAACTTTCACTGGTCGGGACGACAGGATTTGAACCTGCGACCTACTGCTCCCAAAGCACTAGCAGGCCAAAAATGGGGCGTTTAGAAATCTGACTAATTTCTTGGAAGTCTTTGGAAAAACCCTGTACGTGCGCCGCTCAGACGCGTAAAATTAGTTAGAAGGCCAAGGCGTTTTTTGGAAACCCATTCTGACTAATGTCTGACTAATCGATTTTTACCCATTCTGACTAAGCAGTTAATTGAGGGACCGGGCATGCCAGCACTCGAAAAGATTAATAAGACTGAGCTTGAGAAGCACATCAAATCTCAGAAGACCATGGCGGCGGGTAGTCAGAAATACGTCTGGCTAGCCCCAGGGGTCGGCCTGAAGCTCACCCCTAACAAAGCGGTCTACATTGTGCAGGCCAGAATAGATGGCAAGGACAAAAGAGTTAGACTTGCTGACTACCGCGATATCACTGTGGAAGAGGCGCTTAGCCAGGGGCTTGATAAAATCAAAGAGCTTAAGAGCTACACGAGTAAAGACGCGGAACAAAAGGCGGCCGTAGCTAGCCTCACTCTTAGGCAGGCCCTGGCCGACTATATCAAAGGCAAAGCGGCTGACCAAACCGGCGGCCTGAGGCCTAAGACCATAAGCGTCTACACGAAGGCGATGAACCGCTGCTTTGCAGATTGGCTTGACGTGCCGGTGGCCAAGATTACGCCTTCAATGGTTACTAAGCGCTACCAGGAGCTGGCCACCAATGAAGGCCCCAGGAGCAACAAAGGCGGCGCCAAAGCTCAGGCAAGCCAGGCTATCCGCACGTTGCGGGCAGTGCTCAATTACACCAGGGCAATCACTGAAGACGACAACGGCAACACGATGCTACCAGACGACCCCACAAAGCGGCTCTCAGCCTTGCATGAGGGCTGGAACAAAGTCGCGTGCAAAGAGAATGACGTGATACCGAAAGAGAAGCTAGCGAAGTGGTACCGCGCCGTAGCCGCATTGCCTAACCCGACAATGTCGCACTTCCTGTTGTTCCTGCTTTTCACGGGCATGCGCCGGGGCGCGGCCAGCAATCTGAAGTGGGACCACATCGATACCAAGGCCAAGACCATTACGGTACCGGCTGACATCGACAAAATGGGCAAAAGCCAAATTATTCCAATGTCCGATTACGTCAAAGGTTTGCTTGAGAAGCGCGTCCGCATACTTGGTAATGATTATGTTTTCCCGGGCGACAAAGACGGCGAGTGCCTGCAAGAGCCTAAGAGAGCTATTGAGCGCGTGGTCAAAAAATCTGGCGTCAAGTTTTCCTGCCACACCCTGAGAAAGACTTTTGCTACATCAGCCGAGTGCTTGGATATCAGCAACGTGAAAGTCAAACACCTGCTAAATCACTCAGTCAGTGGCGACGTTACCGCACACCACTACATCACGGTAGACACGGACACACTGCGCGAACCGGTGCAGAAGATTGCTGAATTCCTAAAAGCTCAGTGCGGTATCAAGGCTGACGGCACCTTAGCGGCGATACAAGAAGACGAGGCGCCGAAAGCCTCAGAAGCCTAGTCTGGTCGTCCAGGTCGAGCGAAGAGGAGCCGGTGCGAGATGTACCGGCTCTTTGTTTTTAAGCTGACCGCCGGGCAAAGCGGCCCTTCTCGTCGCGGCGTCTGGGGATCTCGGGGCCTTTGAGCGTTTGTATCAAGGAGATGGCAATGTCTGGGCGGTGACGCTTGGTTGCATGCGGCGAGCCCTTGGGCCTGCCACGTCCAGGGCGCAGCTCTTCTGCAAGGCGCCCCCAGTCTTCTGCTTCCTGGCCGCCCACGTGCTCGGCAGCCAAGCTCAGTAGTTTGCAGTCTCGTCTCTGCTGGTGGTCGCGCCGGTAAACGTCCTGGCACTCTTCTATCCCAGCGTAGATGATTGAGGTAATAAGCTCGTTAATCAGCTCTTCATCATTCTTTCCGCGCTTCTTGCGTTTCAGTTTTAGCGCCTCGCCTAGCTGGCGGCGCCTCTCTTCGCTGAAGTAGGTGATGTTCAATAGAGTGAAATTCCGCACGCGGCGGCCATCTCGCTTACCCTTGCGAAGTAGATAGCGCGTGTAACCTTCTCCCTTACCGCTTTTCACCTTGTGAATATACATGCCAAGCTCCCGAAACGCCCGCAGATAGCACCAAATGTAGTGCCAACATCGCATTATTGTCAATGTGGGATACATGGGTCACATCAAAACCGGCCATGTATCCCGGCATGTATCCCGGGCAAAACCCGCCCCCTGTGACTCTTTTACTACTACTGGGATACATGGGATACATAATAATTAGAATAGATAGACTCGTGCGCATGCGCGCCCGCGCACACACGCGCACATGCGCAGGAACGTTTTAGTAACTCATATCTAAAAACATGTATCCCATGTATCCCAAAACCCGGAAACGCATGGCGTGCAAAGGTTTTCACGGGGTGCATGCGGTGACCCCAGTGTAGGCCGTGTATCCCAGAATCCGTTAGCCTAACACCAAACACAGCTCAGTTAACCTAACACTGCCTGTGGTATCGCTTACCTAACACGCGCTGTTTGCTTCTAATTGCTGTTTGGCTTCGTATCGAATTTATCGAGGGCTTGGTTTATTACTTTCTTGAAGTGGGTTGGGTCCATGCCAAGCTGTTGCGCGGTCTCGTTAATCTCGATATCGCTTCCCTCGACGTCCTTTCGCAACAAAGCAGTGAGCGCCGCGTGCTCCTCTTTTGTCAAAGGGTTCCGGGGGTCTTTCAAGGGAGTTTCCCACGTGTCAAGCTCTTCAAGGGGCTGGATGACCTTATAGACCGCGGCTCCTTCAAGATCGATTAGCCTAGCCTGGTCTATTTTCATGCGATTGGCGGAAAGCGCCTGTGATTTGATCTGTCCGTCTTTGATACCGTATCTCAGTTCTAAAACGCTCAGCTCGTCCGGCGAAAGTCTGGCTAGGCGGGTCGCTACTTCGCCTACCGGGAACCCAAATAGCTTTGCCGTTCGCATCATGTATTCTCGTGAACCCGCTTCAGTCTGTGCGGAAAAGAGTTGGCCCGCGCTCTGGGGGATATCCTCAGTGTACTTCTGGCCCACATTAAGCACTGCTTTTGCGAGCTGGTCGATACGATCACCATGGGATCGAACAAGCCGCACAAGGTCTTCTAAAACTTCTCCCTCGGCTTGCTGAGTCGCCGCCGGACCTGGCATAGCTTCTACTTTGTTTAGGCCTTCTTCAAGAACGTCATATAGCTTGTTAAACAGGAGCTCAAGACGAACTTGATCGATTTGCTTGTCTATTGGCACTTGCTTATTCAAATCGACAACTAGCGTGTGTATGTCTGGCTTTGAGAGCAGCTTGGCTTGAAATTGCCCTAGAGGGCCGCCAAGATCGCCGAGCTTCATTTTATACAATAGCGGTATCACTCGCCCATCCGTAACGCTTTTTGACAGGGCCCCGGATTCAAACAAAACCCATGGCTTATCCTTATTCTCTGGCGTTATGCAAATGATCCCAGTATTGCAAGTTTCAAGCTTGCCGCTTACCTCAGCTTGCCAGCGGTCGCCGGATTCAATATCAAGATCTGACATAAAGGGATCGATAAAATGGAGCACATTGGGAAGCCAGCTACGCAAAGCTTCTGCAATAGCTTTGCTCCGGTCTCCACTCCAACTAATAAATACCTTCACCAGACTTGCCCTCCCAGGTCAGTAAGCACAAAATTAGCGCTGCGTATGCGTCGCTCATGTCTAGCAAAATGGGGCTATTGCGCCTGAGGTTGAGCCAGCACGGCAAGCTGCTTCTTGTCGGCCTCGATCTCATTGATTAATCCATTGGCTAACCGGCGCACAACTGTCGAGCTGACGCTTCCGATTGAAAGCCATGACGTAGCCTCAGACATCCACAAAATTTTATCGTCGCGCCCTATTAAACGTACGGCTGACTGGGCGCGATACCTTGTTCCGCCACTCATGTATCCGGCGGCGTAGTTCATGTGGAGATAGTGACGGTGCGATACTTCGGCCGCGCCGGTTAGAATAGCGCTCGCAGTCTCGGGTCGAGAAGTAACAGTAACACCTGATTTGACGAGCCGATTGATTAGCTTTTGTCTCACCATGTCTGATGATGCGCCGTTGCCTAGCTGCTCAACGTAAATTGAGGTGACATCACTGAGTCGGCTGGCAAGTCTACTCTGGGCCGATACAATCGCTGCTGGTTTATTCTCTTCGTTATCGGCTTGGGCGAGCGCGGGCGCAAAGGACAGCAGAGCCGCAAGGCCCAACAATGTGAGATTCGCTTTATTCATTTTGCCCACCGTCAAGCTAGAAGGATCGCAATTCTATCACTCATTTGTTGCGAGGCTGCTTTATGTTGCGGCCAGATCACTGGCCTCACTCTCTCGCCCATTTTTCGGCTCGCTTTTAGCGTCGCCCTGGCCTCGCCCAGGTCAAAATATAAATCACCACAGGCGGCACCAAAGAAGCCTTCATATCGCCGGGTGGTAGTTAGTACCCCGGTAGCTGTTTTGGCCGCTTCTATCGCCACCTGGACGGGGCTGCAACCAAGTTTAATTGCCGCGCTGATTACCTGGTGCGCTAGGTCGCCCTGGTCACTACCGGGGTCGATAAAGGCGACTGCCAGATCATCGATTATCTTCTCTTCAAACCGGCTCAAGACCGGTCTATCATCGTTAACCAATTTACTCTCCTCCAGGCTCGCCAAGGGCGAGAGCGTAAGTCAAAGCGCCGTTGTCTGACTCGTGCCTCTCGATTAGACCGCGAGCCGCCATACTATTCAATACTCGCTCAAGCTCGCTGCTATTCAGTTGAAACCGGCCGCCAATCTTTCTATAGAAATCTTTTTTCGTGGTCAGACGCATGTTTAGACAGGTAAGAATCAGGGCCTCTACTCTTATCTGGTCAGCAGCGCTAAGTCTAATATTTGCATTTTTCGGTATTAATAACGGTGGCTGTTCTACCTTGCTTGACTTCGAATCTTTAGAATAATCCTCGTCAAAGACTGGAATAGATTCTAATTTCTCCCACGCTTCGCTTACAGACTGCGCAGCTTTGCGCACAAGCGTTAAATCAAATCTGGCATACACGGCGGTAGAACGGCCGTCTTTGTGCCCAAGCATCTTGCCGATAACCAGCAGGCTCTGACCTTGCATCGCCATATAGCTCCCCATTGAGCGACGCAAATCGTGCAGATGTAAATCGTCTATGCCCGCACGGTCTAAAACCCGTTTCCAGGCGCGCTTAGGCTCTTTCAAATGGTCGCCTTGAGCTTTCCCGGGAAAAACCCAAGGCAAACCATCAGATGCTTTATAGCGGTCTTGCAAAATGGCTACCGCTCGATCGCTTAGTGGTATCACGTGGGTCTTACCGTTCTTGAATTTTTTGCCGGGTATCACCCAGGTCGCCAAATCGAAATCGATTTCATCCCAGCGCATTGCCAGCACGTTTCCTTTCCTTGCTCCAGTAAGCAAACTAAGCCTGAAGAAATCGCGGATTAGGCGTGGCTCTTGTCTCAGCGCCGCATCAAACCTGGCTAGCTCGGAGGGCATGAGAAAGCGGTCACGCTCCAGCGGCTGAAATGATTCGACTCCGGTGCAGGGGTTTGCCATTGATGGCAAGTAATCGCGCTTCATTCCCCAATTGATAATTGCGCGCATCATTGCTAGTGCTCGCCATGCAGCAGACGGGCTTTTTCTGCCGAGGCTATCTACCCAAGCCTGAACATCCGGGCGCTTGATCTCATGTATCTGCATTGCCGCCCAGCGAGGGCCGTGCACAGTATAGAAGTAATGGGCATTTGCATGGTTCTTGAGCCGTACTTTGACGCGCTTCTCAAAGTATAAATGGTACAGCTCACCAAAGGTTATTGTCTTAGTCACCGGCGCAGCGGTTAGTTTACTGGCTATAAGATCGGCCAAGTCGGATAGCATTGGCGCTGACATGAGCTGCGCCGGTTCTAGCGGTTGTTGCACTGATGTTCCTCTCGATAGCGGATTTTCAAAGTATCCAAAATCTAGCAAAATGCAGATCTGGTCGCAAATTATAGAAATCTCTCAATTAGCTAACCATGCGGCTTTCGCTCTAAGCTAATTTGAAGCATCGCACCGCAACTGGTGCAAGCGGATCGCGAAGAGAGAGAAGGGCGGGGGAAAGCTAAGCTAACAGGTCAGCGCCTGAAAAGGCCGAGCAGTTAGAAGATAAAATGTCAATCATTGCAGACGAGAGAATTAAGCTAATTTCGGTGGTTAAATGCCACCGTTGAGGATTGAGGGTGGTATCGTATTGGCGATCTCACGTGGTGGTACAGGTAGATGATAGAGCTGTTTGGCCTAGTTGTTGCCCAGGTGGTTAATGCTTCAGACGCCGCTGCAAGTAGCGACCTGCAAAAGAAGCTAGACGAAAGTGCCAAGGTTGCACTTCAAAAAAGTCAGAAGCAGCTTGATGCAATTTGCAAACGATACAACTACCATGGCAAGAAAATTCGACCAGTGAAGTCTGATGAGCAGATCCGCTTAGACTCGATGCAGCGTCGGATTGATTTTAATACCGCGACGAATATGGCCAAATCAATGCAGCAGCGATACTAGGCCGGTCTAAATCGCCCACCCTGCAAACGGGTCCGCCGTTGGCTCTTCTGTAGATCCTTCTACAAACGAGAGCTTGATTGCGTAGCAGTACGGGCGCTGACCATCCATGCGCACCCGGCTCTGCATCCGGTTTGGCTTTTCGCGCACGAGCAGACCCCGCCTATCTAATTCTTTCGCGACTGCCTCTGCATCTATTCCTGTCGCTTCTTCTATAGCTGAGGGGAAGACAAAAACAACCGGATTGTCAGGATCGGTTTTTGTATCAACCACGCCGCACCAGTCACGGTGAATTTTATCGGCTGATTCGTTCTCGTGCTCAAAGGTAGGAGAGATAACGACACGGGTCTTAAACTTGGTATCCCTATTTGTGATGATGAAATCTCTCAAGGCTCTGACGGCGCGCTCTTCATCGCTCAGCATCCTTGACGATGGTTCCCAATCTAATACCACCGTATCGATCGCCAATCGAACGGCCTCGATAGTCAGACCAGGCACTAGTTGAAATTCCACCAGAAGTGATCCTGCAACCTCAGAGAGGGCAAAGCGCCGTAACGCTCTGCGCTGCACATCGTTAAACTTTGCTCGGCTCGCTAGAAGTCGGTTCATCGAGGCATCAAGGCGTTCCTGCACTGTCGCAGTCAATGTAGTAACGCTGTAATTGCTTACAAGCTTTTCCACAAAAGCGGGGCCGAGTACACCGTAATTACGAGCACAAGCTCGCTTAAGAGCGTCCACCTGGTGCGCGCCGGAAAAAGTAGACGGTAGAATTTCTCGGTCGATAAATCGAGCGACCTGGCCGCCCTTTGCCGCGCGCTTGCGGCCAGGGCCGATGTCCTCGATGCGGTGAAGGATCGAGACTTCGCCTGTGCTGGTGATGATAGTCTGCCAGGTGCGGGTCTGCCGCATCTCGCGACGCGAAGTCATAGCGCCCTTGCCCATACCGCTAGTGGCATTGTAGATCAGGGTATCGAAGTCTTTGCCGTTGTATGATCCAAGCTCGTCTAGATAGGCTGGCAGATCATTGTATTGACTGAGAAGCCCTTCTAAACCGTTTGCGGTATTGTTCCACTTGCGGATATACGACTTGGCCGGATTCTGCGACGGGTCAGCGCCGCATCCCCATACAGACGCGCCGAGCTGTGCCAGTGTCGTTTTACCAGAGGTTGTGCGGCCTACCAGGTGCTCGCCTCCTGCATCGAGTGACGCGAATTTATACAAAGGAGCAGAGAGGGATTTGCAGATTTCGTACACGCAGTATCGGTTATTTTCTACCGGCGCGAGTACTTCGCGGTTCCAATCTTCTAAAGACCCCGCTTTTTGCATAACATTATGCAGCCCGCTTGCGTGCTCAGGCTGATAGCGGTAGCTGCGGTCGGTCGCTTCGCCGGGGAAGACAAACACAAGTTTTTCCTGGCCGTTCGATATAGCCCAGCCTGTATGATTAACGGCAATTACCTCGACTTCAGGTATAGACCGGCCAAGAAATTTTAGAAGATCTGATTCTTTGCCTGGTTCAATCCTGAAATTAAATCCGGCCAGCTCTTGGGCCAACTCGCGCCCGTCCTGGTGCAGCCGCACCCGAGCGATAGGAAGCTCTTTTATATAGCCGTCAAGCGTCAGAATCTCAACGATAAGGCCACCATTTGCGGTACCGTTGATGCCCGATGTTCTTGCAGTCACGGCAATCGGATCGCAAACTAAATCCCAGTAGGGCGTCTTGGATGAAGCGCGGTAAACCATCAAGCCTTCACCGGTCAGCTTAAAACCGTTTGGCGCTTTGGTCTCCTGCCAGCGGTCCTCTACGATGGTGGGTAGCGGCACATCCCACCCGAGCTGCTTGGCGTCATAGAAAAGGGTGGATACCGTGACATTGCCGTGTGGCTTTGCGGTAGTCCACAGCCGGCGGCAATCATCCTCACCGTCATAGTCAGGCCAAATCTTGCAAAGCTCGTGGAAAAGCTCAAATGAATGACCGGCAGATTTTAACGCAAAGCAGTAGCCTACCCATTCTTCGCGGGTCGGTTTCATAACTTTTGCCGCGTCGAGCAACCTTGTTGCCTCTTCTTCCAGCGATACCGCGCGCAGTGCTAAGGCCGTGATGTCCGGCGGTGCGATTGGTGAAAGGGGCTTCTCCGCGCGCGTCGATCCCAGTCGAGGGTCTTTAGTACAACTACACAACCAGTCTACAGCCTGCTGGTAGTCTTTGATCTCGCCATGCTGATAAACGTCGCCTGTTATTGTCAAGTATCGGGGGCTGTTACTGTCAAAGATCTCGATGCCGTTTTTAACGTCTTCAGCGTTCGTAGGGTCTGCCCACTTCGTAGACCTGGCTAGCCCGTGCTCAAATGGTTTCGCCTTGACGATTATGTGCAAGCCATCCCGGGGAGAGCGCTCGATGTACGCGCCTTCAAATGCAGCCACAATGTCACGGCCCCAAGTTTTAAGATTACCGCTTTCATCGACGCAGTGATCTAAGTCGATGCTCTGAATGCCGTCGCCCTCTGCGTGGCAAAAGCCTATGCCTGACATGCCACCATTGTTATACGTGGCTGCAACGGCGTCAAAACCCGACCAGGTCGAGGGGTTGTTGGATAGCGCGTTTCGCCCGTTGGGCTGCTTCGGCACTTTTACCCACTTGCCTTTGTCAATCTCCCACTTCCAATTGACCCACTGATTGAGGTCGCGCAAATATTGAGGGATGCCAAAGATATTGACTTTACGTGTCTCTGGTTCGTTTTGCGGAAAGCTTGTGTGTTGGCTGGTCTGTGGTAAGCTCATAGTGTCCTCTTAACGTTTGGTTGGCCGCCTCTCGCACAGGCGGCTTTTGCTTTAGATAGATGCGTTGCTGGACTTACCCCAGTCCGCTGGCGGCTCAAATAACATTTGAAGCGGTGGCGCTACTGGTGCAGCTCCCTCGCTGTGCAAGTCTTTTTTCCCCTGCTGAGCTTGCCAGTATTCGTGCGCTTCTTCCTGCAACCGCGCTTCGCTTCTCGCAGCAGTCCCTGGTAGGAGATTCAACATGCGGTCATAGAGGGCAATAGCGTGCTCGGGCTTGGCCTTGTCGCCAAATACCGCTTGGGCGCCTAGCTTCGCGAGGTCAAGCGTTTCGACTGCAAAGAGGGCCGCGTCGCGAACGGTTTCAGGCGTGCAGCCGACAACATCCCGGATCAATTCAGTAGAGTTTCGAGTTAACCGACACTCAAGCGCTCGGTCGAATTGGGTGTTAATTTCCATGGTGGTTCCTCGTAGACTGATTAACAGCTTTGAGACTACGCTGCTTAATGTGCGAAGAAAACACCCCTTTTTGGAAAATATTTTCTCGCACATTAAACCGGTTTACCTTTCGCGTAATAAGAGCGCTCTATATTGCCTGGGTTCGCTAATAGATGGCGGCCTATGAGTTTCTTGGCCTCGTGGACTGGCATTATTATTTTGAAGAACTCGGCCAGCTCGTCCTCATTCAATACACTGGCCGCCACCATACGCCACTGGTAAACCATAGCGGCGCGCACCGCGTCGGCCATAGGACAAGGCAGACCAGCAGGACAATGTATGCAGGTGCGGGCCTCACATTTGCAATCAGTGCCACTACACTTGCAACTATCACATTTGCAGGCGCGGGGAATTTCAAGTAGCCTTTCCGTGAGTCGCATAATCCAGATCTGGCCCTGCTCGTCAAGTTTCTGCCGGAAAGCTTCGATCTCTTCTTTTATGGAATGTTGCCGCGCTCGCTCCCAGATATCGGCCTCCCGCCGCTCCTTTCTGTAGTCGCTATACGCGGCTTTCTCTGGGGTATTTCTCCCGCGACTTAATGTAAGCGGTTTAAGCTCGGGGAGAGTGTCAAAGATGCTTTTGAGCTTGCCCTCTGCGCCCCAGTGGTAAGAGGCGTCTGCTTTCTCTTCGTGCGGTGCCAGCAAGGCATATGTCATCAAATTTCTAATTGACCGCCCTTCGTCTTTACGCCCGCGCTTTTTAAGCTTTGGCGTCTCCTGACCTTTCCCTTTTGCCATTATTTGCGTGCTCCTCTGTGACACTACCGCTAGTGCCTGCTCGTTACCCTGGGCGCTATTAGTAGCGCTTTCTACTCTGATTCTTTAGCTGCCAGTTTTGCTTCTCTAGCTTTTGAAAACGGATCACCGTGCCGTAATGGCACAAGACAGAGCTGAAATAACCGGCCAAAATATGCCAATAGATCGGTGTCTTGCGGCTGTATTAGTTGTATCGATCGCTTACCGTAAGCCTCGTGCCAGCTTTTATCAAGATCACCAACAGCGGTGCCTCCCAGATAGATCGCTAACTCAGTAAAAGACATAGCGGGACTGATGACGCCCAAAATCCTATACTCATGTGGATCTGCGCGGACAATGAGAACATCGCCATTTGATCGTTCTATGAGCGTGCTTGGCATTGCTTCCATTGGCCTGCGCATCGGCACTAGGGGAACGCACTCCGTAATGGTAATTGGCCCATGCTGAGTCATAGCTGTAGTTGATATCATGGCTGTCTCAATAGACCTTTCAGCAAGCCTATTCCAAACTCTGGAAATATACTCGCCTTCTCGTTGTTAATTTGATTCTCTTCCGACGAGATCTGAAGCTGCGTCCCTTGGTCGTTGGTCAGGTTCTGGCCAAGGGCGCCCAGATAAGCGGTTAGCCCTTGCATTTGAGTCTGGTTAGCCTGCTGATTATACAACTGCTGCTCTAAGCTACCTTGCTGCTCAAAGAGCGAAACTTGCAAGTTAGTCAAAGCCTGGGTTTCATGCAGCGTTGCGAGCGGAGATCCTTGCAACTCTACTCCGTTGCTGGCGAAAGTCTCGGCCTGCTGACCGTAGGCGTGCATGCCCTGGATATACGCTTGCTGAGCTTTATACAGCCCATCCTGGTAAGCGTAGTTAGCTTCCTGATGCAGCGCATCGGCCTGCTGATTGGCCTCTTGCTGCTGCATCATGCCGCCAAAAGTATTCAGGTTGTCTTGCAGCTTTGCCAACTGCATTTGACCGCCTGCATCGACAGCACTGCTTGCGCTCTGGAATAGCCCGCCGAAACCCATTATGCGCGCTCCTTGCCAGAAGAACGCCTAGCAGCTTGTACGGCGCGCGCTTTTTCCAGTCGCAAAACTTGAGCGCTCGTATCATATTCGCAGGTCGCCCTGACAGTTTTTTGGCGGTCAAGGTAGGCGAGGACGTGCTCAGCCAAATAAAAAACCCTCCCATTTTCATCTTTCTGAAAAGGAAGACCGTGACCTTTGGACCGATCCCGCTGCAAGCTGTAACGGCCCCGACCAGTAATTTGAGCGCACTCACTTTCTGTTAGCCTGGGGCGCCTACCTGCCCTTAGATCATCTAACGTAATTGCAGCCAAGACGACCGGCGCACGGCCTGCACTCGCGATTTTTCCCATTGGGTAATTCTCCGTTGAAAAGCGTGATGTTTTTCGTGATGCTCTTCACTACTGAATGCTGATAGCATCCGGTCGGCTCATCAATACATCAATGCTTTTTCAGAGGTGAAGCTCTTACGCTTTTACCACTCGGACTATGCCCGCCAAAATTGAAACTGATGGACATGCATGGCGGCTTGATGACTGATTAAACCTGAAGGTCAAATCGATTGGCGTCATCGGAGAACCGACCATGGAGGTGCCTTACTACCCTGCCCACGTTTCAAATTCTGAGGTATATACTGGCACCCTGTCAACCCCTTTGGAAAACAAATTTAGTTCAATCACTAGCACTTGACGAACCGGCACCAAATGCGGTGACTGCTGATTTGTTAGCTAAGGCTAAATTTTTGACCGTAAAATTTTCGAGAAACGATCTCAACTCGTAAGCCGGTCGTAAGCAGATTTGTTAGGTAAGCTGAAAAATTTAGGATGCAGTGTATGTAGATCCTCTCGTGAGGATCGCGCCCGGCGCGTGGGTCGCTAAGGGGGTAGACATAAGCATTCTTTTCAGCCCGAAATGGAAAGCCGATGAAATTAAAACATTGCTGGGGCGTGCAGAAAACCCCTAACCTGTGCGGCTCTCCGGTCAGGCGTGCAAGGCTTCTGAAATTCGATGGGGCTACGATACTACCTGAAAATGGTTTGGGGGCTATTGCAGAGGCCCACAAAGGGATCGATCTCCGGCGATAGGGATCGAGAAAGGGGCACAAGATGTGCAATCATCCTGCCCCGGTTGTCATCGGGACCTTAAAACGGCAGTCAGCTATTTTCACCAGGGCAGTAGCAAGCAAGCTTTTCCGTCAAACCGCCTTGACATGTCGCGGCTTACTATAGAAAAACCGACCTTACCAATAGCCAGGCGGATTCTGACTAAAGTCTGACTAATCGGCTTTGACTACCCCAAAATGAAAAACGCCCCGACGGCCGGGACGCTCACACTGTCTAACTTTCACTGGTCGGGACGACAGGATTTGAACCTGCGACCTACTGCTCCCAAAGCAGCCGCGCTACCAAGCTGCGCTACGTCCCGTCAAGGAAACCACTATATCATGCGCCCGGCCCGGGCTACAAACATTGTTACGGCACAAACTGCGGCGGTTCGGCACTGGCGGGCTTACTGGCCGCTGAGGACTTGTGACGCGACCGTCTGGAATGCCTCGATCCGCTATCGCTTGACTTGCTGGCGTCGGCCGAAGTACTCGACCCACTTTCCGTGCTAACTGAGTGACTGTGCCTGCGGCTGCCACTGCTACTGCTACTGCTACTGCTAGCGCCGGATTGACTACTGCCTGCTCGGCTTTCACCGCGGCCGCTACCAGAGCCGGCATCAATCGCCGACTTGTCCACATAGCCGACGCTACCATTAGGGAGCTGCACCTTGTATTTGCTGCCGCGCGACGACTGGCCGATGATAGTTACCCTATCTCCGGGCTTCACGTCGCCAATATGGCTGCTACGAGCATCCCAGACGCTTCTGGCCTGACGCACGACTGGTCCACTGCCACTATTACTTCCGGAGCTGGCCTTTTTGGCGACCGCTTCGGAGGCCTTCTCTTTCTTAGGAGTTGATTTCGGCGTTGCCACCACTGTGGGAGCTGGTGCTACAGCGACCGGTTTGACTGAAGGCTTCACAAAGGCCTTAGCCGGCTCCTGCACGGGCGCAGCTGCAGGCGCAACCGCCTTAATCGTATCCGCACCTTTCTCTTTCACATAGACGCTCGAGACAAAGGCCGTTTGACCTTTAAATTGAATTTTGTACCAGTCGCCTTCTTTACCGACGATCTGCACGGCTTCGCCCCGGGCCAGTTCACCAATCGAGTTGAAGCTTCGGCCGGCACCCTGACGCACCTTCACATTTTGAGTGCTGACGCCACTTGAGAAAGGCGCGACTTCTATGCTCGCTTGCTTTTCTACAACTTTAGCAGTGATTTGCTTCGATGATACCGCCGAAAGTTCGGTACCATTGGCGGTGCTAGAGGCGGAGCCAGCACCAGAAGCATTCGCATTAGGCGATACCGCACCCGGTGGCAGCACACCGACCACTTTTTCCGAACCAAACTCATCGACTTTGGTTATTACTTTATCGCTCTTGATGCTGTCTTCCGGTCGTGACGACGGCTTCAGAGTTTCTTCCACAGGCGCGCTCGAGACTGCTGCGGGCTGAACTGGAGCAGCTTCTACTACGACCTGATTGCCTTCGATGCTCTCGGCTTTGACGCGTTTGACATTGGTCACCAGGTAGCGCATACCGCTGTAACCGACAGTAACTTCAAAGGCATCCTGAGCATTATTCAAAAGATAAGTCGATGTACCGGCGGCACTGCCGGCAGCACCACCATCATCATGGCGACGATGACGGCGACTCCGACGCGAGCCCGACGAAGACGCACCAGAAGACCCGGCCGTACTGCCCACTTTCTTCAAGACAAACACAGGCGGATTGACTTTCAACTTATCAAAACTTGCTGTATTCGCCAGCACACCATCGACGAAATATCGACGGAAGCGAGCCTTATTCGTGCTATCGGTCAGGACAAAAGCCGCCGCGCGCAGACAGGCTATCGGCGAGGTGCCAAGCTGTTCTTCAATCTCATATTTACCATTGGTCAAAGTCATTTTTGCCTTGACTGTCTCATCGGAGACCGGACCTTTAGAAAGACTTTCAATCGTAAAAAGTCTTTCCTCACCGGCTTTGCTAGCCAGGGATAGATCAAGATTTATATCCTGGCCATTGGTGGCAAAGGCCGCACTACCATCGCCGCTGATCGGAGGCACGGCTTCTTGAGACTTATCTGTAATGCCGTCGGGCAGTATCTTAAACATACGCACTTGCGGCTGGTGACCGGCCTGGGCGTTGCGGTGGCCGAGCAGGACGATATCGCTGTCTTTACCGTCAGGCACGATTTTTGCACTGTCGAATACTTCAAAGTTACGCAAGACGGCGACATGCTTGCCGCTCAGCAAATAGTCGGTCGCTTGCAACATCGTGTCGATTTCGACGAGGCGCATATCATGCGGCAAGTCAAAGACGCGGATTTCAAATGCCGAGTTCGGGAAGATTTTTTGCAATCTGGCGGTCAATTCATTGGAAGAAAGTTTGGCGTTTTTCTCCAGGAAATCTTTTGCCGAACTCTCCAGCTCCGCCTTGATGTGTTCGGCGTCAGATGCGGATTTCGGTCCGGCGGCGACTTTCTTTGCTACTTTTTCCAGATTGACCTGCGGGTCGATAAGCGACGGCAATGCATTTATAACGATGCCACCAACGACAAGCGCGGCGATACCGATCAGGCCGGCCTTCTTCATTTTGGGAGAAATGCGGCCTTTGCGTTCATCGAGACCGGGGAAATGCAAAGCGGCAGCGGCGGCATCGGCCTCGGCCTGCAATTGACTCTGGGTCTGCGCTTGCGCCGGTGTAGCGATCGGCAGGCGATCGCCTGTCGTTTCAAAACTGGCCGGCACTTGTTGGGGCGAAACCTGTGGTGCCGAAGAAGAATATGACGATGATGACGAGCCAAAAGCCGGCGATTGCAAATTGTCGAGCATCTGCTCGCGCATCGCTTCACTCAAAGGTTCGGCGCCGCGCTCGGTATTGCGCTCGTAAGCGACCGGCGCGTTTTCCACCGGTGGCACATCTCTTATATAAGCAGGCTGGCTGACGGCACTGGCCGAGCTGTTACCGTTACCGTTGCCGTTGCCGTTGCCGGCACTATTTTCATTATTTGGATAACTATCGGCATAGCCTTCGTAACCACTATTTCTCTGCTGCAATGCCGGACTCGGTTGCATAGACGACGGTGATGAAGGTGACGGCGAGGGCGAGGGCGAAGACAAAGTATCGGGGATGACCGGCTCGCGTGATGTGACGGCGAGCTGCGAGGCAGTAGCAGGGTTTGTCGGCCTGCCCTTAGCACCACCGCCGCCGGCGGTAGAGGCATCGGCCGTATTGCCGGTGGCCTCGTCCAGCATCTTGATCGCCGGCAGGTTAGTCATCGTCGTGCGGACCAAATCAGGCAGCGACAGCGACTTGCGCGGGAGTTTCGTTCCGCAATCCTTACATTGGGTTGCGGCGACCGAATTTCTAACTTTGCATTGCGGACATTTCATAGTTTTTTGGCGGGGTCTCCCCGGGCATGCCATCTCAGCCAAACAGAGCGGGCAGATGTATATAATACTCATCCTTGCTGATTTCGCCAGGTTAACAAGCGAAGGTTTCCAAAGGTTTAAATATCCGGTGATTACATTAAACGAAGAACAGGCGCGAAAAGACCTGGTGGATGTGGCCAGATTGAGCTACTCACGCGACTACATATGCGGTACTGAAGGCAATTTCAGCGTACGCCTCGATGCTGAAACTTTGCTCACTACACCTCGCGGTGTATGCAAGGGATCATTAACTGTATCTGATTTAGTGGTAACAAATCTTGACGGTCATCTGACCGCAAACGGTCAGATGACGAGTAGGCTACCGTCGACAGAGTTACCGATGCACCTCGCCGTCTATCGCCTGCGGCCGGACGTTCGCGCCGTCGTCCACGCTCACCCGACGACCGCGGTTGCCTTCACCGTCGCCGGCAAATCTTTGACCCGCTGTTTGCTGCCCGAAGCGATTCTTGCCCTGGGCAATATCCCGGTTGCACCATATGCGACACCAAGCACACAGGAAGTGCCCGATAGTATCGAGGCGTGCGTCCGCGAAAACAACGTCGTCATGCTCGATCACCACGGCGCATTGTGCTATGCCGACACTATCTGGGACGCCTTTTATCTGCTCGAGACACTCGAGCATCATGCCAAAACATTTTTGATTGCCGAGCTGCTCGGTGGTGCAAAACCTTTGCAGAAAGGGGCTGTGGAGAAGTTATTCGATATCTGCTCGATCTATGGCATGAAAGTCCCGGCCAATTCCGCCGAGCTCCTCAAGGGCGACCGAGTCTCGCACAACTCCACTTTTATCAATCCAGTCACAAATAAGAGCGCTCCGGCCAATAGCAATCACACAAGTATGCAGGGATCAAATTCCGGCCTCTTAAAAGACAAGATCGACAATCTCAAAAACAAACTGGATACGATGAAAAATGGCTGAAGAACTCCATCCGCTTGAGACTATCACCAGCCTCCTGCTTATTCGCCACGGCCACACCCAAGCAACCGAGCTCGGATTGCTATATAGCGATCCGACATTGCCGATTACCGAAAAAGGCGCCGAACAAGCCAGCTTAGCGGCCCAGTGGGCGACGAGATTTAACGCCGAAGTTTTAGTACGCGGCACGGCTTTGCGCGTCGAACAATCCGCCGTCCCACTTGCCGAATTGACCGGGCTGACACCGCAAGTGGTGCAGGGCTTCGAAGAATGGCAGGTCGGCAAATGGGAAGGCCGTACTTATTTAGATATCAAAAAGAACGATCCCGAAGAATACAAAGCATGGTCGGAAGATCCGATCAACAACGCCCCTCCGGGCGGAGAATCCATAGACGACCTGACCGTGCGCATCGGCACAAGTCTGCAAAAGCTGCTGGCCAACCCTGAACTGGCGGGTAAAAAAATCGCCATGGTTACGCATTCGGGGATTATTCGTTCGGTCATTTTGCATGCGCTCGATATCCCGGTGATCAATTTCTGGCGCGTCGCCGTGCCGACCGGTTCTATAAGCCGCATCGACTTCAGCAAAAACTTCGCCACCCTGCACTATTGCGGCGTCAAACCGGAAGCCTAGTCCGGCTCAGTGGGCCTCTGATTGGGCTTTATCTCAGGCGCTTCGCCGCCGTGATTGCGGGGAGTCATACCGGCATTTCTCTCCAGCTCCTCCACCAGGCGGATTTTCTCGTCGTGGGTCATCACGTCGCGGATAGCTAGCAACAACTTGATCCGCTCGTTGGCCATTAGAGTCGAGAGCTTATTGATCTCGTCTTGCTTGGCCAGCACAGCCTTTTCATCGGGCTCGGTCTCAAATTGATATTCACGCATCTGGGCAAAAAGATTGTCCAGCAACTTCAGACGCACCCGCTGCGCGCTTTCGTATTCCGCGGCCAGCTGTCTGAGCTTGCGCTCCTGGGCCAAAGAGATACCGGCCTTGCGATAGAGAATCATCGGGTCCTGACTCGAAGTCAAAAGAGAGAGCGAGCCATTGCTATTTTGGTCCTGGCCGCCACCGCCGCCATTTGCTTTTATCTTTATAGAAGGTACAAAATTCACCGGCACAGGCAAAACAGGAGTCTTTTTCTCGGTCCTTTTCTCGGTCCTTTTCTCGGCGTTTTTCTCAGTCTTTTTATCGACGTTTTTCTCGAAGTTCTTCTCAGCCTTATTTTCGTCCTTGCTCTCTGCGGACTCCTTGTCCAGCTCATCACCCTGCGTATCGCCGGCGGCTTCGCCCTTGCCCTTGGGCCAGAGCGGAAAAGCCGACGCCGATTGACCTGGCATCAGAAAAAGCAATAAAAAGTATGTGTATACAATGTACACACATAAAAAAAGCGACTTATTGAGAGCATTGCCCCTGATTAATCGCCAATTAAATCGCAGGCCCGGTCGCCAAAAAATCTGCCCAGCCAAATCCCCCTCCCTTACTCAATACCAAAATGAATGAAGGGAGCCCAGGCGTGTATCGGCTGCCGCGCCGCGATTGCTTTCAGTTGGGCCTGGCGCAAAGCTTCGGCAATGGTCAGCTTACCAGACTGCCAGAATGTATGGAAGTCCTGCATCAGATCGGCTGTTGATCTATCAGCGACTTCCCACAAGGACAAAACAAGATTGGGCATGCCGGCATACATCAAAGCCCTCGCCAGACCAAGGATCTCGCCACCGTCGGTGACTACATTAACGCCGGTCTGACAGGCCGAGAGCACGAGCAGGCGGCCGCGGCTGGTGCGCAGGGCGCTTCCTTCCAAAATAGAAGCAGCGCTCAATATACTGCCATCGGCGAGCACAAGGCCAGAGGCAAGTGGCTCATCGGCGTTGAAAACGGCGTGACCGGCGAAGTGGACGACTTCGTAGTCGCCAAACATTTTCGGTAGACTTTCTTTGACCTGTTCATTAGTGATAAGGGTAGTACCGCCGGCAGTGCCTTTACCGAGCGAGGCGATCGAATTTGCCTCTTCGATCGTATAGCCGAGATCTTCCAGACCGGCAGCACTGCGCAGGCGCGAGCTAAAAACAACTCCGTTGGTACGTGTTGCCGAATAATCCGAAATCGCCGAGACAAGATAGCCGTCTCCGTCTTTACCGGCAACATGCCGCTGCTTAGACAGGATCGGAATGAGCGAAACAGTCGGTACATAGCTCACCGAAAATCTCTCGCACAAAAAACCTGTGCCGTCGTGCAGGGCACTGAAGGGCAGATGATAAAGCGATGAGTGCGGCACGAGCACGAGGCGCTTCACAGTCGGCGGCAGGCTCTCGATAATCGGTCCGAGCAGTCTCTTATACAGTCGCTTGCAGAGGCTCAAGGGCACTTCCCAGCCTTCGGTCGAGCTCATCTCCAGAAATGTCGCCAGGTCCTCGCGCAGGGTCTCGAGGACATTGTCCTCCAAAATCACATGATTGGTCGGTGTTGTCGATGCGGAGGTGATGCCCGACACAAGCAAATATTCTTTGGGGAAATAAAACTCGATCAAGCAAGTATCATCAGCGAGCACACGATCGCTCCAGAGATTTTTCATCTCGGCAAAAGTGAGAGTGGAAGCACTGATCAGTGAAGCGTAGTTCGGATGTCTGCGCCGCAATTGATTGAGCACATCGCGCCATTCGCCGTACAATCTCGTACTATCTTCCTGGGGCATGACCGCACCACGAGTGCTACCACTGCCGGCACTATCTGTACTCGACGATGGACCATCGCCGTCCCAGTAGACACGCTCGAGCTGGGCGATTTGCGCCCGCAGAGCAGCTTCGCGATTGACGAGCTGGCCGAGCGCGACATCACCGGCACCGCTATCCGCCAGGTCACTGATATCGATTGGCGAATTGCTGAGCAAGTCGAGCAAGGCCCGCGACTTGGCGCGACCGACGTATTCGAGCGCTTCGACACGCTTGTCCATCCTCAAGCAAGTGGCGATCACGTCACGGTAGAGCTCCTGGCCCTTATTGGCGAAGCTCGTCTTCAAATCGTCGGACTTAATAGAGCTGCGCTGCTCATCAAAGAGATTGCAGGCACTGGCGAAATATTCAAAAGCCGGAGTAAGCTCACCGGCATCGGCTTTGAGCTTGCCGAGATTAGATAAATAGATGCGCTCGCCGAGGCGGTCACGTATTTTTCTAGCCAGCTCGAGCGCTTCTTCATATAAAGGTCTGGCTTTCTCCGGCTCGCCTGTCATCTTATAGCAATCGGCCATGCTGTCGAGATGAGCAGCGAGCGATTGCTCGTCACCGATTGCTTTGGCGACTTCAATTGCTTCGCCGATGTGCACGACGGCTTCGTCCATACGCGTCAATCGAGAGAGAGCGACACCGAGATTACCCAGCCAGATGCCCTCGCGCCTTTTGTCGATCGGCGCAGCCAGGGCCTTGGCCTGCTTGAAGAGCTCGACGGCGGTCTCGTATTGTTTCTGCTCGAAGCGCACATTTCCTTCAGAACCACGACAAATTGACATCGTCAAAGCGTCGCCGAAGAGTTCTGCTTCCAGATAAGCGCGCTCGTACCAGTTCACCGATTTTTCGTATTGGCCGAGCTCGGACATGGTCAGCCCGAGACTACCGAGCCAGAGGGCGGCATTGCCGCTATTGCAAGATTGAGCGACGGTGAGGGCTGTGTTGAACCAGTCGGAAGCGAGCTCAAATTGGCAGAGCGATAGATAGATAGTGCCGAGGTTGCCGGCGGCGACTTCTATAGCAGTGTCGTCTTTTAGAAAGTTGGCCGCCTGGAAGGCCATGTCAAATTGCTTGGCGGCTTCGGGCATCTGGCCATTGTCTTTGAGCATTTCACCTAGAAACAAACGCGCCTGCAATTCGCAGGCCAAGAGCGACGCCTTGCGGGCGAGCTCTATTGCCTTGCCGAGCGATGCTTCACCAGCTTCGAATTCCTGCAGCAATCTCTGGCTCTGACCAAAATAAGTAAGCAGCACCGCCCGCGATGCCAGGTTTTTGGGATCGACCATGGAGATGGCCCGGGCCAGACTATCGCGGGCATCTTCGAAGCGCCCGGAGAGTAGACTTTCATAAGCGTAAGTGGCGAGATCGTCGACTTCGATTTGATTTTGCGGGGAGCCTGCCAGTCCGTCTTTAACCAAATCGGAAGCAGCGCCGGAAGTTTCGCCGAGCGGATCAGTCTTTTTTTTGTGCCCGCGAGGCAAATGCTTGCGGTCTGGATCCGTCATCGGAAACCTCGGGAAATGAGCTGCTTTCATAAGCTTGCCGGATATTTGTAATTTTACCTGCTTGACCTTCGGTATCTATCCATATAGAGCTATTTTTGGACAGCAAAAGCAAAAGGCGCGGACAATCAGTCACGCGCCTTGCATTTTTTTTGATTCTAGCGGTTCTAGCGGTCCAATCGCTCTGATCAGCCCAGTGATTTAAAACGTCACCTTGGACTGATAGGCGCCGTAGGTGGCCACTTGCACCGTTGCCGACGGGTGGACATTCTGGGCGATGTGCTTGGCTTCGGCCACGGCACCGGGTGCGCCGCGTCTGTTGGTCATGGCCATCGGCGCGTAGGCATGGAAGGCCGAGGCCGTTTGCGTGTGCATCTGGCTGCCGGTCTGGGTTTTGGCACCACTGAGATAGGTGTGAAAGCCGGAGGGCTGCAATCCTGCTTTAGATCCGCCGCCAGCGCCACCTTGAGCAATTTGCGAATTGCCTTTCCACGAGCCGAAATAGCTGGGAGCCGCAACACTGGCGGCACGCTTGCCACCGGCAGCGGTCGAGCCGATGAATTGCTTGAGGCTGGCTTCGGGCAAAAGATTGAGCGGGAAGGGCGCTGGACCGGCGGTATTGGCCGGGGCGGCGGTCTCGCCCAGGGGAGCGGTCGCCATCTGACGATTTTGTACCGGCACTTCGGCGGCGCCTTGAGCCTGCGCGTCCATCTGGGCGGCCCATTCTTCAGCGTTGCGCGGAGCGCCGCTGCGGACAGGGTTCATGTGCGCCACGGCCTGCTGAGCGCAGGGGAAGCCGACCTGACCTGGTGTGGCAGGTGACTGACCGGGCAGCGAACGGGAAGCGGAGCGTCTGTCGTAGCCGGAAGCAACGCGGGCGGCGTCTTTGAGACGGGCGCGGTTCTGCGAACGAGCATCGCTGGGGCGATAGTTGCCATAGCCCGAGGATTGATATTCATTGCTGGCCGGGGCCAGGTAATTGCTTTCGCTTACACCGGCGGAAAGATTGCTGAGCGCGCCGGCCTGGCCGGTCGTGTCGAATTGTGGGGTCATGGCGCTGAGATTGCTTTCGAGATCGGCCCTGGAAGGCAGTTTACGACCGGGCATGAAAGGACGGAGCTTGACGCCGCCGATTGGTGCCATCGCCTGACGAGTGGCGATTGCATGCGGGCTGGAGAGCGCCTGGGTCGGCGCGATATCGCGCTGGATGCGCACGGTGCGGCGCGTGGCGCTGAAAGTTGGGTCACCGGCCAGCATCGGTTTGGCCGTGGCTGTGTCGGAGGCTTTCGCCAGTGAATTTTTGAGGAAGTCAGCCGTGCCCGAGAGCTGAGCTTCACCCTGCGCATTTGCCTGCGGGCAAAGGACCAGCGGGACCGAGGCAGCGACGTTGACACCGAGAAAGATAGCCGTTGATTTCATCTGATACCCATTCCGCCAGGAAAGCCAAGCCATTTGATTCACCCTTTCAGTCTAGGGAAGGGTCGAGGGGCTGTCACTGGGAAAACTACGCAGAACTATTCCCAAACAGGGCTTTTAACCGTCTCGCGTGGGGGAATTCCCATGCTTTTCCATTTAAGGCTTTCTCATGACAACCAAAAGCCCAGCAAGGGTCTCGGGACGCGCCCCCCAAACAAAGCGGGGCAATCAGGCCGGAAAAGCGATCGGCTTAGTTAGAAGGAGGGCGGTTCAAAAAAATCGCCTAATCCCAGACGAGGCGATAGCCGACCCCACGCACCGTCAATATATGTTTGGGCTGGCTCGGATTTGCTTCCAATTTTTCGCGCAAATATCGGATATGCACGTCCACCGTGCGGCTTTCTCCCAAAAAGTCCGAACCCCAGACCTGGGCAAAGAGCTGGTCACGAGAAAAGACGCGATTGGGCTGCTTGGCCATGGCCAGGAGCAATTCGAATTCTTTAAATGTCAGGTCGACTTCTTTTTCGGCGACGGTGACGGTACGGCTATCGGTGTCGATAAAAAGATCGCCGAGCCTCAAGCCTTTAGCGAGCGGCTCCGAGACCTGTGGCGTTTCGCGCAGATGCGCTTTGACCCGCGCCACCAGCTCGCGTAGCCGGACCGGCTTGGCGATGTAGTCGTTGGCGCCGAGCTCGAGGCCGACCACGGTGTCGATTTCGGAGGTGCGAGCAGTCAGCATCAGGATAGGCGTGCGCTTGTCCTGCGCCCGGATGCGCCGACAGACTTCATAGCCGTCGAGCTCGGGCATCATCAGATCGAGGATGATCAAGTCGGGGCGCTCGCTTTCGTAAAGCTGTATCGCCTTGACGCCATTGTGCGCCATCAAGGTCGAAAAACCTTCTTGCGAAAGCACGTATTGAATACTCGTAGCGATATCTACTTCGTCGTCGACAATAAGTAGTTTTTTCATTTCCAACTCTGGAAGAAATAGACGGTGAGATAGAATGCCCCTTCATAGTATCATCGACAAAGTAAATGAATCTGAGGATCGGGTGGAAAGGTTAAAACGTTTGCGCGAAGACACATCGCTTTTGCGCCTGGCTAAAGTTTACAAGAGACAGCTCTTCGGCGCTTACGTGGCCCTGGTCACGCTTGCCCTCGCCGCCGGACCGCAATTGGCCAGCAATGGGCGTACCAACGTATATACAAATGCCGCCGCCGATGCCAAGGGAACCACGAGCAAATCGACGGCTGTCGCAGGCGGTGGTCCGACAATCATCGCCTTCACGCCTTACCCGCCGATGATTTACCCGACGCGCATCGGCTTGCAGACCCGCGTCTCGAATATCCGTCTGGTCGTCTGGACGCCCGGGGCCGTCTTCATCGACAATCGCCCTGTTTTCGCCCTCAAACCGCAGATGGTCTACAGTTTAAGTCCGGGAAAAATTACAGAGTTGGCCACAGGCCAGAGTTTTCCGCTGCCATTTGATAGAAGGGCAACGGTGGCCGCACCCGATTACAGGATATGGGCAAATAACCGCTGGTGGCGAGGATCTCTTGAAGCGATCAGTTTGTCGAACGGCATCACCGCCGTCAACGTCCTCGATCTCGAAGACTATTTGAAAGGCGTGGTGCCCTCCGAAATGCCCTCGAGCTGGCAACCGGAGGCGCTCAAGTGCCAGGCCGTCGCGGCTCGCAGCTATGCCGTGGCCCACCTCGGCGCAGGTTCCAAGTGGAAGAGCGAAGGCTTCGACCTCGTACCCGACGTGCGCGACCAGGCATATAAAGGACTGGCGGCCGAAGCGGCCAGCACCAACCTCGCTGTCTGGCTGACCAGAGGCGTCATCTTGCAAAACGCCAACCGCGTCAAGGCCGGCTTCTACCGAGCCTGGGTCGGTGACGATATGGAAAATCTCAACATCCGCAAGACCAATGTGCCCAAGTCGCAGCTGGAAAAAATCACCGGCGTCAAAGATATCGTCGGTGTCACCGTCATGCAAAACGATGCCCAGCAAAATGCCCGCGCCATCCAGGTGATCGGTGCGAAAAATTCGCGCCCCGTCGATGGTGTCATCCTGGCGAAATGGCTGGGACTTGCCACCGCCGGCATCCTCGATATCCGCGAAGACGGCAATACCTGGTGCTTCACCTATCGCGGCCCGGGCAACGGCGCGCGCGGTATGAGCCAGCACGGCGCCAATACCCTGGCCCAGCACGGCTGGAAATTTGACCAGATCTTGAAGCAGTATTATCAGGACAATGACGGCATGCTCCGCCTTGGTATCGTCCCTGGTTACATGCAATTTGTGCCGGCCATGGCCGGTCGCAAGATGCCGAAAAAAGAACAGCTCACTTTCTCCAAAGGCTCGATCGTCGAGACCGAAGGCGACGCCAGCGCCAAGTCAAAAGCGGAAGCGGAAAAAGGCGAAAAACCCGAAGCCACTTCCGGCTCGGGCAAAGCCTCGAATAATAATAATTCAAATAACTCTTCGACTAATAATTAGAGTGATTAGTCGGAGCTCTTTACGGGCTAAGCTTTACTGCCTGCGCTTTTACGAAACTTTTTCGATGGGCAGATGGCGCGCTGATTCTTCCGAAAGCGTCTTCAATCTGGCGCGCAGTCCGACCACCGTCGGAGTGGACGGACCGTAGTGCTTTTCGAAGATGGTCAGGGCACGGCGATAGATAAGCTCGGCTCTTTCGATCAGCTCTTTGTCTTTTTTGGTGCCCGATTCATGGTCGTGAGCGGCGCGCGAAAGCGCATCGGCCAGTCGTGTAAGGGCCGAGGCCAGGGAAAGACCAGTGCCACCATGGACGGTGTCGAGCAAGAAGACCTGTCGCTCCAGCACGGCCACTTGATCGAAGAACAATTCCAGATTGCTATAGATAAGCGCCAGACTGGAGAGGATGGTGCTTACTTCCATCGAATAAGCGCCGTGCACTCTGGCCTTCACATCGTAAAGCTTCTCGAATACCACCTGAGCCAGGCCATAGACGCGGGCACGCAGATAAAAGTTGCCGAGACGCTCGAGGGCATCGATTGTAAACGAATGCTCCTCTCCGAAATGCTCTTCCTGACGTTTAAGCAAGGTGAGATAAATGACTTCGCTTTCGGAGAGCAAATTGAGCTTTTCCAGACAGCTCGAACATTTCTCTACGGTCAGCGCCATCAAAAGATAATTTTCGCGGGCCTGAAAGCCGGTCGTACTGTTGCCGTTGCCAGTGCGCAGGCCGTGCAAATGCTGGACCAGGCGGATCTCGTAGAGGCGCTTGAGCAGAGGGCCGGCCTGCCTGTAGCTGGCGCGGGTGAGATAAAAGGAAGCGAGACGTTCGAGCGCTCTGGCCAGGACACTATTATCCTTGCTGTCATAAGACTCGGTGATATTGAGCGCGAGGATAAACAAGCGCTCCGCTTCGTCAAATTTGCCCTGGGTCAGATAGGCAGTACCTTCCTGAGAGTAGGCGGCGGCGGCATTGAGCGCCCGTGTCATCTCATCGCCGCGGTTGAGCGGCAGCTCAGCTGTTTGCGACTGAGCGAGGAAGGCTCTGGTCGCATCGAAGGCAGTCGGAGTGTTAAACATCGTCACCGGGGGCGGCGCCATCGGTGCGACGACAGCTATGGAACCGGCCTCTTCCGCACGCCTGAGAGCCGATTGCAGGGGGCGATTTTGATAAGCGGCGGCGGAAGCGCCCGTAGAATTTGCCGGGGCATAAACATGCCGGGAGGAGACTTTTTTGAAAACCGGCCGAACGGACATCTCTGACATTTGATCCTAGCCCTGGTAAATCGTAAACACGCAAGAAAAAAAAGATGCCGTGAGCCCATGCTATGAGCCTTGACGGATATTGACAAGAGAAAACAATCACATTTATAAGATCGCAGGGGCAAAAGTACCGCCTCTCCTACATCTTGGTCCAATTAATAAAACAAAATTAGCGACGCTTAAGGCCGCTATTTATTTTTCTTCAAACGCCTGGGCGCTTCTTTCCAGACGCGGTCGGCGACCTTTTCCATACCGCTTATCGTATCGATGATTTTGTGCGATGTGACATTGATTTTGGCACCACTGAGGGGCTGCGCCGATATATCAGCCTTCAGACCATCGAGATCTTTGCCGAGCTCAATCGATATGTCGCCGAGCACCATGCCCTGCGCTCGCGTCGCCGAATCGCAATCGGGGCTAGCCAATATCGTTTTAATATCTTTTGCATCCGAGAGAAGTTTTGTTTGGAGATCGCTCAGTTGGTCAAAAGAATTTTTCAGCCAGTGCGGGCGAGGCGGCAAATAAACGGCGTGGGTGAGCGAGTCCTGCAGGGTCTGGTAGCCGTTCATCTGATACATCGGAGAAAGGGCCATGGGATTGGCATTTTTGCCGACCGGCACACCGTTGTTATAGACCTCTTCGGTGCGAGTCACTTCGTGCAGCATGTCTCCGGCCGCGCTCGACATACGACGCAGGGTCTCGTGAATTTCTTTGACGGCACTATCGAGACTTTCAGCCGGCGCCGTGGTGATAGCGCGCGGATTTGTCGAAGCACCGCCTGCAGTGCCAGTATTAGCAGCGCCAGTAATAGCAGTGCCTGTATTAGCAGTGCCAGTATTAGCAGCGGCAGTGGTCGTCGCCGTGGCCACTGAGGCATCGGCAAAGGCCGGCAAGCTAACGGTTAAGGAAAGAGCCGTAAGACAGGCCAATTTAGCAAGTTGCAACTATTTCACCTTCAATGTGGGGAGTGGACCAGGGGTGTTGAAATTTGAATTAGGACTGGCGCTGCCTTTATTTGTCCTGGCATCGCTTTTATCTTTAGAATTTTTAGAATCTTTAAAATCTTTAGTGTCTTTTTTATCTTTGTCTTCTTTGACGCTATCGCTATTTTCCTGCATCAGATCAAATTGCGAGAGCCAGCTGAGCGGGCGCAAAAAGCCAAAGGCGCGCTTGCGCTCCCAGTGTTCCATTTTGAATGGGCCACCGGCCACTTCAAAATAGCTGTAAACGGCACCACGACTGAGATAAGGACCCTTATCGGTATTGAAGATGACATAACAGGCTCCGGCATTACCGAGACCGAGGCTGGCGCCGCCGCCATTGACGCCGGGCACGTAGATGCTGCCGGCCAGCGGCGAATCGACAGCCGATAGCACCTGGTCGAAATTGGCCAACAGGTGAAAGTCGGCCGAAGGCAAGGGCTCGAGGTTGATTTCCTTGTCGCAGATTTTTACCATGCGATCGAGCAGACGGCGAAAGTCGGAGAGCTTGCTGCGCTGATCTTCCGGAAAGGCGTTGAGGCGGATCAACTCGTTTTCGTAATTGAGCACAAAAGTGGAAAGGTGCCTGTAATAGTCCGGCACCGGTTCCAGATAATGAAAAATCGGCACTTTATTGCCGCGCACGGGCGGCGGTTCCGGCGCCTTGACCGGCGCACTGGCATCACTGCCTGCACCAGCAGGGGCATTAGCACCAGCAGCACGCAGGCCCGCAACGGCGGCGGCTGCCACAGCCTCGCCTTTATTATCGACGGTGGCGGTTGTCGTCTTGCCACCGGGGGCGATACTGCCACTCAATTGCTTGGCCGGAGCTAGCGCAGTCTTGTATGATTTGTCGATGGCGATAAAGCTATCGACAAAGGCTCCGGAGGCGCTGTTTAAGCGCTGAGTCATCCAGGAGTCGCTATATAAAATCGACTGGCTACCTTTCTTGACCGGTACGAAATAATCGCTGATCAAAGTCCAGCGGCGCTCCGGATATTGGAAGGAGCTGTTTGGATCGGTCTGCCTCTGACGCTTGCCCTCGGTACGGACAAGCTCGCCGAGGCCAAAATACAGAGTTGGGTCGAGACGATCAGCGAAGGCGCGCAGGACGTTGCTCGCCTGGCCGGCACCCCAGGCATACAAGATGTAGAGCGATAGTGGATTGGCGAAATTAGAATTAGAATTAG
>JAGXAB010000173.1 GCA_018971775.1 Cyanobacteria bacterium REEB67 | reverse complement strand
CTGGCTGCCTGGGAAAAATCCCGAAACAAAGACAAAGCTAGCATCAAGTGGATGTTTAATATTGACAAAGCGCGCAAAAAACTCAACCGCGCTTACGATGGTTTGAACCAGTCAAACTCCCTGTGAAAGAGTACTAGTCATAGGGAAGGCTGTGGAACTACACCCTCTCAGTATCATTTTTGCAGTAGTCGTCGGCGAAAGAGTGGGAGGGGCACTGGGAATGCTGGTGGCCATCCCCGCGGCAGCTTCAATCAAGGTCGTTTTGGACAGTTATTTCCCTGCGCCGAGGCCATTTTCCCTGTAATTCTAGCAGAGGCTCAAACGCCATATACTTCGCCAACTTCGACAATAAGCCACTTACTTCCTTTTTTGGCAAGGGCACAGTCGACCTGCCAGCCGACTTCCAGAGCATCGAGGGTTTCTTTAGGTAGCGCGATTGGGCCAAATTTGTCGCCGTCAGAACCTTCGAGCCAGATTGCCTTCGCGTCGATTTTTGTGATCGTCATCATGTCGTCGGCGTTTGGGTCTAGCATTTCCAGCCCATTGAGCTGGGCGCTTCGGTGCAATAAATTGCCGGCCTTTTGCGTGCGCGGCATGAGCTTAGCCGCCCTTGCAGCCGCAGCCTCCGCTTCGTCGGCAGCAGTCGCCTCGACTAAACCGTTTTTCTTAAGCCATTTGCAGAGTTTGGCGATTTCTGCCGCATAGCCACCGAGCGTGGTGCCACCGGCTATGACTTTGCGGACGAGATGATGGCTGACAAAAGGCTGTACGCAGCTAGTAATTTTGTCCGCTCCAAAGACCTGACAAAATTCTCGATGATCGGCCCCTTCGGCGTCGTACAAAATATCGAACATCGATATTTCTTTGGCATCGAGCTGATTGTGCCCGTAATTATTGAGATACATGGCAAAAAGCTCAATCGCCGATTCTCGTTTTGCGTTGCCGGCTTTGCTCGCAGTGGCGCTTTCGGAGAGATATTTTTCGAAGATATTGACTATCGCTTTGTCATCGATATGCGCTTTGCCGTTTTTCTTTTTCGCTTTTAGGGCATCTGCTTTAGTCTTACCGCTATTAAGGCCCTGCCAGGCTATTTCGTCGTAAGCGTGGATGATTTCCGGTACCGAGCGTCTGACGGTGAGATATTCCTCTTTGCTGTGGGTGCCGTTTAAGGCGGCCACTTTAAAGTACATGACCAGGTAGGCGAGCTCCAGGGCTCGCGGCTCAATCAGATTGTCCTCGAATTGCCCCATGCAATAATGCGAGATTTTGACGGCTTTATCTTCCTGGCTCAGGCCGGTAGGGTCTAACTTTGCTATCGATAAACGGTGGGGGAGCAAGTCATTGAAGTCCTCTTCGTCGCTGCCGTCGTCTTCGCGGTATTCGCTTGCGTTTTTTTCCGCAAAGGCCTGCACCGCGGCTTCGATTTTTTCGAATACATCCATCGATGGGGGTTCGAGCAGTTTGTCCACCGATAGTGATGTCATTCTCGACATCCCCGTAGTTTGCATAAACCAGAAGGCGCAAACCGGTTGAAAAGCGAAAGGCTGAAGGCCGGCGATTATGGCGCTGGATATGGCCGCGTCAAGGATCGAATGAGCGAGTTTGTAGTCGCGCGCGAGGTCGGCTCCAGCGGCAGTAGCGAGCTTTGACGAGGAGGATTTGGATTTGGATTTGACCATGGTGCGCCTGTGAGAATGGAGGTGCCTATTATACTTTGACTAATTGTCCACTTTTTGCCGTCGGCTCGAGTTTGAAAATTCGTCCAAGGTCATTGGAGAGACCAATAAGCTCGAATTAGCAATAAATTACCAACTCTGCTATCGCGCCGGCGTGCGGCGCGGCGCCGATTGCATATACGTTGCATGTATTGCGATGCGTGCTCACTGTTAGCGATGATACCCGATACAAGCATATGGGGAAGCACGATGTCTAAAGCCGACCTCCTGGAAAAAACACACGCCAACGCGCAAGCCACGATTGATCCACTTAGTGCACTTAAACAGTCTTTTGCGGCGGCGAGCCCAGCAACGATTGAGCGTACGCTAATGCGCATTCTCGACATCCAGCCGCATGTTTACATGCTTGCGTCCAGCAGTCTGCGCGTGCAATCAAAAAAAGGCCAAGACCTCCTGGACAACGTTGAGGTATTGCTTAGCCGAATGATCGATATTCCCGACCGCTCCAAGGCAGAGTGGTTAGCGCTGGCCGAAGCAGTTGATGGCACCTTCCACAATATCGACATGGATGACGCTGACACTTTGGCAGTGCTGGAATATGCGATGGGACGCACGCTGCTCTTCGGACGCCTTTTTAGAAAAGTGGACAGTATTGCGCCCATTTTTAGCGCTCTCACTGAGCGACATTTTACCCTCGTCAAATCAGGCAACGTCGATGTTTCCTATCTGCCAGAACTTGCGGTCGCATGGTTGACGCATTGTCACAGCGATTTGCTCGAAGAGTGGTTTGAAAATTTTATTGAGCTCCTTGATGATGCCGATTTGCGTCTCTTGAACGATGTCGCCGGCGGTGCCTGGATCGCAGCGATAAAGTCAGATAAAGAGATAGATGATGACCGCCAATCTCTCTTTTTTGAAACGCTTAAGGTCGTTACTGCCAAAGCCGGTCTGTCTGAATTGGTGCGCCTATTTGTCGCCTCCGACCTGGAAAATCTCGAAGACTATTCCGAATCGATAGAGATAATGGAAGGTCTTGGACAGGAAGCAGAGGCTGGCAAATTGGCATTCGCCGCCTACGAAAAGTTAGGTGCCCAAGCGCATGAAGAGTTTCTCAGCTATTTTATCGATAGGCACACGGCCGCGGGTGACTTTGAAGCCGCTGCCGAAGAATATTTGAAGGCAATGGCATACAAGCCGTCGCTCTTTTTGCATGGAGAATTTATCGACTATATCGAGGAATATAATTTGCCAAAACTGGCTCTGGCAGAACGTGCGCGCGAGATCGTCAGGGCGAAAATCGCCGCAGCCGATGAATGCGACTTGAGCGAAGCGAAAACTGTCCTTGGTGCATTATCAATTCTTGCTGGTGATATATCTGCCGGGCTTGAGGTTGTTGCCGAAGGCAATGGGTCAGCAGCACTAATCAGATTATTGAAATCAACGATCGGCCAGTCGCAGTCTTATGAGGAGCTGTTTGCGCCGGTAAGCAAACAGGTAGAGGCTGAACTCGGCGATGCATCAAAATGTGATCAAATCTATTTACAAGAAATGCTGATGATATTGTTCAAAAAAGCCGGCTCCAAGCAGGAGAAGGCAAGTTTTAAAGCTTATCTGCGTGACTTGAAAGAGCGGTTTAAACTAAAGGGCAAATCGGCACAAGTTTTGAAGCGTTTTGGGGTTTGATGAGTTTTAGCAGCGGCTCGAAGACCCAGATGCGCGGTATATTTGGTTAATGACAAGAAATCTTGCAAAGCCACCTCTGACTGACACCCAGGCAAAAGAGGTGAAACATTTCCTCAAAACTGGTGACACTGACTCACTCGCCCGGAACTGGCCGGGTGGGCCGATGCTTGGCGGTCAGATGGCCAAAGCAGCGATGATAGATGCGCTGATTGATGAAATTGAAAAGCGAACCGTTGGTCTGCGCGAAGCTTCAATTCCTCTAGAAGACGCTAATTTCTTCATTCGAGAGAAAGTATCACCGATGATTGAGGGATTCTTTCCGGCAACGGAGCGCGCAATAGTTTTGGCCAGAATTGAGAAGTCAGTCCTCTTTCTCACAACTAAAACTGTCGAGCCAATCTTGCGCAAGACCCAGGCAAATATTTCTTGGGATCTATGCAACATTTTTCTTTTAAGCGTCGGTGCCAAGGCCCTGAGCAAAACTGGCTAAGAATACGTTGGTATGAGCGCAAAGCATGGTGCATATCGAATAAATATGCGATTTTGAACATCATTAGATGCAACCCGCATAGATTTTTGCGCAGGATGGTCGAGAAATGACTGGAAAGGCACATAGGTTGGCCATTTTGTGGTGAAAAAATATCGAATGGGGGCTGTTTTTGAGGCTAAAAACGCAGAAAGTATCGAATAGGGCCCTGTATCTCAGCGCAAAAATATGGAAATTATCGAACAAGGATTTTGGACAGGGCTTTATTGTCTGTAAAAAAAAGAGTTGAAAGGCTGCTCTGCCCCTCAACTCTTTTCTGAACCGCATCAGGCTTTGCGAGTTGCTTTATTTCTGTCTACCTAAAATAGTCCACGATGATGATGATGATGATGGATGCTGCCTCCACCGGACGATGACGGATAGGATTCAGATTCTCCATTAAGGACTGGCAATGCATGTCCTGGAGTGACATGAACTGGACCAAAATGGAAGAACGAATGATGCGCATTGCCCAGAGCCTGAGCTCCGTTTGATGCCGGTTGATTTATGGCACCCAAGCCGTGACCGCCCCAGGCTTGCGTTGGTATGGAACATCCGCATTCGACGCAACCATTTTACCACCGTCCCAATGGGAAGTGACCCTCAAAAGTTTCAAGTCAATCAATTTCTAGTAGCGGCAAAATTGGCAGACGACTCAGTCATCTCCCACCATTCAGCTCTTGCATATTATGGAGTGGCTCAATCAGTTCGCCATACAATGCTGTTTACGACGAAGAAAAAAGACATTGACGCGTTTGACTTCCAGGACGATACATATCGATCGGTACTGACCAAAAAAGCTCTTGTCGTGCACGACCAAGAAAACATACTGGTATCGACTGTCGACTGCCAAGGGCTGCAAATAAAGGTCACGGCAAATGAGCGCACTTTGGTTGACTGCTTTCAGTCAGATACGCTTGAGAAAATTACGTACTTACTGGAGCTGTTAAACCTCATTGCCAAAGATGACTTCCTACAGCCGCGCCTCCCTTTAAAACGCGGCACAGCTCTTAACCTTTTCCACTTCAACTTGCCTCGTTTGTCCGTTGACATCGATCTCAATTACATTCGGTCGACTGATGGCTTCAGATTTTTATTGACGACGGCCAGGATGGACCTCACAGAAATTATGATGAAGCTCGCGCATCCTGTTTAATGTAACCTGAAAATTATCGCTGTGCATTATCTGCAAGCTACTTGTACAGCGGCTAGCCCGTCGTGAAAGCCGCGGGCCGATATAAATTGCGGCTTGATTTTAAATTTACCATCCGGCCCGATGTAGCCGAAAAGCTTGCCTGTGCGTACACGGGCAAGGCCTTCGGAAAATTCGCCCGCTTCGTCAAATCTCGGCTTAAGAATAAAAGTGAATGACTTGTCGATAAAGCCAAACTTGCTGCCATCTCTTGCTGCAACCAAGCCGTTTTCGGCTCGGCCAAAATCAATTTTGCGCGATGTGACTTTGTGACGAGCGTCATAGATGGTCCATTTACCGTCGCGCAACACTGGACTGACTCCATAGTCTGTGTCAGGTGACGGTGGTTTGGCTGTTTTCAGTTTTGGTAATAGCCTGCCATTTTCATCTATGACGCGATATGCCTTACCAAGGCGCACATAGGCGTTTTGGAATAAAAAGGATTGGGCGAAGTCAAATTGAGGCTTGATCGCAAACGTACCGTCTTTCTTTATGTAGCCCCATTTGCCACGGTCGATGGCGGCGCAAGGCGAGGTGCCGACGTGCACAGAGAGTGCCGCTGCAAACCAAGCGACAACCAAACGTGTGCGCGTTTGCTTAGTTTTGCTTTTCAATTTGCACCTTATTAAAGTTGTCGTAGACATAGCGTAGGGGCAATGTTTTTCGCCATTTCGGATCTAGAGGGTCGCGTAACTCGATTTGATCGTTTTTGCACGACATGACGGCGTAGGCGTGAAATTTGTCGATGCCGTAAATGTTATCGCTAGGAGGCATTTTTATACCGGCCACCATCAATGCATTTGACTCGGAAGCCTGAGTAAGTCTGGATTTAAATTGGTCGAAACTTATGGGAATAAATGACCTTTTTGTCGTCACGGTTTCGAAGTCGTGCCCGGTTAAGCAAGTGATCGGCTCCCCGGTGTGGTCATCATTATTGCAGTATTTGACTCCAAGCGCGGGGA
>JAGXAB010000017.1 GCA_018971775.1 Cyanobacteria bacterium REEB67 | reverse complement strand
CGAGATCGAGCCTTACATAAACTGGAGCACGGCGCAATTCAGCGACGACGGCAAAACTCACACCTATATCTTCCCGGTCGCCGACCGCACCAGCTGGAAATACGCCGAACGGCTAAACCAGGTCATCCTGGGCAATTTGCCAATCACGTACAAAGTGCAAGCGATCCGTCTGACCAGCGAGGACGACCTCGTGCCGCAGCTGTCGAACAACTCCGGAGCTGACGGTTTTGCCATGGTCAATGAAAGCGAAAACCAGCTCCTGCAGTGGAATGCCGCCGCAGTCTCCGGTGCAAAAAGCGTCAGCCTGCACATCTCCGAAGCGGACCTTTCCTACTCGCATCTGGTCGGCGGCTTCCGCGAATTCGCACCGAGCAAACACGATTCAAAAAAAATTAGCCAACTGCCGCTCCAGGGAAAACTGAATTTGAAGCGCCGTGATTTTCCTCTGGTAGGCAAATATGAAATACGGGTTTCAGCCTGCGATAGCAAAGGACGGCTGATTGGCTTTTACTCTGATCCGCTCAATGTTATGGTCACCGATCAGCCTTTTGCCTCCGAATTTGACAAGGCACTCTTCAATTTGCGCGCTCAACGCTGTCGCTGATAACAAAAAGTGGCGCGGATTTTAGGCCACGCCACTTTCACTTATATCTGAACCGATTTTATTTAGACTCAGGTCCGGTCATCTCGGATTTGCTGTCATCTTTGGCCTTCTCACCGACTTCGGGCTTATCGGCTTCAGCTTTGTCCTCGCCTTTTTTATCGGCTTCGGGCTTTTCTGCTTCCGTCTTATCCGCGGCTGGTTTAGCGGTCATTGCATCACTCTTGTCTTCAGCTTTCTCTTCCGCCTTGCTTTCACCTTTCTCCTCGGCAGCAGGCGCTTTCTCGCTCGCTGTCGTTTCGGCTGGCTTGGCCTCGGCGGGCTTGCCGGCTATTTCTCTGGCGCGCGCTTCAAAAGCATCGGCATCGGCAGCCTTGTCGGTCTTGCGACAGATAGCCGCCAATTGTGTCAGGGTCGCTCCAACGGTAGCACTGTTTGCCCCGAGCACTTTCTCACGGATGGCCAGGCAGCGTCTGCTTACCGGTTCCGCTTCGGCGTATTTATCCTGTTTGACCATGGTCAAACTCAAGCCTTCGAGCACGGTAGCGACGTCTTTAGCTTCCGGTCCCTGCACTTTTTCGCGAATAGCGAGGGCGCGCTGATAGACAGGTTGAGCTTCGGCGTATTTGTCTTGCTTGCAAAGATTACCCGCCTGAGCGCTCAAGATCGAAGCCATAGCCAGGGTGTTAGCACCATTTTTTGCTTTGGCGGCGACGATTTTAACGAAGATCGGATCGGCCTCGGCGTATTTATTTTGCTTACCATAGAGCTCGGTCAATTCGCCAAGAGCATTGATTGTCTCCGCGTGTCCAGCACCGAGAGTCTTCTCGTCGATGGCAACGACACGCTTGAAGAGTGGCTCGGCTTCGGCATATTTACCCTGTTTCAAATACATGTTGCCGAGGTTGTTTACGGCAGAGGCGACGTTAGGATGGTTAAGGCCGAGGGCCTTTTCCCAGATCGCCAGAGCGCGCTTGTAGAGCGGCTCGGCTTCATTGTATTTACCCTCCGAGCTGTAAAGTGCGGCCAGGTTATTCAAGCTCGAGGCTACGTCGGAATGACTCGGTCCAAGCAATTTTTCTGAAATCGCCAGAGAGCGCTTGTACAGCGGCTCAGCCTTGGCATATTTACCTTCATCGGCGTAGAGGGCACCCATATTGTTCAAACTGGAGGCAACATCAGGGTGGTTCATGCCATAGACTTTTTCGCGAATGGCCAGGGAGCGCTTGTACAGAGGCTCGGCCTTGCTGAATTTCTTCTGAGCGCGATAAAGCTCACCGAGATTGTTCAAACAAGTAGCCACGTCGGCATCATCCGGTCCGAGTACTTTTTCCCAGATGGCCAGGGCGCGCTTGTAGAGAGGCTCGGCTTTGGCGTACTTACCTTGGGTGTTGTAGAGATCGGCGAGGTTATTGAGAGTGGCACCGACCGAGGGGTCGTCCTTGCCCTGCTTCTCGCGGATCGCCAGAGAGCGTTTGTAGAGCGGTTCAGCGAGAGCATAACGCCCCTGGGCGCGATAGAGTTCGGCCAGATTGTTCAAACTGGCGGCGGTCAGAGGATGGTCTTTGCCGGCACCTTTTTCACGGATCGAAAGGGAGCGCTTGTACAGCGGCTCGGCCTTGGCATATTTGCCCTGGGCGCGATAAAGTTCTCCGAGATTATTCAGACTGGCTGAGACATCAGGAGAATCTTTGCCGACGACCTTTTCACGGATAGCCAACGAGCGCTTGTAGAGCGGCTCGGCCTTGGCATATTTGCCCTGGGTGCGATAGAGCTCGGCTAAACTGTTGAGCGTAGCGGCCAGCCTGGCGTCATCCGGACCGAATTTCTCCGCTTCTTTTTGAGCTGATAAAAAGGATTTTTCAGCGTCGCTAAATTTGCCCTGCTGGAAGGAGGCCACGCCTGCGTCCACAAAACCACGCCAGGCAGTTTCTTCCGGGCTGGGAGCGGCTGCGGCCGGTGCGCCACCACCGGCGGGGGCGGCGCCGTTTTCAGCGGCGGGATCGGCGGCCTGGACAGCGCTGGCGGCGGCCAGACCGAGAATGAGAGCGACCGGCAGCATGTGCTTGAGGCTATGTTTCATCGAAATCTCTTCCTTCTAGAACTCCGCTTAATGTTACTGCCTTTTCAGGATAGAAAACTCTTTGAATCTAAGCAAAATTGGGCTTTTCAAGAGAAGTCAATCATCAACTGGACCCATTCTTGCTCCTCGCGCTCGCAGTCCAGGTTAGACAGGGCAAGGCCCAGCAGACGAGCATGCTTTTGGGCCACCTCGGTGGTATCAAGAAGTTCGATGGCAATTTTTAACATCTCTTCCACACCGTAGAGCGATTCGCCGAGTGTGCGACTGCGGGTGACCTGCTGATAATCAGCGTATTTGACTTTCAAAGTCAGGGTGCGGCCGCTGGTCTGGCTGCGATCGATGCGCCCCTTCAGACATTCGGCGATTTCTTCGAGGGCGACAATCATCGAGTGCCGCTCGCTCAAGTCATGGGCATAGCTTTCCTCAGCACCGATAGACTTGCGCACACGATTGGGCATGACAGGCCGATCATCTTGACCGCGGACAATGTGGTAGTAATAGCTGCCGACCTTGCCAAACTTTTTGAGCAGGTCGTTTTCGCTCCACTTTTTCAAATCGGCACCGGTAAAAACACCTGCATTGCGCATCTTTTGCGCGGTCACTTCACCGATGCCATAAAACTTCTCAATCGGCAGTTTCTCGGCGAACGCCTCGGCATTTTCCGGCAGGATCAAAAACAATCCATCTGGTTTATTGACTGCTGATGCTGTTTTCGCCAAAAATTTATTGATCGATATGCCAGCCGAGGCAGTTAATTGCGTCTCTTCGAAAATGCATTTTTTTATCTCACGAGCAATAATCGTCGCCGACGGCATATCGAGCTTGTTTACGGTCACGTCCAGATAAGCCTCGTCGAGAGACAAAGGCTCAACCAGGTCGGTATAGCGATAAAAGATTTCGCGGATCGCTTCGCTGGCTTCTTTATATGCGTCAAAACGGGGTCGGACGAATATCACCTGCGGACATTTCTGAATAGCGGTGCGCGACGGCATCGCCGAATGGATACCATATTGCCGGGCTTCATAGCTGGCAGCGGCGACGACGCCACGTTGATCGGGAGATCCGCCGACGACGACCGGCTTACCTCGATAACTTGGATTGTCGCGCTGTTCGACTGAAGCGAAAAAAGCATCCATATCGACATGAATGATTTTACGGAAAGTACCGTAAGATTGAGCTATAGCTGATTGGCTGGACGAATTCAAAGGCGACGGATTACTTTTTGCGAGGCGCGGGGCGACTTTAGCCTGTCAGTTATTATCGCAGATCGGTGATAATAGGCCGATGAATTTCGCCCGATTGCTCAAACTGATCCCATTTTACACCTCGCTCTGCGCCTCGCTTGCCTCAGCGCAGCTAGCCTTTTGCCGTCCGGCTACAGCTGTCTGTAAGGACGATCCGATTCAGGTGGTGAGCGATACCCCAGCGGATAATTACGCCCGCCTCTTTCTCACTTCGGAACGTGTCATCGAAGCGACTGTCCATTTCGAATGCGACGGCATGGACAATGCCGTACCATCCGAGCCTCTACCGCGCAATTTCATGATTACCAAAGCCTATGAAAACTACGAATTTTTGCGAATCTCGCAATACGATCCAGCCAAACCCTGGCACTGGGGCCCGTATCGATATCACGTCCAGATCGGCCTGCCCAGCCGCTCTCAAACAATTGATTACATCTATGCACTGCCCTACGCTGCCGAAAAGCACTTTACAGTCAGCCAATCATATCGCAGCAAATACACGCACCTGGCCGGCACCCCCGACGAATACGCCGTCGACATCATGATGCCGGAAGGTACGCCCGTACTGGCCGCGCGACCAGGCACAGTGATCGCCTGCCGCGCCGACGGGGACATGGGAGGAGCCGGTCAAAAATATAGCGAATGCGCCAATTACGTGCACGTCAAACACGATGACGGCACCTATGGCGCCTACGTACACTTGAAACGGAACGGCGTCACGGTAAAACCAGGTCAAAGCGTGGGTGTGGGCACGCAGCTGGGCCTGAGCGGCGCCACCGGCTGGGTGACCTGCCCGCACCTGCATTTTATGGTTTACAGACTAAATTCCAGCCTGCGCGCACAATCATTTCCATTCAAGGTGCGCACCGCATCCGGTATCGTCCAACAGCTGGAAGAAGGCGAAACCTACTGAAATAGCTGCTAAAAGGCGCAAAGGCCTCAATGCGGACGCTCGACCCAGAGAAAACTGGTAAAATTATCCTGCGCATCCTGCAGACCTTCCTCGACTATTTCCAGACCGTGAATCTTAGCCAGGGTCTTACTGCCCATCGTCGCCACATTCGCTGGAATTTCCCCGGCAGCCAGCAATTCGGCGACTTTGGCATGGTCGACTAAATCGCCTTCGCCACTGATTTTCTTCAGGCGTTGATATTTCATCTCCAGATTTGTCTTGCACTGACGCAAAACCTGGGGATGGGTCATGATCGTGTCGCACTCGTTAAAATCAGCCCCTGGAGCGATCATCAGCGCATGCGCAATTTTGATGGCGTACTCCTCGACAATGTTGAAGCGATAGTTGGCCATAGCCAGAATACTCTCCGTGACCACGCCGCCGACACTGTTATGGATGGCGAACTGACCGCGGTCGACACGACCTTCATAGAGGGCCTGCAAGACGTGCTCGGTGGTATGAAGATAATGCAATTCGTAAGGCACATTGGGAGTGCGGCTGAGATAGTAGGTAGCTGCCTCCTCATTGAAGCTGCCACGCCCGCCCTGGATACCGACGACGAGTTTTTCCTTGTCGACACGATTGGGCAAAAGCTTATTAAAAACACGCGACTGCGCGTCCGAGAGCCGCACCCGCATCTCGATCGTAAAGGGATTGAGGGTCTGCAAATCCTCGAAAAGCTGCCAACTGTCGTTATTTACCTGTTCGTTAATCTGATGCAGCATTTTGGCGCCAAAAGTATCGATTGGCGTAGGTGCGAAGCCGAATTCACCAAGGACCCGACCGATAAAGTGGGTCAGACCCTGACTTTCCGCCGCCACCCGATCATGCTCCTCAGCGGTCATTTCGATCACTTTCAGCTTTTGAGTTTCAAAAAATTTTTTCCAAAAATCATAGGTATCGTCCTGAGCACGAAATTTATCGAGAACGATCGTCTGCCCGGCCAGGCCCTGCGCGGCCACACTGTCCGGGCCAAACATGGGATGGGTGAGAAGAGCTTGCCGGCGCGGCGGCAGGAGGCGCTGGAAAATTTCTTTAGCATGCACCTTGACCGACAAAACGTCGGCCACGAGCGCCGGGCGATTCTCGGTAAAATAGGGCAGATGCGCGGCCAGAGTGGGCTCCAATTGTGAAATCGGCACACAGTAAAAAATAGCGTCGGCATCCATGGCCTGAGCGGCGTTGACGAAGGGAAAACCGAGCTCGCCGGCTCGTTTAGCCGCCAGCGAGTGGGCTGCGCCATCGTGAGCGTCGAGATCGGTTACCTGCACCTGAAAATGGTCTTTGAAAATAGCGGCGAGAAGCTGCCCGAACCGCCCGAAACCAATGATACTAACTCGTTGCACCGTCAATTTATTAATCGCTCCTGATTGCTGCCCCTATGCTAGCGCAAGACTGCTTAAACAAGGAGGATTACCGACCAAATTGCTGACATAATACACAAGGTTGTTTCTCATAGACGAGAGTGTTTTGTGAAAATTGTGCTGGGAATAGATGGTTCAGCCTGGTCGCAGGCGGCTATACAAGCCGTACTGGATCATCCCTGGCCGGACGGCTCAGAGATCCGCCTGGTATCGGTAATCCGCACCTTGGACACGGTCATCCCGGCCGTCGAGCTTTTCTTCGACACACGCAGCGGTGCTGCTCTAGGCGACCTATATGTCGAAGCGAAAAGGCAGCTCGAAATCATGGCCGCCGATCTCAATTTGATCCTGACCAATTGTGTTTTCAGCGCCGATGCCAGAGTCGGCGACGTAGCCGAGGGCTTGATGTCCGTAGCCGAGACCTGGCAAGCCGATTTAATCGTCGTTGGCTCGCATGGCAAAACAGGCCTGGCCAAACTTCTACTGGGCAGCGTTTCGCAGGCTCTCGTGACTTCCGCACCATGTCCGGTGCTGGTCGTTAAAGTAAAAGATCACGAGCAAGTCAAACAAAAAGTGAAGCATCAAAACAAGCAAGACAAAGGGAAACTTGTCGAGCCAGACCGCAGTGACTTCAAACGGATACTCGTGCCAATCGACGACTCCTATTTTTCCGGCGTGGCCATGCACTGGATAGCCGGTCGCCAGTGGGCCGAGGGCGCTGAGTTTTGCTTGCTGCATATTGCTAACCACGACATCGACGAAACAGCGGAAGAAAAACACGCCAGACATGCCGACCATGAAACGGCTGAACAACATCGCCGGGCCATACATGCTTCCGGCATGTACGCTCTGGAAGCGCGAGCGAAATATTTAGCCGACCGCATGGGTCACGGCCGCTTCACCTGCAGAGTCGTCGACGGCAAACCGAGCCATGCCATCGTCGAGCAAGCTAACAAATGGCCCGCCGACTTGATTGTAATGGGTTCGCACGGTCACCAGAGCAAGGCCCTGCTAATACTCGGCAGTACGACACGCGAAGTGACAGCCAACGCGCTTTGCTCGGTAGAAGTAGTGCGGGTGCCGCATTCGCTCATCCCTGGACACGAAAGCCATACGCTACCGGAGCATGAAGATCAGCACATCCAGATCATCGATGAACCGCGCAAGCTCGACGACAAACCGCACGTGCAGCCGACAGGCATGATGTAGACTGACAGTATGATTTATGTCAATCAACGTATTCAGGTGCCGCTCTCAGAGATCGAATTTACCTTCGCCCGCAGCGGCGGACCCGGCGGCCAGAATGTCAACAAAGTGAACAGCAAGGCCGTTCTGCGCTGGTCGGTTGTCGGCAGTCCGAGCCTGCCATGGGATGTGCGGGCTCGTTTCATGACGCGCTATGCCAATCGTTTGACGGTGGAAGGCGAGCTGGTTTTGACCAGTCAAACCCACCGGGACCAGACCGGCAATGTCGACGAATGTCTGGGGAAACTGAAACAAATGCTCACCAGCGTAGCCACGGCTCCGGTGCTGCGCCGACCGACAAAACCGACCCTCGGCTCGCAAAAGAGACGTACTGAATCAAAACTGGCCAATGGCAAAAAGAAACAACAAAGACGCGCCCCGGATATCGATGATTGAGGCGCGTCTTTAACCTGGAGGCTTAAGATTATGGATTGGCTGTCGAATTATTGTCGCCGGTCAGCGTTTACCTGAGCTTGCTTTGCTTCTTGAGCTTGCAAATTAGCTTCACGAGACTGAATATTGGCCTGATCTTCTTGCATTTTCTGCATTTCCAGAGCATTTTCATTATTAGAGCTGTTGATCAGCACCATCAGACCGCCGACTACACAAACTACAAGCGCGAGAAGCAGACCGGCCAGCCAGGTCGCCGATGAATTTGATTTCACCACTACCGGATCATAAATCGAGCCAGGACGGGAACCATAATCTGATGATGTGGTGTAAACGGCTTTCTCTACCTGAGCCATGACTTGTCCTCCCGAGACGCATTTGCCAATATTCGCTTCGTTTGCTTCGACATCTAAAACGACGCGGGCAGAGGCCACCGGTTCCTTCAGATCATTATAGACTTCTGATCATTATAGTCTTCAGAACCATGCCAGAGGCTTGCCTGTGCTGCAGGCGCACTGGCATTAATCAGGGCCGGCAGATTTAATCATCAACCCCGGCTGACAACCTCTACTTTGATCCGTTACCTGGGCATGCCTGCTGTGTATGAGGAAATACACGTGAGCAATGATTCCTGGAACAGGCTCTGGCAGCCGTATATTGATACCGCTATTAGTGCCTGGGAAAGCGGCGATAAACTGCGCACGGAAAAAATCGTCAGCCTGCTCGTGCAGGTTTTGAAGCAGAGTCGCAAATACGACAGCATCGACGAAAATCTTGTGCGTGGCCTTTATTCGGTGGCCGATTACTTTTCTAAGGAACACGAATACTGGCGCTCGGAGTGGATCTTCCTGCAAATTCTCGAAACCCAGGAAGAATTATTAACTTGCGACGACCCATCCATTTTGGATACGCTCATCCGCTTGAGCATGGTAGTCCGCTCTGCAGGAGCCACTTCCCCGACCTGCACTGCCGACGACGTACCGCCGGATAGGCGTTTGCGCCACTTGCAATAGCTGCGCTTGTTAACACGCGGACACAAAAGGTTGCCTAATGACCATTATCGACCTACCCTGGAAGAAAGCCGCACTCAGAGCAAATACCCTGCTTGAGCGGCTGGACACGAGGAGAGATCAAGGATGCAAAATTCAAATTAGTGTTTAGTGTGGTGTAAAAAAATACGCACTGCAATTTACTACTCATGCGAAACGCCACTACTCCCGAATCTCATAGTTTTTATTCGAGATCGACCAAGCAAGATCTGTACCCGAACAGGGGCAGGTCCGCCGCGTCGATATCGCAAAGGAGGCCCTGAGCCTATGCAACAGACCATGCAAACGCTGAACAAGCAACTGACAAACAAACAAATTTCACCCCAGACCAAGTTGATCATTACCGACGTGGACGGCACGCTGTCCTCGTTTTGGGACTATTTCGTGCCGGCGATGAGAGACTTTCTCAAAGAACTCAGCCCGCGCGTCGATATTCCCGTATTCGAGCTGGCTCGCGATATCGGTCACGTGATCGAGCGTCGCGGTACCCACGAATACCCCTGGCTTCTGGAAGAAACCAGCTTTGCCTGGAAACACTTCGGCGAACGTCCGGACGAATTCATCGAGGACTTCGTCAAACCTTTCTGGACAGCCCTGGACAATAACAGAGCAAAGTATTTGAGACCTTTTCCGACCGTTCTCGATACACTGCAAGAACTGAAAGAAAAAGGGATCAAAATCGTCGCGTTGAGTGATGCTCCGGAATACATGGCACGGATCAGAAATCGGCAGATTTTCGACGGTCTGCTCGACGCCATTTATGCCCTTGAGACCGTCGAGCCGGAAACCGACGACGTCTTCCAACCAATTGCGCTCGGACACGGTCGCGCCCGCGTCAAACTGGTGCGCTCGCAGTGCGCCGATCTGAAAACACCACTCTTCGTCTTGCCGAAAGAGTATGAAAAGCCTTGCCCAACGGGTCTTGATCGGGTATTGAAAGACTTCGACGTCTATCCACAAGAGACGATCTTCATCGGCGACAGCCTGGCCAAGGATGGGCAAGTAGCGGCTTCACGCGGCATTCGCTATTTGTGGGCGCACTACGGCTATCAATTGCCGGCTGAATACGAAGAGTTGATCAACTTTTCGCTCAAGCCGGAAAGCCTCGTGGCCGCTCAGAAGCAATTACCCGTCGAATTGATTACGGCGGTAGCTGCTCGTTACGACGAGCTGCTCAACTACGTCTGAAATTAATCCAGCGAAAGTGAGGATTGAGGCTTATAAAGTGAAGGTCCCGGTCGTTATGACCGGGACCTTTTGCTCGAGTCGAGCGCCTTCCGATATCGGTTCGCGATTCGACGGCATCACCTTAAGGCGGCTCGCCGATTTGCATTTTACGCACAAGACGTATCCCAAAACCCACCTGCCGTTCACGCGTATAGGTCGATCCCGGCTGCTCTCCGGCGATCCAGACCGCTTCGTAATTGCATATTTGCCAGCCGTTTTCGACCCGACTTTTGACCAGTGGCCCATAAGGACCAACATCATTCAAAAAGCGCTCGTAAACATGAAAATACTGTCCACCAAAAATCGCCCCAGCGGCAAGCGGCACGAACAGTATCGCTCCGTTGACTTTTAGAGCGCGCCCACCTAAAAGCATGCAAGAGGCGCAGAGAGCCGGCGTCCAGAAGTAGAAAATAGCGCCGAACGCGTTCATTTTATTACTCTCGAGACAATAGCCTCCACAAAACCAGTTGACGCTATAAGCAACGAAGTACAGGACGAGCGGAATCATGTAGCCAATCGCCAGATCATTGGGCCCGGGCACTGAAGAAGACGCCGGTGCTGTCAGGAGTTCCGTGTCCTCCGCTTCCACTTCACTTCTAGCCAGCTCGCCCTCGGCTTCGCCAGGAGCTCCAGCCATATCTTCGTCTGTGTCCGCATCTGCGTCGACATCGTCCAGTTCGTAGACGGCACTCTGGCCGACAACAATATCGCCAGGAGAAACTGTCGGCGCCACAAAAGCATGCGGGCCTTCGCCGTCACGGCCCCAGACCTGAGCTTTGTCGGTTTTATCGGGGTCAGGCGTCTGGCTTGTCAACGGGCAGCTCGCAGGTAACGCTATCGGTAGGCGGTAGTCGGACTCAAACTATCAACCAAAGTATCACAATCACCGCCAGATCGAATACCAGACCATGCCAGAGGATAGGCACAATTACCGAGCCGGTGCGGCGGTAGAGCCAGGACATAAAAAAGCCGACCGCCGCTACGGTTGCCAGCGCCAGCGGGATAAAGACCGCACTGACGAACAGGCGAATAATCAAGAGGTGCCAGGCGGCAAAACTTATATTGGTCCAGATATAGGGCCAGCGATGCATCTCCTGCCTGTCTTCGCAAAGATCGTTGAGCACGACACCTCGCCAGAAGAGCTCCTCGATGATTGGATTGACGGTGACGAAATAGATGCTGAGCGGCACCAGCCAGCTCGGCTGAAAGCCGCGCATGGACATAGCCGCCAGGGCGTGCTGTCTTTCAATGGCAAAGCGACCGATGAAATGGTGCAAAATGAAAGTGAGCAGGACAAGCAATAGCGCCGCCGCCACCACTGCAGCAAACTGCCTGCCGGTAGGTCTGATCAGATGCGCCTGCCAGCTCTTGCGCCGATAAATGATGATCGGCATCAAACAGCAACAATGATATAGGAAAAAGGACCAGAGAATGCTCTTGAAATAATCGAGCCCGAGACTGAGCAGGAGCCATGGCAAAACCGTCCAGACCACGATCAAAATCTGATGCCTGGTGATGCGGGCGCGGCGCTCCTGACGACTTTGCAAGTCTGGAGCCGACGAATCGGTCAGATTATCAGGCGTTGAGTCCATTTGATTTGGCCGCTAGATTAGCCAGACGATAGAGTATGCGCGCGCCGACATTGGCGTCCCATTCACCTTCACCATCGGCCGCCGGCGCTACCTCGTTGAGATCGAAAGCGATTATCTTACGTCCACTTTCGACGACGGCACGAACCAGATATAGTGCCTGCTCAAAACCAAGGCCGCCGGGCACGGGCGTACCTGTATTGGGACAGAGCATCGGATCGAGACCGTCGATATCGAAACTGACATAGACTTTTGGAGGCAGGGCGGCCACGATGTCCCGACAAATGTCGCGCCAGGACTCACCATCAAAAATGCGAGCCTGGATGTTGCGGTCGAAAAAGGTAACGATGCGACCATCGCTATCTTTGACGAGTTGCGCTTCCTGCTCGCAATAATCGCGTATACCGACCTGCACCAGGCGACTCAAACTCTTTTCAGCTAGAGCATTAAACATAATCGATGCATGCGAATATGTAAAACCTTCATAAGCGTCACGCAGATCGCAATGAGCATCGAAGTGCAAAATGCCAAAATCATCGTGACGCGCGGCCAGGGCGCGCATCAAACCGAGCGGCGTGCTGTGATCGCCGCCGACCACGGCCGGCATTTTACCGGCGGCCAGAATCGCCTCGGCGCTTTCACGCACCATGTCATTCATGCTTTTACAACCGGCATTTATTTCAGCGAGCAAGGCCGCCATCTTGGGCTCATCCTGCAGCGTCAGACCATCTTCGAGCATGCGGATATATTGCTCGGCGCGCGGACGCAATGTAGCATTCAGCCCGTGCAATTCAGGCCTGGCATCCTGCATGGCCAGACCGATCTTCCAGGCATCTTCAACATCAGGATCGAATAAATCGACCTGGAAAGAAGCGTCTAAAATTGCCGCCGGACCGCCGGCCGTGCCGGCATTGTATGAGACCGTCACTTCCCAGGGTACGGGAATAAGCACGATCTGTGCGCTTTCTCGGTCGAAGGGCAAACCATAGATGTTGGCGATCTTCTGGCCGATCGCATTTGGATCAAAATTCTCGGCTGCAGCGCGCATTGTTTCGGTCATCGATTCTTCCTAAACTCCGGTCTTGCCTGATCGCTTACTGGCGACTCTCGCTGTAAGTGATTTTGTGCTCGATGCCATAATCATTCACATATGTTTTGCCCTGCAAGGTCCATTTTGGCACATGAGTGGGCTGGCCGTCCTCCGTAACCCAAACTGCGTAGTTTTGAAAATCGGAATTATTCTGAATGTAAGTGGCGGGAATGGTGAAACACTTTTCGCCGCCCGTGGGCTCGACCTCCACCCAGCCCACTTGCGGCAAATAAACCTCGACCCAGACATGACCATTGGTGTAATCGCTACGGGATTGGACGACGGCACTGCGACCGACCGGACTTTCAAGATTAAGACCTCTGACCTGTCTCGTCACGATCCCGGAAGCAGCACAAAGCTGATCGAGAATGGTCAAAAAATGCATGCAGTGTCCGCGACGATTATTCAAAATGGCTGAAACATCGTCGCCGAGATAAGTGACACTGGCATCATATGAAAGATTTTCGCGAATCCATTTGCAATAGGCGACAACGGTCTCGGTCGGAGAGAGATTGTATTTGAGCTTGCCGGCCAGTTCGGCAATATCGCTGCGTGGCGTCGCAAAGCGAATCTTATTGATCGTGTTGTAGCCGTTTACATCCGACCAGCTGACCCGATAGGAATTGACATCGAATGTCCGTTCCGGAGAAACAACCCGAAAAGATGAGACATAATGAAATTGCTTGGCGGGAGCCAGGCCCGCCGTGGTGCTCCAATAAATGTGAGCCGAGCGCCCATCTTTTTCGGGCTCAATAATCGCTGCCGGCTGATAGCGCTGATCGACAGCACCGGCCGGCGCGGGCACATTACTCCAGGGCCGGTGTGTGGGCAGGGCATGCCAGACGCGCACCTGATTGCAGCGCGGGCCGTGGGCCGGGACTATGACGAGTGTGTCCTGGCGCACCGTGTAGGTTTTAGAGTTGGATGTGCTGACGCCGCGAGGCAGGGATTCTGCCGCGTGCGCCGGAGGCGCACACTGTCCAGCAACTAATGCGAAGACAACAAGAGTCGCCGCAACAAAATAATTGCCGATAAAAGAACGGCGCACAATTCCTCCCCCGGGGCCCGAGCCAAGCCTGGCTTAGATTTTACCTCAAAGTCAAAGTTTTGCGCGGCCGGGCCGAGCGCAAGTGATCATTTGAGAATGACTTTATGCCGGTACGGTTTGAGCAGATACGGATCCCTATTTTTTTCTTCATCGGCCAGATTACCGCGCTGGTCACGGCCATCGACATCCATGAGATTAGCCAGACTGGCCAACTCGGCCAATTTCCCCAGAGGTCTGGCGGCTTTGCTGACGATCGGCGGTAATTGCGGCAAACGATAGCACTCGCCGCTATCATGGACAAGCGCGCCCTGTGCCTCCCTGAAGCGCGGGCCGAGGTCGATTGCACCGCTGGTATCGTTGACGAGCAGCTGGTAGCTCTGACCGCCGGCCTCCTCCACTTCCAGACCAATCACGCCGGCCACATCGGTAATGCGATTGATTTTGCCAGCAGGAGCGAAGGCGGTCGGATGTATTTCGACGACAAAAAAATGACCGCTGCCGATCGGATATCTTTTCGTCCCGGCCGATTGAGTGGATAGCACCAGCCGCCCGGCTTTACGGGACGTATCGTTGTAAGTATTCGTGTAAGCAACGGATATACCAGCAAAATCGTGCTCGACTATGCGTGCAGTCAGGGCACCGTAGCTGTAGGCCGCGCTCTTTTCGGTATCGCCAACAGACAAAAATTTGCGCGGCACACCCCAGTCGGCGCAGCCGCTGACAAATCGCAAAACACCTTTGATATCGCAAGCAATCTGATCCGAAAGAGCATGCACATCGAGCAGGCCGACCAGACGCTGGGGAGTAAATAGCCATGCCTGTGAAACAAACCAGTCGGACGCCGTATGTCGATAAGCCGCCAGCCTGTGATGAGCGCTCAGAGCCGCTGCTTTTTCCAGCGTAGTGGTGGCCAGCGTCTCGCGCTGGGTCAGATTGAGCAAATCGTCCGGCACAACGCGCATATAGTCAACACGCGGACTGGTCGTCACCTCGATGCCGACACCAGCAAGAGCGGCGTCGATGAGGAAACCATCGGCCCAATCGGTCTTGCTATCGGCATGGGCGGAAGCAGCAGGCAAATGACCGCCAACGATGTACAGGGTATTTTGCCGATCCTCGACAGTGCTTTCAGCGGCGCTCTGTCTCGAAACTACCGGCGGCGGCGCCGGTGCAGGAGGGGCTACGACCATGCAGCCAACATAAGTATTTTTGCCGCGATTGCTATTTGGCGTAGTCCTACCGGTGGCGGCGAAGGCAAAATCACCATTGCGGCCGCGCGGTCCTTTGATATTTTGATCGTAAAAAATATATTGCTCCGGAAAATTTTCAGCCTGGACGTCATCGCGGTAGAAAGAGGCGAGAAAAAGACTGGGCGGTGGCGGAAATTTCGCCAGGTGACCGGCGTTGAATGCACTGCCTGTGATACCAAAGACAATGACAGACGCATCGGCACCATTTGTCGTATCCCAGAGCTGCTTCCAGCTCGGAGCGGTATAATACTCCCCGGCACCGCGGGCGGCAGTGCTGATCGGAATGTACCATTCGGTAGCGGTGATCAGATCGCTTGCCATTTTTTCTCCGCTTACTTGCCAGAGGCGAGCCAGTGTCGTCACATAGACAGGATGGTAAGCGAAACAGTCGTTTTGCTCATCGCTGTAATTGACACCGCCATCACTCTCGAGCACTTTGTCCATCAGGCGCAGTCCGCTTAAACCAAGGCTCTTATAACGACTGCGCGGCAAAACCATGCCACCATATGCGAGGGCAGCGATAATGCGGACATCGGCCATAGCCCAGGCTCCAGGCGTGTCAGCCAGGACAATATGCTGGACATGCTTAGCCGCCGTCGCCTCAAGCACGGATTCAAGAGCAGCCGTCCAGGCGTCCAGCCTTACCTTGCTGACCAGACCGGGCATGAGCTCAGTCAAAAGCAGCAAAATTTCACTCAGCTGAGCGAGGTAAGCAAAATCCTCCTCAGCTGAAACTTTTTTGGCATAAGCGTAAATGCAGTCGCAACGATCGACTATCGCCTTGAGGCAGTCTGCACTTCCCCGGAGCGGGCTTTCTTCGTAGCAGTAAGCGCGAATAAGCTCGAGGACATCATTGCCGGCCGAGCCGACATCGAGGGCGGAGGTATGGCGCGAAAAACCGGGGAAAGTGCCACCCTCTTCACTCTCGATTAAAGCCTTCAGCCTGACCAGAGCACTTTGAGCATACGGATTTTCCGCAAATTTGGGAATCGGAGGCAGCAAGTTGCGACGATTTGTCCGCGCTGCCGCTGCCGGGGCGGACAGCAAAGATATTAGAGTGGCCGGCATGAAGGCCGAAACGACGCCGACCATGGATGCCTGCAAGAAGCGACGCCGGGACGGAGGAACGGACGAGGCGGCAGCTGTAGAGAACGATTCGGTTTCCATCGACACATTATCCAATTATTTTGCCCACCAGGACTTATCAAGAAGAAACACCCTGCCAAGGGCTCGCGCAAGCTAGCAATTAAGTCAAGCACCCTGAAACAGTCGATATGGCATCTTATGAAAGAAATAAAACAACGTGCTTCTTGAGCATTAAGTACTGCTTTGAATAGCCTGTTTGAGTAAATCATCCTCTTCCAGACCTCTCGACGTTTTTAAAAAGCTTATCTAGTTATTTCAAACCACAGCCGCCACAGTCCCAGAGGTAATCGAGCCCCAAACTCGCCTGCCTTCTGCCAAGCCGCGGCTACCTCTCTGTCTTGAAAAGTGAGAAAAAAATGACACAGACGCATACCGTCTTCAACCAGGCCAGCGAGCTGGTCGACTATGACATGTATCTCTCTGACCCGGTTCTCAACGACCTGATCCATCGCCATGGCGCAGCCTGGGCCGCAGCTCAACTGAGTGCCTATGGCCGCTTCGCCGGAAGCACTGAAGGCATTGAATTGGCCCGTCAGGCCAATGACAATCCGCCAGTTCTTCATACCCATGACCGCTTCGGCAATCGCATTGACGAGGTCAAGTTTCACCCCGCCTACCATCGCCTCATGCAAGCGGCAATCGACGCCGGCATCCACAGCATGCCCTGGGCCACGCCTCGTCCCGGCGCCCACGTCGCCCGCGCCGCCCTGATGTACATGGCCTTTCAGAACGAGGCCGGACACTGCTGCCCAATCAGCATGACGTATTCGGTCATCCCCGCTCTGCGCCGCCAACCGGACCTGGCCGCCCAGTGGGAAAAGCTGATCTGCTCGACCGTCTATGACGGCAGCTTCCGACCGGCAGCCGCCAAAAGCGGCTTGACCGTCGGCATGGGCATGACCGAAAAACAAGGTGGCTCTGACGTTCGCGCCAATACGACGCGAGCTGTTCCGGCCCCGACGCTGGCTGCAGCAGGCACCGCCCCCGGTATCAAGCCCTATTTGCTCACCGGCCACAAGTGGTTCACTTCTGCGCCAATGTCCGATGCCTTTTTGATCCTGGCCCAGACCGAAAAGGGAGTTACCTGCTTCTTCGTGCCGCGCTGGCGTCCGGACGGCAGCCTGAACACTCTGCGTATTCAGCGCCTCAAGGACAAAATGGGCAATAAGTCCAACGCTTCCAGCGAACTGGAATTTGAAGAGGCGCTCGGCTACATCGTCGGAGACGAGGGCCGCGGCGTAGCGACGATCATCGAAATGGTCAACCATACCCGCCTCGACTGCATGATTGGCGCCGCCGCGCTGATGCGCCAGGCCACCCGGCAGGCTGCCCATCACGCCTCCGGTCGCGCCGCTTTCGGCAAACTCCTCATCGATCAGCCCCTCATGGCGAGCGTCCTGGCCGATCTCTCCCTTGAATCGGAGGCGGCCATTCGCATGACTATGCGCGTCGCCGAAGCCTACGACAAGAGCGTGGCCACCGCCGACGGCGCCAGCAATAACAATAGTGCCGAAGCGCAGTTCAAACGCATCGCCAGCGCCGTTTCCAAATATTGGATCTGCAAGCGCGCCCCGATGCATGTCGCAGAGGCTCTCGAATGCCTGGGCGGCAATGGTTATGTCGAGTCCGGCCCGATGCCACGCCTCTTCCGCGAGAGCCCCTTGCTGGGGATCTGGGAGGGCTCGGGCAACGTCATTTGCCTGGACGTGCTGCGCGCCGTCGCCAAAGAGCCCGAAACCCTCGACGCTTTTATGGCCGAAGTGGAAAAGGCCTGCGGCGTCAATCGCAGTTTCGACGCCTATGTGCGCAAGCTGAAGCGCTATGTGGCCGATCTGAAGGTGAAAGCGACCACCGCGGACATCGCTCTTTCGCGAGAACAAGGCGCTCGTCGTCTAGTCGAACAGCTGGCTCTCGCTCTCCAGGCTTCTTTGATGCTGCAGCAGGCGCACAAAGATGTAGCCAATGCTTTCGTCAGTTCTCGACTCGGTAATGAGGGTGGCTTCGCCTTCGGCAGCCTGCCCAGCTCAGTCAAACCGAAGACGATCAAAACCCTGGTCGACCGCTCTCGCTAGTGAAAAACTTTGATGCAATCAGATGGATTTTCAGTCCATCTGATTGCATTTTTTTCTCGGCACCACCGACATTAGATAGTATTTTTTTTTACAGTAAAAAAAATTTTTCGCATGCGAAGGATAAGGATAAGCACAAGAAAAAGCAGAAGAAAAAGCCGAAGAAAATGATGATGATGATGATGATGATGAAAACGATGATGGTCCAAAACTGATCAGCCGGTAATTTGTTCGATAATTGGCTAAAAGAGGCCTGCATTGACGGTTTACTTCAATAAAAGTATCGAACAAGGTCGAAAAACAGGCCCTAAAACTGGCAAAATTATCGAACAAGGCCTCAAACAAGGGTTCAAATGACCCTGTTTTATCGAACAAGCTATCCTCAAATTCAAAGTCAGGTCTTAGACTCTGGCCACTAAACTTCCCGGTAAGCAGACAATCAGGCCATCGAGTTCCAAAACACTAAGACCGGCCAAAACGTTACCAATAGGCATTCCTAAGGAGTGAATGAGAGTTTCGATAGGCACCGGATCGGTTTTAATCGCACTGTAGAGCCGCTCTTCTGATTCCGGCAAAGACGAAGTCCGCCTCGATTTTCGGGAAGCTCCAAACTCAGTTAGTGGCTGGCGTGTGTCAAATATGCGCATAAATTCAACCAGTGGCGCCAAGGCCAGACGATTTTCGCTTTTAAGCCGATACAGGACATTCACATTGATTTTTCGCTCCAATTCGATGCCGGTGTTAGATGACTTTCGCAAGGTATCCGAGAATTGCTTGGCGTTAAAATCGATACCGCTGCGTAAAGCGACAAAATAGAAGAGCCTGTCCTCCGGGGTTTTCACGCGATGAAAAAATTGCACTGTTGCTGTCAGCTCTTTGCCTTTCCGACATATCCAGCAGCGCGCCCAGGTCTGCCCAAACTTTCGATCGAATTTCGAGCCCCCACAATAGTCGCAACGAAAGGGCTTATACTCCAAGATCAACACCGCGATGCGCTCGGTGCAATTTTTTCGCAGTGCTTTTATGAATGATCGGCAGCAGGGACAGGCGGATTTTAACGATTGAATCCGCCCGCCACTATCGTAAGGGCTAAATGCGCCGAGTTTACAGCCCTGGATGCAAAACTGCGTCGCCGGACCGGGTTGGTAAGTGGAACGAAACTGCTCATAGACTTCGGCAAGCTGTTTCCGAGCAATGCTGCGTTGGGATGGCATAAGTGTTCCTCATAGAGACTTACCTCAATAAACGTAGATGATTTCAAAAAGTTCAATTTTTTTCCGCTTCGAAGCAATTCCGAGATTTTGCTCTTTCCAAGCAGGTTTGAGAAACTCCATGCCGGCTTGAGAAACCGTCTGGTCTGAATCTTTATTCGATAATTTGACCTGTTTTAGACCCTCGATTTCGCCTTTATTCGATAATTTGACCTGTTTTAGACCCTCAATTTCGCCCTTGTTCGATAATTTGGCCTGTTTTAGACCCTCAATTTCGCCCTTGTTCGATAATTTGGCCTGTTTTAGACCCTGAATTTCGACCTTGTTCGATACTTTTCCACGGACAGATACGGCCCTGGCGGGGTTTGCGCGAGGTATCGAACAAATCCGGCCAGGGAGCAGAGCCTCGGCTGAGCGCATTTCTGTGAACATCGCGAAAAATCATCCCTTCTGCTGATCGCGCAGCTCACGAAGCCACCACTCTCAGCCCGAAGGCTACCAGAAACGCATCCGGTTGCAAAATTTTCCGGCGCGAACCCTGGAGTAAATCCAGCAAACTATCAGCCTTAAGGATTAGCAGATACCTCTATCCAATTTCTGAGACTTTACATACGCTTCTGCCTTTCTATCTTCTCAAGAGTTCAAACCAGTAGGTTTGGTTATCGCTCCAGCACTCATTTTTCAAAGAAGACCCCCCAAAACTCCCATCGCCGCCTCCTCGCACTCCCTGTCACAAATTTACTTCGGTAAATCGGGCAATTACGGCAAGGCTGCCGATAATGCAAAAGGGAGCGGTTTGAATCTTTTGTGCTTGAGAGCGAACCACCATCAACCTTTACCTGAGAGAGGCTAATACTATGCTATGCCCACATTGCAATTCTCCCCGCCACAATCTTTGCGCCGCCGGCTTTCGACTGGAAGTCGATTTGACGACCCTGACCGACGCCTGTAGCGACTTTTCGGCTGCGCACCTGAACCAGAGCAAGCTTCATCTGCTCGGACCGCAAGCACCATTTTCCGACAGCACCCTCGTCGTCCTGCCGGTCTTCTCCGATACCGGGCTGGGCAGCTATGGCGCCAAACTGACCGCCGATCGACTCACAGCCCTGCTAAAAAACCACAAGCTGGACATCCCATCATTCCAGGGCGAATACGGACAGACTCACCTCGTTGTCATGGCCCCTGACGCCAATCCGCACGGCGTGCGCATGAACGTGCTCTTCATCGGCATCGGCCCGCAATACGAGGGCGGTTATAAAAGCGTCTGCGCCCTCGTCGGCACCGCCCTCGAAAGCGCCGTCAGCGGCAACTACGAGCATGTCGTTCTGGCCCTGTCGGACTTCGATTCCACGATCGTGAGCGGACGGCAGATTGGCGCTTTTTCGCGCTGTCGCGTCGCTCAGGCCATCGTCGAAAATCAAATCGACTGCGTCCTCAAGCGGATCACTCTGATTGCCCAGAGCGAGCAAATTACCTCGCTCTGCCAGGGTATCGACATCAGCGGTCCTCTTTGCGCCGCCTGCGACCATCCCTTTGCCGGCGCCATCGTCTTGCCGCGCACGTGAAGCTATAACCGCCATCGAACAGGAGAAGTTTATGTCAAAATCAACATCTAGCGGCGCGGTTTGCAATGACTGCGCCGGTCGCAGTGGCTGCCCGGTTTACACAGGCTCTGAATTTTCTGCTCCGCAACCGGCCTCTTCGACGCCTGCAATCTCGGTGATTGCAGGCATCAATCCCGGTCACCAGCACGGCGTCGAATACGACCAGGCTGATTTGCTCATTTTGACCAAAGCGCTCGACGTCGACCTCGGCCCGGGACCACTCGCCTTCGACGAGCATCATGATCGAGCCATAAGCAAAGCAATCGCCGCCAGCGACTTCCGCGGAGCCGCTCGCGCTCATTTGGCCATCGCCATCCCGGCCGTGTCCGCCAGGGCAAGTGATGCATCGCGCCACATCGTCGTCATCGGCCTGGGTAAAGCCGATCGAGTGACGCGCAGGAGCGTGTGCGATGTTTTCGCCGATGCTCTCAATTTCGCCTGCCAGTTCAAGTCACAGTCTTTGCTCCTGCCGATCTTCCCGCAGCGCAGCTCCGAGGGCACGATCAATTTGCGTGGCACCGGCGCCATTTTGCGCTGTCTCGTCGATGAAAAAGTGAGACGCGGCGCCCTCGGCCAGCTGAAGGAAATCTGCTTGCTCTGTGCCCCTCAGGCGAAAAGACATCTGCAGGATGGCCTGGTGGTCGAACGCATTCTTTGCGGCACCTGCCGTCGTCCGGACTGAAAGAGAAACCTGAAAGAGAATCCTGAAAAAGGAACCCAAAATGGACAAACTCACCATCGATCTCCAACTAATTCGTAAAAGCGTTCTACGCTCCCAGTTGCTGGCGCTCGAAGCACAGGCCCAGGCGATTTATTACCTGACCACCGAACATCAGGACGGCATCGACCTGGGCAACAATCCGCTCATCTACATGGTCGTGCAGCAGGTCAAAGACCTCGCATCCACGGCCAAGTTGATCGTCGACGAAGCCAAGACGAGCGACCCGGAAACGATGGCCGAGCGCTTGCAAGGCCTGCAAACGCTCGCCGCCGCCACCGTGCAAAGGGCCGAAGAAATCGTGCGCAGCAACCGGCTCGATGCCGACAAACGGCTTCAGAAGAGTGTCGAGGAAAATCTCCAGCCGGGCGAAGCTATTTCCGAATTGCCGGAGCTCCCGACCGACTCCAAGCATTTACAAGCCGGCGCCGATATTGCCTGTCACCGCGCTCAGATCGATCAGCACGATACTTTTAAGCTGCAAGTGCGCGCTATCTGCGATCTGGCTCTGGAGCTGACTTTCACAGCCGCCGCCGAGGCCGGTCACAAATACCCAAGCGATAAAGGCTACTGGCAGGTCGGCTGAATAACAGCTAAGCCGAAGACTTAACAACAGCCAGGCAACAACTCCCTCTTCGTGCACTTTTAAGGATCCGGCCAGGCCGGATCCTTTTTTTCAGCGATTGCTACTGCTTGCCATAGTTAAACAAAACGATAAAAAAGAGTCCAGCGAGCGAGGCCAGGGGCCACGAACACCGAACTCTTACCTGCTTAAGTCGGCGATCAGGTCAGGTCGGGTCGGGTCAGATCAGCCCTGACTGAGAATATACGCCGCGGCTTCGACAAGGGAGGCGAAGGCAATGGTGCCTTGCGGACACTTATCGATTTGCTCGGGCTCGAAACCGGAGCGCACGAAGAGGGGAGTGACACCAGCAGCAATACCAGCTTTAATATCCGTGGACATGTCGCCAATCATAAATGAACGGCTGATATCGACATCGAATTCAGCAGCCGCTTCGAGCAACATGCCACCCTTCGGCTTGCGACAGGCGCAGTCGAGCTTTTTGGCATGCGGACAGATCTTGATGAAGTCGGGCTGTGCATCCGGTCCGAGCAAGCGCAAAAGTTCGTCCTGAATGACGCTCAACTTCTCACGCGTGAGAGGCCTCTGCTTCCAGACGATATTGCCCTCGAAGTCTTCGGACAGGCCGTTTTGATTGGTGCAGATACCGACGATAAAGCCAGCCTTCTTCAAGGAAGCAATAGCGGCTGGCACACCGGCAATCAGATGAAGGTCGGCGGGCAAATTAATCAGACCGCCGGTATTGATCACACCGTCGCGATCGAGAAAGACGCAGGGACGCTTGTTCTTATTCTGGTCTGTCATTGAATAATCCTTTATGCTGGGCTGACAGGCAACTTTGCAGTTCGAACAGGCAACTTTGCAGTTCGAACAATTTTTGCCGCTCGAACAACTTTGAAACCAGTGCCCAAAAAAAAGAAGAGCGCATCCGTGATTGCTCACAGATGCGCTCCCAGTTTTTGACTCAGGTGGTTGGCTGGGCTTTCGCTCAGGCCGCGTAGAAACCCTTGCCGGCTGCCGCCTTGTCGACGATCAGCTGGGCGGGTTTGTAGTTGTCGCCGGCCACCTTGCTCAGGTGCTCGAGGCGCTGATGAATCGTCTTGATGCCGACCGTATCAGCGTAGCCGAGCACACCGCCGAGGAAGGGTGCGAAGCCGGTGCCGAAGATCATGGCCAGATCGAGCTGCGAAGGATCACTGATGACGTCTTCCTGCAAGCAGAGCGCCGCTTCGTTCACCATCGGCAGGAAGAGACGATCCTGGATGGTCGAGACGGACATGCCGCGGACGGGGGCCTTGATGGCGGCCTGGATATCGGGGTTGATACCAGCGCGCTTGCCCTTCTCGTCATAGAGATACATGCCCTTGCCACCCTTCTTGCCGAGCAGCTTCAGGTCCTTGATCGTGCCGACGATGGCAGGAGGAGCGAGACGCTCGCCGAGGGCGGCGTGCATGACGTTGATCACGTGCGTGACGATGTCGAGACCGACTTCGTCGAGCAGCGCAATCGGACCCATCGGCATGCCAAACTTGGTGGCGGCCTTGTCGATTTCCTCAGCCGGGATGCCCGACTCGAGCAACTTGATTGCCTCGGCCATGTAGGGCGAGAGGATGCGGTTGACGACGAAGCCGGGGCCATCGTTGGTGGCGACCGTGGTCTTGCCCAGCTTCATACCGAAAGCCTTGGCCAGAGCCAGGGTCTCGTTGGAGGTCGTGTCGGCGCTGACGACTTCGACCAGCTTCATCTTGTGGACGGGGTTGAAAAAGTGCAGACCGACAACGTTTGCCGGATTCTTGGCGGCCTTGGCCATCTCATCGACCGAGAGCGAGGAGGTGTTGGAAGCGAAGACGAAAGGCTTGTTGATCACCTTTTCGCACTCGCTGATCACCGCCTTCTTCACGGCCATCTTCTCGACGACCGCTTCGATGACGAGGTCGCAATCGGCCATGTCGCTATAGTTGATCGTGGCCTTAATGGCGCCGTACTTCATGTCGGCTTCGGCCTGGGACATCTTGCGCTTGGCGACGAGACCGTCGAAGAGCGCCTTGATGTTGGCCATACCCTTATCGAGGGCACCCTGCTCGACGTCCTTGAGGACGACCTTATAACCGGCATAGGCAGCCGCCTGAGCGATACCCGCACCCATGACGCCGGCACCGAGCACACCGACGTTTTTGACGTCGATGGTCGGTTTGACACCTTCGGGCATCTTCTTGGACTCAGTATCGGCGAAGAAGATGCCGACCAGAGCTTTGGAGACCGGGGTGACGGCCAGCTCGGCAAAAGCACGGCCTTCAGCTTCGAAAGCCTTGTCTTCGGGCAGATCCCAGTTGGCCAGGATGACCTTGAGAGCCTTGAGCGGAGCGGGATACTTTCCCTTGGTGGCAGCCATCACCTGCTTCGTAGCCATCTTGGCGAAGATGGCGCGGCCGGCCCTGCTCTCGAGCAGCTTCTCGGTGGCAACCACCTTAAAGGGCTTGGCAAAGCGCTTGGCGCCGCCGACGCGAATCAGCTCGCTGGCGCGCTTGACCAGGTCGGCCGGAGCGACGACTTCGTCGACCAGACCGAGCTTCCAGGCCTTGCGGGCATCGACCTTGCTGCCGGTCGAAATCAGGGTGAAACCCTGCTGCAGACCGATCAACTTGGGCAGGCGAACGGTGCCGCCCCAACCAGGCAAGAAGCCGAGCTGGGTTTCGGGCAGGCCGAGCTGCGTGCGCGGATTGTTCGAGGCGAGACGATACTTGCAGGCCAGAGCCAGCTCCAGACCACCGCCGAGACAGTTGCCGCTGATGGCGGCGACGGTCGGGAAGGGGAGCCTGGCGATGCGGTTGACGATCGAACGACCCTTATTGGAGGCTTCGTAGATCATGTGGCCGGGCTGCTGCTGCAACTCGCGAATTTGTTTGACGTCGGCGCCGGCGAAGAAACTGTCTTCCTTGCCGGAGACGAAGATCAGTCCGTTGATGTCCTTGCGAGCTTCCACCGCATCGAGGGTGGAGACGAGCTCGGCGAAGAAGGTTTCGGACAGGACGTTTTGTTTGCTGTTGGGGGTGTCGATGGTGACGAGCGCAATGCCGCCGTCCAACATCGACATCTGAATGATACTAGCCATGATATTCCTCTTGGTTTTGGGTTTTTAGAAAAAAGGAGTGTTCACGCCAGCTTAAGCGACATCGGGATTGCGGATCAGGGTAGCAATACCCATACCGCCGCCGATGCACAGTGCAGCAATGCCGTAGCGCTTGCCGCGCAGCTTGAGCTCGTGCGCGAGCGTCAGAATCAGGCGAGCTCCAGACATGCCGATCGGGTGACCGAGGGCGATGGCGCCGCCATTGACGTTGACCTTGTCTCGATTGAGACCAAGAAGTTTCTCGCAGCTCAGATACTGGGCGGCGAAGGCTTCATTCAGCTCGATCAGATCGATATCGTCGAGGGTCAAGTCGTTGCGCTTGAGCAACGCCTTGATTGCTTCGACCGGGCCGATGCCCATCTGCTCCGGGGTGACTCCCACAGAGACGCTGTCGACCAGCTCGGCGAGCGGGGTGGCGCCAAGCTCCTTGGCCTTGGCCTCGGAGGCCAAGACAAGGGCGCAGGCACCGTCATTGATACCGGAACTGTTGCCGGCCGTGATCACGCGCGTGCCAAGCACCGGACCGAGGCCCTTGAGGGCTTCGGCGCTGGTCTTGCGGGCATGCTCGTCACGGCTGAAGAAGCCGCGGCCGGGGACGGCGATCGGGTCGATTTCGACATCGAAACGACCGGAGCTGATCGCCTTGTTGGCCAGGGTCTGCGAACGCAGAGCATACTCATCGGCCGCTTCACGCGAAATCACGTAAGCATCCGAGAGGCACTGCGCGGTGCCGGCCATGTAGATCGAGCGCATGTCCTTGAGCAGCTTGGTCGGCGCCAGGCCGTTGTCCAGCAGCGCGAAAGGAGTGGGCCGCGGTCCCATCTTGGCGATTTTGACGCGATTGGCGATGAAGCCGTTCCAGCGCGCCGAACCAGGCAGCATGTAGGGAATGGTGGACATCGACTCGGCGCCGCCGGCCAGCATGATTTCAGCATCGCCGAGGGCAATCTGACGCATGGCCAGATTGACCGCTTCCATGCCGGAGCCGCACTGGCGTTGCACCGTCATAGCGGGAATGGAGGCGGGCAAGCCAGCCTCGAGTTGAGAGAAACGCGCCGTATTGGGCGTATAGGAACTCTGGTAACCATGGCCGAGGATGATACCGTCGACCTGGTTGGCATCGATGCCGGCGCGGCGGATGGCATTGACCATCACGTGACCGGCCAATTTATCGACCGTCACCGACCTGAGACTCTTACCAAAAGAGCCAATCGGCGTGCGACTACCAGAGAGCAGAAAGATTTTGTTACCGGATTTCATGAGCTTCTCCGTGGATTCTTGATTTATTTTCGAGCACCGGATGATAGATGACAACACTTTGCCACTATCTATTTTGTATCCGGTTTATTCCCGGTCCGGTGCTCGCCTGCCAAGGGCAGTTTGTTCTGTAGAAATTACTAGGCGAAAGGAGGGGCGGATAGTGCCAGGTAAAGCGAAAGCGCGAAACGCTTACGACCGGGCCCAGAGCCCGTAAGAGCTGAGCAGGGCCTCGGTGCGCTCGGTGAGTTCGCCGGCCTTGACCGACTTTTTGCGAGCCTCACAATCAGCAACAATGTCCTGAAACTTGGCACAGATCTCCCGGGAGGCGACGAGTGCGTCACCACTGAGGAGATGCGCCCTTTCGAGAGCAGCGGCCGCGCCCATATAGCCGGACATGACCGCCTGCCACTTTTGATCACGCGTCAGCGTGAACTGCAGCGATTTGAAGTTGGTGACAGTCGGCTCGCAGATGATGTAGCCGTCTTTCTCGTCGAGCGGCGGTGGATAGTACTCGGGCACGCAGAGCTTGCCGCAAAACCAGCGCCAGAAAAGCTTGGCCTTGCTCGGCTTGATCGTACGTGAGCCGTCGCTCTCGCCGACATCGCAAACGATTATCTGCTCGGGCTTGGCACCGTAGAAACGCTCGGGGACACTGACTGGCGTGCGACCTTCGGGAGAAAGTACGCCGTCGTGCAGCCAGAATTCGTCCTTGCCGATCTGTACCGGCACCGCGTCGATGATGCCGGGCACGGCACAACTACCGCGAACGGCGACACCGAGGGGACCGGGTTCGCTCATCAACTGGCGATAAGAGCCGGTGCGCTTGATGTGATGGATGCCGGTCGAGGTGAAGACGAGTTGTCCATCCTCGACGCCGGCCTGCGTCCAGTAGAGCGTCGGCCAGGCGGCATTGCCGGCGGCGGCAACTTGAGTCTCGACGAAGGTGCCGACTTTTTCGCTGCTGAGTACGCCCTTCTTTGGACGGGTCTGCTCGTAGCGACTCTGCATCATGTAAGCGAAAAGAATTTTGAGAATGCTACCGCGACGAGTGAGCAGACTGGAAAAGTCGACGTCGAGGGCAATCTTAACGGAGGTCCTGGCGTCATAACCGGCCGCATGCAGAACAGTCGGCAAAGAGCCGCCGCTGATGCCGCCGATAGACTTCCAGGATTTGATACCAGCGTGGTCGCAGAGGAGGATGGTTCCGGCACCGGCCAGAATCGCCCTGGAGCCGCCGCTGGAGATAAGCAGGTGAAGGTCCGCCGGCTGACCCAGGTCAGCCCGCGGATTTATAGTGTTGTCACTCATTTTAAGCTCCGTGAGCTTTAGCAACCCTGAGGGGGCGCCGATCTCGAACTCCGTAACTAGACTTGGGCGCAATTAAGCGACCAGCGGAGTTTCAAGATGCGTAAGGGGGGGGCGTGTGAAAGAAAGGTGTTTGGTGAATCTCGAGAAAAAAGAAATTGAGTTGCTTAGAGATATTAAGAAGTGGCTCTGTACGCAAACAACTGGCTCTAGAGAGTTTTAGGTTAAGCAATCATGACAATTGTTTTAATGCCTCTTCACAAACCACCTCTTTACAAACAGGTGTATGCGAACGCCATCGCGGTTGCGCGAGCGACGCCAGGGCGGCGAGAAAGCGTACATGCCTACGAATTGCACACCTAGTACACCTTGGCTTCCCTTGACACCAAAATGACTTTTGCCTGTTTTTCAGCGGCTGTGAAATTCAAGGACCGGGGTCGCGCCGGTTTCCAAGATATCTTTTCTCTAATAAGCTTTCGCGAATCTTGAGATCACTATCTCAACTTGCCTAGGGTCAGAGTCCTCTATCACCCTCTTCGTTTAAAGCAAAAAGTCTCTCTAAAAAAACCCACCCCGTTTTCATCGCGCACCCCACTCTCTGACCCAGCACCTGCCCCCAGGACTGTCATTGCAAGCGGTGCCGCTCGTCGAATTTACCCCCATAAACCCTCGCGCTGCCTGCCTCGCGAGAGCTCTCGTTTGCCTCAATCTCAAACATCTGGAGTAACAAATGGCCAAATCTCTGAAAAACGGTCAACCGATTCTGATCAACCGCTTCTGGTCGCATGTCGCCGACAAGCCAGACGCCACCGCGGTCAAGGTCAAGAATCCCAATCCGCACAAGCCGATCATCCATGCCATGGCCGCCGGTTATCACGGCGCCAGCGTCGTCATCGAAGCGCCCGCCTATAGCAACATCACCTGGAATCACGCCGGGCGCATCGTCGCCGCCATCGCCGCTCGCCTGATCGCCCTAGGCGTCTCGAACGGAGATCGCGTCGCACTGCTCGCCTGGAACTGCCCGGAATGGGTATGGACCGACCTCGCCATCCAGACGCTGGGCGCCATCTCGGTGCCGATCTATCCGAACAACGGCGCCGATCAAGTCGTCTACGTCGCCCAGAACGCCGGTGCCCGACTGCTCATCGCCGACAGCGAAAGCCAGAAGGCCAAAGCCAAGGATGTCGAAGGCATCACCGCCCTGCTCTTCGACGACTTAACCGCCGATTCGCCGGACTATCAGTTTCGCGTCAAGGGCAACAAGACCGGCGTCGACTATGTCGACGGCGTTGACCCGATAATCGCCATCAAGCCCGATGCCAGTCGCATTTTCGACCTGATGGTCGCCCAGGCCGATGACGCTTTCCCCTTCATGGAAGCGACCGCTGCCGGCGTGGCTGCCAAAGGCGTGCGCCGCAGCGACATGGCCAAGCTGATCTACACCTCCGGGTCGAGTGGCGTGCCCAAGGGCGTCGTCATCACCCACGGCAATGTCGCCGCTTCCTGCGAGGCCGTCTACCAGCATGGCTTCAACTTCGGCGACGAAGACCTCTATCTCTCCTACCTGCCGCTCGCCCACTGCTACGAGAACATCAACGGCATGGGCATCTGCCTCTGGAACGGCGTCACTGTCGCCTTCTGCAAGGTCGAGGAAGTCGGCAAGGTGCTCCCCGAGCTGCATCCGACCATCGTCCTCGGTGTGCCGCTCGTCTGGCGTCGCATGAAGGACAAGATCCAGTCGCAACTCGACAGCGCCAAAGGCTTCAAGGCCAAGCTGATCAAGTGGGCCTTCGCCCAGAAGGAAACCGGCTTCAAGCACTGGGTGGCCGACAAGCTCGTCTTCCGCACGGTCCGCAACGGCCTCGGCGGTCGTCTGCGCATCCTCGGCTCCGGCGGCGCGGCCATTTCCCCCGATGTGCTCAAGTTTTTCAAGAGCGTCGGTCTGGAAATCATCGAAGGCTACGGTCTGACCGAAACCTCCGGTGCGATCATCGCCAATCAGCCCGGCCAGTGCGAAATCGGCACGGTCGGCAAGGTGATCGACGGCTGCCAGGTGCGTATCGTGCCGGCCGAAGGTGACACCAGTGGCAGTGGCGAAATCTATCTCGCCGGCGGCGTCGTCTCGCCCGGTTACTGGAATCTGCCCGAAGACAACAAGGCCTCCTTCACCGCCGACGGCTGGTTCAAAACCGGCGACCTCGGCTTCATCGACACCAATGGCCGCCTGCACATCACCGGTCGCGCCAAGCGTCTCTTCAAGACGGACGGCGGCAAGTACGTCGCTCCCGAGAAAATCGAAAAGGCCTTCGACAACTCGGCCATCATTCAGGCCGTCGTACCGGTCGGTGACGGCAAGCCCTTCATCGCCGCGGTGGTCTTCGTCAATCCGATTGCCGCCCGTGAGATCATCAAGGAAAACGGCGTCACCATCCCGGCCGAGCTGAACGGCAATGCCGACGCCCTGCAGGCCTTCTATGCCGGCAACGACCTGGTCAAGGCCGCCGTCGACGCCGCCGTCAAGGAAGCCAACGCGTCGCTTGAACACTGGGAAACGGTCAAAAAGACGGTGATCATCAAAGACGCCGCCACCGTCGAAAACGGCCTGCTCACCGCCAGTCAGAAGGTCCGTCCGAACGAAGTGACCAAGCGTTACGCCGATTTGATCGAAGCGCTGTTCGTCAAGCCGGGCAAGAGCGCCTGACTCGAGCGCCTCGACCGAGGGTGAACTGATTTAAGAGTAAGAGCAAAGTAGAAATAGTACGAGTAAAGAGGACCCCGGGGTTTGTTTCAAAGTGCGGAAAGCACTGCGAAGCTGCCCCGGTGGTCCACCTGGCTACACTATCTTTGCTTTTTTTGAAATTTATACTACTGCATTTAATAGAAAGACGCCGGCGGTGCCCAGGCGCACAAAGGACTGAATCGGACTGAATGAACCTGAATAGCAGGCGGGCTATAATGGCCCGGTCCACAATTTACCAGCAAGGCAAACTCCAGCATGGCATCTCGCAACACATTCATCGGCCTCTTTTTTGTCGCCCTGGCTTCGCTGATGTTCGAGCTTTTGCTCGTTCGCATCTTCAGCGTCACGATGTGGTATCACTTCGCCTTCATGGCCGTTTCGATCGCCATGTTCGGCATGACCGTAGGTTCGCTCGCGGTCTACTTGCTACCCGATATTTTCAAACCCGAAAAAACGCAAAAACATCTGGCCGCAAGCGCCCTGATTTTCGCCGCCAGCCTTTTGCTCAGCTTCTGGTTGCATTTGTGCATCCGTTTTGTTCCTTATATTTCCTGGATCGGCATACTCTCGCTGGCCGCCACCTACCTGATTATTTCGCTGCCCTTCATTTTTAGCGGCATCTGTATCTGTCTGGCTCTGACACGATTTCCCCAGGCCGTCAGCAAACTCTATGCAGCCGATCTCTGCGGTGCGGCGATCGGTTGCATCGCGCTTTTGCTCTTATTAAAGTCTGTGGACGGCATCAGCGCCGTCATCGTCGTTGCCTTTCTAGCCTGCGTCGGCGCTCTCTTCTTTGCCTTTGATTGCATCAAAGACAGCCGCCGACTTTTCACAACAGCTATTGTCACCACCGTTTTGACGGCTGCATTCCTGCCAATCAATATGCAATATCATTTGATGAAATTGCGCTGGGTTAAAGGTTTGGAAGAGCAAGCCCTGCTCTACGAAAAGTGGAATTCCTTCTCGCGCATCAGGGTCTACGGCAATCCGGACGAACCTTATCCGGTCAAACTCACCGGTCTCTCTAAAACAGCCGATCAAAATATAAAGGTGCGCTCGCTGTTCCTGGACATCGATAATCTGGCCGGCACCGTGCTTTTCCGAAACGACGGCGACATCAGCAAGATGTCTTATCTGCGCGATCTGGTCGCCTCGATGGCGCACATCCTTCGCCCCCATGCCAACGTTCTGGTGATCGGCGTCGGTGGCGGCATCGACATCCTCTCCGCCCTCACTTTCGACCAGAAGTCCGTCACCGGCGTCGAAATAAACGACATAATTTGCGACGTTCTGCGCAATAAATTTGCCGACTACACAGGTCACATCGATAAAAATCCGCACGTCAACCTGGTCAACGACGAGGCGCGCAGTTTTATTGCCCGCAGTAAAGAAAAGTTCGACATCATTCAAATCACCTTGATCGACACCTGGGCTGCCACCTCCGCCGGTGCCTACGCCCTTACCGAAAATTCACTCTATACCATGGAAGCATGGCGCATCTATCTGGAACACTTGAGCCCACAGGGAGTAGTCTCCTGCTGCCGCTGGTACCCGGCCGAACATCAATATGAAATCGATAAGATCGTTTGCCTGGCAGCCGAGGCTTTGAAAAAAATGGGCGTCAGCGATCCGCGCAAAAATATGATCGTAGTGCGCAGCAATAAGCTGGACGGATCGGAGGAAAACTTCCGCGCTGTTGGCAACTTGATGGTCAGCCCGAGCGCTTTTTCGACAGCTGATATAGAAAACGTCCGCAGAAACGCCGAACGCTTGCAATTTGAAGTCGTGCTAGACCCGCTCCAGGCAAGCGATCCACTCCTGCCCAAAATCATCGCCAACTGCGATAATGAGGCTTTTCTGAGCACCATACCAGCACGCCTCACCCCGCCCACCGACGACAGCCCCTTCTTTTTTCAGATGGCCCGCCTGCGCGACTGGCAAAACCTCTCTTTCCTCTATGGTCGCTCCGAAAACTCTTTCAACATGGTGGCCACCTGCACACTGGTCTCTCTTTTCATCATCGTTCTGATCTTGACGGCCACCTGCGTGATACTGCCCCTGGTGCTGACTCTGCGTCGCCAACGAGGCGCAAACTCTCCATCGATAACGGCTTTATCTCTAAAAGACGCAGCCCCGATGCTCGTCTATTTTTGCTGCATCGGCATCGGCTTCATGCTCATCGAGATTTCGCAAATACAGCGCCTCTCGGTTTTCCTTGGTCATCCCATTTATTCACTGGCCGCTGTTCTCTTCACCCTGCTCACCGCGAGCGCCCTGGGCAGCTTTTCCACCAACTGGCTCAAAGACACAAGCCTGACCAGGACAGCGCCGCTCGTCATACTTGTTCTCATGGTCGTGCTCGTCCTCTTCGGCTGGCTCACGCCCTCAGCAATCACAATGTTTCAGGCCTGCGATACAGTCGAGCGCATCGCCGTTTCGGTGGGCATTCTCTTCCCAATCGGCTGGCTGATGGGCACGGCCTTTCCAATCGGCATGCGTCTGGCCCTGCGCCGCTCGCCCGAGATTGGCCCCTGGCTCTGGGGCCTGAACGGTGCCACCTCGGTCTGCGCCTCAGTCGGGTCGGTAATCATTACTCAAACTTTTGGCATCAGTTGTTCGTTTATGACGGCCATTATTTTTTACGCCATCGGCTGGCTGTCTTTAATCTGGTTTGCCGCCAGAGAAAAAAATCAAGCCTGACTACAACTTAACGATTACCTTGAATAATTCACAGCAGGGCGCTAAAGTGTTCGGCCTCCACAGACTTGGGCTCCCTATAGTATGTCAACCATTCAAATCAACTGCCGGGCCATATTGAGCGACCTGGACGGTACGCTGATCGACTCGCTCAAATGTGTCGATTATGCCTGGGAAGCCTGGGCCACCGACCATGCACTCGACATCGACTGGATTAAGAAAAGCGCACACGGCATGCGCACTGCCGACAGCTTAAAATTGCTCGTGCCACATCTCGATCTCGCTACCGAAATGAAAGCCCTGGAAGATCTGGAATGCAGCGTCACCACCGACCTGGTGGAAATCGCCGGAGCGAAAACATTCCTGAACAGCTTGCCCAAAGCTCACTGGGCAATAGTCACTTCCGGCTCGAGACGCCTGGCCAATCACCGACTCGGTCATGTCGGTCTACCCAGACCGACCGTTTTTGTCACCGCCGACGATGTCACCGCCGGCAAGCCGGATCCGCAATGTTACTTGAAAGCAGCGCAGGGACTGGGTATAGATCCGGCAGACTGCATAGTGCTCGAGGATTCCCCAGCCGGCATCAAAGCCGGGAAAGCCGCCGGCGCACGTGTGATCGCCATCGGCTTCAGCCGCGCCGACCACGATATCAGCGCCGCTGATTTTGTTGTCCATGATCTGACCAGAATGCGCGTCGTATCAAGTAGGGACGGTACGCTGATGATCAGCCTCGATACGAGCGAGAAATAAGTCAGCTCGGCTTAAAAATAGTCGGCCAGATTATATTTTTTGACGACACTGGTTGCCATTTCACTAAAAAGCGAATCGGTCGAAACCAGGTCAATAGCGTCAAAACGCGCCAGACCAAAGTCCTGCTCCGAGTGCTGGAGGACATAGTCAAGCAATTCAGCGGAAGGCGGCTTGAGTAAGCGAGCCGCGGTCAGCCAGAAGATTTTGGTGTGGAAGCCGGCCATACCGGTCATGGAAAATCCTTCTTCCTCCAGGTCAGCCACGAGGTAGCGGACCAGCTTTCCAAGCTGTCCTTCACTGTCAAAGGCCTTGAAGACAATTGCACTGCCGATGATACCAAGACCGACAACCGGCATGGCCAGTGGCTTCAACGCACCGACGTGAGACGCAAGACTGCGACCAAGGTGGTTATGCAGTTGACTGCCTGTAACGAGCTTGGGCAGAGCACTGACGGTCATATGAATATTGGACCGGCCATAGAAGAGCTGGCCGGGGAAAAATATCTCCATCTGAGCGGTACAGGCGGCCAATTTAGCTACCAGTTCGGCGGATGGTCGCATTACCAGGGCGGAGCAAGGTTGATGCAGTTGCGCCAGCGTAGGGCCGACCAGGGCGGAATAGTCAGGGCCCCTCTGTAAAGCTTCTGACAAAAGCTTTTCAAAGAGCTTACTCTGCTCGCTCAAAGATGTATCTATAATGTGCATTGCAAGAAATATAGTTGAACTCTTGCGCATTGCCAAGTGAGGTCTTGCTAAGTGAACGCCATTGCCGTATTTTGCGGCGCTTCCCCCGGTAACAATGTTACGCACCAGGAAATCGCCCGGGACATGGGACGCGCTATCGCCCAAAAAGGGATTACCCTGGTCTACGGTGGAGGCAACGTCGGATTAATGGGCATCATCGCCGACGCCGCCCTCGACGCCGGCGGTCAGGTTATCGGTGTCATTCCGAAATTTCTGGCCGAGCGCGAAGTCGCCCATACCCGCCTGACACAAACCCATTTCGTCCAATCAATGCACGAGCGTAAAGCGCTCATGGCCGACCTTTCCGATGGCTTTATCGCCCTGCCGGGTGGCTATGGCACCCTCGACGAATTTTGCGAAATCCTCACCTGGGCGCAGTTAAAACTGCACAATAAGCCAATCGGTATACTGAACGCTCTCGGTTATTTCGATTCTCTGCTGGACTTTTTTGACCATGTTGTAGATCAAGGCTTTTTGAACGAAGGCTTGCGAGCCCTCATTCTGGAAGCTTCCACTCCAGAAAAGGTCCTCGAGCTGCTCATTTCTCACCAGACACACCCGGTACGCTAAGGACCCGCCTTCACGGTCGCTTTGGCATCGGCATCCGCGGTTGCTTTGACAATGCTGTCCAGAGCCGGCAAAGGAGCCGGCAAAGGATTAGGCTTGGCCGACCCCTTGGCGGCCGTAGCCTTGGCCGCGGCTTCTGCGTCGATACGCTTGGCGTTCATATCGCGCAATTTGTTATACGTATCCAGCCAGGACGGTTTATCGTTGCCCAGCTCCGTCGCTTTGCCAAAATCATGCAGGGCCTTATCGGTCTGGCCAAGTTGCATTTCGAGCTCGCCGAGCTCAGCGTAGGCGACCGGTTGGGGACTGAATTGAAGAATGGACCGGTAAGCAGCCATGGCCTTTTCGGTTTGACCGGCCTTGTTATAGATATCGGCCTGGGCGAGTAGCGCACCCGGACCCTGCGGCTGTAGCTTGAGCGCCCTCGTTACGTCTTCTTGAGCATCGACTAAACGCAAGGCTCTAATTTTCATCATCGCCCTGTTGACCAGACAATAATAGTCATTTGGATCATCATCAAGAGCGGTCTGGTTGATCTTATAGACAAGGTCGATATTTTCGATGCTTTCAGGCGACTGGATCATCTCTTGCACCGGTTGATAAAAACGATCAAGGTTCATGCCGTGCAAGACATTGAACATTTCTTGCCAGGCATCGGGCGCATCAGGTCGCACGGTTAGCGCCATCAGATAATAACGACGTGCAGCGCGATCGTCGCGCAGGACTTGCGAGGCATAGCCGAGACTGGTCAGATTGAAAAGGTCATAAACATCGCGCTGATAGACTTCCAGATAGGCTTTACTGGCCGATTCCTGATCACCGGCATTGTTATAAGCGCTGCCCAGCGAGGCCCAATAAATTTTGCGAATCGGATCCAACTCGCAAGCTTTTTTAAAGAGCTCAATCGCCTCTTTTGGATTGTTGTCGGTGATGGCCTGATTGGCTCTGGTAAAGGCATCAAAGGCCTGATTGACATTGGCAGGCAAACTCGGATCTCCGAGCGGCAAGCCGCCATTTTTTACTTTGGCGGCAACAGCATGTTTTTTAGCCTCGATTTCGGCCGGACTTTTTTTCGGAGCAAAAAACGCTTCCTCCCGCGTGACGCTGAAAACCACTAGCCCGGCTATCGCTATACCGGCCAGGGCGACAAAAAAGTCTGTATTGGCATAATTGCTGCTAATGGCTCTGCCTTCATCCGTTGGCGGGTGTACTGACCACTCTTATTTTCGTCTATTGAAATCTATCATGGCAAATCTCGTATTCCCGCTGCTGACGTCGACCAACCACTTTGTTACCTTTCTATAGCGAGCTCGACCACCCGTCTCATTGCCGATCCACTACAAGGTTCCGCCTTTTTTCGCGCAGACGGTATACTTTTTGCAAGATGCCGCGCCTTATCAGACAAATATTCAAACGCCCTGCCAGCGTCAAAGTATTTTTTACGCTCTGTTTTGCCATTGCTTTCCTGTTTTTTTGCGGCCATGACAGCGACAGCACTCATGCTCAGACGAGCAAACCGCTCGAGGGTGGTATCGATGAAAGCTGGACACCAAGCGACCGCTTACCGCTTGCCGAATGGAAAAATACAATTGCCCCGCGCTTGCAACAGGGGACAAAATGGTCGGACAATCTATTGCCGCAGCAGAACACCGAAGTCTTCTGGATGCCTATCCCAAGCTGGTTAGCCGGCACCTGGCAAACGGAAAATGCCTCTTTCACCAGCAGGACCGATGGACGTATCGGCGAAACAGCTTCATATCTGAGCCGCCATACCGATAGCTTTGGCTGCCAGCGAGACGGTACAGGCGCAATCTGGCATCTGATGCGTTTCCCCGCAGTTTCATCCACGCAATCGGCAGATCAAATCAGTTATTTTATCGACTCCACGATGTCCGGCAATTCTAAAAATGCCTTTCACGTCAACTTCGATGTCAACGATATCGAGGTCGTGATCAACAAAGCCGACAAACAGATTCAATATGTACGACATCGCCACGATGCGACAAGCTGGATCAAGATTGGTCCGCTCGTCTCGGTCGACGATTTGATGCTCATCGAAGGCGCTGCCGATAAAAACGGCACAATCCGCAGCCAACCAAAGCTGGTGGCACCTTTCAAAATAAGCGATAAATTGAACGATGGCTTCGACGCAAAAGCATCGCTTCATCACTTTTTGGTAAACAATGGCGACGCCGCATTATTGCCCCCCACTGCCCATACAAAAACGATTAAATAGCGATTTTATTTTCGTCGAACGGTCGTACAAATAGGCCCTAAGACCCTTTTCAATTAAGGGTTTTACCGATTAAATCAAAAAAACTGTGGTCAAGTGGCTTACGTAGAATCCTCATTACCTTAGGGCATATACATGACTAAGATGTGACTATCACCCACCCCCGACTCGGAGTGAAGAAGATAAATGGGCCCAATGGACGATTACACAGACCGCGAATCCGACCGTCTCAGTCGCATCATGGTCAACGATCCGCATGCCGCGGCTGACGAGATGCGCGATCAGTTGCAGCAGCTTGATCCAAGAGCAGCTGCCGATCTAGTCAGAAAAACGAAAGACGATGAGTTCGTCGGTGGATTAGGCGACTTACAGATCCAGGTAGAATTGACCCAAAATGGCTGCGACAGTGGCTTCCGCAATGTCACCATGGCCACTCCCGATGGTGTCGAACAAATTGCTGAGATGCAAACCAATCAAGCCTATTGTGCTCCGGATGGTCAAGTCGGTTACGACAACGGCTATCGCGTCGATCCCCTTGCCGCCGTCGCTGGTATCATCGTCGGCGATCTACTCTGGGGCCAGAGACGAGGCTATGACTTCGATGACGACCGTTATCGCGGCTGGCAGGAACGTGAGAGATATCGCGAAAACGACTGGAACGACCATCGTGACGATTTCCGTCGTAACTGGCAAGACCAGGGCTACCGCGATCAATTTCAAAACCAGGATTGGCATCAGAACAGCTGGAACCAGACCAATACTTATATAACCACTAATCGAGTCAGTAACACGACGATAAACGAAACGAACATCAATAATCAAAGAGTAAACAATGGTGGAAGTGGCGCCAGACCCTATTATCAAGGCGGTGATCAGCGTCCACATGGACCGGCTCCCATCGGTGCGCCGCAGCCAATCTACGATCCACGTATGCAAAATCTCGGTCGCATTGCCCCGGTAGCACCAGCAGCGCCGTCCGTACCGGCTTACGACGGTCGTCAGCGCCTGCCCCATGCTGGCCAGGGCCAGTTCAATCGCCCCGCTGAAAATCAGAATCTCGGACGACCAAATCCGCAGCAGATCCAGCAAGATCAGCAACGCCAGCACGAAATGCAAGTAAGACAACAGCAACAACAACAGCAACTAGATCAGCAGCGTCAGCACGAAATGCAGGTAAGACAACAGCAACAACAACAGCAACTAGATCAGCAGCGTCAGCACGAAATGCAAGTAAGACAACAGGAGCTGCAGCAACAGCGTACGCCCCAGCCTCAGCATCGCGAAGCCCCTCCACCGCCCCCCCGTCCTGCCGCCGCACCGCAGCCAGATCCTCGTCAACCCTGGGAGCAGCAGCACAAGAGACCATAAGTAAAATTGGATTCGTCCACAAATTTAAAAAGATGATCTACGAGTCTCTTGCCGCAATCAGCTTGGCCAGAGACTCGTAGATCATTATGCTTTCTGCCTCGCTCAGGGGTTGCAAAAACTTTTTGTAGAATGCTTCAGCGATCCTTTTAGCCCTCGTCAATGTTTTGCGCCCTTTAGGGCTGAGCAAGAGATTGTAACTACGTCTATCCTGCGGATTTTTGACACGCGATAGGAGCTCACGCCGTTCAAGCTTATCGGCAATCTCCACCATCGTGCTGCGATCGATACCATAACGAGCCGCCACAGCCTGCTGTGTTTCCGCCTGGCCGCTCTCGACGATGCGCATGATGGCATACTCGTGCACACTCAGTTGGAGCGGTTCGAGCGCCACGGCAAGGTCCTCGCGTAGATACCTGGCATTGCGACTGAGCAAGGAAGCTATATTGCGCCGCATTTCCGGCGGTAGCGACACAAGCGACGAGCCCGATTCAACAGCGGATGGCTCAGCGCTCGAATCACTTCTATTAGAATCGCTTCTATTTGCGCTGCTTCTATTTGCGCTGATTCTATTAATAGGTAGACCGGAAGTAGATTTTTTTTGCTCTGACACGGTGACCTCCACGCTGCGCCTGATGCCCCACTAGCCAGAGGGGGCCGGGCTCCCGAGGACAGCATACAATCATGCGCCCTATAAATGATCAGTAAACCAACCTATTAAACCTCACAATACCCACACAATCGGATTCTTCTTTTTATTATGATAAACGTCTAATCTATTTCATTGAACCATTCCGGCTCGACTTGCGTCTAACTCAATGTAAGGGGTGCGATGAAAGATTCAAAAGTAAGAACCGTAAATCAAACCAAAAATTCTGGAGACTAAAATAATGAAATTTATACGACCTATCGTTATCACCAGCATGTTACTCAGCACCTTGCCAGCCTTCGCCGATACGACCGTGACCGCTTCACTCCCTAAAGACGGCGGCCAGGCCTGCGCCAACAAATGCGGCTTCGACAGCAAACTGCAACTGACACCTGAACAACGCGAAAAACTTGGCAGCCTGCGCGACCAGTACACACTGAGCACGGCCAGTAAAAAAGCCGAGCTTGAAGTAGCCCACAACGAACTCCGCCGAGTCTTTGGCCAGCCCACTATCGACAAACAAGCTGCCCTCGCTCTACAGAACAAAATCAACGGCTTGAAAGATGACCTCTCCAATCAAAGGCTGAATATGATGCTTGCCTCGTCGGATGTCTTCACCCCCGAACAACGGGCTCAGTTCGCCAAGATGCACGCCGAAGGCGCCTGGGGACACCACGGTCATCACAGAGGCATGGGTCGTGAAGGTGGCCGTGAAGGCAGTCGCGAACGCGGCGGCAAAATCGGCTAACCAAGTCCAGCCCAAAGGTATCCCTATCCCTGTTCTAATCCCAACCAACTGAATAAACTCGGAGGGGGTCAACCCCCCTCCAATGAGGAGGTTAACACCATGAACGTCAAAACTATCGCTATCCGCAGTATGGTAGCCGTTGCCCTCGCTGTGACCTCCGTCGCCCCAGCCCTCGCCAACAACAATCAAGCTCTGAACGCTATGGCCATGCAAATGTATGCACAGAACCAGGCCCTCGGCGCTCATGCTTATGGTTACAATCCGGCTCTCAGCGGCGGTTATGGTTACAACGCCAATCCCTACGCTGCAGCTGCTGCCGTCTACGGCAACGGTCCTACCCCATGGTCTGCAGGCGCCCTGCCGGCCGGAAGCTATGCCACCAACTATGGTTACAACAACCTTTACAACACAGGTATCTACAACCGCAATTTAGGTTGCTTCCACAGATATTGGCACCGCTAATTTCTTCACCTGATGCACACATAGAAGATCGATATTAGAGCCACGGCATCAACAACCCAGAGGTTAAAGTTTAAAATCATGAACATCAAATCAATCACCACACTTGGACTGGTGGCCGTGGCTCTAGCAATGACCTCTCTCTCGCCGGCACTGGCGAACAACAATAACAATAAAGCGTTGAACCAGCTTGCCATGCAATATTATGCTCAAAACCAGGCAGCCGCCGGTAATCCGGTCTTCGGCGGCGCCTACAATCCGCTCATAGGCAACGCCAGCTACAATCCCACCCAGGCCGCCCTGGCCTCCGGCTACAACAATCCCTGGGCCGCCAATGCCGCTTACAGTAACAATTATGGACAGAGCGGCTACGGCTCTAATTACGTTGGCGGTAGATATGACAGGGACGGCGATGGCGATGGCGATGGCGGCGGCTGCCATCACCATCACGGTATGGGTATAGGCAATATGTTCAACGGCAGCGGCATAAACAGCAATATAGGCTACAACAACAACTACAGCGCCTACGGCAACATCGTCGCTCCCCAGTATTCTAACCTGGCCGGCCAGGCCGCCCAAATCCAACAACAGCTTTCTTACGGCAATCTGTCGAGCTGGCAGGCCAATAGCTTGCAAAATAAACTGGCCAAAATTCAGAGACAGCAACAGGGCCTGGCATCCGGAGGCTACGGCTCGCCCTATGTAAACGGCAACGGCGGATTTCTGAACAACATCCGCGGTTCGCTCGGGATTTAATTTCGAATCCAGATCAGTGTTTTAAACAAAGTGTGTCTTCAAGCGATACTGCCTTCCAAGCAAATTGCAAGAGCGTAAGTGGTCAAACACCATTTACGCGTTTTGCGGATATGCACCCGCAGCGGTTACAGCAAAGGCCTAAATTACTTCAAGTCGTCGTTCAACTTATTGACCAGGTCATACATCGGGCGACCCGCTACAGCCGATGGATAATTACCGAGCTCATCTTTGGTGATACCGTATTGAGTCGTATATTGATAAGGCTTGCACATCCAGATACCATCAGGGATGGACTGACTGTGGCCAATGTTGGCCAGATTGCGATGAAGCAATGAAAATGAATACTGGTCATAAGCGCTCATCGTCGTCACAATCGCATGCTTTTGCGGAGCGTAGCAACCGTCACCATTAGCGGCAACAACTTCGTATCCAAGAATCTGACCGCGTTTGTCAAAGTCGAGCTTGTCAAAATTAGCCACACCAAAATCACGAATGCGCTCTGCGTAGCCGACATTGCCCTGCTGCTTTTCCCAGAGATAATCGAGCTTTACCATATCCTGAGCCGAAATGCCTTTGGAGCTGGTGAACCAGCCGTCATCATTCAAAGCTGAAATATCATCGACGTGGTTGCGCAAAGCCGACACCTTAGCTTGATCGGCGCCTTTGAAAGTGCCCTGCTTCAAGGTTTCGTCCAGCTCTTCCTTGCCGATAAAACCATCGTGATCATGATCCAACTTACGGAAGTTATCGACCGTAAATTTGTACAGTTCATCCACTGCCTGGGAATGTAGATTGTCGTTGGGTGCCGCCGCGGCCTGACTTTTGCCGGTATTTTCAGCTTGGTCCACAAATCACCTGTGCCTGGGGTGGAAAAGACATGGGAGTAGACTAGCTGGGGCCTGGACAGACGTACAGCGTAAATCCACTAAGCAGGACGCGGCGGCGGATATTCGAAATGAAGTTCCGGAGACAAGGTCGGTCAGCTCTTTACGGCAGCTGCAAAAAGCTTGGAATGATCGAGATCGTCAATCATGCTCGGGCCGGTCGGATGCCATCCCAGGCGTTTTTGCGTGAGAGCACCGGAGGCTGGCATGTGGAGGGCAGCAAACATCGCCATCCAACCAAAATACTCGGGCGCATCGTCGGCGGCAATAGATTTGACGGGCAGGTTGAGCCCGCGACCGATCGATTCTGAAATTTCTTTAGCTGAAACGCCTTCTTCTGCGACAGCATTGTACCGAGCTCCAGCCAAACCTTTTTCAAGCGCCAGCAAATAAAGCCTGGCGGCGTCATCGCGAGCCACTGCCGGCCAGCGATTCTCACCGTCGCCGATATAGGCCACCAGACCTTTTGCTTTTGCCAGGTCGATGGAATAGCTGACCAGGCCATATTTCTCACGGTCATGTACCTGCGGCAAACGCAAGACGATGGTTCTTATGCCGTGCTTTTCGGCAACTATACCAGCAGCTTCTTCCGAAGCACGGGGATATTGCACAGTGGTTGGATTGGCCGGATCTTCTTCCGTGCGCGGACGACCGTCCAGTGGAAATCCGGTGCCGGAAGTGACGATCAGAGGACCGTCCTTACCGACCATGGCCTCACCCAGAGCCAGAATAGCCGCTCTGTCTTCGGCGCAATTAGCGGCAAATTTTGAAAAATCGTGGTTGAAAGCGCAGTGAATCACAGCGTCGCACTGACGAGCACCAGCCTGCAAACCTTCCAAATTGTCGAGGGTGGCTCTATGGGCTTTCACACCCAATTTCTCCACTTTTGCCGCACCTTCGTCTGAGCGCACCATACCAAGCACTTCGTGGCCGGCTCCGACTAACTCTTTAATAACAGCTGTGCCAATAAACCCGCTGGCACCGGTAACAAAAACTTTCATAGACACCTCACTAAAAGCCGGACAATTGTCGATCGCCGACCCATTCCGGTAAAGTAGTGTCGTTATACTGGTATGCCGACTAACAGGTAATGCATTTATTTGATATCGGTCGCCGGACGAGGTTGGGATTTTTGCGTCGAATGTGCCGGAGCCAGTGCGGCGAATTTTTCGAGTGAACTAACACCGTTTGTAGAGCCAGGGAAATCAACCGGTGCATCGTTGAGAGTTACCTTAACCGAATAGCCTTCTTCACTTTTCAGAAGCGCAATATTCAAGTCTGAAGAATAGGGCGGACGAAACTTTGCCGGCGCTTTCATAGCGCTGAGCAAGGCCGATATTGTACTGTCGTGAGCGGAAAAAAGGACGTATTTAAGCTTGTCGTCGGGCTTGTTCGCACTACATTCGCCTAGATACTTGACAATCACCTTGAGTAAGTTGCCACCGGTCACCTGGCCGACTTCGGCTGGTTTGAAAGTTTCGGCGAATACCCATTCGCCAAAATCAATCATCGCTTTAGCGTCTTCATCGGTCATACCCTCGGGCATAGGGACGTGATGAATTTTGCGGATAAAAACAGTGTCACCGGTTCCCGACATCTGGCGCGGAGCCTTAATCGGATAACCGGCAAGCTTCCCCCACCGCTCGAAATTTGCTGACTCTTTAGCGAGACGTTCCTTCCACTCCGGAGAGTTGTAGACGTACTCCTCGTAGATTTTGGGCACTTCTTTATTGGCGTCGGGGATAAGTAAATCGTCCATGTCGCGAGGGCGAGTATGAATGGGAATCGGTTGATAGCGAGCCGGAGCGCCTTCCGTGCCCGCTTCCGTTGTCGGTCCAGTGCCCATAGGGTAGAGGCCAAGCAAGGTACATTCGGCGCTCATAAGAGTCCTGTCGACGTCGCTGGCACGTACATACATTGTGTCTACATCAAATTTTTCCGGTAAAAGATGGTTTTTGACTATGTAGCGATCGTGGAATTTTTTGCCCAGCTCATATTCCTGGTGCATTCCTTCGGGCGTCAATTGCCCGAGTCCCTGCGGCCATTTGTGCGGAGCACTGGCGAGATCGACGATTGGGCCGCGATCGCCGTGGCGGATGACGTCGATGGCGAAGACCATTTTTCCTTCGGATTCTGCCTGAGCTTGGCCTGCGGAAAACAAACTCAGGGCTGCTACGGCAAAGGCAATAATTTCCTTTTTCAACAACGTCATTGGCACGCCTTCTCCTCAAGGTGATGGACAAATGTATCAAGCCAGACGCGCCTGACTTCGCTAGATCCGACATAACCAGGCTCAATTGAACTGGCAGCGATGCCTTTGACAAGATCATTGAATTGTTTTAGGTACACAATTGGTAAACTGCCGTGATAGAGCGGGAGAACGTCCAGGCAACAGTCACCATCTACGCAGATTTGCATGGTAACTCAGGAGTGCTTGAGATAATATTTTTCGGATTATAACTCATGTTGCTTTAGCATAAGTCCCTTCACTTCCTCTCCGGAGCCACCCACGGCTTCACTGGCGCACTGCGTATGGCCTTAATCCGCGCTTCGATTTTTAACGCCTCATCATCACGCTTTGCTTTGCGCAAAATCTCACTATAGCTCTCGAGCAACACGGCCATGTGCAATTGCTCCGGCCCCAGCTCGGCTTCTTCGATAGAGATTGCCCGCTTGATTGTCTTTTCCGCCTCATCGATTTTACCTTCGGCGCAATAGATATTAGCCAGACTATTCAGACTGGGAGTCAATACCGGCGATAGCGGTCCGTCTTTTTTCTCGGTACGAGCGATTAGTTTTTGATAGAGCGCGGCAGCATCGCCGTAGCGTTTCTCGTCTTTGTATAAAGCAGCGAGACCGGCCATATTGGCTCCGGCAGCGAAACTATTAACGCCAAAATACTTGTCCATAATAACAATCGATTGCTTGTAGGCCGCTTCGGCCTCGGCATCTTTCTTTTCGAGGCGATAGACACCGGCGAGCGAGTCCAGGCTGACAGCGACATCCGGATGTTTGCCATGGTAGAACTTTTGCCTGATCGCCAGGGCTTTTCTATACAGATCCTCAGCTGACGCGTATTTCTTTTGCTGTTTATCAAGCGCCGCCAGTGCCATCATATTTTTTGCCACAGTCGGACTATTGCCACCAAGGGCGGTTTCACTTTCGGACAGCGCCTGCTCGTAAAGTTTGCGCGCCTCGTCGTACTTGCCGAGACGACAAACTTCATTGCCTTCGTTCAATAGCCGGTCCCAACTAGTCCCGCCTACTTCGACCTTGACTTTTGCCTCCAGGTTTTTGGCCTGCACTGGCACGAAACCGCAGAGCACGATCAGGGCAACTGCCCTTGTCGCCAGAGCTGGTGATGGATGGCGAGAGACCTGGCCAAAAAGGTCAAAACTCACGCCGGCAGGAACTTTATGACACATTGAAGCTCTGTCCTTGCAGGAAGCATTGTAAAAAGCATTTAGCGAAGATCTTGAACGGTCGCACGACAGGAGAAATTTCATGAGAATTGTACCGAGGGTCTTTATTTTAGCCGCTTTTCTGCTGCCAAATTTAATTTCCATGGCCGTCGCTCCGGCCTCAGCTGAAACAGAATGGCAAAAGGCGCAACACGACCAGCACGCAGCCAATCGCGAATCGCAAAAAGCGGCTGAATCGCGCGCTGAAGCCAGATCATCCGCCTATCGCGGCCACGGCCTTTCGGCTCGCCTGCACGCTCATCACGCCAGACATGAAGCACGTAAAGCCTACGAGCATTCGCAAGAAGCCAAGGCCGAACGCCGTATCGCCAGACATCACTACTAAGGCGACCAGGTCCTGACGGGCCAAAAAACAGGAAACAGGTTCTATCCCGATAAATAGCCATCTGGTGACAGGATGGCTTTTTGTTGCTAACTGACCTGTTATCGCGCCAGGCCTAAAGCGCCTTCAGGCCAGCGGCAATCTGAATCACACGTTTGACGATACGTTCCACTGTCTGCTTGTTCTTGTCGTCGGTGAGCTTGCCTTCACCGTCGAACGCTTCAGGCGCTTTGGCGATGGCGATTTGTTCGGTGGCGACGAGGACGCCGATATTGCCTAGCAACGAGCGCAACGTGACAAGGCCGCGCAGGCCACCGAAGGCGCCAGGAGAAGCGGCCATAACGCCGGCCACCTTACCGGTGAAACAAACCAGGGGCTTTTCGCCAGGCTCTGGACGAGAGGCCCAGTCGATAGCATTTTTCAAAGCGGCCGAAATCGAGCTGTTGTACTCGGGCGAAGCAATTAAAAAAGCATCGCATTCTTTCATCAACTTTTTGATTTTGACGGCATTTGCGGGCAAGCCGCTTTCCGCCTCGATGTCACCGTCATAGATAGGCATCGGATGTTCTTTGAGATCGAGATAAGTAACCTCGGCGCCTGCCGCTTCCGCCAGAGCCATGGCCTCTTTGACCAACTTTTTGTTGAAGGAATCTTTCCGCAAACTACCGGCGAAACACAGTATTTTGACTTTATCTGCCATGGCGCCCCACAATTTTTTCAAACGTTTTTAGCCCAAAAATACAAAAGTGCATTTGGATCTTGGGCTATTTTAGATCAATCAGCCTGGCAGAGTTGACGCGGGCTAGAATCGTTACCAGCAGTGACACCGGCAGCGACAAGATTATCCTCAGCGAGGGCGCAGACAGCCAGTGGCATGACCGGTTTTTGCGGCGTACGCGATATCAAGAAGACAGCGGACAATATTACAGCCGCGCCAATCATCGTCTGGGCAGTGATGCCTTCGCCGGCCAGGGACCAGCCCAGGAAGACGGCGACGACCGGATTGACATAAGCATAGGTTGAAACATGAGATGGGTGGACCATCTTGAGCAACCAGCCATAAGCGGTATAGGCCAGCATCGAGCCGATGACGATTAGATAGAGAAGAGCAAGGCCAGACTTCAGCGAAACATTGATGTGCTGGAAATAGCTGAATTCACCGGCACAGGCCGAGACGACAAAGAGAATCAGCCCAGCGAAGAGCATCTCCATACCGGCGGCCAGTTGTTGCGAGGCAGGCAGCTTAGCCGAACGCGCGTAAAGTGCACCGATAGCCGAGCCGAGCGAGCCGATCAAAACACAAATAACGCCAAAAGTATCGACACCACCGCCGGCCGTGGCGAAGCTAGCTGGCTTGAGAAGCAGGGCCAGGCCGAGCATACCAAGGACAAGACCAGCAAGGACACGGCGGCCCGGATGCAGCCCACCGGGACGGAGCCATTGCAATAAGACAATATAGACAGGTACGGTTGCCACCAGAAGCGATACCACACCCGAAGACACGGTGCGCTCGGCCAGGACAACACCAGTGCTGCCAAAGACGAGAAGCAGGGTGCCGAGCACAGCGGTAGGCAAATAGTGGGACTTATCCGGGCGCGGAGCGCCACGCAAACGCGTCCAGACGTACATGATCGCACCGGCGATCGTGAAGCGCACGGCCACCATCAAGAAGGGCGGCATGCACTCGAGGGTAAACTTGATCGCTACATAAGTAGAGCCCCAGACCAGATAAATCACGGCAAAAGCAAAAAGGATGCGCAACTGGTGGGCATTGAGGTTGATTTTAGTAAGTTTTGAAAGCATAACGGGACACCTGAATACCTAACATGGTTAGACCATTTGGAAAAACCACCTAACAGACTATAATCATAAGTGTGCTACCGCCTAATAGGCAAGCATTCCGAATAGAATTAGGCACAAATGCAAACGGTGACCCATTGCTCGACCACATTGACGAAAAGCTATTAGCCTTACTGAAAAAAGACGCTAAAAAAAAGTACTCTGACCTCGCCGTCGAGCTAGATCTCTCGCCGCCATCGGTGCACGCTAGAGTGAAGAAGCTGGAACAGAGCGGCGTGATCAAGTCCTACAACATCGACATCGACGCCACACAACTCGGCCTAAAACTCTGCGCCTTCGTCCGCCTGACCACCGAGGGCTCATCCTGCTCCGACTTGTGCAAAGCACTCACAATCTTTCCGGAGGTCGAGGAATTTTACACTGTCGCCGGCGAAGAGTGCGTCCTGCTCAAAGTGCGCACCACTGACACGGCCGCTCTCGGCCACTTCCTCGACACGCTGCGCACGATCGCCGGCGTCAAAAAGACAATCACCAGCGTCGTCTTGAATGTCCCACTCGATCGGGGCATTACGCCCCGGCTGCCGGATTGAGAACTAATTGCCCGTAGTCAGCACGACGCGAAAACGCGCCTTACCGCTCATCATATGGTCGTAGGCTTCCGCCGCTTTTTCCAGGGGATAGGTCTCGTTCATCGAACGCACACCGCTCAAAAGGCTGAAGTCGAGCGTATCTTGCGAATCGATCGAAGTACCGGAATACCATCCCTTGATCGACTGGCTGCCCGAAACGAGCATGCCGGGGTTGACGGTCAAAGATTGCGGTACACCCAGGATAAAGAGCGTGCCGGCTGTGCCGAGACCGCCCAGAGTAGCAGCAACGGCATCTTCGGCGGTGACGGTGGAGATGATCACTTTCGCCCCACCGAGCTTGGCTAGCTCGGCAGCCGGATCCTCGCTCCGGCTGTCGATAAACTTCCAGGCGCCCAGTTTTTTCGCCAGCTCGCCTTTGTCTTTGCCGCGGGCGATACTGACTGTTTTGAAGCCCATTTTGGCGGCGTATTGCACGGCGAGGTGGCCGAGTCCACCGAGACCGAGCACGGCCACTAATTCACCGGCACGAGCACCGCAATTGCGCAGCGCGTTAAACGTTGTCACCCCGGCGCACATCAAGGGAGCTGCTTCTTCGGGACTGAGACCTTCGGGCAAATGCGCCACGGCACTAGCGGGAGCGACCATGTAATCGGCATAACCGCCGTCGTAGGTGATGCCTGTGATCGCCGATTCATTTTGACAGGCGAAGAAATAACCCCGCCTGCAATTGTCGCAATAGCCGCAATTGCCGCCGTGCCAACCCACTCCGACTTTATCGCCGACTTTGAAACCCTGCACACCTTCGCCGAGCTTGTCGACGATGCCGACGACTTCATGACCGGGAGTGCGGGGAAATTGCGTGCCCGGGAAAAGACCCTCTTTGGTGAACATATCGCTGTGACAGACGCCACAAGCCTGGACTTTGATGCGCACCGTACGGGGTTTTGGCTCGGGGATGTCAATTTCCACCAATTGCCAGTCGCTTTTAGCCGCCTTTACCTGCACCGCTCGCATCTTTGCCATTTTTCGCTCGCCTCCGGAATTTAGGCCTAGATTATAGCGGCTTTCATTTTTGTCTATGCTAGGCTATGCCTGTCGCTTCATGGGCCGTTACGGCTCATCAGTCAGGGCGACCGCACCGGAGGTAAAGTCATGGGTATTTTCAGCAACTTTTTCAAATCCCAGCCTCTGCCCGAAGATGAAATCGAAGAGTCGGAAAATGTCATGCGCAAGTTGCGCGAAAACAGACAGGAAAATACCAGCGAGTGGATTGCTTCCATCCAAGATCCGAACAGCCTTTTGCCCCCGACCTATCATAAAATGAAGATCCCGCCGCCGCCGACAATCGAAGATCTCGATCAGCGCGACCAGGGTGATGGCTTCGTCTACACTCCGCCGGTCGAAGCGATGTATGAACAAGCCGAAGTCGATCAGCTCAACGCCGCAGCCCCTGTCCAGCGTTCCGCCTTTGCTGCCCAACAGTCGGCGCACAATTCGGTCACAGATTGGGTGGCGAAAATATTTAAAGAGTTTGAGCGCCAGGGCGATATCTTCAATCTATCCGCTCAGGGCACAAACTTGATCTTGAGCATCCATCCGCCGCAATACGCCGAAGAAATTATCAAAGGCGAAGCCTTCGGTCAGGACACGAAAGTACGTTTTTTCAAGGGCTATGCCTCGACCACATTCTGGGGCATGATGCTGCACGGACACCAGGACAAAATCGATGTCTACATCGTCCCGGCCGAAGCCATTCTGCAGATGACTCTGACCGACATTACCCAGTCGGGCTTCACTTCTTTTATGACGATCGATTCACAGGTAAAAAATGGCCAGCTGGAATGGCATGTCGGCGGCACTACTATTGTTTACGACGCTATCCCAAATCTAGCGCGGGAATTGCTCGGCGATCTGATCAAAGTAGCAAGCGGCAAACTGGCCACCGAAGACCTTTTTGGCAGCAGCTCCGGCGACCTGCGACTGAGCCAGGGTGCCGTGCAAAATCTCTCTCAGGTCTTGCGCACGGTCAGTGAAGATGATGTGCTCGGTGCCGCAGCGACCGGTGCGACAGCCGCGGCAATCAAAGGCGGCTCCCAGGCGGGAGTGGCTCAAGCGCCCACAAAACCAGCCTTGAAAGCCGATTCGATCAACTCGCTGACAAGCTTCACCGCCGCGGAAGCACTTGTGACGGCGCTGACTGCTGACCTGATGACGATATCGCGTCTATCAGATCCACTTGCGACCGGCGCCTTTGCCATCGTCAAAGAAGAAGACGGCCCGCAAAAGTTGAGTGAATTGGCCGGGGCGCTTCGTACGTTGCATGGCCAGGCAAGCGGATTCGTCGCGCAGTACAAGCCAAAAACACGCTAAACCGGCGAGCAGATTTTATGGATCCAGGGCTGACAATTGCAGGCACGATAACCGCTGCGGCCGCGGCCATTTCGGCTGGTCTTTTTTGCCTAAAAAAATGCCCACCGGGCAAAGCACTGATTGTTGTTAAGAACGGCCAGGGAAGCAAAGAATACAGGATTTTGCGAGAGGGGCAGACTCTTGTAGTACCTGGAGTGGAGCATGCTTTCTTACTTGATCTTGCCCCCTTCGAAATTTTGATTGCCAATGTCATGCCACCATCAGTAGTGACCAGCAAAGCGCCGCCGCTCTATCTGCACGCCAGCTTGCGAATCGCTATAGCGAACGATGATATTTCTTTGAAGCGCGCCGCCAGGCACTTCGAAGGCATCGAACCGGATCAAATCACGAAGATGGTCAGCGATCATCTCAGCGTCCAGGCACTGACCATCGAGGCGCTGCCTGTTGACCTGGCCGAGCTTGGCGATCCCACCGTCAGCGGCGAAAGACTGAAAGCATTCTGGAACAAAGCCCTGGCCGACTTTGGCCTGGAATCACTCAAATACGAATTTACCGGCATCACAGCCAACCCCGACGCATTGCCACACACTCCTTACGGAGGTGAAGAAGCAATTTCGCAGTTTTGTACTTTCCTCGATTTTCAATCCCGCCATGAGCATTTCGACATTGTCATCGACAATCGTCAGCGCCTCGAAGATCAGCTTTCGTTGAGCTGGGTTCTGGTCGCTAAAGTCAATCCCAAACCGCATAATTTGACGCAGGCTGCCGTAACTTTCCTCGGTAAAGATGCCGACGACATCAAAACAATGATCTCGGACGAGCTGACCAGGATAGTCGATAACGCTCTGCTTACGTCAGGCACCTATGCTCTGCTGGCGCATCTCGAGCGAGAGGCGACAAAGATTGGCCTGGGTAAAGCGATGACGACCAAGCAATTTTTCCTGCGCGCCCTCAATGCCCTGGCCGAGCAATCGCTCACCTGGCGCGGCAAACTGAGTTTTATCCGTTTTGTCTTATCCGGTTTAAAAGTCGGCGAGCAATTGCATGGACAATTCCTCAGAAACATTCGCGCCCGGTTTGCCGAATGGGGCCTGGAGCTGGAAGAAGTCACACTGAGCAATATCGACATGAAAAATACCGGTCGAGCCGCGGCCAGCGACGGTACGATCGAGATAGCTGAAACCGAAGTCTGCGCTTATCTGGAGGCTCGCTGGCCGATTGTCGTGGTCGAGACCCGCACGGCACTGGTGCACGCCAATGTCTGCCTGCGCAACGAAGACAAAAACAATCATCTCCTGCCACCAATCAATGACGAGCTCAAAAGTATTCTAACGAGCAGCCTGGAAAGCGCCCTGAACAGCAATAAATGGCGCACAGTATTTTCTTCCATAGAAAATTTGATGGAAGAAATCGGGCCGGAAGAACTCGAACGCGGCAATCTGCGAACCGATCGAGCCCTCGAAGAACTAGTCGATCGTATCGGTGCCACCGCATTTTTTCTCAAACTGGCCAAAATTTTACTGACCGGTCTAGAAGCTTACGGCGAAGCACGCAAACGCTTCATCGCCATCAGCGGAGACGAGCTGCGCAAGCGCAAATTAGTGATCGGCACCTTTGCCATCGTCAATATCGATCTCGATCGCTGACAAGAAACGAAATCGCTAACTTTTCCAGTGCCGAAGCTACTTCACGCACTAGAAACCGAGCAATGCGCCAAGATGGGTCGGATCAGAGTTTACTATCTGGGTGACCGCACTGTTGAGCGAGGCGGTGCGCATCTGAGCGAGAGTCATCAGGCCATTAGCGCCGGAGCCGGCCGTCCCTTTTGTCCGCGTCGAATCGGGCGCATCAACCGGAGCTTCATTCCAGTCACTACTTTGAGCACTGGCGAAACCTCCAGTCATATCCCATTCAGAGCCACCGATAAATTCATCGCATCCAGTGGCATCGGGCAAATAGCTACCGTGTCCAGTAGTCAGACCGGCGGCGTCTATGCCGGTGATACCGCTATTGATTCGGCTCGCTTTAGTAAATCCTGATAGCGGCGGTTTGCCGCCCTTTCCCTCGTCGCCATAGATATCATTGGCTCGCGCTCCGGCTTGATAAACAAAACTATCCATACGGCAGGGGGGCAGACTGGCGGTCAAAGCCCCGATGGTCTTTTGCTGGCCCTGGCCAGCGTACGCTGGCCGAGAAGCGAAACCGAGAGTCGAGATGATTAAAACAATAGCCAGAGGACGATAAGTAAGGCGAGCCAGCGGCCTGATGCTGGCCAGGAAATTGAAAAATCTGCGCATAGTAAATACACTCCAAGGAAAGCGGACCGCTGGCAAAAAGCTGCAGTCGGTTGGAAGGAGGCCGTTTAAAATATGGCCTGGTGAAAATGGCTGAGTAAGGTTTTTTTGAACAGGAACGAATCTATTATGCGCCGGCAGCGTGACAAGACTGTGACAAAATGCCGGTCAGAAAAATGCCCGCCCGCACGGCTACGAGGCAAGGATGTCGACAAAGGCTAAAAAACGTGTGTATACAATGTAGACACACGTTTTTCACAGGCAATTGACCTGGGCCTTGCGCAAGCAAGACAAAATGAGCGGTCTAATCAGCTTGCGTTGCCAAAAAATCTATTCCATAAACTTCTTCGGCTTCTGATCGTAAAAAGCAATATGAACGACCAGGAAGAAACCACGATAGTCTTTTTCGGTAAAGTCCTTTTGGCAAGCCACTTCCCGTGCTTATACCATAGCGTAGTAGACTAAATTTCGGAAAAAAAATAGGGGATGCCACCAGTTAACGGTCAATATAACTCACTCGCAGCAAAGATCGAAATAATTCTGCCACAAAAAACGATGGCACTTCAAGGCATCAAGAGTTTTCAAAAATCAATCCTTGATGTGCTGCCGAACTGACACGCACACTCTAAGTCGGTAGTTTTTCGTACGGGGAAATCATGACTAGTAAAAAAACACTGCCGACTGAGCCACACAACGGCCAATACCAAGGGCAACGATGTTGTCGACATCGGCAACACCAATGCCATCGATCATGATGGCGACGAATTCGCGATCGTCGAAGCGCCGGGCGTAGAATTCTTCCAGGCGCTTGCTGGCCGTTTTAACAGCCCGGCGGCTTACTGCACTGCGGCTGATAACGTGGCCTTCCAGGACCTGGTCGATGGTTCCTTCGTAGTCCCGTGTAGAGACACCGGCCAAAACTTTGGCCATGATGCCTTCGTTCATTGCCGATGGCTTAGAGAATTCCTTGTAGGTCTTGAGCTCGACCTCCTCATGTTTGCCGGCAGGAGTCTTGCTGCTGCTGCGCGAGCCGTGGTTGCTGCACCGCTTACGCATGAATACCGATTGAGACTAGGGCAAAAGAATGCTGTTTTTTGTTCCGCCTGTAAATATACAATACATCATATATTTACAGAATTCTATACCATATATAATATAACTCACGAGCGCCACCGAACAAAATATCCTCAAAATAATAAGACATATCATATATTTTGAGCAAAATATATGATATGTCTTATATATGCGACATTATCAAATAGAACCCCTTCTCGCCCAATTGGTGAAGGCCCGAAAAACAAAGGGTCTAAGCCAAGGCCAAATTAGCGGCAAACTTGGTTTCCCTCAAAGTTATCTTTCATCCATAGAAAACGGCCGGCATGATCTGCGGCTCAGCACGTTTATCGAACTAGCAAGAACCTTAGATCTTGAAGTTATTCTCGCACCGCGGCAGATAACCCCATCTGTAAAACAAATGATTCAAGAATTTGCAGGCGAGGCCAACTCGGACGAACGAGCATTTATACCGACAGGCGACGACGATGACTAAAGCAACAGATATATACGGGAACAGACTTGAGGTCTTTCTCTTAGAGAGATTCGTAGGAAGCATCAGCGTCGATCAAAACGACAAAAGTTTCTTCGCGTTCGATCCAGAGTATGTGAATGATTCAAACAGACCTGTGCTTAGCCTTTTCTTTCGGAAGAATGATGGAAGCCTAATTGACACGGTAAAGCCCTACAGACAGAAAGTTCATCCTTTTTTTTCAAACCTTCTGCCAGAAGGCAACTTGCGAGAATATCTTGCGGCCAAACTTAAAATCAATAAGGAAAGGGAGTTTTATTTGTTAGCCGCATTAGGTTCAGATCTGCCTGGCGCCGTCATTATCAAATCAGGGGGCAAGAAACTTGAACCAATTGAACACAAGCAGCCGGATGAGCAACAAAATTCACCTAATTATATTCCGAAATTCTCACTAGCTGGCGTGCAACTAAAGTTTTCGGCACTGATGGAAGCGGGCGGAAGACTAACTATCCGTACAACTGGGGCCGATGGTGATCACATCATAAAACTCCCATCAAACAAACATGATCTATTACCGGAAGCAGAATTCGCCAGCATGAAACTTGCAAAGCTAATGGGTATAGACACTGCCGAAGTTAGCCTTGTAAACACAGCCGATATAGCCGATCTGCCGGCCGACATAGATGCAATGAATGGACAAGGCCTAGTGGCTAAACGCTTTGATAGAAGCCCTAGCGGCCGAATACACGTTGAAGATTTTGCACAGGTATTCGGTAAGTTTCCGAACGAGAAATACAAGGGAGTCGCGTATCATGACCTGGCTCATGTAATCTGGATAATGAGCGGAGAAGAAGGAATAAAAGAGTTTGTTCGTCGCCTTGTTTTCACAATAGCGATCGGAAACGCCGATATGCATCTCAAAAACTGGTCACTTTTATACAGGGATGGGAAGAATCCACAACTGTCACCAGCCTATGACTTTGTTCCAACAATTGCGTTTCATCCAGATCCACATTTGGGACTTAGTCTTGGCGGTGAGAAACTAATGACTGCGATCAATCTCGACAATTTCGAAAAATTTGCAGCCAAGGCAGAAGTATCAGCCAAGTTTGTAAATCTAACAGTGAAAGAAGCCGTTGAACAATTTCAAGCAGTTTGGACTGAACACAAGAGAAGCCTACCGTTTCCACCTACGGTTCGAGAGGTCATAGATTCACACATAGGGAAAGCCGACCTATTTAAACCCTCTAAACTAAATCTTTCTCGAAGCGCGGAAGCAGAGCACTCCTTTAGGTATTTCTATCTCGCGGGCCAAGCTGGCTATGCTGGCAAGTCTACCGCTAACTCGCTCTCCGGAGACTTGTACAACAGGGCAGATCATCTAGCAAAAGCTAAAGATTTCAAAGGCGCCGTGAGATTAGCTAGCGCAAGTATCGCGGAAAAGCCCTCAGCCGAAGCTTATTACAATCGAGGACTCTACAAGCTCGAATTGAATGAACCCGAAGAAGGCATTGCAGATTTTATGACGGCCTTAACCCTAAAGCCGCTCGCAGAAGCAGCATACAATGCCGCCTCTGCACACTGGGACATTAGTCAGACTCCTGATGTTGTAGAAAAAACGAAGCGCCAGGTACTGTTTGAAAAGGCATTACAGGAAGCAATTAAACTAAATCCAAATCTTGCCGAAGCTTGGTACAATCTAGGCGTTTACGACATCATCAGGCAATCAGCAAGAGCCGATGAGAGTTTCAAAGCTGCCCTGGCAATTAATCCTTACTTTTCCGAAGCGGTTTTCAATTTGGCTATATCGATGTTCATTTCGGGCAACGTCTCCGAATCAAAGGACAAATTTGAAACCGCAGCAAAATTGGACCCGGACGCACAATGGATCACTCCGGAATTAGACAAAACATATGACCGAATAACGTTAATGTCTCTGCGAGGGGTAAGTGGCCCACCTGGGCCGATGGGACCGACAAATTAAATTTGCCGGCAATGATAGCCGTTGACTAGAAAAGCCGAAGGTGCAATTGGCGACCAGGCGCGCTCCGAACAAAGGCTAAAAAACATGTGTATACAATGTAGACACACGTTTTTCACAGGCAATTGACCTGGGCCTTGCGCAAGCAAAACAAAAGGCGCGGTCTGCTCAAATTACGTTGCCAAAAAATCTATTCTACAAACTTCTTCGGCTTTTGATCGTAAAAAGCGATATGAACAACCAGGAAGAAACCACCCCCGGCAGCAGCCAGGAAGCAGAGCATGGCCAGGCCCGGATAACCGAGCAAAGTGAAATGCGTCTGCACGCGCATCAATAGCGATGCGCCAATAATCAGGGCCGCCAGGACAAGGCCGATCGTGATGCGGTTAGCGACCTTTTGGAAGGCGTCGACCAGGACAGCTTCATCGATGGCGTCGACTTTTACTTCCAATTTATTGGTGGCGACCAGATCCATGATCTTACTGACGCGACCGGGCAATTTTTCAGCAAAGTCGCGCGCCTCGACGAGAGCGGTAAATGCATTGGCCGGCGAGATGCTGCGAATCATGCGTTCCTGCATGATGTGGCCGGCATTGTGGCGTACGTAGGCATTGGGATCGAAATTGGGATCGAGGGTGCGACCGACTTGATCGAGATTCAACAGCGTCTTGCCCAACATCGTCAGCTCTGCTGGCACATGGATGCCGCATTCAGCCGAGGCCTTGGTAATCTCGAGAACGATCTTGCCTACTTCCATCTGGTTGATATTAGCGCCGACATTCTGTTGAATAAGCTCATTGATCCGGCGTCGACAGGCAGATTCATCGAAATCGCCCAGCTTTTCGCCGATTTCTATAGCGATGTTGGCTACACTATCCGAGCGACATTCGCTGATGGCGAGAAGCATCTGCAGAAGCTTACCTTGCATGACCGGCGTGAGCGTTGCCACCATGCCCAGATCGAGCAAAGCGATCTTATGATCGTTGGTCAAAAAGACATTGCCCGGATGCGGATCGGCGTGGAAAAATCCATCGATCAAAATTTGTTTGAGATAGGCTTCGAATGACTGTTCAGCCAGTTTCGGTCCATCAATATCGAGTAGTGTCAGCGGCGTGACGGCGGTGATCTTGCGACCGTTGATAAATTCCATCGTCAGTACTTTGGAAGTACTGAAGGCGGTTATTGGCGCCGGCACCACAATCAGAGGAAACTCCTTCATGTTGTCCTTGAGGGTGCTCAAATTGTGCGCTTCCCGCCGATAATCGAGCTCGAGCATGACCGAACGTCTGAATTCATCCATCATGGCGCGGTAACGGATGCGACGGCCCGACTCGCTATGCGAGTCGTAAAACTCGGCTACGTCGCAGAGAATATCGAGATCCTGGACGACGCTTTCACGAATGCCGGGACGCTGTACTTTTACGGCCACTTCCCGACCATCGCGCATGGCGGCGTGGTGAATCTGACCAAGGGAAGCTGCTGCTACCGGTATCGGATCGAAGGAGCTGAAAGCGGTGTTCAACTTGACTCCGAGCTCGGAGACGACTATTGTTTCCACTTCCTTAAAAGAAAATGGTTCGCAATTATCCTGTAAACGAGATAAGGCCTCAAGATATGTGACCGGCAGCAAGTCAGAACGCGTTGAGAGCATCTGTCCCAATTTGACAAATGCCGGTCCAAGCTTCTCCAGGTCAGCAGCCAATTCCTTCGCCTCAGCCGGTGCAGCGCCCTCACGATGTTCGCCGAGAACCTCTTCCAAACCGGCATTTTTGACGACGTCGCTATTGCCGTATTTAATCAGCAACCAGGCGATGTCTTTGTAGCGTTTCACATAATCAGGCTTAAGCGACAATCCCATTCTCATGTTATTTCCTTTTTCAGCACTTACAGCTTTGTTTAGCAATGAGCTACTCGCCCTACAGACACAAAAGTGACGACGGACGACAATGCGATCGGTTCCAAATCACTAATCAGTGGCGATTCGGAAATTCAAGCGGTCAGCTAAGCAACAATTACTTCGGACAACTATTCGGTCGGATCGGAGCCTACAGAGCCAGTCTGATCGACAAACTTTTTGCGACCACGCGCTACCATACATATTTCTAGTAACGGTCGACTCATCTGCAAAGTGACGGCTTTAATCTGATCGCTCATGATCAGCTTGTCCGAGACCAGGTTCATGTCGGCAGTGTAAGGCTCGTTGCCAGTGAGCTTGCGCAATTTTTCAAGGCTTGGACCATCTTTAAATATATGGATGTTTTCGTCGGCATACCAGTTGGCTTTGATGATTTCTCTTCTCGTGCGCGTCTGACCATGTGGGCAAGAATTTAAATATTTCCAGACTATCTCTGGATACTCGATTCGTGGAATAGTCGGGAAGTCATAAATCTTGGAAAGAATATTGGGATACGGATGACGCTCATACTGACCGCCGTTCAGCGATCTCGTCGCATAAATAGAAAAAATGGATGGCACAACACCGGCGACGATACCGACAGCGCCAGATGGTATCGAATAACGCGGATATTTATAGGAAGGAATTGTCAAAGCCTCCGCCACGGCCCAGAGCGCGCCATTGGTGCGAAAAGCGAGAATATTGGCCCGGTTGACGCGCGCGTCGCGATCGCTTGAGAAAAGACGCATCGCCTCATTCAGAATCGCCTGTTCTTCTTCGATCTCGGCAATGATAAAGTCGATCTGCAAACGCGCTTCCTCGACTGATTCGAGCACGTCGAAGCGGAGTTCGGTGCGCTCAACGCGATCGGCGGTGGAGAGAGATTCACCGGGAGCAAGGGCGTGGTGCCTTTCGTTGAGAATCATCAGGCGACGCAGTTTTGGCACGAGGTTCATCGCCTCGGCCAACTGCACCGCATCCGGTGAGATATATTCGGACGAAGGGTCCGAGAGCTTTTCAAATACGGCAATCGGAAAATCACGCTTCTGTGGCTTGCCTTTGCCGCCAAACAAAGTCAGATCGACAGCCAGAGCCGGACCAAACAAAAATTCGCAACCGCTGCCCATGCTCAAGGCACAAAGAGCGGACACCGATAGGATCATCTTCTGCAGAAAACGGCGCCTCAAGAGCATGAGTGCTGGACCTCTGACAATGACATTAGCCTTGACCGTCAGATACAAATACCACAAAGGTCCGGCGGGCGTCTAACTTTAACCGATGGCCGATATATTTTTACCGGTTACATTGCCCTAATAAGCCTTTCCGGGAACTATATGAACTCAATGTAAAAACTTGAAAACGTGGTGCGCTATAATTTGACATGATCAAAAATCTGAGCCTGACACTGGCCGCAACCATCGCCCTTTTCGTCTGGGGCGAACAAACATTTGCCGCAGACCAGGTCGCGCCGCCTTACGTCACCATTCCCATTCTCTATCTCACCGACAGAGAGCAGGAGATAAATACCTACGGTCACCGCCGCCGCTATCCCATACAGTGCGAACATCACATGTACTATGGCACGGCCAGCGTTACCGTCCACAATCGCCGGAAGCTGCTGATCGACGACCATCTGAAAAATCTCGGCTGGCTAGGCGCGGAAAAGAAAGGCAAAAAGCAAGCGCCCGAAGATCGCATTATGGTGCCGGCCAATGATCGCCTCGCCGAAGTGCATGTGACGCGCAAAGAACGCTTTGACGCCGCTAAAGAAGAATTTTTCGATCGTATTAAAAAGGCTCTCGACAGCAATGGCAGCCCGGAATTGTGCGTATTTGTGCACGGCGCGGCTGACGGCTTTGAAGATTGCCTGGAAGATGCGGCAACACTCGCTTACTATTTACAAAAGCCGATGGTGCTCTATTCTTGGCCATCCAATCCGACAATCATCGATTATTTCATTGACGGCGCCAATGTCGAATGGTCGCAACAGCACTTCAATATGTTTTGCAATGATTTGCTCAAGCTGCGAGAAGAGCACCCCCTCGAGGTAATCGCTCTAGCTCATAGCATGGGCAATCGCGTGGTAATACGCGCTATGCCCCATGTTTACGGGACACAGCTGATCAAGGATTGGGAGCTGATGTCACCGGACATCGATGCCGACACGACCAGACATTACACCATGGGTTGCACACAGGCGAAGGCTAGGATCAGATTGTACGTCTCCAACAAAGACAAGCTCTTACCCTTCAGTCAACTATTGAGCGGCGGTTATTACCGCCTCGGCGAAGCAGCTACCCCTACCAGACGGCGAGTCAACGGCGCGGACGAATATCTGGAGCGCATTGATTTTACGGTGGTGGACAAAGGCCTGGTCGGTCACACAATGCCTTTCGAGCTGGTATCGAATATGGTGCATAGCGATAAACCGGGAGAGGGCTTCGAGCTCGAACCGGAGCCTGTCGTAAAGGCTACTGGGGTAGAGCATTTCGCCGGCCGCGGCGAGGAAAAAAGTCCGACCTCAAAAGAAGCGGACTTTTGCTCGAAATTGGTGCGGGTGATAAAGCCGCCGGAGCTGGAAGCACTGAAAAAAGCGGAAACAACAATCGAGGAAAAAGTAGAGGGCAACGGTGGGGATGTGCCGAAACCTCACACCTTGTAGAGAAACGCCCAATAGCCCGAGCATGCCAAAAGGGGGAGCCGAATGGCTCCCCCTTTTGGGTTAGATTGACTGACTTGGACCGGACAACCTTACTGAGCAGCTTCTGATTTTTCAGCTTCTACTTTTTCTTCCTTGTCCTTGTCTTTGTCGGACTTATCGCCTTTGCCGGCTTTTTCAGCCTTTTCGGGCTTATCGGCCTTATCAGCTTTTTCGTCCTTGTCTTTTTCTTTATCGGCCTTAACGGGCTTCTCTACTTTTCTGTCGGCTTTCTTGAACTTGATGACATTTTCTTCAAGCTCAGTCTCGATCACATCACCTTCAACGAAGTTGCCAGCCAGGACTTGCTCGGCGAGGGCATCTTCGAGCATGCGCTGGATAGCGCGACGCAAGGGTCTGGCACCATAGGTGGGGTTATAGCCTTCTTTGGCGAGTAGATCCTTGGCGTCGGTGGTGATGACGAGCTCCATTTTGTTGGCCACGATGCGAGATTGCAGATCGGCGGACATGATGTCCACGATCAAGCGGATCTCTTCTTTGGTCAACTGTTGGAAGACGATGATTTCATCGACGCGGTTGAGAAACTCGGGTTTGAACGTCTTCTTCATGGCGTCCATGACCAGGTCTTTGATCTTTTTATAACGCTCGACGTGGGCGCCTTCCGCTTGCTGCACCTGGAAGCCCAGGGTAAGCGCGGACTTGTCGATAAACTGAGCGCCAACGTTCGAGGTCATGATGATGATCGTATTTTTGAAGTCGACCGTGCGACCCTTACTGTCGGACAGACGTCCGTCATCGAGAATTTGCAGAAGCACGTTGAAAACATCCGGGTGCGCTTTTTCGATTTCGTCGAAGAGCACTACCGAATAAGGTTTGCGACGTACGGCTTCGGTCAACTGACCGCCTTCCTGATAGCCGACATAGCCGGGGGGCGAACCGATCAATTTGGAGGTGGTGTGGTGTTCCATAAATTCGGACATGTCGATACGGATCAAATTGTCTTCCGATCCGAAGAAATATCCGGCCAGAGCTTTGGCCAATTCGGTCTTACCTACGCCGGTAGGACCGGAGAAGATAAAGGAGCCGATCGGACGCGCCGGGTTTTTCAAACCAACACGCGCTCTGCGAATAGCCTTACAGATGGCATCAACGGCATCGTTCTGGCCGATGACGCGCTGGTGCAAGACATCCGACATATGGAGCAAGCGCTCGGATTCGCCTTCGGTCAGCTTGAGGAGCGGGATACCGGTCCAGGCGCTGACGACGTGGGCGACTTCTTCCGGCAATACAACCGGCTTCTCGCTTTCTTGCTTGGCTTTCCAGGCAGTCTGGATTTCGCGAATTTTTTCAGACAGCTTGGTCTCTTGCTCACGCAGAGTGGCTGCCTTTTCAAATTCCTGATTACGAATCGCCATTTCTTTGTCGCGACGCACCTGTCTCAGTTCTTTCTCGACTTCCTTGCCTTCGGGCGGCAGGCTCGAAGCACGCAGACGCACGCGGGAAGAAGCCTCGTCGATAAGGTCGATGGCTTTGTCCGGCAGGAAGCGATCCGAGATGTAGCGGTCGGAGAGTTTGCAAGCTTGATCGATCGCTTCATCGGAGATGATCAAACGGTGGTGCTCTTCGTATTTGGGTCTGAGACCACGGAGGATTTCGACCGTTTCTTCGACCGAGGGCGGATCGACGATGACCGGCTGGAAGCGGCGCTCCAGAGCAGCGTCGCGCTCGATGTGTTTGCGATACTCATCCATTGTGGTGGCGCCGATGCACTGTAATTCGCCGCGAGCGAGGGCCGGCTTGAGGATGTTGGCGGCATCGATGGCGCCTTCGGCGGCACCGGCACCGATCAAGGTGTGCAATTCGTCGATAACCAGCATAACGTTGCCGGCACCGCGGATTTCATCCATGATCTTTTTCAGACGTTCTTCAAATTCACCGCGATATTTGGTACCGGCGACGAGCAAGCCGATGTCAAGCATGACGATTTTCTTGTCGAGCAAAATTTCCGGGACATCGGCGTTGGAAATACGGATGGCCAGGCCTTCCGCAATAGCTGTCTTACCGACACCGGGCTCACCGATCAAGACTGGATTGTTTTTGGTGCGTCGACCAAGGATCTGGATGACGCGCTCGATTTCTTTTTCTCTGCCGACGACGGGGTCGAGGCGATTTTCCTGAGCGGCCTGGGTCATATTGACACCAAACTCATCCAGGGTAGGAGTCTTGGATCGACCTGTGGTAGTCGATGTGGAAGATCCCGAGGTCGCCGCGCCGCTCTCACCGAGCAGACGAATAACATGGCTTCTGACTTTGGTCAGGTCGACGCCGAGATTTTCCAGCACTCGGGCGGCAACGCCTTCGCCTTCCCGAATCAGACCGAGCAAAAGGTGCTCGGTACCAATGTAGTTGTGGCCCAGCTGTCTGGCTTCATCCCAGGACAGCTCGAGCACTCGCTTGGCGCGCGGGGTGAAAGGAATTTCCACCGCCACGAAGCCGGAGCCACGGCCAATAATTTTTTCCACTTCTACACGAGCATCTTTAAGATTGACGCCCATCGACTTGAGAGTCTTGGCAGCGATGCCAGTACCTTCGCCGATGAGGCCAAGAAGAATCTGCTCAGTGCCCACAAAATTGTGACCAAGCCGGCGAGCCTCTTCTTGGGCCAGCATTATGACCTTGATCGCTTTTTCCGTGAACCGTTCAAACATGGTGGTTTAACCCCCAGACATGGCCTATAACCCCATTGAAAATCCCAATGGTGTCTACATTCTAACACCATGGATACCCTGTTCCGGGCATAGGCAGCCGATTCTGGCAGCGTCCATCTTTGAAGAAATCATGAAGCTGGCGCCGTTTGCGGCCTGTTTTCTCATATCCTGAGGTCTTGGCAGGCCAGATTTAAGAAATCAGTTTGAAAACATGCTCCTTAAACTTCAGGCGATTGACTCTTAATTGCGACCAGAGATAAGCCAGACTCTTACTATCAGTGGCAAGCAGTGCCAGCAAAATATGCTCGGGCTCGATTTGATCGACACCGAGACGTTGCGCCTCACCCCAGGCCAATTCCAGACACTTTTCCGCATCGCGACTGAAGATAATCTGAGTGGCGGTGCCCCTGGTACGGTCGACGGTCGTATCGATCTCACTCATTTCCGCCACCACCCGCCGCGTCTCTTCGAGCGTCAGGCCGGCCGACGTCAAGATGTTGGTGTACAGTCCGCGTGTTTCTTTGAGCAAGGCAATAAACAATTGTTCGCAACCGACATCGTAACGACCGAGTGTTTCTGCCTCGGCATGGGCGTTCATCAAAATGCGGATTGTATTTTTGGTAAAACGATCGTAGAGAAGAGCACTACCTGTGCGCGGTCCTGTCATATGTCAGTCCTATCTATTGATACTAAATACGATGCGAGTCGATGCCGGCAAAAGAATTCCTGACAAAAGCGTGCCGCAAAAGGAAATATTTTGCGGCACGCTCGAGGTCTATGCATAGCTGATTGAGCTAGTTGTATGTGCTGGTGCCTGGCTTAGACAGGCACTTCAGCAGGCACGTCCTTCTTCTGTCCAGCGTAGATTTCCTTGCCGGTGATTAATTCGGCAAAGTCGCATTCTTTGGCGGCACAGGCCACCTGGTCGCCACGCTTGAGCAATTTGTAGACAAGCATGGTGCCGCACTTCGGACATTTATTGGAATTGTTCGGACCACCGGAGACGATGGGCGGATACCAGTAAGCGCTTGTGCACTGATTGAGTGAGTAGTTGCTGCAGCCGTAGAACATCTTGCCGTGACGAGACTTCTTCTCGACAATGGCGCCGCCACAACCAGCTCTCGGGCAATCGACACCGGTCAATTTGAGAATCGGTCTTTGCTCGGTGCACTCTTCGGAAGAGCAAGCCAGGTAATCTCCGTAACGACCGTAGCGAATAAGCATCGGAGAGGCGCAGGTCTTGCACTTCTCTTCGGACGGTCTATCTTCAGGTACGGGCAAGCCTTCCTTGGTCAAGGCAATTTTCGTCTTGCATTCGGGATAGCCGACACAGCCGAGGAACTGACCGAAGCGAGAGGAACGGATCGCCATCGCTTGACCACAAATCGGACAGAGCTGGTCAGAGAGAATGAGAACCTTGTTCATGTTCTCTTCCGCTTTTTTCAACGTCTCGTTGAAAGGTTGATAAAAGCCTTTGAGCATCAGATGCCAATCGACCTTATCTTCTTCCACATGGTCAAGCTGTCTTTCCATCTCAGCCGTAAAGCCGACATCGACGATATTGCCGAAGTGCTCGACTAACAAGGCGTTGACGGCAATACCGAGCTTGGTAGGCACGAGTGCTTTTTGCTGACGCTCGACATATTTGCGATCGACGATTGTACTTACAGTCGCACTGTAGGTAGATGGCCGGCCGATTTCCAGTTCTTCTAAGGTTTTGATCAAAGAAGCTTCCGTATAGCGAGGCGGCGGCTGGGTGAAGTGTTGATCCGATTTGAAATCCTTGAGCTTGAGGGCTTCGCCCTTGGTCAGCTCTGGCAAATTGGTCGCTTCCTCTTCCTCATTGGCATCTTCCTGACTTCCAGATTCGGTAGCGACATCTTTGGACAGACGATCGTAAACAATGGTGAAACCGGCGAATTTCTTCTCCGAGGCCGAAGCTCTAAACACCGCATCACCAGCCGATATTTCTACTGATCTCGTGAGGATTTCAGCGGAAGCCATCTGGCTGGCCATGAAGCGTTCCCAGATCAATTTATAGACTTTGTATTGATCAGGGCTGAGATATTGCTTGAGTGATTCAGGCTTGCGCTCGGGGTAGGCAGGACGGATCGCTTCGTGGGCATCCTGTACTGATTTGCCTTTGCGAGCATAGACGCGCGGCTTGTCGGGATAATACTTTTTGCCGTAGGCAGCAACGATAAACTTCTTGGCGTCATCCTGCGCTTGTTGAGAAACGCGGGTGCTGTCAGTTCTCATATACGTGATCAAACCGCTGGCGCCTTCAGGCAACTCCACGCCTTCATACAGAGTCTGGGCAACTTGCATCGTCTTTTTGACGGTGTAGCCGAGGAAAGTCGAGGCTTCCCGCTGCAAGGTAGAGGTGATGAAAGGTGCCTGGGGAGAGCGTTGCGATGTCTTTTCGTTGACCGAAATAACAGTAAATTCCTGCTTCTCGGTTTTTTTGACGATTTCATCAGCAAACTTTTTGGAGCCTACAACCAATGATTTGTCGGTCGCTTTTTCAGATGCTGCGATCACTCGCTTACCCTGCCATTTTGACAGTGGGGCGGTGAAGAAAGTCTTGGTCCGGGCTCGCGAAAGCTCGGCCTTAATCGTCCAGTATTCCTGCGGAGTGAATCCATCCACATCTGTTTCACGGGCGCAAATCAAGCGCACGGCCACCGATTGCACACGACCGGCCGATCGACCATTGACCTTGCGCCAGAGCAGAGGACTGATTTTATAACCGACGAGACGGTCGAGAACGCGGCGTGCCTGCTGGGCATCGACAAGACGCTTATCGATTTGTCTTGGCGCCTTGATTGCTGCCAGTACGGCGTCTTTGGTGATTTCGTTAAACTCGATTCTGTGCACTTTCTTCTTGGGCAGATCCAAGATTTCGGAAAGGTGCCAGGCGATCGCTTCCCCTTCACGGTCAGGGTCGGGGGCCAGGAAGACTTTGTCGACAGAAGCGGCTGCTTCCTTCAATTCGGCAACGATCGGCTCCTTATCCTTCAATATCTCGTAGAGAGGCTCGAAGTTTTTGCGGACGTTGACACCCAATTTGTTTTTGGGCAAGTCGCGCACGTGACCGACGCTGGCCTTAACGATGTAGTCCTTGCCAAGGATCTTACTTATGGTCTTTGCCTTGGACGGAGATTCAACAATAACTAGGTATTTGGGCATTGTGTTTTATGAAACTCTCTCTGGGAGCTAATTACAGCCTGTCAAGGTACTTTGCGAGGTAGGAGTATAACATGATGGCCAAGTCCGACCTCCCCTTACAAATTTATAACCATATCACTAAGTTTCCCGGAAAGCTCGGCCAGCAGATCGGCCGATTTGGGTCCATTTGCTGACAGGGTCGCAATCCGCGAGTCTGTAAACCCATCCTTTATATATTTGTTTTGGGGGTCTCCGAGGTTTTCATGTGACATTCCCGCTCGTAACACTCGCGTATATGTTTCAGGATTCTCCACCCCCGATCCTTGAGATCCGGTTGCAAATCCAAGATGCAGATCGAGATAGTCCCGGCCAGCAAAAAAGGAGCGCCCCTCGCAAAGGAAATATTTGGCCCATTCAATCAAGGCGACACCACTCGCCGAGCGAACGCCGCCAGCTGCACTGGCCACGCCGAGCAATTCGTCCAGTTCTTCGGCCAAGGTATCCAGGTCCATAATTTCACCGGTTTCGCCACCGCGATAAATGTCCAGGTGAAATAGCGGCAGCCTGCCGCTGTGATACTCATTCAACATAGTGAAAGTCGGACTGGAGATGATTTCCTTGACGCCCAGGCCGAGACCGATGCTTTTGACCAGCGTCGTTTTGCCGGCTCCAAGCGTGCCTTCGAGCGCAACCAGAGCGTATTCATTTATACAGTCGGCAAAGCAGGCGCCAAATCGCTGCGTGGCGCTGAGATCCGGAAGCAGAAGATGCATAGACGGCTTTCGTAAAAAAGAGAGTCTCGGCCCAGGAGATTGCGAGTTTTGACCCGGAAAATCCAGGGGGGGAACTGCCTTGACTCCTTACCGTTTCCTACTCCATCACAGCCCGGAGACCGTGGGTTCTTAGGTATACGTCAGAGCTTTGAGCGGGAACCCCGAATACTCGAAACAATAGGACAAAACTTTTAAGCGGTGCCCCGGACCGAGACTAAGGGGATCATAGATAAGCCTGAAGCCGCTGTCAAATTACTTCGGGTCCGCGCCGGGAAAAAATATAGGGAACACACCTATATCAATCAACCGGCTTGCATGAAAACGCCCTATTCATGGGGCACAATACGCGCCGCCGCTTGATGGACATCATAGGGTTTACTGTTTGTCGAAGGTCCGTAATAACGCACAAAGAGATTGCTGCCCTCCGCTTTGGCCGATGTAGCACCGGGCACATTGCTTGTCTTCATCTGAGTTTTCATGTTATCCAGCGACTGCTGCAGAGCAGCTTGCTTCTGCTCGGATACTTTGCGCAACCGTTCTTCTTTTTCGCGCGCCATGTCCTCTTTCATCTTGGCGTACTCGAGCTCGGGAGAAACGTAAACGGGCTCACGCTGCGGCACCGTGGAAGGGGGGTAATAGCCGGGTGTACGGCCTGCCATTGGTAGGTAAGTATTATCATTGGGAAAGTAGCGCTGCATCGGCTGCTCCCGGGCTTGTGTGCGCAATTGCTCCGCCTTATAGCGGGCTGTTTCGACTTCGTTTCGGGCCAGGCCATCGTAGTATTTGCGCTGCCGCTCTTTTTCTCTGGCCAGCTGAGCTTCGGCATAGGTCTGAGCGGTATTTTTCTGAGCTGGTGCCTGGGTCTGTGAACGAGCTTGATCCGGCAAAGCAAGCACCGGCAGCGCCAGGGGAAGATAAAGCGGAGCCGAGAGCAATAAAACAAGCGTAGAAATAATTGCTTGCCGACCAGGAGCGGCGCGTTTGTTCAAAGAGTACAGCTCAATGGACATCGACAGCTAATCTCCTTCTCCAAGCGGTACGATGCGTGCCGCCGCATTGTGCACCGGTGGCAATTTAGCATCCGGCCGGCCATACTGCCGGACATAGAGATTGGTACCGACACCTTGTAAGCCAAAGGCTTTGTCGCTGGGCTTATTTAAAATTTGATCGCGTAGATTATTTGCCGAATCCTGCAAGGCCTGACCGCGCATATCCGCAGCCTTTTGCGTATCCCGTAGACGATCGAGCAGGGCGTCTTGCGACTGCAAAACGCCTGTGCGTCGACGATCGTCTACAGCACGCAAATCCGCCATATTGGCAGGCATCGTACTATAAAGCGCACCACGAGAAGTAATACCGTTCACTGCGGCAGTATTCATCTGGGCTCTCTCCCAGGCGGCAAGATCAGATACACGCTTCTCCTCATAGGCCTGAGTGGTGCGCGCATCTCGTGAGCGGGCATTTTCAATCTGTGACACATTACTGTATTCAAGATCGATATTATTCTGAGTTTGATTCATAAACTGATTGTAGGCTTGCACGTCATGAGGTCTGGCCCGGGGGCCGAGAGTCTGGCCCATAGCCGCCTGCCTGGCATCGGCATTGATGCGGTCGTAAATCGAATCGAGCCGGTCGGCGGCGGCCGGTGTCGGATAGCGCGGGTCGTTATACTGGGCGAGAGCGACAGTACAATTGAGCAAACTACAAACGGTCGATAGTAAAAGCAGTGCTGATTTGTTCATATGTACCTGCTATAAAATGCGCCTGAACCACCACTACTGCTATTGTAAACATTTTCCGTGTTGAGGGTGTGAAGACCAGAGTCCGTAAAACGAATAAAATGCTGCTGGACTGGAAAGAATTGGAGCCATAACAATTAGAGCGAGATTACTATTTATTATGCCCTGGGCGGCTCTACTCTATGTCGGCATTTTTTGCCCCCCGCTTTGCGCTCAGGAAACCACAGACGGCAGCATGATCGGTCCGGATCAATCGCCGCCGCCAGTAGTCCCACCCGCAGTCAATCAAGCGGCAGCGGCACTAAATATCCAGCCACCGGCCACTCGTCAGCCAATACCGCCACCACCGGAGACACCACAAGCGGGCCAGGTTTTGACCCTGCAAAAGTCCAATTTAGCACCGAGCTTACCCCAGGCCTGGCGACTGAAAGCCTTGTTGCTCTTCAAACCAAACAGCAATCTGGACAAAAATTCAATCGCCTTTATGCGCGTGGCCAGTCCTTATCGCAGCACCTTTGCCGCCATCCGCAAGATACTCAATACCAATAACATCACCATCGACGCCTGGAGCTCTAGTTCCGGGCATATCCTCTTGAGCAGTCCAAACGAAAAAGGCGGAGTCGATCGCGCCATTCTCGCCCTCAAACAGGGCGCGGACGGCGGTAACAATGATGGCAATGCCTGGACCGACTTACGCGTTTTTTGCGACAAGAATAATCGAGCCCTCACTCTTGCCCAATTGAAGAGCGCACTCAGTCAGTTGGACGCTACAATCTTGGATCAAAACAGTAAACCGGACGCGGATAGTCTCTGAGCAAAATGAAAAAGACGGATAGTACACCCTTTATTCTTGGCATAACAGGATCGATAGGCTCCGGTAAATCAGCGGTGGGCAGATATCTGACCAGTCTCGGCATCACAGTCATCGATACTGACAAATTAGTGCACAGACTACTCTCCGAAGACATGGCAACAAAAAAAGCCATCGTCGAACAATTCGGTGAGAAGGTCCTGGGTGGAGAAATTACCGCGAAAACGGGCCTGGAAAGCAGCTGCTCAGGGGCCTGGAGCAACCATGAGATCGATCGCAAGAAGCTCGGTCAAATCGTTTTTGCCTCCGAAGAATCCAGACGTAAACTGGAGCAAATAGTACATCCCAATACTATTCTCGCCCTGCGCCGCGAAGTGGAAAATTTAAAAGACGAGCGGCTCGTAGCCGTGCAGGTGCCGCTCTTATTCGAGTCCAATTTGCAAGGGGAATACGATCAGGTCTGGACGGTTTATACGGCCGAACCGATCTTGCGCGAAAGATTGAAAGCACGCGATCATCTGAGCGATGCCGAGATCGACAGCCGCCTTGCGGCTCAACTGCCACAGGACAGCAAAGTAAAAGCTGCCGATCAAGTGATCGACAATAGCTTTAGTGAAGCCGAAACCGAAAGACAGGTCAAACTGCTTGTTGAAAAAATCCTCCCATCCAAAGTCTGATTACCGGGTTCTGACATTTTTTTGCCTGACCCTGGCCATTGCGGCGATTATTTCCACTGCGGCCAGCCTCGCCGCACCGGCGAAATCGGCAGCCACACAGGCAAGCAAACCAGCGTCGGTTGCGGCACCGGCTGCCCCGATAGCAAACGATCATTACTCGCTCTATCAGACAAGCGCTGTACTCGGGGATAAAGATGTCCTTGTCAGCTCAGAAGCATTGAAAGTGACGGACCGCAAAAACGGCATCGGCCTGATCGCCCACGCGCCGGATTGGACAGTCCACATACTGATGCCGCGCTCCAGACGCATCTGCAGCTATCCTTATAACAAATATTCCGGCACTAACAAAGATGTGACCGCCATCACCGGCGGTATCAATCTTAACATCCTCCCTCTGAAGCGTGCCGCTAAAACTACAGTAAACGGCATTGCCGCCGTCGGCTGCGAAACAAATAAAGCCTTCGAAAGCAAACAGTTGAAAGAACTGGAGAGAGGCTTTGCCGGCCCGCGCTTCGCCAAGTATGGGGAACTGATCATCGCCGATGGTGGTCCACTAGACAAATTGCCCAGGCAAGCAAAGATAATCCTCAGTCGCTTTTACGGCATTCCAGAATTTGCCGGGCAGGGCTTTCCTCTGCGATTTAAATACGTCGATCTCACCGACCAGCTCCACACCTTGCTGCTCACCAACGAATTCAAAGCGCTCAAATCGACAGGCGACGCTTTTGCCTTACCGACCGACTTTACTCAAGTCAGCGACATAAGCAAACTGGACGATCGGCCAAAAAGCACTGACAAAGGGCCTTCCAAACCGATTGAAATTTTGAAGAAGGGTCGCTACCACTGAGGAAAGTCTCGGCGATCCTGATTGTAAAACGCCGCCGTTTTGAGGGGCTCTATTAATGGCACATGGAGAGAGGATACTATTAGACTATTAGCTCCGTCACTACTGCGAAAATGGGCTGAAAATTGAAAGAGCTGGTCTTTGTAGACTGCGATCTGACCCTCGTCAAAACTGACGTTTATCCCATGCTGTGCAAACAGCTGCTCTTCGACAAGCGCAAAAACAAATTTTTCTATCAGTGGAAATTCGTCGCCACGGAAGCAAGACCTACAGCCCATCAGTTTCTAGAAGCCCTTGGCCAAAAATACAAAGTGCACATCCTCTCGCTCGGCCATTCAGTTTTTCAGACCAGAGTGCTGACCGAGCTTGGCATGATCGACATGGTGGACAAAATCTGGGGCCCTGACAATGTGCACGAGCTCAGCCGGCCGGAAAACTTTGTCCTCATTGACGACATGTCCGGAGAAAGTCTGGGCATCGGCTACAAAATGACCTGGCTCGGCCGCAAACGCGGTCTGATGAGCATGGATGACTTCAACCTCATCCTGGACAAGCACTTCATCCATTGTCGCCCGTATGAGGGCGGCCCAGAACACGACGAGCATCTGACGGACTTTTTACCGACTATAGACAGCTTGATCGAAAAGCAACAAGAAGCACTGAAAGCGGAAAATAATCGGCGCAGAACGTCCGACATTACAGTACGGACCTCGGCTCAGGAATAGGGCCTCTATTTCGTCCTTTGCAAAAGGACTATCGTTTTTTGCGCCTCGGTTAGTTGCTCTGAAGTTAGATAAGAGGCATTATCTTTCTTGCAGCAGTCATTAAGCTCTGCCAGTGCTTCTTCTTTTTTGCCTTCCCGAGCATGCAAAAGTCCACTCAAGCATCGCGCGTTAATGGTTGGAGAAATTCTCATCGAATCACGCAGATCAATACGTGCCTTCCTGTAGTCGCCTAGTTTGTACCAACAATAGGCAAGTTGAAGACTGGCGGAGGGATCACTTGGATTTTTAGAGCTGGCCACAGAATAGCTTTCAATAGCCTTTTCGTATTCTTTCATTTGAAAATAGGTTTCGCCGCGCGCAAAGTAAAGACCTGTATCCGCAAGGGAACCTTCTTTAGTAATTTCCTCGCTATAGAGGCGGATGGCGTTAAGAAAATCACCCTTTTGACGCAACTCAGATGCTCTTAAAGAATTTGGCGATCCCCATCGACAATCGCTAACCTCGCGCCCCAGCAAGTCTCTTCGCGTTTCGTCAGCTCGAGCTGCAGGGACTTGAAACAGGCTAGTAAAACAAATAAAAGCACAAACGTATGAGCAGTTCAACTAAAAAGCCTCAATCCAGCAGCTTCTTCAGCTTGGTCACCCAACCTTGCTGCGAAGGCTTTTGGCCAGACAGATAAGTCTCGTAGCGCCGCTGTTCTTCTGAAATTGCCGGGGCCTGGCCGGCCATTGCCCCCTGGGCTATATTTTTGTCATGAAGTTGCGAACCACACTCACCACAAAAACGAGAATTGGGCTCGAGGGGAGCGCCGCAAAGGTGACAGGCGATAATGCGCACTTCTAAACGGAAGCCGCATTCACCGCAAAATCTGGAGCCGGCCTCTAGGAGCGCGTTGCATCCCGGACAGGCAAAGCCCGGTTTATGAGAATGAGTCGGTGCCGGTGGCAACGCATGCGGCATGGCCTGCTGCTGCGGCGCACGCTTGGGAGCGGCAGGCATAGCAGGCTGCGGGACGCCATCAGGAAATTGCTTAGATACTTGCATGGACATTGGACCAGGTACGGCGATGCCATCCGGCTCAAATTCCGCAGGATCTTGCATGTAGGGATTGATCGGAATGTTTGCTTGCGTATCGCGCGCAGCGGCCGCCCGCGCTGCCGCACCATAGCCGGCCGGAGCAGCACCACCGGTGGATGGCACTTCTTGCACACCGTTGTGCATGGCGCTATTGACGTTGTTCCAGAATACATCCCTTGGATCGGGTGCCGCCGGTTGTGATGTTTGCGGCCCGGGTTGTATTGGCTGTGAAAGTTGTGCGGGCTGTAGGGGCGGCGCTTGTATCTGCGCCGGCGCAGGCTGCGCTAACTGTTGCTGGTTATAAGCCTGCAGCTGCGCCTGAGACTCAGCAGGCATTTGCATCGGCTGCGGAGCATACTGCTGGGTCATCGGATCCATGCCTGGTTGAGGCTGTGGCGCACTTTGAGCGACAGGCGGTGACTGCATTTGTTCAGGCGTAAAGACTACGTGTACTTCCTGGCCTTCTTCGAGCTGATCCTCGTCATAGGCATAAAGGCCACCGCCTTCGTAAGATGTGACACCAGCAGCGGCGGCTAGCGATGCGGACTGATCTCCCCAGGCATCGGCAGCTGGTTGAAGAGGAGCCTGTGGTGCGCCGGAAGAGGCTACATCACTGCCATCACCAGGCAGGCTGGGCAGTTTTCTGGTATGAGGAGAAAAATTAGCCGGATTAGAAGGATTAGAGAGATTAGAAGGAATAGCACTGGCATTCCCCGCACTTATGTCCTGCGGCGATAGAGGGGCCACATATTGATCGGCAGCCTGAGCGGCAATTTGCGAGGGAAGGGGAGCGACATACTGATCGGCACTCTGCCCGGCAAAATCGACCCGATCAATCTCGTTTTCATTTATAACCGGGAAGTTGCCGGTCGAAGACGGCGGCAAACCTGGATCGGAGCCCTCGGCAAGTAGGGGCACTGCTGATGGTGGCGCACTGATTGGCACGGAAGGAGAAAAGTCTTCTTTGGGCGGATCGGAAGCAGCTGCTGCTGCGGCGGCGGCTTTGCCTTTCTTGCCTTTGCCTTTTTTGGGAGCTTCCGGCTCGGGCACGGGCATCGGCAAAGGTTGTGGCTCGGCCGGGGTCTTGCTCTGAAAAAGCAACTGCTGAGCCTGCTGAGCTCTCTGCTGAGCGAGAGCCGCTTGTTCTTGAGCGAGAGCTTCGGCGCGTTCGCGGGCTTCCACTTCTGATATATGGGCGGCAACCTGTTGAGCTCTGAGGGCTTCTGCTTCCTCGAGACGGCGCTGCTCGTTTTCTTGCTCGATCAGCAATTGCGCCGCCTGCTCCGCTCTCAAAACCGCTTCTTGCTCGCGCAAAGCCAGCATCTGAGCTTCTTGCTGGGCAATCAAAGCCGCGCTCTCCTGAGCACGACGCTGAGCTTCTTCACGCTGTGCCACGACCAGCAATTGCTGCTGGCGGATAAACTCCTCTTCCTGCGCTTCTTTGACGCGCATGGCCTGTTGTTGTTCTTCTGCTTTGATGCGCTCTTCTTCCTGAGCGCGTAATAGAGCTTCGTGCTGGGCTTGTTCCTGTGCTGCTTTCTGAGCTCGCACAAGCGCTTCTTGTTGTTCGCGCAGCGCCGCTACCTGGGCGGCGCGTTTTTGCGCCTCTTCCTGCGAACGAGCATGCTCCAGAGCTTGTTGTCTTTCCTGCTCCTCTTGCTGGGCCCGCAGACGCGCTTCTTCGGCAGCGCGCATCTGTGCTTCTTCTTCAGCTTGTTTCTGAGCAAGGGCAGCGGCTTCCTCCTGAGCCCTCAGCAATGCCTCCTGCTCAGCCTGTTGCTGAGCAGCAATGGCTGCGGCTGCTTGTTGAGCTTTCAGGGCCGCCGCTTGTTGAGCAGCTTGCTCGGCCTGTTGCCGGGCAAGTAGCTGAGCTTGCTGTTGAGCGACAAGTTGAGCTTGCTGTTGCGCGGCAAGCTGAGCCTGCTGCTGCGCGGCAAGTTGCGCCTGCTGCTGCGCGGCAAGTTGCGCCTGCTGCTGCGAAGCCAGCTGAGCTTGTTGTTGTTGTGCGACCAGGTGCGCTTGCTGCTGAGCGGCCAGTTGCGCTTGCTGTTGAGCGGCCAGCTGGGCCTGTTGTTGTGCAGCCAGTTGCGCTTGCTGCTGTGCGGCCAGTTGCGCCTGTTGCGTACCGGCCGGTCGCAAAATCGGACCAGTCGGAGCTGGAGCCGCCTGAGTAGCTTGATTCGCTTGAGCCGGTTGCCCGGGCCGCTGCGCAATACCGGGATTTTGCTGCTGCGCTATTTGAGGGGGCATTTGCTGAGACTGAGCCGGCACTTGTCCAGGGATCTGACCAGGCATCTGACCTGGCATTTGACCGGGGGCAAAGGCTTGCGGCTGCGGCTCTTCGGAAACCAGACCCATATCGACAAGGTAGGGCGAAGGCGCCAGCGGCACATTATTAAACTGACTGGGGTACGAGAGATAGAGCAGATCTTTGGCGCGGGTCACACCGAGATAGCAGAGCCTGCGCTCCTCTTCGGGATCGTTTGCCGTCTCAGACGGAAATAGCCCCTCGGCCAGACCGGTCAGGAAGACCACAGGAAATTCTTTGCCCTTAGCCTCGTGCAAACTCAAAATATAGACAACCGGTTCGCTCTCGCCTTTTTCACCGCCGCCCTTGAGAGCGGACTGCTGACTTTTGACGAATTCCGAAACTGTTTTATATTTACGCGCTTCTTCTTCCAGCTGACCGAGCTTGCGCATCGGTTCATAATTGACACCGGGAGGCACTTTCACCGACTTATAGTATTCATTCAAACGCTGGGTGCGCTTGAGCAAAGCAATGGTTTCAGCGGGCGGCAGATTTTCATGATTCATCGTGCGGATGATCAAAACAAGCTGGCCAACGTCCTGACAGGATTGATCGGCGACCGCTTCGGAATAGATTTCCACAGCTTTGAGAAAAGATAAATTGTTCGCCTCGGCGAAGCTGGCAATCGTGCCAAAGAGCTTGGGATCAACTTCTTTGGAGCGCAACTGACAGACACGCTCGAACGATTCGCGCGCCTTCGGTCCATCCGGATCCATAACCAGACGCAGGAAGGCCATGACGTCAGCCACCTCATCCGGTACCATTGTCGAATCAGGATTTGTCGTTAGACATTTGATACCCTTGCGAAAAAGGGCTTCCTCGACCATCGAGGCATAACGGTTATAACGATAGAGGATAGCGATATCCTGCGGATGACGCCCGCTGTCGAGCAGAGCCTGGATTTCGTTTGCCACCCATTCCGCTTCCTGTCCTTCGGACTCGGCCAGGTAAGGACCGATGATCGCGTCGTTATCGGGCATGTCCCAGCCGGGGACCATCTCTTTAGCAATGCGCCTTTTGTGCAAACCACCGACCAGACGGATAGCCGCCTCCACTATCTGCGGGTGGTTGCGCCAGTTGCGCTCGAGCACATAGCAACGACCGTTGGGCAAACGCACTGAAACATCCGAGAGAATTTTGGGCAGAGCACCTTTGCTTTCAAAAATGGACTCGTCTTCGTCGCCGGCGATGTAGAGATTATCCTGAGGCAGGGCCAGCACCCTGGCCAGTAAATCGGCGGCGGCGTTGGCATCTTGAAATTCATCGACGATGACAAAGTCATATTGGTATTGATAGCGAGCGCGAATATCGGCATTGTCGGCCAACAGTTGAGCCGCCATCGAGACCATGTCGTCGCGATCGATCTTGTTGGACTTTTGCAGCTGGTCCTCATAGCCTTGATAGACCTTGGCGACCAGCTCATCAACAGTACTCTTGGCCTTGTCTTTGACATGCTTGGGCGTGACGAGATTGGCTTTGTAGAGTGAAATCAAGGAGGCTATGGTGAATTCTTCCAGTTCCTCAGCCAATTCCAACGTCAGTTGATCGAGATCCTTTCTAAATTTGGTCAATAAACGCTGAATAATTCTTTGCGGATTAGCCTCGACTTTCAAAGGAGGCTTGCGTTTAATTGCACCGGTGTTTTCTTTTAAGAGCTTGAGACCGAGCTCATTCCAGCTATAAAAGGCGAGCTTCAAAACGGTGGCGCGATCTACCAGTATTTCGACTTCCTCACGCAAAGCGCGAACACTGTCGGTATTGTGCGAGATGATCAAGATGCGCTCAGGATTGACTCCCTGAGCTAATAAATAAGCAACCCGGCGGATAATACAAGTACTTTTGCCGGTACCCGCACCACCGGTGATGGCAACCGGACCGGCACCATTTATAATCGCCAGTCGCTGCACGTCATCTTCGACAGGTAATTCCAAAAAACTCGAAGATGTCTGACCGGAAATCAAACGGCCGGCTGGTGATTTCTTATAGCCTTTCACCCATGTCTCTTCGACAGCGTCGGCGCACTCGCCGAGATTGGAGAGCAAATCGATGGTAGTAAAACGCAAAAGTTTCCAACCATCAGAAAGTAAAACAAGCGTCCGTTTAGCATCGAAACTGCCCTTGTTCGGCTGATCCAGACTGGCCAGGACATCGCATTCGATGGCTAACTTATTGCCGCGCTCGATCATAGCAAAATCGACACTGTAATCGCCGAGGACGTATTGCGGCGTCAGCTTCAAGCCGCGACTGACCACGGTCTTATAAAGGAAATATTCGCCCTTGAGCATGGGCGGCAAGTTTTCAGATCGCAACTGCCGAAAATGATGCAGGTCGATCATGATGCCATCGAGCAACCAGCAGACTTTTTCCCAGGTTATGCGACGACCGGCATATTCTAGATCATCGCACTGAGCACCGTCGGCAAGGAATTGATCGTAACTCAGCGGCGTAGAAAGAAGCAGGGTCTTTTGACCGAGAGCACGCGGATAAAGAAGGTGATGGTAGAGATACCAGAGCTCCGGAGGCGTCTGGGGCGGGCGCAAGTCTTTGACTATGACGACATCGGCGTCGAGCATATCGAGCTCCATCTTGCTCAATAGAGGCCGACCAAAAGGGCTCTGGGCGACGGCATGACGGAAAAGATATTCCGCCTGCTTGTAGAGCATGTCGCCGGAGACGACCATGGTCGTGACGCCGCGTGATTTGAAATTGATCACCGCCGCTTCGAGCAGCGCTTCCTGCTCCTCGGAATAGTCTGATAAAAACAGGCCGCGGACCGAACCCATATAAAGACCGACCGAGTCGACAAACCAATGCACCGCATCTCGGCATTCTTCCGGTTGCGGCGGTACTCTATTTGGCATTTGCATCGATCGTTGTGTGTTTTGCACCAGGGTGCTGCTTCTAGTTTGCGTCGGCTAGCCTCAGGCTAGCCTGGTCCAATAGTAGATCTAGTTCCCCATATGGAAACAGAATATGCACCACATACCGTGTCATCTCATCTAAAAGAGACACAATATTCACAGCTTAAGGCGCAATTTGCCACCACGCTCGGTTGCAAGGGGCTGATAAACAAACGCAAAGATTAATTATGATATTTCTCAAAAGCCGACCAGTGCCTGGCTACGAGCCTTTTCGGCCTTTACATTGGATCGCTTGACATATTTGCAGACGAGCGGGGAATAGTACAATCAACTTTGGACATCCGTAAGGATGCCCAAGTGCGCCGACCTTGACCAAATTTTTTTACCAGGTCTTGGGGGCGCAACGTCAGAAAAGGAGAGACGTTCGATGAGATCAGCACTTCTAGTTCTTGCAGCGATGGCAGCAATCTCAGTGCCAGCGGCTAATGCGCAAGTATGCGGCGATGAAGGTAGATATTTCCACCTAGCACCCCCGTCCTACTCACTTCCGAGTGCGAGACGTCATGCTATCCACCGTTGGGCCAAAGCCCTTCGTTGGTATAGAGAACATCTCGGCGACAAAGGCCTCTGCACCAAGTAGGCTACCCGTAGCTTTCAAGGCCAGACTAACCATCTAGCTAGCCCCGGCTCACCCCGGGGCTATCTTTGGTTTCTACACTTCTAGAAAACTCCAAGAATTACCGGTATTTCAAGGGTGTCGCTGCCAGTCGGCGGCATTGAAGGTCGGATTGTCCCAGGGCAGGCCGAGCTGCGCCTGACGCCCTTTTTGCACATTGATAATCTCATTTTTATGGGCGACAAGCAGCTTCGGCTGCACAAGAAAGGCCCAGGGCAATTCCCGAGCCAGATATTTCTGCAAATCTCCATAGGCGGCCTGTCGCTCCGCCTTTGTCGACGCCAGCCTGCCGCTTTGCAAGAGGGCGTCTACTGGCTCGCTTTTCAGTCCACAAAAATTGAGTGGTCCATTACTGCTCCAGACAATCGTGCTCTCAGGATCAGGTCCGCAGGATCTGCTCCATAAAACCGCGTCAAAGCGACCCTTTTGCAGATAAAGGCGACGCAAGGTCGAGTACTCGATCACTTCGACTTCAGACTTGATGCCGGCGCGGATCAGATCGTCCGAGATGACGTCGGCCACATCCTCCAGATCTTTCACGGTCAAGATCCGCAGGGCAATAGCTTTGCCGTCGCGCGTCCAGTAAGCGTTTTGATTGGCTCGCTCGTACCCGGCCTGGCGCAAAAGCGCAGCTGAAGCCGTCAAATCGAAGGTCGTGCTTTCAGTTGGAGTGAAGACCCAGTTGGCGCGCGGCGTATCGGTGTCGGCAACAAGGGCGTATCCGCCAAAAAAGACCCGCGCCAGCGTGTCACGATCCAGGGCTTCGGCAAAGGCCTTACGGACGATCTTTTGATCAAATGGTGATTTACGGAGATTGAAACCAAGGTAAATAGTACGGTTGCCGTTAAATTGATCCAGCTTCAGATCAGTCAAATGGTTTCCAGCCAGATAGTTTTGCCACATGCGGCCGTCCACTTGAGCCAGATCAATTTCACCTTTGGCCAAAGCCACGGCGGCAACCGTGCGGTCCGGGATGATACGCCAGACGATAGCGGCGCTGGCAGCCGGTTTGCCCCAGTAATAGGGATTGCGTTCAAAGACTAGCTCCAGTCCTGTTTCCCAATGTTTGAGACGATATGGTCCGCTCGCCACCGGAGTGCGAGCCAGGAGCTTATTACCATGATCTGGCAGCGCCGTCACGGCTGCCGGAAAGATGCGCAGCTCGGCCATACGCGACAAAAAGGGCTGACTGCGTTGTTTGAGCCTGATTTCAATGTTTTTTGATCCATCGATACTGATGGCGGCGATGTCGGTATAATCGCTGCGGAACGGCGAGACCGTCGAAGCGGCTAGAGCGAGAGATGCTTTGACATCACCGGCGGTGATCGGCGCGCCGGTCGAAAAACGCAGATTTTCCCGCAATTTGAAGTAATAGGTAAGACCATCGTCGCTGACCCTGAAAGTCTCAGCCAGAGCCGGTACAAGCTGCATATCCGCGTCATACTTGACCAGTCCTTCGTAGACCAGAGTCGAGGCATAATAAGACCCCGAATCGACTCCTCGTAACGGATTGAATGATACCGGCTCGAAAATCATACCGATTACAATCGGCCTGTTATCAGCTACTGTTGCCGTCCGCTCTACGCTGCTACCGACTTGCGCCGGGACCGCAGCTGCAACAAGAGGCGCGGTCAGGGCAAGGCCGAGCGACACGATTAGACCAGGCAGGCGCCTCAGCGACGATTTCTTAAACAGGGTCCGGTGCGACACCTCAGGGCGTCGTGCCCTGCGACACAAAATAAAAACAAGCAAGCATGACGAGCATGGCGCTGGTAACGCCAAGCCAGAAGCCGGCTACCAGGATCTGCCAGACGATAAGAGCCTGACGAGCCGTGAGCGAAATCATGATGCCCAGGCGGTTGATGATATAAAAAATGACCGATCCGACGGTGAAAAGCAAAGGCAAAAGCTTGAGCACCGGCGAGACATTGACCGAAACAGCCATAACCAGACTCAAAATGCACATGATTACCAGGACAATGGTAACGTAGTCCGAAAAGCGTTGTTTGACGTTTTCGGCGACCGAGGCATCGTTGATGTGCCTGATAGCCAGGAACAGATTGGCCAATCCGGCCCGACGAGGAAATTGACCGCTTTCCTGCGGTACTACAGCGGCGGCGCCATCGGCAGGCGTAGAAGCAGGAGCGGGATGAGGCGTAGACTCTGGATTGGGCACTTCGGCTTCAGACAATGAAGACCTCACTATAAAAAGCGGCAGACTAGACAAGATTCAGTAATACCCGAGCGCCGAGTTTGCCCCGGAGCATCTTAATATTATCAATGTTCGCGTCCAAGCTCCAATACCAGGCAAGATAACAAGTGCAAAGTACCGCCAAAGCTTTACCTAAGGTCACCGTCCAGGTACTGCACTGGCGCGGTCTGGAGAAGACCAGGGCTTGTCTGCAGTCGCTCATGGCCGTCGATTACGCCAACCTAAATATTCTCCTTGTCGCCAACGGCGCCGAAGCAGGGGACGCAAAGGTCATGAAAGCCGAATTTCCCGGCATCGATCTGCTCGAACTCGACCAAAATTACGGCTTCGCCGGCGGTTCAAACCGCGGTTTGAAGCATGCTATCGAAGCCGGGGCCGACTTCGTCTGGCTTTTGAACAACGATGCCACAGTGCCGCCAGAGACTCTCGCTGCGCTCATCCAGATTGCCATGGCCAATCCGGGCGCTGGAGCACTGGGTGCGACTGTCCTCGAAGGACTGAGTGTCAACAAGTCGGCGGAGGAGCAGGCGACAGACATTGCCGGCGTCGGCGCCATCAACTACGGCAAGGCCAAGACTTATCTGCGCAAATTGCCCGGGACCTTTGGCGGAGAAGGCGTCCAGACCTTTCACCGCTGCGATTGGCTATCCGGTTCCAATTTGCTTTTGCGCACAAGCGCTCTGGCCAAAATCGGCCTTTTCGATGAACGTTACTTTCTCTATTTCGAAGATGTGGATCTCTGTTTACGCCTTGGCCGAGCCGGTTTCGCCTGCCTGCTCGTGCCCGGATCGACGGTCGTCCACGAGGGTAACGCTTCGACACAGGGCGGCCTGAGCCTCTGGCGTGCCTACTATCACACACGCAATCGCTTGCTCTTCTTTATGAGCAATGCTCCAGCCGCCATGCGTCCTCTGGCATTCCTGGCCATTCTCGGCCACTTCGCCCGACATTCCATTGCCTTGCCTTTCAGGGGAAAAAAGGGTCAAGCCAAACTGTATGCCGAGTGGCTTGGTCTCAGGGATTACTTCAAGGGCAGGGTCGGTCAAGCGACATGTTTAGATTGGTGTGAAAAAATCGATTTATAGAACAATTTATATACTTTTGGGGCATAAATAGAACAAGTGCGTCCCCAGGAATTTATCAAGGACCTTATTCAGGAAGCTGTCAGGAGTTGTCGTGGATCTCAGGTTAGGTAACCTACTCAGTCATTTTGACCTCCTGGACGAGACAGAAGTCGAAAGGGCTCTAGGTGTAGCGTCTGAAACCGGTCTGCCGGTGGGCAAGGTATTGGTGATTCTCGAGCGCATCTCCAATCCGACGCTCAAAGCCGTCCTGGAAGCGCAATGGATGCTCAAGGACGACTTGCTCACACTCGATCAGGCAAAAGCGGCGATGGAGCTGGTCAAACGCAACGGATGGAATTTTAGCGATGCTCTGGTGGCAATCGAAGTCGATGCTTACGCCACTAAAGGTGCGCGTCTAGGCGAGCTACTCGTGGCGGCCGGTCAGATGATCGAAGATGATGTCGATACTTTTTTGAAAGTCTCCAATCAATCACTTTTACCTCTGGGACGAGTTTTGATTCTACTCGAGCGCATGCACGAGCCCGGACTCGATATCGTTTTGAAAATGCAACGTGAAATCAGACTCGGCCATATCGATGCCGGTGAAGGCGCTATACGACTGCGTACAGCCCTCGAAGAAGCGATCAAGGCCGGTGGCGAAGCCGACGACAATGAATACAGTTTCAGCGCCATGCGAGAGCGAGAAGAGGCGGAAAAAAACAAAAATGGTGCCTCGAAAAAAACCGACCTGACAAATGTCGATAGTATGAAACTGGGCGAACTGCTTGTCGCCGCCGGACTGATCAGCGAAAAAGAAGTAGACATTGCTCTCGACATCGCCATCGCCAATAACAAAATGATTGGAGAGGTCCTCACCGAGCACAGCTGGATCGAAGAGGATATCCTCGATCAGGCGCTCACCATGCAGACTGAAGCACGCAATAAACGCATGACTTATCAGGACGTGGTCGAGAGGCTGCGATCGCAAGTAGTGACGGGCACCTATCCGATTCATGATTCTAAAACAAACCTGGCCGGTCCGACCGTCTTCGAGCGCAACCTCACTCTCTACGAATTTTTGCGCCTGACCGGTTATATGACTCCGGCCAAGCTCTCGAGCGTGATCACCACCGTATCGCAAAAACCAAAAATCCTCGCGGAAATCGCCAGCAATCCCGAGCAGGGATTGAAGCAGGCAATCAAGCAAGCAGTACAGGACAGCGGTCGCTTTTCGGTGCTCTTGATGAAAACGATACCGGAAGAAAGAGATGTGGTAACGGCCGCGCATAATCTGCAAAAGCAGGTCAATCAGGGCACTCTCAAACTCGATCGCTCCATTTTAGAATTCACTCTTTTACGCAGCAGCCATAAGCTCGCTACCGGCGCTTGATTTGCATCGCTACTTAATCGAGCAGGTCAATTCAAATTTCAGTCTATCTTCAATTATCCGGCACGAGATCATGTCTGCCGATCTTCTCAAGATAGGCTTTGAATGAGTCGCGCGCTCTAAATCCATCCGCTGCTAGATCGACTCTCTGGAAGACAGCAACCTTTTGCGGACGCGATTTCACTGTCCCGGAGCTGTTTTCCTCGATACGTCCGCGCTCATCGACAAACTGCACATGGTCGTTTGCCTGCACGACGGTACTTTGATATGTGGCTTGATTACCGCTCAACGCCGCCCCACTGTTGGCGGCGGCCATGATCCAGGAGTAGATATCATGCCGCTTGCGCACATTGACTACGTGACCGCTCTTCTTGGCGACGCGTACTTCCAGATTGTCGCTCTCCAGATCAAATTGCACCGAGCTCTTTTGCAAGCCGCTCTGCTGATAATGAATAAAACGACTGAAGGTATTTTCCGACTCGGTGATGTTGGTAATCGGGCTGCGCAGCACAGTCCAGTAACCGCCCATTCTATCCTGCTGCCAGCCGAATACATCGTCTTCACGATTGACAGCCTCCGGTGCAGCGGCGCCATTGCGATCGAGATAAAACCTGGCCCGCTCGATATGCCAGCTGCCGGCCAGCCAGGCCGGAATCTGCACCCAAACTACATCCGTACTCTCCAGCGGCAAAAGATTGTCGCCCCAGACCACGCCGGATTTAAGACGTGGAGCGATCTTCTCACGCCAGAGGTGCAGCGGCAAACGCTGACTGGGAATCCATTGCTTGGCCGCGTCGTATTGCTCGACAGCGCCGCTGAGCGGCCGAGCACTAGCCGGAAGACAAGCACCTATCAGCAAGATACAAAGCAGCCGAATAAACAGAGTTAGCTCTCGGAGCCTTTCAGCTCGGTCTCGCGCTCGCCTTTGGCGTCATCATCGTGGCTCTGGTCGTGACTGGCAAAATCATCGCCGTCGCTATCTTCATCGCTATCATGACCTTCACCGTCCAGGCCCTTGAAGCTGATGACGATGTGGCGTTCTTCGCCTTCTCCTTCGGAGCCGGATTCGAGCTCCGGGAAATTTTCCTGCAGATAATTGTGCACGAGACGACGATCGTAAGCCGATGTGGGCATGAGCGGGAAGCGCTCCTGCTCTCCGTTTAGAACGGCGACTGCACCGCGCTTGGCATTTTCTTCCAGGGTACGTCTTCTTCTGCCGCGATAATCGAGGACATCGACGATGAAGTGATTTTGTTCGATGGCATTGCTCTTAATCATCTGGCGCACGACAAACTGCAACGCTTCAAGAGTTTGACCATTGCGGCCAATCAACATGCGAGCGTCGTCGGGTTTGCAATCAATGCGGTAACACGTGGTCGTGTCGTCGATACCTTCCTCGATTACAACCGCTTCTATGTCGAGGATGGCGAGGATTTTTTCCAGAAAAGTTCTGGCGTTGTCGTCAAATTGACTTGAATTCATGGCAGTTTAGCTGAGCCTCACTTCTTCTTTTTCTTCTTGGATTTGCGCTTATCGCCTTCACCGACCAGGTCGGCTTGGTTAGTCTGGATGGTGGCACCGTCGGCTTTACCGGCACCGTTTTTCGGACTGGGTCCGATGTCGATCACTTTACCGTTACCATTGCCGCTGCTGTCGGCGACATCATCGGGATCGATGAGCGGCGTGGTCGGGCCTTGCATCAAAAGCCATGTCTGGAGAGTTTGCACAGCATTGGAGACGACCATGTAAAGGAAGACACCCGTTGGCAAGGGCATGACGCAGAATGAAACCGTCATGATCAATGGCAAGTATTTCATGGAATCAGCCTGAATTCGCTGATTTTCATCCATTTCTTCAGGCTTGGTCGAACCGGCCATGGAAATCTTGGAGGAGAAATACATAGAAACGCCGAAGAGCAGAATCAAAAAGACCTGGTCCCAGTTTTCCGGTTTGAGCAAAGCGACGCCGGTCGGCTTTTTGCCAAGCGATGTGATCGGACCAAAACTATCGTGCTTGGCAATACCGTCCACGACACCTTCGACGCGATATTCACCTTTTTTGAGGAAAACGGCATGACCGTTTTGATCAATGGTGGCATCATCGGCATGGGCCAGTTCATTGCCTTTTCTGACGTCCCAACGTACTTTGAAATCCTGGGGCAAGACACCATCGACGGCGCGCGGAGCGAAGTCTACGCTCTGGCCTTCAGTGACAATGCTTTCACCAGGGAAAACGACAACCTTGCAAACCTGGCCATCGGGGGAGACATAAGCGCTGTTGGAGCCGCTTGTTTCATTGCGATGCACTTTGGAAGCTTCGGCGGTATCGACGACGGTGACTTTGACATCAACCGGATGATCGCCGAAGGGCGGACCGTTGAAAGTGCCAAAAAGGGCGAAGAGCAATGGCAATTGGATGACCATCGGCAAGCAGCCGGTGACCGGATTGACCTTGTTCAAGGAATAGAACTTCATCACTTTTTCTTGAAGAAGTTCCGGATTGTCCTTGTAGCGAGCCTGGATGATCTTCATCTTGGGCTGCAACAGCTGCATCTTCTTCATGTTCTTGGTAGAAGCGGCGACCAGAGGCCAGACCGCGGCGCGCACCAGAAGCGTGAGGACGATGATTGACATCCCGTAGCTGTTAGTAAACTTGTGAATCCACAAGAGTATCGGAATCATTACCTGGTAAGTGATGTCCATGGGTTACCGTTCGCCTCTTGTCCTTGTGCCCCGCATGCCGGGGATAAAATTGAAATTGTGATTGTGCTCTGCTTCGCAGCAAGCGTCTAATCGCACCTGACTCTTCACCAGACCATTTACTTTGAGCAGATCAGATTTGAGCAGGTCAGAAAACCGCT
>JAGXAB010000074.1 GCA_018971775.1 Cyanobacteria bacterium REEB67 | reverse complement strand
CCTGGCCTTTGCGTCGTCTGTAAGAGATTTAGCCGCTTCGAAGATGGCGTTGTCGCAGACACTCGTGCAGGTCGGCACATAATTGATGCCCATGTCGGCCGGCATCGGCTCGACCACATGCACAATGACAAAAGTATCGTCCGGTCGCCAGGGCCTGCTCAGGACGAAATCCACCGCCGCCTTGGAACATTCGGAGCCATCGAGAGCAATTAAGATATTCATTTAGATAATGTCCGCCTAAGCGAGTTTACGGCGCACAATCTGCACCGAGCAAGGGGCGCCGCGCAAAACCGCCTCAGCCACGCTACCGAGCAGCAGTCGATCGAGCCCTTTGCGACCTTCAGAGCCCATAATGATCAAATCGGCGCTATAGGCTTTGGCACAATCAAGCAATGATTCCACGACCGGACCGTTCAAAACGGATGTTTCGACGACAGGACTGGGCGTATGACTTTCCAGGCGCCGCTTGGCAGTGGCGAGGAGCTTCTCGGCCTCGGCGACAAAAACTTCATCAGGGTTGCATATAGCCTGGCCAATGCTGACGTCCCCGCGATCCGGCTCAGCGACGCTGACGATCAAAAACTGGTCGCCTTCGGCCCAGGGTCTCGTCGTAATGAACTCAATGGCCCTCAGTGAACTTTGAGAACCGTCAAGAGAAATCATAATCTTCATCAACCAGCCTCCTGTTATCACCCGGGTCCCTCGCTAATGGTAACCGATGAATATGACTGTGGGATGATCACCATTATTGGAAGGGAAAAAATTGGCTAAGATGGCCCTGAAGAATCAAAAAATATCCATCCAATAGTCAAGCAGCAGATAATTTCTATGGCCACAAATCGTCTCACTCTCGCCACCTGTTTTTTGTGCATGCTGGTCTTCGCCATGGAATTAGCCATGGGCAACGGACTGCTCAACGCCTCCGCCGACAATCTATTGCGCTTCGGAGCCAGCACAGGGCCGCTCACCATTGGTCAGGCCGAGTATGGTCGATTGCTCAGTTACATATTTGTGCACGCCAATATTTTGCATCTGGCACTGAATCTTTATGTTTTGATGGACTTCGGACCGACAGCCGAAGCCAGCCTTGGTCGCAAGCTCTACGTCTTCGTTTTTTTGTTCGCCGGGGTGATTGGTGCACTGACCAGCATCTTCTGCCACCAGACTCAGGTAACGGTAGGAGCATCGGCTGCCATTCTCGGACTGCTCGGAGCGGTAATCTACAAGAGCTGGTTTGAAAAGGAGCAGGCTCGTTTTTCGCGACCGCAGCTCATTATGCTCTGCATTTTTCTCTTCTATAGCCTCTTGCTCGGCTTCACCAGCGACCTGATCGATAACGCCGCTCATCTAGGCGGATTTTTCGCCGGCATGGTCGTGATCGCCGCCATCTACGGCAATAAGCCAGAGCAAGCGCCGACGACCAAACGCATCACCGCTGCAGCTTCACTCCTCCCTCTCACCATCCCTTTGCTGATCTATGCCGACGGTAAAAAGATCTTCGACAACCCTGATATAACGGCCTACATGGACCACAAAGAAGCGATCGAGCTGATCGAAGGCCATCAGTATGAAAAGGCCCTGGCAAAATTGAATGAGGCACAAAACCTGGCGCTTAAGAAAAACAGCTCGATCTTGTTCGATCGCGCCGTCGCCCTCAATCTCCTCAACCGCAATGAAGAGGCCCTCAAAGACAGCGAAAGCTGGATCGCCGCTAATAAAGATTCGGCCGCCGGCCTTATGCAAAAAGGTCTGATTTTGCATAAGCTCAACCGCAACAAAGAAGCGATCGCCGCCCTCGATCAAGCAGTCAAACCCAAGCCATTCAATCTCATGGATCAATTTACGATCGTAGCGCAAAAGAGCGGATCGCCGGCCATTCTCTACAATAACCGAGCCTGGTTTGAACTGAGCGACAATGAGCCGCGGCAGGCGCTCGAGGACTGCGACAAAGCGATGGCTCTCAATAACAAAATAGACACCGTCTACGACACCAGAGGCGTGGCCTATCTCATGCTCAAAGATTATAAGCAAGCCGAAAGCGACTTTACCCGGGCCATCGACCTGGCGAAAATACGCACCGCTGCCAGCAAGTCGGGAGAAGAAGACGGCGCCGGCTATTATCACAGAGCCATCGCCCGCAAAGGTCTCGGCGATGAAAAAGGTGCAAACGAAGATCTGGAGCGTTACAAGTCTCTAAAATACGAGCCGGAAACCTGGGAGCCGAAGCTTTAAATTACTGGATCAAAAAAAATTTCGCCAACAAAAAATCAAAATAAAATTAGAGATCAGAAATAGAAATTTATATCAAAAATAGAAAGGATACGAAATCAACTGCAATTGCTCAAAGACAAAATTCAAAAAGAAGGCAAGTATCTGGGCAAGGGCATCTTGAAGGTCGATTCATTTATGAATCATCAAATCGATCCCCAGCTGATGAAAGAAATCGGTCTTGAATTTGCCCGACGCTTCAAAGATTGCGGAGCAACTCGCATTCTCACGGCTGAAACAAGCGGCATCGCGCCGGCTCTGGTATTCGCCATTGAAATGCACCTGCCTCTGGTCTTCGCCCGCAAGCATCAACCGATAACTATGGCCGAAAATCCCTACAAGCAAAGTGCCGAATCGCATACCCACGGTAAAACAGTAGAGCTGATTGTTTCACCAGAATATCTGAAGGCGGAAGACAAAGTGATCATCATCGATGACTTCCTCGCCTCAGCGCGCACAATCAAAGCCCTGGTCAAGCTCGTCACCGCCAGTGGCGCCACCCTCGTCGGTATTGGCGCTGTAATCGAAAAATCATTTGAAGGAGGCCGCGCCGCCATAAGCGATCTCGGCGTACAGATTGAAAGCCTGGCAGCGATCACCAGCTTCGATAATGACCAGATCAATTTCAATTGATTGGCGTTTTTTCGTCGATCAATGAAAATCATGCGAAGGCATAAAGAGGTCCTGAGAAAGCGCCGGGAGACTCTCGATATGCCTGGCGATAATATTAGAGACGCCGTGCTCCAGTTGCAATCGTCCTTCAACTTTCAAAAAAGATGCGGTCATAATCAAATTACGATAGAGTTCAAAAAGTTTTGGTTTGACGACGACATTGGCCATGCCGCTTTCATCTTCGAGGGTAAGGAAGACAAAACCTTTTGCCGTCTCGGGGCGCTGTCTGCAGATAACGCCACCAGCCACGGTGACATCGACGCCGTCCTCAGCCTGATGCAGATCACTGCAAGCATAAATTCTTCTGGCTTTAGCCCATTCACGGTAAAAAGACATGGGATGTTTCGCGGTAGATAGATTCATTGTACGGAAATCAGCAATCAACTCCTCGAGCTCGCTCATCGGCGGCAAGACAATTGGCTCGCTGTCATCCATATCGAAGCTGCCTCTATTATCAGCATCCCTGTTTTCAGCGCTGAGCAGATAATCGAGCAGGGGTGTCGAACGTGGCTTGAGCAGGGCCAGTATCTTCCATAAGGCCTTGCGTCGATCCGGACAAAAAGTATCGAAGGCACCGGCATGGGCGAGCACTTTGAGTTCACTGGGAGCAAGGCCACTGCGTGTGACAACATCTTCCAGCGAAGTGAAGCGGCCACTATGCAGCGAGGCCTCGAGCACCGCCCTGGCATGCGGGCCAAAGCCGTCGATATAGCGCAGACCGATACGCAGAGCCAGATGATATTTACTACCTAGATTTTTACTGTTTCGCTCGCCGCTTTTCTCGCCGCTTTCATTTTGATTTTCAATGGCAACCTCGATCGCCTCCAGGGTGCAATCCCACTTACTGTAAGCCAGATCGATAGGGCGGATGATCAAACCGAGCCTCTCCGCATCACGCAATAGCGATGCTGGGCTATAAAATCCCATTGGCTGCGCATTTAGTATGGCGCAGAAAAACTCAGGTACATAATATTTCTTCAAATGCGCCGAAGCATAGACGAGCAATGAAAAAGAAGCGGCATGACTTTCGGGAAAACCATAGTTGGCAAAGGCCTGGAGCTGGTGAGTAATCGTGGCAATCGCCACTTCGTTGAAACCATTTTTGCGCATGCCTGCTGCTAGATCCAGACAGAGTCTGGCCATTTTTTCCTTGGAGCGCTTATGACTCATCACCTTGCGTAATTGATCCGCCTGGGAAGGCGTAAAATTGGCCGCAGTCACGGCCAACCTCATGCCCTGCTCCTGGAAAAGCGGCACACCAAGCGTACGCTTCAAAATCGGCTCGATACTGGGATGCAAATAGCTGACCGGTTCCTCACCGCGCCGCCGGCGCAAATAAGGATGGATGATATTGCCTTGAATAGGACCGGGGCGGACAATGGCAATCGAGACGATAATATCGTAAAAGCAGGTCGGTTTGAGTCGGGGCAAAATATTCATTTGCGCCCGCGACTCCACCTGAAACAGGCCCATCGTCTCAGCCTTTTGCAACATTTCATAGATGAGTGGATCGTTCATATCGAGCTTGCCTATATCGATATCGATACCGCGGTGTTTTTTGACCAGGCGCAGGGCGCCCTGAATCATCGTCAACATACCGAGGCCAAGCAAGTCGATTTTAATCAGTCCGACCAGATCTATATCGTCTTTGTCCCACTGGATAACGGTGCGCTTATGCATGGCCGCCGGCTCGACCGGGACAATTTCACCAATGGGATAAGCCGAAAGGACAAAGCCACCGACGTGGATCGAACGGTGCCTGGGCAATTGATGCAGACCGGCTATGACCTTGAGCAAGAGCTTGACACGGCGGTCTTCCGGGTCGAAACCGAGCTTCTCCAGGCCGCCGGCAGCAAGCCGGCGCGCTGCTTCACGCGCTTCGCTGTGATAAGCCTCGCGAGCCAGACTATCCGCCTGCTCTTGCGAAAAACCAAGTACGCGCGCCGCATCACGTACGGCCGAGCGACCACGATAAGTGATCACCTCCGAAACCATGGCGGCATGGAGACGACCATATTTATCATAAACATACTGGAGTACATGTTCGCGATCTTGATGAGCGATATCGAGGTCTATATCAGGCGGCTCATTACGTCCCTCCGATATAAAGCGCTCGAAGAGCAGATCCATTGCAATCGGATCGACAGCGGTAATCCTCAGACAATAACAAACCGCCGAATTCGCCGCAGAACCACGCCCCTGTACGGCGATGCCACGACTGGCGGCGAAGCGCACTATATCCCACATGATCAAGAAGTAGGCCGCCAACTGCAAGCGATTGATCATCGCCAGCTCGTGGTTCAGCTGTTTGATTTGTCGTTCTTCCAGGACATCGCCATAGCGCTCTTTAGCGCCCTTCCAGACGAGTTCGGCAAGCAAATCGCGGTAGCGCAATGCCGTGCGCGAATAAGCTCCGTCATCATGCTTGATCAAAACGACATCTTTAGTCGGGTCAGGGGCGTCGACCGGGGCGACAGCAGTGATATTGCATTGCCTGGCCGCTTCCAGGTCGAAGGCAAAAGCAGGTAAAGGCGGCTCGAGCCAACCAAGCCGGAAAGGACAGCGCTCGGCCACTACCAGGGTGTTTTTTATGCCGGTCAAATCATCACGCCAGAGCTCGGCCATCTCAGCGGCGGACTTTAAATAATAACTGCCGTTCGGTCTCAGCCTGCGACCGGCCGTCGCCAGAGTTACTTTATGCTTGAGACAGGTAAGCACGTCATGAGTGATGCGCTGAGCGGCGGTGGCATAGTGGACATTATTAGTCACCACCCACGGTGTGGAAGTGGATACAGCCATCTCCAGTATTTCGCGGACCAAAATACTTTCCTGGGTGAGATGATGATGCGAGACTTCCAGGAAAAAATCTTTTTCAAAGACTTGCAGGAAGCGCCGCAACTGACGTCTGGCCACATCTCCCTGACCGCGGGCCAGAGCTGAGGGAATGGAGCCGTGCTGGCAGCCGGAAAGGGCCAGCAGGCCACTTGCATGCTTGAATAAATCGTCATAAGCAAGCCGGGGCTCGCCTCTTTCACATGAAGATCGAGCAAGAGTAATCAGGGCGCAGAGATTTTTATAACCGGTCAAATCTTTGACCAGCAAAATCAGATGCGAATCGTCTTCCAGGCTGAGCTCGGCGCCGATGATACCCTGCACCATAAGCTCTTTAGCGGCATGGGCAAAGCGTGGCACACCACCCATTTCATCATGGTCGGTGAGAGCGAGCGCCGCCAGACCGAGCTGTTTAGCACGAGCGACCAATTCCTCAGGATTGGAAGCTCCATCTAAAAAAGAAAAGGCGGAATGGCAATGCAACTCGGCATATTGCAGATGATTATAATTGTATGCAGAATGCAAATTAGTCTTTAGTCTTCTTCTTGCTAATCAAAGACTCCCTCCACAAACCAGCCTGATTCTTCGTGATCGAAAACCAGTAAAACAGTCATCATCGCCGGCAACATCGAACGAATATTCGCTCTTTGCTTATCGACTTCACCTCGTCCGGCATTTAAGAAAGCAAAATCTTTCTTTTTTTCGATCAAGGCCATGTAATACGATTTGCGGACGGGCTTTTCCCACCACAAACCGGATATGCATTCGGGTGAAGTGATACGGCTGATACGATACCACTGTCCCTTATATGTAATAGAAGCGGGTGCGGGTTCCGGACCGCGATAGAGACCGACCTCCTCATTGACTGACTCCGACAAAGATGTACTCTTCGATTGATCAAACTCCACAAAAACTGGTAGTGATGGAGTATGGCGTTTTAACACCAATCCCGGCATGGGGTCGTCCTTTCTAGACTGACAACTGGCGCTCAAGTAGGGTTGTGAAAAAGCTAAATTGACAGGTGTGACGGGGGTGGTCGTAGTTTGCACAAGCGGCACCCAGATGCCGGAATTTTCCGGCAGATATTGATCATTTGGACATGGACAGACAAGAGCATCCTCCCCCAGCCTTGTGACAAAACGCTGTAATAACAACATGGTCGACTCAGATTGACTGATATCGCTTGAAGCATCGAGACTTAGATAACGGCTGCTTGCTCCTTCCTCGACAGAAGCTCTCGATTGTTCGAATATTTCTCGACAAAAACGTGAAACATAAAGTTGAATAGCGGTAAATTCTCGGCTTAATTGTTGTGATTCCAGCGACAGCCGGACGACATCGAGCAAAAACTTACTACTATTGGATGGTCGGATCAGCTTGATGACGCGTTCATCGAATCGATCATCATCATTGAAAAAAAACACAGTCAACTCTTCGGCGGTTAATTCATCATGCTTGAGCGAAATTGTCAGACGCTCGAGCATCGTTTTGAGAATGAAGAGTGTTTCCTTCAATGACTCCATAGCGGAGCCGACATCGATGAAACATTGATAGTTTTTTTCCAGCGTCGGCAGTGAAGGGCTGGTTGTATCAAACCCTGTGGTCAGGTCATAGGCCTTGAGCACCTCCTGGTCGAAGCGCTCAACATAAACCGATTTCGCCTGGGTGGTGAACTGTCCCATTGTTTTGATCCCCAGGTCATGGAGGCTCTTTTTTGATTCAGCCGAAATGGGCAGAAAATCGATTGATAAGCCTCGCAGAAAAGGAGCATCATTGCCGGTGGGAATAATGTACCAGCGCTGATTTTTGTGAGAACTGGCTACCCTTGCTGCAAAAGCGCTATCAGCAAGGCCAACACTGCCGTCAACAAAACCATGCCGGCTAACCAACCGAAGTACATCTCGACAAAGCTTATTTTCTCCACCCAACTGGTTAAATCCTTGAGCGTCGAGTACAAAGACACCGGTTTCTCCAGCACTAACACGTGGAGACGCGGCAATGAGAGTTCTTGCAAGTTTCTTTTGGGCATCTTCATATAGCCTGTCGTCATATTCTCTCCAAATTAGTTGGGAACAATTAGCTCTCGCTTCGGTATAAGTCATACCGACCTGGACGTTTGCTCTGGCGGCTTCGGGCGAACAAAGAACAATCTTTGCCCGACTGATGTTCAACGAAGAACTGGTCAAAGAAGTATTCTCTTTATTCGCTCGCGACGCGAGTAGAACCAGGGGTCTACCCTTGAGCTCTGGCTCGAGTTTTTGATGAACGGCGATCGGGAATCTGGGGATGCGTAAACAAGCGATTCGATACATGCGAATTCACGGATACCTCCAGTCCTTTTGTCATACCGTCTTTAACAATGAAGCCCTTGATGGTGGGCAATATGGTGGCGACATTACCGACCCCGGTCAAACCAAGCTGGCAATGTATTGGCGCTGAAAAACCGAAAGCAAATCGTAAATCAGAGCCCCAGGTATCCGAAGCAGAAGAATCATCATCACGAAGCACTATCAATGAGGTTTTAGAGCGATCTAAAGCCCGTTGCAATCTTGCATAGAGATTGCTTGTGATGCTGTTCTTCTCTCCCAGATCAAGGACCACTACATCAAAGGCCCTGGAGCGTATAAGCTCACCACACGCCCAGAGTGCGTCCCTGTAAAAATCACGACGACTACCAGGATCTTTGTCCATGTTGCTTTTTAAAACCCAGAACTTTCCTCTTCCACCCTCTTCGGGGAAGCACCAATCAGAAGCAATCAACCGATCAAATGTATCTATGTAGATAATATTCAGACCGGCTTTCAACCAATTGGCGCAAATCGTACGAAGAACAGTGGTCTTGCCAGAAGAAGTCGTGCCAACCCACTCGGTTATACGTCGACGGGGCAGACCCCTTGATAGTCCAAAGTCGATTGAGGCCAGACCAGTTTTTAGAGAGTGGTTAACTTCTCCACCAGATAACCACTTGCCCGGAAACAACTGTTCCAGCTCACGCTTTAAATTTGCAACACTACCTCCGACCATAGCAGCGCTACGCCCCTCCTCTCTTTCAAAATTCAGTTGCTTTCAATACAGAAATTAAACCATACACCCGTATGGTAGTCAACCTTTTTCTTTCAAATCCCAAAAGGCTCAGCGGCGGACCAATACAGCCCGCCGCACATGCACACGATATACAAATAGCTATTCAAGCTATCCGTTTTATATAAAATCGCCCAGACTTACCGTCGAGCCCAGACCATACGGCGGAGGGCCTTACCCCTTACCTGGGCACGGCATGTACGAGCGCACCATCAAAAGGCATCACCGAAGATCCCGGATAGGAAAACACCTCACTACCGCTGCGAGCAAAGACGGAAGCTTCATGATGAGCAAAAACACTGGCTCCTTTCTCGGCAAAAACACGCGAATTTGCCATCGCTACAACTGATGCTCCCTCGAGTGCCACCACAAGCGATCCACTCCTGGCCACGACGCGACAGTCACGCTCGGCAGTAACAATAGATCCGTCCAGTGCCTCGACGATGATACCAAAACGACCCCGCACCCTGGCTCCGGATCGGGCAACGATATTACCAACTCCCGAAGCATCGATCTCATTGTCGGCTCCGACAATGATGCGCGGTCCCGATTCGGACAAAATCAATGAAGCGGTCCGATCGGCCCTGGCAGCTGGGCCTGGTAGAGCTTGCACTGCGGCAGAAGAATCGACACTGAAATCAATAGTTTGCATAACACTCAACCCATACTGTTTCTAGAACTCCCGCGAGTCCTTATCTGAACTCACTGTAATTTTTAGAATGGGCCGAGTCGGGGCAAAACTGTGGCAAAACCGAGGCTAAAAGCCGCCCCAGTGGGGTAAACCGGTGGATCGGCTGGATCATTTTTAGTTGAACCAGATGGCGAAACCGGGGAAATTGCCGCCGAAAGTCCTCGTCCACTCTCTCCAATCCGCCCCTTTGGTCGTTTCGCCTTGCTCAAGATAAGGCAGGGCATCGGAGCCCTGTACCCAGAGCACCAGATCAAACAATCTTGGCTCGAGGAAAACGCGGCGCAGATTTATGCCACGTCCCTCCGCACCACGCCAGAAGGGCAGAAGTAATTTGCCGGCCAAAAGCTTTTCTGCCTCATCCATTATTCGCGCCCAGGTCGTGACCATCTCATCGGTAACGCGCACACCGGGTATGACTCCGGTTTGCTTTGGATTGGGCAACCATTCGTGATCGTCGTCCACCTCCAGCATGATCCATTTCCAACTGATGCGACTTTGTGCCACCACCACTTCCAGGTGATGCAGAGCGGCCTCCATTTTTTCAGGTGCGCTCAGCGGACAATGGATCAAATGGATAAAGGCTATGGCATCGAGAACATCGAGATCTGAGTGGGGAACATTGCCCAGGTGCTTGCTCGTTTGCAGTTTGTTGTATGGAGAATCGACTCGACTGAAAAACAAATGACCGGTCCGCTCGAAAAGCTCACGCGTATCGTAGGCGAGATAAGTTTCGCAAAGGGCGAGCAATAGATGACAATATCCCTGCAGCCAGTGCACATCTCCACGATCGAATTTGATATAGAAATCTGCGGCCTTAGCTTCTTCGATAGCATAATTGTTCGAAGCATGCGCATAGATTTTCCAGAGATATTCTTTGTCATCGAGCCTACCGTCTCCATTTAAATCCAGGCGGATCAGACCAAAATGCAGCAGCAATGTCACATCAGGATCGGTAATTGCTGCCAGGCTGGCCTCTGAACGCAACAAATTGAGACGAAGATTTTCGACAATTTGCCTGGCCTGCGTATAGTTCATCGTGGCCGGATTTTCATTGACACCCTGCGGCCAACGGCCCGAGAGTGGGGACCTTCCCGAAAAATCGCGCCAACCATAATGATAGAGATCTTGAAAAAGTTGTTCGACGCCGCGTAAAAATTGCAGTACAGCAAGACCAAAGCGCGCCTGATCGTCCCTGGGATGAGCCTGGAGACGATTGCACATGGCTTTTTCGCCGGCGTCCAGCTGGCAGTCAATTAGATATTTCTCGACCAGAGGTACCGCTTTGCTCCCCTTAGTGGCCTGCGAGGAAGGATTTGTTACAGGCCTTTCACCCGGGTCAATCGCGGCCTCCGCAGATAAAAAATTAAAACTATTAATGACCATCACTGCCAGTGCGGTGCAGAGGACTTTTTTCGAGCGCATCGAAATTTCTCCTTTTTTTCGATTGTAGATTTCGAAAGCGCGGCAAAAATTCTTCGTCAAACAGTGAGGCAAGTGTTTGCCTCAGACCACCGGGCTTGTCAACAGAACAGCGAAGAAGGCCGGCGCTGACCCGATTGAGATAGAAACGGGGATTTGCTCTATGGGCTCAAGGGGCGACTCTTACGTCTACCTCAAAACGAAATCGGCATATATGAGTCCAAAAATGTTGCTTGACCTGAATGACAATGTTTTCAAAAAAAATAGCGCTGCCGGAGGAATACAGAACCTGGCAGAGCCACATTCTGCCTTCCGTTGCCTGCACGAAAATTGCACATATCTCTCAGTTCGGGACAAATGCGTTTAAATAAGGACAAGTAAGACCAATCAGCAGGGGAAGAAAAATATCGCCAGTTACCCATCGCGCAAAGAGATAATGTGTTCATTTTGTGATCAAATTATGTCAAGCGCGATCCTCACGAAAGCCTCACGGGGACCGCGTATGCGGCACGAGAAGCAGCACTTGTTTTTAACTTTTGTTGAGCATTAGATAAGCTTATCAAGTTAAAATTCCACTTCCACTAACCTTATGGTTAAACTTAGACATACACTCACTAAATTCAGGTGACTCCTTTGATTTCCCAAACCACAGAATATGCGCTGCGAGCAGTTGTTTTTCTGGCCATGCATGAAGGTAAATCCTTCACCACCAGCGAGATCGCACAAGCTACGCGCGTTCCAATGGCTTACTTGTCGAAGGTTTTGCAGACACTCAGTCGCGGCGGCATCGTCCTGTCCCAAAGAGGACTGGGCGGCGGTTTCACACTGGCTCTCGAGCCCGATTCTCTCTCGGTATTAGAGGTAGTCGATGCTGTCGATCCGATTCAGCGCGTCAAAGCTTGCCCGGCTGGTCACACCGATCATGGCAGCTCGCTTTGCCCACTGCACAAACAGATTGACGACGCTATCGGTATGGTAGAACGCGCTTTTGCAAAATCGACAATTAAAGAGCTTGTCACCTCTTCTTCTACCGTTCCGCCTCTTTGTACGATCAAGAAGGCCAGGAAGACAGCCAAGAAGAGCTGAGCGTCTTTTTCAGACTGGTAGCGATACTCTTATTAGAAGTGGTCGATGATCAGTTTGACTCGTTTGGGCTTTTTCCAGCCTTTGCGAGTGCGTAATTTGAAACAAACGAAAGCCTTGAGTTGTTCGGCAGTCAGGCTGCCGGCAAGGACATTCCAGAGGACTTTGCGTGATTTGGATTTCAAACCCCGGCCAAGATCGAAATATTCCATCAATTCGAGCACTTCCTCACGCCAGAGCAGTTGCGCCATAGCCAGAGTGTCGAGTTCAGGATTGAGGCGGGCGGACCAGATTTGATTGGCAAAGGCTTTGCCGTCGCGCTCACCAACCGTTATCAGGCCCCAGTATTTGGGGACCATCTTCACCGCTTTTTCCACATGTCTTTCATGGGCGACCAGGGTCATCCGCTCAAAAACTTTGCCGTAAGCATCCTGCTGGTGGGGTAAGCGGTCGAGATTGTCCAGACCGCTCTTAATCTCATAGCCGTGCAAAGTGTCATTGATCACGGCGACATCGACACGGACAACACCACGCAGCAATTCAAGCTCATCCACCACCCGACTTTTCGGGCTCTCGGTCAGCACTCTTTTGATTTCAGTCCGATAGAGCAGACGCCTGACGTCGAGCTCTCTCATACACTCAAAGTTGGACAATTATAGTGTCACCGGTGGTGCTAAATCAGAGCCTGGACGGGGAAGAAATATTGGAAACAATCCGTAGCGTCGATTGATAGCTACAAAGACTTAAACATTTTACATGATGAAAGACCGCTGACAAGCATCTATTTAATCCGGGAGCGACACCAGATATGGTAGTCACCGTCTGCGGTGCGACAGCAGGCGCATTTCATAGCTTTTTTGCGCCTCTTCAGCAACTAAAAAAACTCCGCGGCTTTGGACCGCGGAGATATTTGATGCATATACCGATAAAAGATCAGGCTTTAAATTGCTGACGATAAGCGGCAGGCGATACTTTCAAAATTTTCTTAAAAGCACGGCCCATATGACTCTGGCTCGAGAAACCGGATTTCATGGCGATTATCGACAGGGACTCGACGCCGGCCTCGAGAAGCTGGCACGCCATCGTCGCCCTTCTGGAGAGGACAAAAGCATGTGGAGACATCCCTGTGGCGTTCTTGAACAGGCGAGAGAAGTGGAAAGGACTTGTATTGGCCACTCTGGCCAGATCGGCCAGGGTGATCGATGAACCGATATTGGCTCCGATGTGTTCCACCACTTTTTCCAGCAAAACCGGATTGAGACTCTCTTCTTTCGGAGCGCTCTGCAACTTGCCCGACTGTCCGAGACGCATCAAAATGCGGTGCGAAAGCAGATTTAAAACGCTCTCGGCATAGAGGGGCGAGCTGAGCGGATCGCTGTCTCGCTCGGCGATCAAACTGTGGGTGAGCTGATAAATGAGAGGATCGCAGGAGATGTGAGCCACCTTGCCGGTCAATCCATCAGACAGGCCAAGCTCGCCAGCCAGCTTATTGATTTGACTCTGGTTGAGTAAAAAGCTCGAATGCGACCAGGGAATCTCCCACTTGCAACTATGTGCGTCACCGGCCGGCTGACAGATCATGTCACCCTTGGCAAGATCGAAGGAGCGCTTGCCGCCTTCCTGCGACCACCACTCGACTTTAGCCGGCGCCCAGGAATTTACGATCACTTCGTAGTGATTGTAGGAGTGCTTGGGTAGAGCGCCCGCCACCAGTACACGGGTGTCTATAAAGACCAGTCCGTGAGATTCGACCACAGTATTCGTCACACCAGGCGGCAACTTGAAGAGACCTGGCTCGATCAGCGCCTGCGCCCGGCCCTGATCGCCGGCAGCATTGGCCACGGCTCGCAAGGTCTGCACTTTAGCCCTTTCCTGGCTGGCAGTATGTTCGTCAGCTTGACCCATTAACATCTCATCCTATCCCCCAAAAGCTCGGCAGACATGCCTCACGCCTTTTATTAACAACCGTTAATATTGTGATGGCCCACGTGCCTAACTTAGTCAGCAAACCATGCCAACCCTTCAGTTTCCTTTCATGAAAAAAAGACCGTAAGGCTGACCGGAAATCCCCCATTTGGGTTCTATCGAGCAGCTTGACAGCGTGAAATACTAAAGTCAGGAAACCCAGGACAGCGGTATCAGCAAAGCAGATGCAGTCTGCATCAAGGCCAGAGGGGCGGCATGTCATCACCGACTACAATATTAATAGCCGAAGATCAAGCAATTACCAGATTTGGATTGAAGTGCGCGCTCGAAGTCTTCGAGGACTTGAAAGTCGTCGGAGAATCGGCGGACGGTATCAGCGTCGTGCTGCAGGCTCTCGCTCTCAAACCCCAGGTTATATTGATGGACATAGGCCTGCCTAAGGTCGACGGCATCAAAGCCTCCAAACAGATCAAGGACGCGCTGCCCGGTGTGCGCATCATTATGTTTACCTCCTCCGACGACGAGGAGAATATCTATGCCGCTTTGAGCGCCGGAGCTGACGGCTACTGTCTAAAAAACGTGGCCGGTGAACACTTATATTCGGCGATCAAGGCGGTGACCAGAGGCGTAGCCTGGCTCGATCCGGGCATAGCAGACCGCGTGCTGCGATCGCGCGACGAAAAAAATAGAAAAGTGCCGGCCGCCCAGCCTCGGGTGGAAATGGAAGGCGACCAGACTCTCAACGAAAACCAGATGCTCATTTTGCAGCTGCTCAGTCAGGGTGCCAATCTTGAGAGTGTGGCAATCAAATTTAATCTGAGCGCCGACAGTGTTGCTCGCATGGTCAACGAAACCATCGCCAAACTGCACGCCAGCGCCGGTACCACACCACAGCTGTCGATCCTGGAAGTGGAAAGGGCTAAGCGCACAGTAATCGGCGAACGTTATTCGGTCGACGGCGTACTGGGCCGCGGTGGCATGGGCATCGTTTATCGCGGCACGCATCTACTTATGGACAGGCCGGTGGCGATCAAGATGCTCCACCCCGAATATGCGGCCGATGAGCTCGTAGTCAAACGTTTTCAGAGCGAAGCGAAAAGTCTTTCGATGGTATCGCATCCCAATCTCGTCGCCGTCTTCGACTTTGGCATGACGGCGGCTAAAGAGCCCTTCATGGTCATGGACTACCACCAGGGTCGCGGTCTCGATGATTTGCTGGACAACAATGTCCACATCAGCACCGAAAGGGCCATCAACATTTTCACCCAGGTCTGCGACGCTCTAACTGCTGTGCATGATCGCGACATCGTCCACAGGGACATCAAACCAAGCAATATCGTTATTTCTGAAGAAGGCCTGGTTAAGCTCGTCGACTTCGGCATCGCCAAAAGTTTCGACAGCTCGGCGATGAAATTGACAATGACCGGAGAAGTCGTGGGCACACCGAAATATATGAGTCCGGAGCAATGCATGGGCCTTCAGCTCGATGCCAGAAGCGACATTTACGCACTCGGATGTGTCATGTATGAGGTCTTCACCGGCAAACCGCCCTTCATTGCCGATACTTTTTATGAAATGGTCCGCCAGCACGTGGACAAAGAACCATCACGACTGCCCTTCCTCCGACCAGCCATGCCCGTGTCCGCCGACTTGCAGAAAATTATTTTGATCGCTCTCAGCAAAGATCCAGAAAACCGATTCCAGAGCACGAGCGCTCTAAAAACAGCTCTCCTTTCACTTGCCGCAGTGGAGCAGCCCGTCACATAAAGCAGGATACCTTTTATGGACAACTACGAAACCGAAATCGAGAAGCTGGTCAAAGGACCAATTTTAAAAGCTCTCGATAAAGTTAACGACGCTCATTTAAAAACCGAATTAGAGGACCTCTTTACCGACGTCCTGCAAAAAACCACTGTCGAGCGCAATCGCCTCAGACAAAAAAATGCACTGCTCAAGGCCATTCCCGAATTTTTACCAAGTATCATCACAATCGCCGACGGCTCGGGACAGGTGGAATACGTCAATCGGCACTGGAGTTTCATCACCGGTACGACCATAGAACAGGCTCGGGGTGACGGATGGTTAGCACAAATAGATCAACAAGATCGCAGCACAATCGCCAGAGCCTGGAAACAGGGCATCGCCGGTCACCAGGCCTTCACCCTAGAATGTCGTTTAAAAGGTCAGAGCGACCGCGATCCGGCCAGTGAATCACGTTGGTTTTTCCTCAGCGCCGCGCCCCTGGTCGAAGCCGAAGGACGGATTCATACCTGGTTTACTTGCCTGACCGACGTACACGATCAGCGCGCCGAAGTGCAGCGCCGTTTGATGTCGGAGTTGATTAACGCCCGCGATCAAGCGCAGGTGGCTTCCAAGCTTAAATCGGAATTCGTCGCTAATATGAGCCACGAATTGCGCACGCCGATGAACGGTGTCCTCGGCATGGTCGAAGTTTTGCTGCGCAGCGAACTCAATCCCAAAGCACGCGAATACTCCTTGATGATCCGCGAAGCAGGTCGCTCGCTCTTGGCCATCATCAACGACATCCTCGATTTTTCCAAAATCGAAGCCGGCAAGCTCGAGATATCGAGTTGCGATTTCGACCTGGTCGGCATGCTTGAAGGGGTAGGTGAAATACTCGCCCCCCAGGCCGAATGCAAGTGCCTCGAACTGGTCACTTTTATCGATCCGAATATTCCGGACAAATTGCTCGGCGACCCTCTGCGCCTGCGTCAGGTCCTCTTGAATCTGGGCAGCAATGCCGTCAAATTTACAGAAGACGGCACAATCAGTCTCAGAGCCGACAAAATCATCAATCAAAAAAGCACCACCAGTAATATCGTCGTCAAATTTTCAATCAAGGACAGCGGCATCGGTATCTCGGAAGAACAGGCAAAATGCCTGTTCGAGCCTTTCACCCAGGCGGATGGATCGATCAGTCGCAGATACGGCGGTACCGGCCTTGGTCTGAGCATCTCCAAAAGGCTGGTCGACTTGATGGGAGGCACCTTAATAGTCGACAGCATCGAGCATGGCGGCTCTGTTTTCAGCTTCGAAGTTTCCTTTCCTGTCGACGGACTCTACACAAAATCGCAGAGCGAAATCGTCCCGGGCTCTACCGTTTTGCTGGTCGGGGTGCTGCCCCAGACGGCAAGCATCATCCAGGAATATGCCAATACCTTCGGTGTGACCGCCACCCATGTCGACACATTTGCCCAGGCTCTGACTCTACTCAAGACAAGCACGGTCAGCCCGACTTCTATAATCGTCGAAGCCACGGCTAGCAAAGAGGAGTGTCTCGATTTTGGTCGCAAAGTACGCGGCGCCAGTGTGCCCGGATCGGTGCGGGTGATTTATATCACCAACCAGGAGCAACTCTCGGATTTCGAACATTCGATCAATCGTTTGATGGAAAGTTGCCTGACAAGACCTATGCGCAGATTGGACTTGATCAATTGCCTGAAATCGATCAGCGGTCGCGTTGCTACTTTCACACATACACAAGAGGTTGACGTAGTGCGCATCACCCCCGTGCCGGCAATAAGTGTCAGCTCAAACTTGATCAAAGTACTCGTCGCCGACGACAATAAAATGAATCAGCACGTTGCCCGTCTGCTCCTGAACGACATGGGACTTGTCGTCAACGTCGTCGAGAACGGCATCGAAGCGGTCTCCGCCTTCAAAACTTCCCGCTATGACATTGTCTTCCTTGACTGTCAGATGCCCGACATCGATGGTTATGAAGCCTGCAAAATCATCAAGCAAATCCAGCAGCGTCAGGGCACCAAGGTACCGGTAATCGCCATGACGGCCAATGCCATGAGCGGCAGTCGCGAACAATGTCTGGCGGCAGGCATGGACGATTACATCAGCAAACCGATTGATCCGGCTGAACTGGAAGGAATGGTCAAACACTGGATCGATGTGCGCGACAGGCGCAAGCAGGGCACAGCGCTGGCCACCCAGGCAAAGACCGAGTCAAAAACGCCTCTGCCGGTCAACCGCGCCCTGGACTTCGACTTACTGCAAAGTCGCTTCAACGATCGTACGGTCAAGCAACTATTGACCATGTTTGTCGATTCGGCTCCGGAAGAAATCACCAAGATAGAAAAATCTCTATCGCAACAGGCCTTTCGCGCCGTGCAAGAACACGCTCATGCTTTCAAGGGAGCCTGCGGCACCATATGCGCCACCGACCTGCTCAATACCTGCCATAAAATCGAAATGGCGGCAAGCACGAGTAACCGCAAAGAATGCGAACTGATCATGGCCAATTTGCGAAGCACACTAAAATCAACCCTGGCCGAAATCGATCTGCGTCTGCTAAAAACGCCCTGAGTCAATTTCAATATTTCATTCGGGCTTGTAATTATCACTGAGCCGCAGCTTGTTTTCCAGCCAATCGGAAATGGCAGGCGCTATCCAGGCTGGACAGTTTTCATCTTCGAAGATGAGGTGCTCCTGCCTGCCGACGACGAGCAAATCCTTGTCGGCGGAAGCGACTGTGGAATACAGCTCGGCGGTGCCCATCGGTTTGACCAGACCGTCCTGACCACCCTGCAAGAATAGCACCGGCAACTTATCGACCAGCCTTGCCGCCTTGAAATTCTGATCCATAAATTCCTGGAATTTGACCAGCTCTTTCGGGCTCATCGTCAGGCGAGCCTGAGGGTCAGCTTCCCAGCGCTCCTGACTGTCTTTATCACTGGTCGCCTTGTGCACGATCATCTTTCCGACATCGATCTCATTTTTACCTTTGAGCAAACCGCGCGCCACTTTCATACTGTCGGAGAAGCCACCAAAACGCGATCCGGAGGGCACCGAACAAACGAGGGCGGCAATCAAATCTTGATCATTGGCGGCGGCCTGGAGAGCAAGGGCCCCGCCCATAGACTCACCGAGCAGGACGACCGGCAGGTCGGGAGTGAGTTTGCGCAGGGAAGTGAGCGAGCGGTAGATGTCGCGCAAAGATTCCTCCGGCTCGAGTTTATCCAGGCCTTTATGATGAGCATTACCACCAAAACCGCGGATATCAGGCATCAAAACTGGAAAGCCAAGATCAGCCATTTTGAGGGCAAAGGCATCAAAACTGGCCCCGTGCAAACCGAGACCGTGTATGCAATAGACAAGCGCTTTTTGAGGGACGAGCGGATTGATACGCACCAGAGTCGGTGGCTCCTCGGCCTGCCTTCTGCCGCTGATCCAGGTATTGAAGTCGATGCGAACGGACTTTTTAGCAGGGCGCTCCAGCAATTCCTTTGGTACTTTGAGCTCTTTCACAACCCTTGTCTTGGCCTCGTCAAGACTGACACGTCCGAGCACGATGCGATTGATACGCGCCTTGATTAAAGGCAGTTGACCGGCGTCAATCTCGCCTTTCTCGGCTTTATCCTCGTATGTCTTATTGAGTCGCTCGGCCATATCAGCGCGCAAGCTGCTCACCATCAAGTCCTGTACGACCACCGCCTGCTCGCCTTGACCGTTCAATTCTTCGAGCATGATCAAAAATTTGAGCGTCTCGGTAAACCGATAACTACCAAGCCCCATATTGACGAAGTCGACCTCCGCCACCTGCCGCTCGGCAGAAAGAGCACGACCGAGGTGACCTTCACGACGGTAGCAGATAGCCATACCTTCGAGCGGTGCGGCAAGCGAGGCACTATCGAAGCCAAAGCGATCGGTGTATTCCTGCAAGGAGGCCCGATACAGCGGCCCGGCTACTTTGATCTCGTTGTTGCGATAGGCGATTTCAGCCTTCAACAAAAGACAATCGGCAAGTAAGGCTCCGGCGCTGTCGAGACGCCCGGGGGCAGCGTGCGAAGATCGCAAAAATTTTTCAATCGCCGTCAGTGTCTTCTGGGCGACGGAGTAATTAGCAAGAGCGATATCACAGGCGGTGCGATTTAAAAAGACACGAGCCGCGGGTCTGTCCAGATGCGCCAGACTGTAGCGATGAGCGGTGATAATTTCTTCGCAATCGCGGCGCGCATCGGCAGGCCTTCTGGCCAGATAGTCGAGAGTGGCTCGCTCCTGATCATCGACCGGTTCTTCTGCGGCCAGAGCAGGCTCAAGGCAAAAAACAAAGGCAGCCAGCAGTGCGGCGCTCAGACCAAAGAGCTTTGCCGTGGCGCGGCCATTGATCGGTGCCGGCGGCGCTAGAGGCGCTGGCGGTAAGGAAGAAGAGTGGCCTTTAGCGGGCCAGATCGGGCCGACCGATCGAGTGCAAATAATCATTGAGCGACTGTACCAGATCTATGCCGGAAAGATTACTGGTCGGAGAAAAAGCACCGACCCGGGTAAAACGACTGAGCAGCGCGCCATCGCGCAGGGGCTGTCCGGCATAGGCGAAAACTCTATTGGTGCTGTTGTTTTGCAAAATCGTGCTGTTGGCGTCGGCAATCAATTGATAATGATTGAGAGCTTCCTGTTGAAAGATATCGGCCACCGGTCCACCCGGCCGGTATAATTCAGAGACAACGTAATGAGTGCGTGTCACCAGGGCATCAGGAGCAGTACCTTCAAGCTTTTGACCAACAGTGAGAAATTTCACCGCCTTGCCCGAGGACATGCTGTCACGCTCGGTGGGCAGAAGATTGGCATGCCAGACATTGCCCTGCTTATCAGTCTGATGCCCCCAGGTTACAGTCATCTCGTCGTCTATCCATTGATTGAGGGCCTGGCTTATGCCGGTACGCAAATCGGTGACAGATGTGGTCGTATCGCCGCGTTTGGTCCACATACCGGCCATCGGGGTGGGTATGGGAAACCATTCAACCAGCGGCCGGTTTAGGGTCGGTTGGGGCTTTGATGCCGCCGGCGGTGGCGCCGGGGAGACCGGGGTCGCCGTAAGCATCGCCGGCGGCACCACTGGCGGTAGCTGGTCCGCCTGCATCGTGGCGGCGTCGAGGGTAACCTTCGATGTATTGTCGGTGGTGGCCGTCTGAGCTTTGAGGCTCGCACTTTGATAGTGTGCGGGCAGGGCTATTTTAGCTTCGAGTTTATGCACCGGCGGCAAATATTCGCTATGACTGACACCTATTTGCAAAGTCTCGGCCGAAGCGCGAGCACCCAGCTGCAGAGCCAGCGCGCAAAAGAGGAGCGAAGACAATTTTTTCATAGCCACTAAACCCGAATGACCGATAACTGGACCTCTCGATATTATAAACGGAGCTCGAAACTATATAAGGATTAGAAAGCAGATGCGCTTTACAACAAGCAAAAATGCGATCCGGCTTTCAAGTGGCATTTTTTACCAGTTTCTGACCTATTGAGAACCTTTAATCCCTTTAAGTTTCGTGTGCCCTAAATTAAAATGGGCCAAAAGGTCACTGCAATATTAGCGATCTGTTGATATCTTCCCGGCCAACAGTGACAGTAACCTATCCAACGAGGCACTCAGGTTGAAAGTACAAATTGATTTTTTCAAAAAGCCCACCGCGCTTGCACTGGCTGCGATGGCGCTTTTGACGACTTGCCCTCCAACCCTGGCCGAGACGGAAGATGCACCGCGCATCGCCCTGGCCGAAGCTTCCGACCTGCCTTTAAAAGGTCTGACTCCGCCGGCTGGAGGTGGAGAGGCGAGTGGCGCGCCGCGCATCGCCATGGTCGAGCCGGCCGGCGATCTCGATGGTATCACCAGACAGATCATGAGCAAAGAAATCGAATTTGCGCGCATGACCGGTGACTATCGTCTGCACAATGTCCCTTATACTGCTTTCCGCAAATGGTACACAGCGATCGTCAGCACCGCCGCATACTCGGTAGCGGACGCCGGTAACATCGTCACCTTCAGAAACGGCTTCAGCTATCACACTCACCCGCAGGATTTCACTGTCGGCAGATCCGAAGTCGGCCCCTTCTTGATCATGATTGGCGAGTTGCTGTTTTTCGGAAGAGCGTTTGGCGTCATGGCCACCGACGTCATTCACAACGAGATGATCAAGCACAAGGGCTATGACCGCAAAACATATCAAGGCAAAGCGATTGCTCTCAATGCAGACATACGCGCACTGCTTAATAAGCGCAAAGCGATGATTTCGACAGACACGGCCGCAGTGCAAGAACAAGCAGTCCTACAAGACGTAGCCGATAGTCTCACCCGCGAATATATCGAAAACTACGCCCGCGCTACTCGCATCGCCGTCAGCCACATTGGCGAAAACATCGTCACCAACTATGCCGCCGCCACTGGTGCCTTCATCGGCGGTCTCGGCGTCTACAAGACCGCCGTGCACGCAAGACCTAAGCAATTGAGCTACGCCGGTATCGGTTTCTTGCTGCAAGGCCCAGGCTTCATCTTGAAAGATCCGATCGCCTACTTTGGCGGCAGACTCGCCGAGAGCAACACGACCAAACGCTTGCTTTCCGAAAATCCGGAACTGCAAAGCGATCCGATCGCCCAGCTCGACGCCGATAGACAAAAGCTGGCCAGCCTCTCGGTAAGCGGCCAGGTAGTCGGCTCAAGAGCAAAAGCATACGACTTGATGAGCGACGCTCTCAAAAAAGATCAGATCGTCCAGAAGAACGAAAACAAGCGCCTGCTGCACCGCTACTACCACGACCAATTTATTAACGCCCTCGAGGGTGGTGCCGTAATTGGTGCCGGTGCGATTTTCTGCAAGGCCGGTTACAAGTTTCACTACACACCGACCAATCCGCTCAATACGCTCTTTACCGCCAGACTGTTCCTGAAGAGATTCGCCATCGGCGCCCTCGTCTTCACACCGACAGCGTCAGGCGGCATCGCCGATACACCGCTCGAAGCGATCTACGACTCCTACAGACATAAAAAAGACAATGAAGAAGGCGTCGGACCGCAAGCCGGCATGAAGGCTCGTATGGAGCTCCTCGATCAGGCAAGCAGCGCCATCAAATAACGGCACGGCAAAAGCAGGCCATTAAGAAGCAACGCCAAAGAAAAACACCCCTGCTCGAAGCGGGGGTGTTTTTTATAATCAATCTTTGGCGGGCGGCGCTGGGGTAAAATTGCCGTCCACAAATTCACGCTTGTAATCGTCATAGAGCGCAGCCCGGGCTTCGGCGTCAGGGTATTTAGCGTCCAGTAGACTGAAAAAGTGCAGGTAATCGAAAACTACAAAAAAGGGATCGGCCGGGTCTAGATAGGGATAGGTGTACTGAAATTGCTTTTTGAAGCGAGCAATATTGGTCGGCTTGCGTTCGCCGTCCCATTTTTGCTGATTGATTTGCTCATAACTCTCCAAATCAGCCCAGAGTTTGATTTGGAGGTCATCACAAACATTTTTGAAGGCGGTAAAATGCTTCTTCAGTCGTACCGAGATATCATCATCTTCTTTTAAATTGAGGTCGCCGATACTGTCCTCCAGCATCAATACATCTACTCCTGAATCTTTCAACAGGGCGGTCTGACTTTTGACAATGGCGTCGACACTGTCATAGTGCAAGCGCGAAGCGTGCGGTGACATGACAAAAGGGCGTGGGTGATCGACACTGAGCTGACGACAGTGAGCGCTGATAAATTTCAAAAGCGGATTTAGAACGGCAATGGTCTCATTGCTGAAGGCTGCGTCCCAAATTTCTTCCGGGAAATACCAGCCGACAAAGCTCGGATGTTTGCCGTAGAGCTTGAACAATGTGTCAGCCATCTTTATGCTCGGACCGGCAATCTGCCCGTCCTCTTTAGCGGCGAAATAAACACTCTTTTCGTCGAGCTCATCCTGGACGGAGCTCAAGCCTCGCTTACAGACGGCAATCGCCGCTTCGGCATCCTTGATATCGGCGGCGCTCTGGGTAGGCGTCATACTATTATCGCTATTAGCCGCGGGAGATTTCTTACTGGTCAGCTCCTCCTGCAATTTGATCATGTCGGTTTTGGAGACGCTGAGATTGTGCGCCAGCTGATCCATCACATCGAGATTGGCAAACCAGTTTATGTCCATCCACAAACCGAGATAAACATTCATACGGTGAGCGTCGGCATAATTGAGGATCAAATTTGTGGCGTCGAGCGATGGCTCGGCGGCCCGCGCTTTAACGGAGGCTGAAACTTTGGACGCGTTGGTCTGGCTAGATTTTACGTTTTTTAGCGGACTTGCCATCGAGCCGGCCGGACTAAATTTTTGCTCGGCAGCACCACTTTCGCCCGCTTTCGTTTCAGCACTTTCAGTTTTGCTCAGTGGTTTAGCAGAAGGAGCAGCGATGATCGGCGCCTGTCCAGGTAAAAAATCAAACTCAGGTAAACGAGCCCTATCAGCGGCTTTACGCGGTACATAATGGTGATATTGAATGATCAATGTCGTGATCTTCAACTCTGAGATCTGATCGAGAATTTGCTGCCACTGCTCAGCACTCAGGTTTTGCGAATATTTGTCATAGCGAATCACCGCGCCGCTCAGCATCAACTTGGCCGGAGCGGCATAAGCCGGCGCCAGGGCGGCAAAAGAAACGGCAGAGGCAATCAGACTGAAAGATGTGGCCGCACAGAACAAACGGGAAGCCAGGCCGCACCGACGGCGACCATTTTTTAGAATCATTGCCTATGCCCCGTTATCAGTGTTTATCTTTTTCTTCTCGCTCTTTTTGCTTGAGCGATTTTTCCTTCAGCTTCTCGATGCGATTTTGCATTTTTTCGCGTTCTTTGGCAGGCAAATCATTTTTAAGCGAAAGATAGTTTTGATATTGCTGGGCCGATTCGGCCAGGACAGCCGACGTCGGATGAGAAGACTCTTCGAGGGCCTCGGCGATGCCTTCACGGGCGTCGGCGTTAAAAGGATTTGCTTCGATGGCGAGGCGATATTTTGCCACCGCTCCATCCCATTGTTTCTTGTCGCTGAGCTCACCGGCTACCTTGGTATCATCAGCCGATGATTTGCGCAGAGCGGCTATTTGACCGAGCCCGCGCTGAACGCGATCGGGAGAGGCTGCAAGACCCTGAGCTTTTTTATAAGCACTCTCGGCGTCATCGAGATCTTTTATCATCAAACTGATATCGGCTACGGCAAAAATCGCTTTGGGATCTTGTTGTGCCGCGATCACCGTTTTGATCTGAGCGGAAGCATTTTGAAAGTCGCCGGTGGACATCAGTACCTGCGCATAGGTGATGCGCTCGCCGTCATTTTTGGGCTGAGACACACTGGCCAGATCGGGCAATTTGACACCAGCCAGACTCATCAGTTTGGCCTTGGCCAGATAGAGCTCGAGATCGTTTGGACTGAGGGCGATGGCATCACCTATTGCTTTCATCGCCGCTTCGTAATCATTGGAGGTAAGCATGGCACCGACGGCCGCTTTTTGCGCCTTGAGATAGAGTGCCTGGCTCAGACCCTTGATCGCCTGCGGATTGTTCGGGCTCATAGCGAGGATGGTTTGATAAGCCTTGATCGCATCGTCCGGCTTTTCCAGACGCAGGGCGATGTCAGCGATATGCTCTCTTACTTCGACGTTATAGGGATCCTGGGTGATGCCCGAGCGTAGATCGGCCAGGGCCATTTCCAGATCGCCGCGATCTTCATAGATTTGCGATATGCGCAAATAAGGCTCGACGTTTTCTGGCTTGATCGCCGAGGACTGATTGTATTCTTTGATCGCCGCCAGAGAATTGCCCTGCATCTGGTAGGCCTGACCGAGAATCATATGTGTCGGCCAGGAATTGGGAAATTGATAAAGAGCGGTATTCAACTCTTTGACAGCATCGTCGAGCTTACCTTCCTTTACATAGGTGGCACCAAGGCCGGTGTGAGCAGAGGCATTGCCTGAGTTTAAGGCGATAGAATTTTTAAAGCTGGTCTCCGCTTCGACCAGACTGCCGCTGTCGAGCTGGATCTGGCCAAGAGCAGACATGGCAAAAGCATGCTGGGGGTCGAAATTTAATGCATTGCGAAATTCGCTGGCGGCTTGATCGACCTTGCCTTCTTCTTTGAGCACCGCCCCCAGTGTGTAATGCGCTTCAGCCATAGCCGGGGCCAGGGTGCAGGCCTTCTGGGCAAAGTCTTCGGCTTGCTTGAGCATAGAGTCACGATTGGCGCGAACAGAACCCGATGACGACTGCAACCGATTGAGCATGATCGTAGCCTTACCGGCGTAAGCCTGGGCATTGTTTGGATCGGTAGCGAGGACGCGATCAAAGATATTATCGGCGCCGTCGAGCTTAAACTGCTTGGCCAGAGCCGTGCCAAGGCCGACTGTAGCAAGCATGTCGGTGGGATTGGCCACTAGAATCTCACGAAACATCCCTTCGGCATCGGCGTATTTGCCCTGACTGAGCAACTTTTCGGCGGGCACGAGCTCGGTATTAACGCGTCCACTCAAAACTTGATTGTTGCTCGGCGCAGAGCCGGGCAGGGGCGGATTGTACTGACCGGAAGAGGCGGCTGCCTGGGCGCTGGCAGGCGAGCTGCCCATCGAGTGCAGGATCATTGAGCCGAGAAGCAGACGGCTGAGACTCAATTTGAAACTGGAAGCAGATGTAGCAGCGCGCATTTAAATTCTCCTGAAAAATCGGATCGTCTCATTCCGCAAACTCGCAAACAAGCAAGCTAACGACAAGCGTTAGCATACAACGTTAACGCGAGGCAGATCATCGCCTTTAGAAATGCTTGAGCTGTCCCAACTGTTCTTCGCAAACTCTTATAACATCACGTTTTTGCGGAGAATCCTGTGCTTTACGAGCCTGTGCAAGAGCATTTTTCAAATGCTCTTTCGCCTTCACTCTGTTTCTCGTGTAGAGATAGGACGTGGCGAGGGCAGCAAGTACCTGCGCATACTGCAGCTGCAAGTTGTCGACGACGTTCTTGGCAGCAAATTTGCTCATCCCTTTCGATTTTTCCAATTCGACAAAAAGCTTCTGGTAGCAATCGACTGCTTTTTCGTTCCATTCGATAGCGCGGTGCTGTTCGTTCAACATTTGATTGGCGAAGCCGAGGCATGAACACAAATTGGCCAGGCTCTGATCCCTGGGGTCCTTTTTTACAACTGTTTCGTATTCGGCGCTGCCAAGGGCAATGGCATCCTTATACTGTTCTTTGGTGAGCATACGCTGAATGATTGCCTGTGTGGCCCAGGAGGCGCCGCCCGGTAAAAGGCGACGATATTTGCGCGCCCACTGACAGATATCTGTCTGTGCTTTGAACGATTGGGTGCGATTGGCCAGCGCCGCAGACATGACAAAGGAACCCCAGACGACAGCGCGCAAGAGTGACAGCGCCATGACCAGGAAAAGCGTATTGAGAATGGCCGGCAGCCAGTTGATCGGATGTTCGCTATAGGCGGCTATGGCATTGTGAGCGACGAAGTAAACGAGAGCGATATTGGCCAGGGCACCGACAATCAGAGTGCCCCAGAAGACGCCGTAGCAGAGCTCGTTTTGCTCGGGCTTGACCGGTGCCGCGGCCGCCGCCGCTTGAGCCTGGGTCTGCTCCAATGGCACAGGCCTAGGCTGCTTGGGTTGGGGGATTTTATAAATTTGACGATTGCTTTTGGCCATTTGCTGCTACCTAGCTAACTCTTTACATTGTAGACATAGCGGGCAGGAGATACCTTATGTATCTCTGATACTGGCATTTTATTTGCGAGGCTGTTTACAAAGTCGCTCTAAATCAGAGCGCTCTCATAATCACCGCTTCCGAACGAGAGAAAAAGCGCCGAGCTCTAGCTCTGACTCTGAGCTGACACGGGGCTGGCATCCTGGCGCCAGATCGGACCGCGGCGCACATATTCGAGCTGGGTGGAGACTTCTTTTGCTTTGGCCTCAGAGGCAAATCTTTCAACTAACCAGAGGGCAAGATCGAGACTGGAGGTCACACCGCCGGCGGTGACAATATCACCGTCGTCAACGACGCGGGCAAAGGCGATTTTTGCCCCGCAGGCCCGCAAAGCATCAAGGGCGCCGTGATTGGTAATCGCCGGTCGGCCGCTCAAGAGGCCCGCTTTGCCGACCAGCAAAGCGCCGGTGCAGACCGAGGCGATTGTCACTCCGCCCTTATGAAAATCTTTTATAAGGGTGAGGATGTCGCCTTTTTCCGATTCGTAAAAAGCACCGCGTGCCCCACGCGTCAACCAACCGCCGCCGGGGATGCAGAGTATGGCAGGCTTTTTCGAGGTACTGACCTGTCCATCGACCATGACCTTCAGGCCATGGGAGGCGGTGACGAAATCTTGTTTTTCCAGACTGAGCAGCCTGGTATCGAAACCAGCCATTTTCAGCGGCTCGTAGAGGCCGAAGACATCTAGCTCGTCAAAGCCATCATAGACAACAATTTGGACTTCCATTGGAGCAATCTCACTGGGACACGCAGGGGCGAAGCAATGCTAGTCTAAACGCAGAATGACAAAAAGGTCATTTTTACTTTCACAGATTATTCACAGATAAATCTATAGCCTGCTTGTAAACTTACAGATGAAAAATAACATAGACAGGTCGACTCATGACAAATCAGCCTAAATTGCATCAGTCCGACCCGAAAACTTCGTCCCTCACATCGCTCGTTCAGGAGCTCAATCAACTGGTCGGTGGTGACGCAGCGCACTCCTACCTGAGCCTCCCCGACGCGACTCTGGCCGCCATTGCCAAAAAGCACAACAGACGCGCTCCTTTCTCCAGACGAGAAATAACAAACTTTCACAGCGATTTATTAGACGCCGACACCACTGGCGATGCCAGCTCTAATTCAAAATTGATTTCAAAGACCGCACGCAAGGAATGATATTGCGTTTCTTCACTGGTCAAGGGCGCGAGCATGCAAAGGCGCTGGTAGCCGTTTCAACAATGCTTGCGCTGGGCGCCGTCAACAGCGCCTTTGCGTAAACTGGACATCGATGATACTGATATCACCGACGGTTGCTTCCAATATTTGAGCGCTATGCCCGCCCTCGAGGAACTCAACGTCAGTCAGACCAGTATCAAAGGCAGTGGTTTCAGATATCTGGCCGGCTGTAGAAAGCTCAAAGTCCTGCACGCCAACCATATTGTTATGAGCGATGAGAGCATGAAACAGATCGGCGCAGTCGGTACTCTGCACGTCCTCGATCTCTCGTACGATCAAATCAGCGATGGCGGCCTCGCGCATCCGGCTGGTTAAACTGCAATATCTGGATGTCACCCATACAAATGTCAGTACAGCCGGATTGCTTACCCTGAAAAATTGGCCTCTCAAAAGCCTGCGTGCCATCGACATTAAAAAGAGCACCGGTGACGAGCTGAAGTTGCGGCGCACCTTCCCCAAGGTCAACCTGAAAAGAGAAAATCAGCCCTTCAAAGTCGATCCCGAGGTGTT
>JAGXAB010000172.1 GCA_018971775.1 Cyanobacteria bacterium REEB67 | reverse complement strand
CGCCATGACCGATGGGCGGCCGACCATTTTTGCGACAAAGCGCTCGAATACACGATCATCGAGGGGCAATACACTATTTTTGATCGCTTCTTTCGTGAAAAGCTCCTGCATCTCTTTGAGTTTGTCAGGCATTTTTGCAGCCAGATCGTTGGAAAGGCTTGCCTGTTTGACCCGGAAAGGCCGTGGCGATCTCTGTAATCGATCCCATGTTGCCCATATGGTGATTACGACCACTAAGTAAAGTGGCGCGTGTCGGCGAACAAAGAGCTGTCGTATGGAAGTCGAGAAAGCGCAGTCCATCGTTTGACATTTTTTCTAAAGTCGGCACATGGACAGGGCCACCAAATGCGCTCGATTGTCCAAAACCGAAATCATCCAGCAAAATGATCAAAACATTTGGTGCACCAGTTGGTGCTTTAACTTCAAAAGGTGGAAGTGCGATTGCATCCTTTGCATCCATTATCGTCGAATCGGGAAGTACAGGCTCCGCAATCGGCAGCGTGGTGCGGTCTACTTTGTAGGCGTCGGCTTGGGAAGCGTTTACTGATTGCGCATAAGCCGGGCTCAATTGTAGTGTCATGGAAAGCAAGGGTTGAAGAATGCTCAAACTAAGTGAGAGAGCTGCACAACGCATGGCAGAGCCATTTTTTAGAGTCAATATCACAGCGCACCTATCAGGATCGACGAGACAGATTACCATGAATTGTTTGGGTGACGATGCTAAGCGCAGGCTCGAGGTAGGTGTCGAGTGGCCCTAAAAGCACGTTTTGAATCATGGCGTGACTGGCTAGAGCACCGCGAAAATCTTGGCGGTGGCCGCCGGATCCTCAAACTTTAGTTCACTGTTAGCGGCAGGAAAAGTCGTCAAAATCTGTTTTTTGAGCTCCACGACTTTGTATCCGTAAAGCTCGGATAAGCCGGGAAATTTCACCGACTCTGCGACAATCAGACGTAAAGTAAAAGGGAATAATGTTCGCGACTGTCGAGCTGGCCAAAGTAAGAATTAGCGATCTGGGCGAGATATTCGCGAACGTTCAGTCGGTCGCGATCTTGGTTGCTCAAGTTTGGGGATTTCAGGCTCCCAGGCCACCGATACTGCTCTCGCTGGCCTTTGACACTTAGCCCCATGCGGTTTAAGGTGCAATAAGGCTGTCGGTTGTTAGGTTTGATAAGTTGCTTAAAAAAAATGGCGGCTCTGCATTTCGCGGGGCCGCCATTCTTAAATTATGCCTTTTGCCTTTGATTAGGTATTAATCTCTAGCGCCGGCCGTTGCGGCGACCTTCGCCGGGATGGCAGTGTCTGGGTTAAATGTTGAAGCCGCTGTAAGCGCGCTCAGGCCGGAGGCCTGGAGTACCGCTTTCGTCATGGGATCGTTGTAACCCCAATTTTGTGGCTCGGTGCCTTCATTATTCCAGAAAAAATTGAACTGTCCTTCCGACGTTCTGTGGTTCCAAACAGCTGCTGCGTTGGTCCTAATCCATTCATCGTATGTGGTGCCCGGTACATTGTGGAAATACCAGTTCAGCTCAGCTAGATTGCGCATAAAGACGCCCTTGCCACCGGCGTAATCTAGATAGAATTGTGAATACGGAGCTAGTTCTTCGTGAAGCACAGGTATCTCTTGCGAAATAACGCGAGATGTCTGCACTGATTTGACGATGCTTATGGCCTGATTCAATCCAAGATTATTTTGATCAAATTGTTTATTCAAAAAACAACAAGCTAAAAATAATCCCTGGTCACCGAGCCAGTTCCAGTTGGGATTGAAATCTTTAGTGCCCTTGAAACGCTCGTTGACCAGTCCATCTGGATTAAACAACACGCCGGCTTTTTTGCCGGCAGCAAACCAGGTGGCGGCATCTTGATCTTTGGGAAGGAAATTCGCATCATGTGTTATATCAAACAAAGTCCAGCAGAGGCGCCAGTAAACTTCGTTGGTGACGCAATTGCGACCGGAAAGCGTCACGTCATCGGTACTGTTTGGGACGCCGCCATAGATTTGTACTTGAGGGTCGATGTTTTTCATCAGTGAAGGATCCCAGGCGCTGTTCATCGCGATCCAGCAATTCAAGATGTGGTCATATAAACGCTTCTTGAGGTCGGCGCTGTAGCCAAGAACATCGGCACCAAAATACGCCTGCCCCAGAGCGATGCCCCACCAGCCGTAGTCGTCTACCCAGAACGGATCATTCTTCCAAGTTTTTGGATCTTTGTTGGTGATGTATTTGTCGAAGAAATTTAGAGCGTCCTCGCTGAAGCCATAGCTGTCGCGTTGTTGACTCATCCGCAAATAATCGATAGCGACGTGCAGCGTGTTGCCGCACATCCAGAAAAATCCGCCGCCGCCGCCACCATTCTGAAAGCTGATCGTTTTATCCCAGAGCGTCACCAGGCGAGTGAAAGCCTGATCGGCAGCCTGTCTATATGTGGTCATAAGCTACTCCTAGAGTTGTTTTTTGTGCTTTCTGTTGCTAAAACGCTTAGCGGGTCTCGTTGAAGTGTTCAATGCGCAGCCAAGCAAAATCAACCGCGCTGCGTGGCGGTTGAAAAGATGATTGCCCATTGGTGATTCCAGGTCGTTGGCGAAATTATAGTAGGTCCCGGTAAAAAAGTGGCAACCATGCAGGTGAGTTTAATCACTAGCGGCTTCAATTCTTAAATTGCTCTGCTCATCAGCGAAGGTAATGTTGTGCTTTTAATAGCACTTTAGAGTCTTTAACAGGCTTTTAAAAGCATATCTCGCGCCCCAATAATTGGTCCAATTGCCACCGTTTCCTGTTGAGCAAGCACTGCGTCAGCTCGGGGAGAACCTCCGCCTTGCCAGAATTCGGCGGAATATGACGATCGCCGACGTCGCCGAACGCATCGGAACCGGACCAAGAGCCATCATGGATGCTGAGAAAGGCAAGCCTGCTACAGGCATTGTTGTCTATGCAGGATTACTTTGGCTATACAACCAACTTGATCGATTGGAGGAGGTCGGTGACTCGTCCAGAGACTGTGCCGTGAAGGATTATCTTTAGCGGCGGCAAAAGAGCGCCAGCGCGTCCGGAAAGGCAAGGACTTGGAAAGCTCAGGCCGAAACGATCAGGAGCGCATTTGTTTACGAGGGATTCGAAAACTAGCCGGTCAACCACTTCACCACTCCGCGCCCGGCGCACAGCCCGGTGGCGAAGCACCCAGTCAACAAATAACCACCGGTAGGCGCTTCCCAATCGATCATTTCACCGGCGACAAAAATACCAGGCAAATTTTTAAGCATGAGATTTTCATCGAATGAGCTGAAGCACACACCACCGGCGGTGCTAATTGCCTCGGCCAGCGGTCTGGTTGATCTCACCTTAATCGGTAGAGCTTTTACAAATTTTGCTATTTCTCGAGGATCGGCAAGCTGCTCACGGTTCAGCGTTTCGTACAAAAGATTGCGTTTCAAGTTGTCGTCGCCGAGGCAGCCCTGAAGGTGCCTGGACATCGACCGGGAACCGCGCGGACGAGCAAGGTCGGCGAGGACACGTTCGGCGCTGCGACCTGGCAGAAGGTCCAGGGTGAAAGTAGCCTCGCCGTGCACACTTATGTACTCGCGAAGGCGGCGTGAAAATGTGTAAATCAGGCTACCCTCTACACCGTATTCTTTGATCAGCATTTCACCCGGGCGAGTCTCGGTGGTGCCATTCAAGTCGGTAAAAGTGAGGGCAATAGATTTAAGTGGCGCCGCCACAAATTTCTCACGCATGTGCGCGCTCCAGTCGACGTTGAAACCGCAGTTTGCACTTTGCCAGGGAGCAATCTCCACACCGCGCTCTTCCAGCCAGGGGAGCCAGGTGCCGGTGGAGCCAAGTTGCGGCCAGCTGGCACCTCCCAGAGCCAGGATAACGGCTTTCGGTTGTATGGATAATTCTTCAGAGGGCGCCGCCAGTCGCAGCGAGCCGTCGTGATTAAAGCCTAGCCAGCGGTGGTTCATGTGCAAGCGTACGCCGCAACCTCGCAGGCGATGCACCCACGCTCGCAAAAGCGGAGCGGCTTTCATTTCCTTTGGGAAAACTCTACCGGAACTACCGACAAAGGTTTCAATGCCCAGGGCGTGCACCCATTCACGCAAGGCTCCGGGGGGGAAGCGATCAATTATCGATTGCATCGGCTCTTGTTTGTCGCCGTAGCGCGAGCAGAAGGCATCGAATGGTTCGCTGTGAGTGATGTTCAAGCCGCCCAAACCGGCGCGCAGAAATTTGCGCCCAAGGGTCGGCATGGCCTCATATACATCCACGCTTGCGCCGGCACTGGCAAGCACTTCCGCTGCCATGAGGCCGGCTGGACCGCCGCCGATAATGGCTACCGGCTGGCCGGCTAGAGTTTGCGGCTCAGTCAAGGCAGGCGACGGAGCGTTGGTGTTAGCGGGGCTGGGCATGCGTCTATTTTAGAACGTTTCGCCCTTCTCTTGTGGGCGCGCTCTCCAAATTTATGGGCTGTCACGCCGTTGCCGCTTCGCTCAATACAAGGTCCGCCAGACTTGCCACCTGCACTCGAAGCTCGGGCACCGCCACACTCTCCAAAAGCTTGCTGATGAGAAGAGGGCCGATTGCGTAAAGACCGTACACCGGATTGCCTTCTTGATTCAGGACCTGACCGGTTTTCGTCACAGCCAGGCCGCTGCCCATCGTGTTGCGGCCGGCCAGGCCGCTGCCGACGATTGTGCGTAAGAGCGGACTTTCGATGGCGTCGATGTTGGCCTGCGGTCCAGTGCAATTGATCATCCTGTCTACCGTGAGAATTACAGTCTGGCCATTGTGACGATTTTTGAGCGTCACTTTGAAGCGACCATTGTCTGCTTCGACCGATTCCATACGCGCTGCCAGGACTCGCAATTGCTCCGATTTTGCCAGACTGTCGACTATCTCGCCAATGTGAGGTGCCATGCGATGTCTGTGGACATCATAATAGGTGCGCAGGTGGCGCAGGAAGCGCTTCTGTTCGGCAAGTGAGAGTGATTGCCACCAGTTTTGCGTCTCAGCTCGCATGCCATCAAATACGAGGCGCCATGAATCCTGGTCACCGCCTGCTGCCTCATTGCTTACCACTTGTGCTCGCAGCGATTTGAAAGCTTTCAGTGCATTACCGGGGACAATCTCAGCTTGATTTTTCAGGCCGACGTAGCGAGCCACATGCGGTCTTGGCAGTAGACCATGTCTGGAAGCGGCGTAAATTTTGCCGCGATGTCCTTTCACTTCAAGCTCGATCATCTTATCGACGGCGGTCAGTCCGGTGCCAATCAGCAAGATATCTTCGTCGAGGCCTATCGATTCGATAGCGCCGGGCTGCCACGGATCGTGCAGATAATGGTCGGCGATGGCCGGGACGTTTTGCAGCCAGCGAGGCTTGCGCCCACCCATATTACCGAGGGCGAGGATGACCTGGTCTGCCTCAAATGTTTTTTTGCCGCTGACCTCTATTTCAAAGCCGGTGTCCTTTTTTCTTACGTCTAGAACTGTTTCGGTGACATGCTTGACCGAAGAATTGCTATTGCCCTGCTCGATCGCTTCTCTTACCATGCCGGTGATATAGTCACCAAAAATCATCCGTGGCACGAAAGTGCGCTCGTCTGCTGTGGCATCGCGGGTGGTGGCATAGCGCAAGAAGTGTCCCGGGTCGTCGGCATATGCACTCATGCCTCCGGCTGGGACATTTAACAGGTGGCCATCACAAACGGTGCTGTAAGCGAGGCCTCGGCCGATGACGGGGCGCGGTTCAAAAATTGTAATTGACAGATTTTGTTTAGTGTTGCGGAGCAGGTGGAGAGCCGTCATCGCACCGCTGAATCCGCCTCCGATGATGGCTATTCTGGTTGGCTTGTCATTCACGCTCGGGTCTCCTTCCTCTTCTTTAACTTCTTAGCTGGCAATCGCTGCTGCCCGATATTAGCACTTGTGCTGCTGATTAAAATGCACTTCGACTTTTGGATGTTTAAAACGACGCCCCGGCCACGCTCCGCGGCATCACATCTTGCAAGTCTACCGCAAACAGCTTTTTCAGATACTGAGTGTAAGCAGGCATCGCTTCGGCGATGTTTTTCATCGAGTAGGGTGGTCTCGGTATATCTCCAAAGAGGTAGATAG
>JAGXAB010000171.1 GCA_018971775.1 Cyanobacteria bacterium REEB67 | reverse complement strand
TCAATAAAGTCAATTATGCTGTGACTGAAGAGCCGATTCCCGTTTCGCCTTTGCAAGGAGATTTCGAATTCTCAAATTAGAAGGGCTCAAAGCCAAACCTTTTTCCAAATCGCTCAAAACCAGTGCGCCAGCGCCGTGCAAAATCCAATTCGCCATAGCTCTGCAGACGTAGGCATCGGAATCATCTGACTTCAGGGCAATCCCCTTATCTAAGTCGCAGATACCTTCCGCGTAACGCTTCAATTTGCATTTAATCCCCCCTCTTTCCAAAAATTCCGAAGCATCCAATGGTCGAAGTTTTTCCGCAGCTTCATAGTCGGCCAAAGCAGCTTCAAATTTGCCGCTATCCTCGGAATATTCGGCTCGAAAAATATAGCCCTTGCGCCACTTTGGATTCAAACTCAAGGCTTTGTCGAAATCGATTTCAGATTCAGCTCGCTTATTAGCGTGCAAATAAATAAACCCACGCTTCGCATAAAGCGAATAATCATTTTCATTCGCAGCAATCTGCTTCGTAAGGGCATCTACTTCTTGCTGCTTCTCGGCGGAAAGAGTTTGCGCTAGCGCCGGAAGGGAGCAAGCCAAGGCGGCGCATAAAGGCACCACAACAGCAAAAACGCGGCATTGCAGATCAGCGAAACTCATCAACCATGCTCCTATTGCGATTGAATACTTTTCAAAAGATCGCGACTCTGCTGGTAGTGCGGATTAATCTTGAGGCTTCGTTGCAAGTCGTTAACGACGCTTTTGGAAGGGCCGTGCCAGTCCAAGTTTGCGCACGCACGCGAAGCATAAATGGTCTCGTCGCGAGGAGCAAGTTTGAGCGCTTTTGTGTAACTGTTAACGGCGGCAGAATAATTTCTCAGCTTCATATACAGATCCCCGCGCCACGCAAGATCACGAGCGGTCAGAGGCGCCATACTCTCTGCCTTAGCGATATCAGCAAGCGCTGCTTTGACACCTCCCGCTTGCACCGCATGATATGAGCGGAACAGGTATCCCTGAGGCCAATTAGGATTTAGGCTCAGCGCTTTCTCAAAGTCATTGTTGGCTTGGGCAAAGCATCCACTGCGGTAATAAACGAAGCCGCGTTTAGCATACAGAGCAAAGTCATTACCTTTTTCGGCAATCTCTTTTGTAATCGCGTTGATCTCTTTCTGTTGGGCGGCCGAAGCCGATCGCGCAGAGGAAGCCAAATAATTTGACTGAGCGCAGATTAGAATAATGCCGCAGATGATACCAGCACAAAAATATCTGAAGTTCACCTCTGGATAAATCACGGCGCAATCTCCTCTCAGACAAGCACGTTAGCGCTTAGCGGTACTGATAGGGGTCCATCGCATTATGCTTGAATGTGCCACCACCAAAGGGCAAGGTCAGAGGACCGGTGGGTAAATTTTTCGTGGCAAGGTCAGCCAGAGGCACTTTGTTAAACGTATTCGTCAAAGTCTCGTAAGGCTCCAGTCTCGCCCCTTTGACCTCATAAAGGCCCCATTTACCGCGTTCGCCGACAGTGGAAAAAGTCATGTCCTTCTGACCGGTCAGACCGGGCAGATGCTTGCGCTCACTGAAGACGTAGAGAGGAAATTTCAGAGCTTCTTCAGATAATTTGAATTGATATTTGCTGTAAGGCACCAGACGTTCAGGCTGGAAGAAAAAGTACACGGGCCTTTGCACATAGAAGAGAACCGACGACCGGCAATCGAGGAAAAAAGCCACCTGTCCGGGCTTGTTATCCAGAAGACTGCACAGATAGTGCAGGTCTTTCATGACATTGCCGTACCAGGCTTCAATACCAGATTCGACACCAATGGTCATCCCCACGGTATAAAGCAGAGCCATCGAGATCAGACCTTGTTGGGTCTGCCCTTTGCGCAAGCGGAGAAACTGCAGGATCAAAGCACTACCGAGGAACAGACCGGCTAGGGGCAGCCCGATAACGGGCCATGTTATATGATGCCAGGACAGCTTGAAGACGCTCGGGAGCACGAAGCCACCCACTGTCAAAACTACGCCAACGGTCAGAGCGATGCCACTGGCAATCTTTGTCCACTTACCGACAAAGCCATTACCGCTTTCAAGATCACGCAACCAATCATTCAAGGACAGCGAGATATACACCGCGAGCGGTGCAACAGAGGGCAGCAGGTATGGTTCCATCTGCGTGTGAGACAGGCTAAATAGCGTCACCACAGCGGCGCCAGAGCCGAGCGCGAAGCGTTTGCCGTCGAGAAGTTGAGAAGGAGAGGCGGCTTCACCTTGAGCAGCAGCGCCTTCGCTCTCATTCGCCAGCGACGCAGTTGCATCGGGCAATTTCGAGCCCCTGCCGGTGACCGACATAATGGTGCGCCAGAGCAGGGCAGGCAACAAAAGACTCCAGGGAAAAAGCCCTATTAACAACACCATTGGATATTTAAACCAGTAGTGCGGATTGGTATTGGTCAAACCGTTAGCCCGGCCAAAGTTTTCGTAGGCGAAGAAGTATTTCGGAAACATGCCATCGGTTGCCCTGAATACTTCAATCCACCATGGCAAAGCGATAGCGAGCATGATCGGGATACCAAAATGTGGCTTCAAGGACCAAAAAGCCCGGGCAAAGTTACGCCTCTCTGACCAGAGCAAGACGGCGGCAAAGAAACAGGCTGTTCCGTAAATGACCAGCGAAGCCGGGCCTTTGGTCAGCAGGGCTGCACCGAGGCCGACATAAATAAGCGGCCAGAATTGCTTTTTACCGGCGCAGACGATCATCAGTGTCGAAAGGAAGGAACAGCCAAGAAATGCAGAGAAGAACAGATCGATTTCGGAGAGGCGGGAATAGTCGATAACCAGGGGTGAGCCCATCACAATCAATGCGGCTATCAAACCGGTGCGAGCGCCGGTAGGCTTTGGAGCGATAGTCCTGGCACTGTAATAGGCAAAGAAAGTCAATCCGAAGGCGAAGATCGCCGAGAAAAATCGAGCACCAAAAGCGGTGATGCCAAAAAGCTTGTAACCGGCGATGATCATCCAGAAAATCATAATCGGCTTGGCGAAAAGGATTTGATAATTTAGCTGAGGAACAATGTAGTTGTTTGCCTCCACCATCTCGCGCGCGGCAGATGGATAGTAGGACTCGGATCCATCACAAATACCGACCGAACCAAGTCGGAAGAAAAAACAAAAAGCAGCGAGCACCATCACAATGAGTGGCGCATTTTTATCGACAAACGCTAAAAACTTGTCTTGCACCGCCGGCGGTGCCATTGAAGATACCAAACCACTGCTCCCTGGATAATTCCAGCTTAAAATGCTAACAATTTCCCCGGGAGAAGGCATGAGCGCCAGTTAACGGGCTTCGTCAGAGACGAGCATATAGCCGCGGTTACGCACGGTGCGGATGATCGATTCTTCCTTGAGATTGAGACTCTTGCGCAGTAGCTTGAAGTGAGCCCGGACCGTATCGGTGGAAACCATGGCGTCATCCAGCCAGACACGCTCCAGGATGGCCTCGGCGGAGAAAACCTGATTGGGATGTCGCATCAAAAATTCAAGCAGGCTATATACCTTCGGCCTCAGTTTGACCTCATGCCCGGCCCGAGTGACAACGCAAGTAGCAGGATCCAGGGTGATGTCGGTGACTTCCAGCACGATGCTGGCCAGAGATGTCGGCCGGCGCAGTAATGCCCGGATCCTCGCTTGTAATTCTCGATGTTCGAAAGGTTTAGTCAAATAGTCGTCGGCGCCGGCGTCAAGGCCCTGCTCTTTGTCTTCCAGCCTGGCCTTAGCGGTGAGCATGAGTACGGGAGTTTTACCGCCGCTTTTGCGGTAGGTCTCGAGGACTTCAATGCCGGTCAAATCAGGCATCATCCAATCGAGCACGATCAAATCGTACTTATTAACTCGCAGGTTTACAAGAGCATCGTCGCCGTTCGGGCATACCTGCACGATGTGCCCCTGGCTCTCGAGGCCGAACTTAGTCACCTCTGCCAGAGTGGTGTCGTCTTCGACTACAAGAATTTTCGCCAAGTCTCGCCAGCTCCCATATCTCGACCAATCGCAAATACTATATTAGCCTCAAAAGCGTCCAACACCATCTTTTGGTCCAAAACGTGCCTGACCGTTCACTATATATTCACGGCATGGGGGTATGTTACAGATGGTCGTCAGTGTGGGGAAAGATATGAAAGTTGCAATCGCAGGCGCCAGTGGCATGGTCGGGACCGCGCTCAGTCAATACCTGACCAGCAAAGGTCATGAAGTAACGCCCCTGAGACGCAATCGCGGCGGTGGAGCTGACAATGCCTTTGCCGATGTCACGCCTGAGTATCTTTCTAAATTTGACGCTGTAATCAACCTGGCCGGCGAAAATATCGCCGAAAAGCGCTGGACAGCCGAACAAAAAAAAGCGATCGAAGAGAGTCGTACGATTACGACTGGATTTTTAGCCAGGACGCTGGCCAAGACCAGCATCAAGCCGACCGTTTTTATAAATGCATCGGCAATTGGTTTTTATGGCAATCGCGATGCCGAGATTTTGACTGAAGACAGCGCCGCCGGCAACGGTTTCCTACCAATCGTTTGCAAAGCCTGGGAAAAGGCAACAGAGCCCGCAAAACGAGATGGTTTGAGAGTTGTCCGGGCCCGCATCGGCGTGGTGATAAGCAAGCAAGGCGGCGCCCTGAGCAAAATGCTTCTACCTTTCCAGATGGGCGGCGGTGGAATACTCGGAAGCGGTAAGCAATATATGAGTTGGATTTCAATCCACGACATCGTCAGAGCCTTCGAATTTCTGCTCACCAGCGACAATATCGCTGGACCGGTCAATCTGGTGGCGCCAAATCCGGTCACCAATGAAGAATTTACCAAGGTGCTGGGCGGAGTTCTCCATCGTCCGACTATTTTGCCAGCGCCTGGTTTTGCGCTCAAAATCATCCTCGGTGACATGGCTCAGGAGATGCTTCTCGAAGGCAATCGGGTCAAACCAGCCAAGCTCGAGACAGCCGGCTTCACATACGAATACCCAAATTTGAAAGAAGCAATTGAGAGAGAAGTTAAGTAAATGGCCGATTTTACCTCAGATAGAACCAGAACAGACAGAGCTATACCAAGCAATTTGGCCTATGGTGAGGATAAAGGCGAGCAGTTATTGATGCTCCAAAGAGCAGTCGAATCGACTCGCAACGGTATCTGTATAACCAATCCGAGACTACCGGACAATCCGATCATCTATGCCAATCAGGCCTTTTTGACGATGAGCAGTTTCGAAGAGCATCAAGTACTTGGACGCAACTGTCGATTTTTGCAAAGAGACGATCGAGATCAAGGCGCCATCGATAATATCCGCGAGGCGGTGCGGCAGGAGCAACCAATCACTACCGTCCTGCGCAATTACAGACGGGACGGTACGCTCTTTTGGAATGAGCTGACGGTCTCTCCAGTGCACGATGACAATGGACATCTGATCAATTTCGTCGGCGTACAAAACGACATAACAGCCCGCAAAGAAGCGGAAAAGAGAGTATCAGAATTTTATTCGGTGATTTCGCACGAGCTGCGCACGCCGCTGACATCGATCAACGGCGCTCTCAGCGTCATAGCCGACGGCTCAGCCGGCAAAGTCAATCCGCAGGTATTGCGGATGGTGGCCATTGCCCTGGACAATTCCGAGCGCTTAATCAGACTCATATCAGACATACTCGACTGGAAAAAAATCGAGAGCGGCAAGTTTAAACTGGACTTAAGGGAAGTCCTTCCAGAAGCGATAGTCGACAGCGTGATCACTGCAGTCAAGCCACTTTTGAGACTGGAGGATATCACGATCAAAAAAGAGATTTTGACGAATAAACCAGTGCATCTTGATTCGGACCGCACGATTCAAGTGTTGGTTAATCTCGTCGACAATGCCATCAAATTTTCCCCGCCGCGCTCGCAGGTGACTATCCGCGTCGAGCCAATCGGACACGATACCACACGCTTTTCGGTTGTGGACGAGGGAGCGGGCATAGAGAGCCAGCAGATGGACAAGCTATTCAAAGTTTTCCAGCAGCTCGATTCGTCCGACAGGCGCAAGCAAGGCGGCACAGGCCTTGGTCTGTCGATCAGCAAATCACTGGTAGAGCTGCACGGCGGCCAGATTGGCGTCGAAAGCACAGTCGGTCAGGGAAGTACATTCTGGTTTGAATTTTA
>JAGXAB010000170.1 GCA_018971775.1 Cyanobacteria bacterium REEB67 | reverse complement strand
GCAGGAGACGCCAGGTCATTACCAGTTGCGAAAATGGTCGCGATTGATCTGGCGCTGGACCATAGTTTCCTCGGCGTTCAAACGTCTGGTCTGGCCATAGGTCAGGTAGCCGCCGTTGCGACAGAGGTCGCGCCGCTCTTGATTGCGAATAACCGCGTCCTCGTGACGCAATTGACCATAGTTTCCGCCCAGATAACCTCTATCCATGGCAATTTCACGATTGAGATGAGCATCGCGAGCGGCTACTTCGTATTTGTTGCCGCCCCAGCCCCAACCCCAGGCAAAGGAAGGCGCAGCCGCGCAGAGGGTGAGGGCCGCAGCCAGTACAGTCGGTGTGGTGATTTTAAACATGACTAAATACCTCAGAGTAACTGGAAAATTTTGGGACCTGGGCTCACTACAACAAGCTCTGGCCCACAAAACATACTTTGCTACGTTGACGTGAGCCATTTGTGAGGAAAACACCGCAATTTTCGAAAAAAGGACCTTTTTTGCCGCAAAAAAATGGGAACAATTACAGAGGCAAAACGATCTCAGCCGCGCATTGGCAGCAGCTTCAAAGAACCGACTTCAAATATGCCGGCCGGGCAGAGGAAGCGGTAATGACCGCAGCGATCACAAAGAGAAAAGGTAGGCGACTGGACAACGCCGCAGGCGCTGCAGAATGGCCTTTCCAGAGCACCCTGGAAAATAAATCCATAGAGTCCAGGCTGGATGCCGGCACTATGAGTAGTGCCAAAAACATAGCGGTCCGAGGCCGTTGACTGGATCGCCGTCGCTAAAATATTCGCGTCGCCGAAACTGACGCTTCCGATCGGAGCAGGCATGACGATTCTTTTGCCGTCGGGCGCGCGCTCGTAAGCGCCATCGCGCTTCACCTTCTCGGCTTCTACAACGGCACGCAAATCGGCGGATTTTTGGGTTATTTCCTGCCAGGCCACATCGACTATATCGGGAATGCTGGCGGTATCGATGGTGGCGGCTAGATGCGATTTGGCACCACGTTTTTGCGATGGCTCACCGTTTTGACGGGTCCGACTTTTCGATAGACTCTCAGCCGCTCGCCTTTTATTGTCCTTATCGATGCGATCAAAACAGACGCCGATGACAACAAAGAGCAAAAGGGCATATTTAGGAATATGCACTCCCTGCGTACTCAATATAAGGTTTAAGCCAAGCAGTCCGATAATAACAAAAGCCAGTAAGGCGGCACGCGGATTGACCTTCAACCAGGCATGCAGCGGTTCGTGAAAGAGCATAATACAGACAGCTGCGCTGATCATCGCTGTCACGGCAAGACTGAAGCGGCTTGTCATGGCGACGGCGGCAATCACCGTATCGAGAGAGAGAAAAGCGTCGGCAATGAGAAAGGAGCCGAGAGTCGTACGCTTATCACTGGCTCTCTGACGGACGCTGGCAGCGCGCCGATTGCGGCCGCCATGAAAATAATTGATAATCAGACCGGCCGCAACCATAATCAGGAGCGAGCCTCCCATCTGCTCGAAAGCGCCACTGCCTGTGGTGACAGAGACACTTTTAAAGTAGCTGACGGTGTGGAAGAGCAAGAAAGCGAAACAGACACGCACTACCAGGGCGAGCGCATGCGGCGTCTGCCCTTTGCACAGCGGCGTATTCGGCAGCCGCGAAGCAGCCTGTCGCAGGGCAGTAATATTGTCGATTTCGAGAATGACTTCGAGGACAAATAGCGCCAGAAAAAGAAAAAAAGTTTCAAGCATTTGGGCGACCAGCTTATAAAGACCGAAGGAAGCTGAATGACTAGTCTCATACGACGACTGCCCTCAGCATACGCCTGACGGCAAATACTGACAAGAAAGATTGCTGTATCGCCGCATACAAAAGGCATTAAGGGATCATAAAGAGTAAAGGCCCGCAATGGTAACGACTGCCCACAAAAAAATGGAACCGCAGAGCGGCTAGGCCGTCGTCAGCAGCAGACACCTGTGAGGACCGACCAATGAAGAACATTTTGCATGGCTCTTTAGTCATGGCTATCAGCTTTGCCGCGTTTTTGCCGGCATTAGCGGACGAAACCACCACTACTATCCAGACAGCTCAACCTGCCCCCCTGGCTCAGCCACAGGTGATCGACAGCTATATGAAACCGACCGTGACCGAGACTAAAAGCGTCACGACCACCGATGGGAATACCCAGACTTCGACCTCTCCCCTGATTATGGAACGCCACGAACGCGTAGCTGTCCCGACCAGCGAAGTGGTCAACACCACCACGACAGTAACACCGAAAGTGACGACCGAGACTTACCTCAGCTCGCGCAAAAAAGTCGCCGTTGCGCATCACCGTGTCGTCCGAAAAATTCGCAGGCCAGCGGTGGCACACCATGCCTACAGACCGAGAACTGTGGCCGTCAATGTGCGCAAAGTGACGACAGTGCAGCCGCAGGTCATTCAGCAGACACAAACCATTGAACACAAAGGTGTGATCATCGACAGACCGGATCCGGCTCTTAATCAATAAGTCGAAACAAGTCGAAACAAGTCGAAACAGCAGGAAAGCAACAACCGCATTGAGGTGCCCAGAGGCACTCTGTGAAAACGAACAATCACGAGTTTTTCACGGCGGCCAAACTACAGTCCTTTTAGACTGAGTGCACCAGCTCCGTCCTGATTGATTGCAAACAGATAGTCCGACCACTGTCGGTCTATCTGTTTCGGCGTAGCACCATATGCGATACCAATATTCGCGCCAGCTCACGCAACGCAAATCTAGTCGAAATAATGGTCTTTGCCGATTTAATAGCGTAAAAGTACGCGCCTCTGATTGATCAGTCAGGGCCCGGGCATTAGAGTGATCCTATATCTCATCCACTTATTTCACCGAGCAATCCAGCCACACAAGCCTAGAATTTTCACTCAACGCTACTTTTATGCACGACTTAAGTCGTGCATAAAAGCTCGACCATCAGAGAATCTGGCTTACGAGCCATATTCACCGACTGGAATCACCGCCAGTCCCCCCACCAACGACGCGCTTCTATCAAGGGAACTACAATGCCGGAACTGAGCGAATTCGAACGCCACCAGCAATTCATCGAAGGTAAGGTAAGCCGCCAGCAACCATGCAGCGAAGGCTTCGCAGCATCCGTGGCCAAGGGGTTCAGGCAGATCAAACGGATCATGCTCCAGGGCGGCACTTGTGGCCACCTGAAATATTTCAACGACGGTGACGGCTGGTACAGCGTTTATGTCGAGGCTGGTCCCTTCGCAGGCCGCAGCGGTCTTTATCAGGATGGCACAGAATCTTGCTTCTTAGATTGGAAAGACGGCAAGACGATCGAAATACCGCTCCCTTGAGCGGACAAACTGCCCCCCGGCAAAGATAAAATTGCCCTCGCTTCAGGCTCAAAAGCCTGAAGCCATCACCGCTAACCACCCGGTCGACAGAAAAGCATCAAACAAAAATTTTTCTCGATAGCTTTTATATGCCACAGTAGAACATTTTTTTTTGAAAATGTCCGAAAAAAAAGAGTAGCTCCCGCCTGATAAATAAACATCCCCTCCTCCCTCGCAACAACGAGCAGGAATGTTTATCAACCAGACGGGAGACCCCTTCGCCTTTCAGCAATCAGAAATTGCCGATACGTCGCCGGACACGAAGTCCTTGAACGAAACGTCAATCCTGAAAGGTAATCGTCAAACGGGCGCGACCAATCAGACGATCGGCCATGCCGTAATAGATGTCGTAGACGTATTCACCGAGGTCGGGACGATGCACGATTCCGGTGGGGAAGACGACATTGTTGACGATGCCCTCGAGCTCGTCCTTGGTTTCGGGCTTCATCATCGGTTCGGGCGACACGTAGAGCACCTTATGAGGCGTCAACTTGTCGTGGATGATGATGCCGCCGGCGTAGCGACTGCGATACTTGCCGTTGCCCGCCGGAAACTGATCCACACCGTGGAAGATTTCCAGCCAGCCCTGTTTGATCGCAAGCGGCGCTGTGCCACCACCGACTTTGAAGACGCCCCAATCGCTACCCGGCTCGAGAACGAGCTGCGATTCGCTGACATTGAGGACGGAGCGCAAATTGCGGACGGCGGGAGCGAGCGGGATGTAGGCGATGCGAATGCACTGGCGCAGGCTCGGATCGGCGTGAAGCGTCGATTGGACTGAGTCCATGTCGCCTTCCAGCGGCACGTTGTACATCGGGCGGTGGAAGAGCGCGAGCGAGATTTCACCCTTGGGCGAAACAACCGGCTCGGGGAAGAATGCAGCGTCCTTGTCGTCCTTGGCCAGACCGAATTGCTCGGGGATATTGAGCAGACCGAGACGATGCCACTTGTAACCATCCTTCGACGAGCCGACGGCGATACGCGGACCTTCGGGACCGAAGGCGGTATAGCAGACGAGATAGCAGTCGAGGATGGGGATGAAAGTGACGCGGGGGTCTTCGCAGCCTTCGCCGCCGATTAGCTCGAAGCTACCGGTGCTGCTCAGGCGACGACGACGCTCATAGCGAGCTTGTGGCACAAAGGCAAAACCCACACGCTCAAAAGGGGCCTCCTGGCCGTCGATGATCAGAGGCTTACCTTCGGACCAAGGTTGACGCAGCATTTCCAGACGAGAAACGTTGCCGTGGGAGACAGAGCGCATCATCATCACGAGGTTGCCGTCGCGGTCATGATAGATGGCTGGATTGAGAACACCTTCGGCCTGGAAGCGACCTTGGGGAGAGGCGACTACGCCGAGCCGCTCGATGGAGGTAGTGACGCCGGTAAAGGCGGTCGAGCTGTTTTGAATCTGTTGCACGTGAAATAACCTTTCCAACTGCACGGTTGCAGTAAAAACGGAGATCCACTACACAAGCCTCTAAAACTTACTGATCACCACGGGCGGCAAAAATCGCCTACGCGACTTTGACGTCAGTAGCTGCTGGAAGGCTTAAATGGCTTGTGGGGTGAAGCTCAGATTGGTGAAACTTGTTGTTGCGAAAGAGTGGGGGGAGACCTTTAACCTACACCTTGGAAGGTTCCGAGACAGCCTCCGATTACCTGCTCTTGGACGAAAATTGGCCTAAACAAGGCAAAAATCGATTTGTGACTTTTGCGCCAACTAGCACAGCAGGTGAGACGCGTCGCCTGCAAGCGCTCGACAAGCGTATAAAGCTAGCGCGAGAGGTACTAATCTCCCGGCTAGTTTAAATCTAAGCCGCACCGTCCAGCGATATCGGTTCACGATCGCAGAGCAACCATTTGACAAGCCTTTCCAGTTCCGAGCGAGACGGTCAAAGGCCGACGTATACTGGCCCTGCAGGTGACTTAAGGCCCGCTAATCTGTAGGGTAAAAGGCGTATTTCTCTCCGCATTTTTCACCTAAAAAGCCGCCGCCAACAAAACCCACACCACCGCGCACTAGACCCTCTCCAAAAGCAAATCTTGTTTTGGCCGGGGGATCACGGACGCGATGGACAGGGGCTTATTTCAAGTTGCCAAAGCGGCGCAGTGAAAAGGCGCAATCGTTCAACCAGAAGGAGTCTTAAATGCCACAAACTCTTTTGATCGACGATAAGCGCCACCTCGACGGTGCGCACATCGTTCGCAACTATCACGACGGCATTGCCGCCCTTGCTTCCCAGCACTGGGATGTCCTCTATCTCGACCACGATCTGGCTGACTATTCCGGGCCAAATGGACGTGAAATGACGGGCTATGACGTGATGTGCTGGATCGAAGCCAACTCAGAGCACCTGCCCGGAGCGATCCACATCGTCTCGAGCAATGCCAGCGGTCGGCCTCGCATGCAGATGGTGATCAATAAGCTTTTCGGTCGGGCCTACTGAGTCCAATCCCGACCGACCACAACATACTCTCTCGAGCCGCGGACGGATATCCAGTCAACGGACTCGAACCGATTCCAGGCTCACAACCGGAGCAATGCTCCACAGAAAGGCACACAATGGGTTATCTCATCGGTCTGATCATTCTCGTCGTTGGTGAAATCCTCAAGCGCTATGCCCTACCCGCCATCATCGCCACGGTCGTGCTGAGCGCGGTCGTCGGCGCCATTTCCGCTGCCTCCGGCGGCCAGTTTCTGATCGCCGCCAAGTACACCGTCGAAGCCTGTCTCGGCCTCGGTGTCCTTGCCGTCGTCGTCACGACTTTCGCAGCATTGAGGAACGGCTTCAGATAATCAAGGAGCTCGAACTCAGCGCTAAGAGTTAACCACCAATCGGTCTTTAGCCGCAGGAAATCGCTTAGCAGCGTCTCCTGCGGCTGGCAACCGGCCAAGAATCAATCGCACTTAAAAATTTCACCTGGATTATGCCTCCATATAGTAAAGAGGTGAGAAGCCGCACAGAATAGCGGTCTTAGAGTTCGTGTAATTAAAATGGTTGAAGAAATCTAGATTAAATGGCTATCCATAGGGGTCTGCGCGCATACCCCAGTTCTGGAGAGTGAGC
>JAGXAB010000016.1 GCA_018971775.1 Cyanobacteria bacterium REEB67 | reverse complement strand
AACTCACACTGGAAGAGTTGCTTGCAGAATTTCAAATCTTCAATAGTAAATGTCCTGACGATGGAAGCTGGTTTGAAGTTCTAATGGAAATGCTTGTAGCCATTAAAAGCTTAACCTGCCTGAAGTGCGGAGGTTGCAACTTCGATCACAAGTATGGTGAGAGGTTTGGTAAATGCGGTGATTGCAACACAATAAAGTGGCTCACAGCCGAGTACAAATTTTTCAGTAAGCTTCGCCTTCCCAAAGCCTATCTGTTCATGATTTATCTCAAGGAGAAAGGATATGCATTCAGTGCCAACATGTTTGCCACACTATTGAAAATTTCCGTTTCAACAACATGGGCCATAGATAGAAAAATCGATCTAGCGCTATATCACAAACTGGAATCAGAAGTCGATTTCGAATTAGTTGATTCCTCCGCCTGTAACGATGTATATATGAGACGCAGTACCTGCACGCCTGCGAACACAGCGGCGATTGAAGAGCAAGCCGCGATGGAAGCAATGGCGCGAGACCAGGTCGATGCGCAGGCTGAACAATTCAAAGATGATCAAAATAATTCAACCTCAACGACCTCAAAATCAGATTCTGAGGCCAACCAAGAGTCTACCACCGAGATCTATCTCGAAGACCATTTGAACGCAACTCTGACGCACCTGCAGAAAAAAATTCTGGCTGTGCTAACGAACAAGCCTCTCCAGCTTGAAACGCTTGTAAGCACCATCAACGAGCCAATATCCGAAATTCTAACGGCATTGACAATGCTTGAACTCGATGGGCTGATAAGTACCTTGCCGGGACAAAACTATGCAAAAGTCAATCAGCCAAAATCCCCTGTTTCGCAAGGCACCTCAATCGGTATCACAGAGCGAGCCAAAACCTTTATCGCTGACTCAATCAATTTTATAAAACAACACTTTCAGGGTGTGTCCCGTAAATACGTTCAGCTCTATCTAGTTGACTTCTGGAGAACTCAGGAAAAACAGGCAGGCGGTAAAACAATTTCAGTCTTCGAAGCTTGCTTCGACTACAAAGAAATCAGTCGAGCGGAATTGAAAGCTTTTATTTCGCCTCTTCAGCTGAAAATATTCGTTCCGATAGCTAGTTCTTAGACAAACAATAAATTCGACCTTCAACTAAATCTCCTTGCTAGCTTTTTCTCCGCTGGAAAAGCCGACTCTGACTTGGTCCTCTGGCGTGCTTCAGCACCCGTTAAGAGCAACTGCACTCAGTGCATCTATTTTCAGGAGGGAAAAACGCTGCGCGGAGATTTTTTGAGCACGGACGACAGGGCAAGTGGGCTGTTTTAAACAAAGGTAGACAGATATCGATCTGAGGCAAAAGTTTAGCCGATATCGATTATCCTTCATGACGATAGACGAATAAGTCCAGACGTAAGCTTTGCGCCGCCGGCGCATTTTTCAATGCTTGAAAGGAGAACAGGTTGCCCCCATTCTCCTCTCAATCCTCAGGCGCAGCCTTCGCCTTCAGTCTGTTCGCTGTTCAACAGCTGACAATTTAAATCGAAATCGATTAAAACGAGAGACCACCATCACAGTCAATGACACGCCCTGTTATCCAAGCGCCATCGGACGATGCGAGAAATGCAACTGCAGCGGCGATGTCCTCAGGTTTGCCGAGACGCTTAAGCGCTGTTTTTTCGACAATTATCGGTAACATTTCCGAAGGCAAGCCCTGCTCCATCATGTCGGTAACAGTCGCTCCAGGAGCGACTGCGTTGACGGTAATTTGCCTGGCGCCGAGGTCTTGCGCCCATCCCCGTGTCAGAGCTTCCATGGCGCCCTTAGTCGCAGCGTAGAAGCTGAAGCCTGGCATATTGGCCCGGGCCGCTCCGGAAGAGATATTGATGATCCGACCACCATCGCTGAAATTGGTCAGAGCGGCAATAGTTGTGGCCACGACACCTCTTACATTGGTATCAAACAAGCGGTCATATTGATCGATATTGACAGCATCGATGAGACCACCCTCGAATATAGCGGCATTATTTACGAGAATATCGACCTTGCCGAGTTTCTTGATTTCAGCGATGAGAGCATCATTATCTTCTTTGGACGAAGCATTCGCTTTGACAGCAATCGCTTTGCTGCCCAGTTCGCTTACCTGCTGCACGACTTTGTCTGCTGCAGTTTTATTACTGTTGTAACTGATGGCGACCGTCGCGCCTTCGGCAGCTAATCTCAGAGCAATCGCTGCGCCGATACCCCGTGAACCACCTGTGACAAGGGCGATTTTGCCGGCTAATCTTTTGGATGATGTCTGGGCTGTTTTTTCTTGAAGAGCAGTCATTTTTGTCCTCCTGGACTTAATATTGGTCGGGGCATTCAATTGATTTGATGGCAGCTCCGGGAGATGACTGCGAATCAATCGCGCCCAGTGATTTATATATTAGACCGGTCGTCTATTATCTGTCAAGGCCTGCTCCAAACCATTTGTTCATATTTGGCAAAACGCTGTCCAACTAGCCCGGCAAAGGCTTAGCAGAGCACCGGCTGAAAAACTCCAGATCTAATTAGCGCTGTCAACGCCCGAGTGATAAGAAGTTTTAGAAAGAATAATTTCGGGGAATTTTTCCTGAAATCGCTTGAAAGTCCAATCGCTCTTGAAAAGAATCACCGGCTCCTCCAGCAAATCCATCACCACGGTATTGTCACCCCAGCGACTGTCTTTATCCAGCACATCCCAGCCACCGACGACCCAGCGAGCGATCGTGTAGGGTAAAGGTTCGAGCGAAGTATCGACGTCGTATTCGGACTCCAGTCGATATTGCACAACTTCGAACTGCAGAGCTCCGACGGCAGCGAGAATAGGATTGCTGCTCATTTGATTGGCGTCTTGAAAAATTTGAATCGCTCCTTCTTCCTGAAGCGCCTTGATACCCTTGTGAAATTGCTTGTACTTGGATGGCTTGTTGTTACGCAATCCGGCGAAGATTTCGGGCGCAAAAGTCGGGATTGGAGGCAAGATAAGGTTGCGTTCGCTCGATACGGTATCACCAATCAGGAAGAGACCGGGATTGGTTAGACCAATCACATCACCGGGATAGGCATCTTCTATGGTCTCGCGCTGCGAGCCAAAAAGTTTTTTCGGCTGTGCCAGCTGAATTTGCTTACCGGTGCGCGAGTGATAGACCTGGGCGTCCTTCTCGAAGGCACCGGAACAAATGCGCATAAAGGCCACACAATCGCGGTGACGCGGATCCATATTGGCTTGCAACTTGAAAACAAAACCGGAAAAGCCGGGATAGGCAGGCCCGACCGGACCGACATTCGCCTCGAAGGTGCGTGGTGTCGAGCCGCAACGGACGAAGTAATCGAGAAAAAGCTCGATGCCGAAATTGTTCGCGGCCGAGCCGAAAAATACCGGCGTCACTTTACCAGTCAAAAAATCATCATCGGAAAAATCCGGCGTGCACTGGTCAAGCACACTGAACGATTCTTCGAATTCAGCCCAGACGCTCAGACCGACCAGACCGGGCAGGCTCGGATTATCAAGCTCAAGGGTCGTGGTGTCACCAATGGTGCGCCCGCCAGTCGTCCGTTCGAATAGATGCACCTTGCGCGTTTGTCTATCGACTACACCTTTAAACAAATCTCCAGTGCCAATCGGATAATTGACCGGAAAGGTCTGCAAACCAAATTCCTTCTCAATCTCGTCCAGCAATTCGAGCGGATCTTTGGAGGGCCTATCCATCTTATTGATGAAAGTGAGCACCGGCATTTTACGCAGACGGCAGACTTCGAACAATTTGCGCGTCCGTTCTTCGATCCCTTTACCACCATCGATCACCATGACGGCGTTGTCGGCGGCAGCGAGAGTGCGATACGTATCTTCACTGAAATCGGCGTGACCTGGGGTGTCGAGCAGATTGAGACAGTGGTCTTTATACTCAAATTGCAAGACGGTAGAGGTAATCGAAATACCTCTTTGTTTTTCCAGCTCCATCCAGTCAGACGTAGCGTTCTGAGCAGAGCGCTTGGCTTTGACCTGACCGGCCTCGCGAATCGCTCCCCCAAACAGCAGAAGCTTCTCGGTAAGCGTTGTCTTGCCGGCGTCGGGGTGAGAAATAATCGCAAAAGTTCGACGCCTGAGCGCCTCACTCGCCACCGCACTGTTCAATTCGGGTCCCATAACTGTTGCCACTACCTGCTCTAACCTCGTACCAATAATAAACTAAAACACCCGCTCCATGAAACTTAATCAGATCACTCCACCACCTGGCGCACCGTCGCTGCCAGATAAGGCCTCGGACTCTGACCCGGAACCGGCTTCGTAGGAAGGAGAAGCAAGGGGAGCGCCAAAGCGAGAAACGACAGGAGCACCAGAAGCTGCATCGGCGCGGGAAACGACAGGATTCTGCACCGGCATTCCAGTCTTCGACTTTTTGCCTTTGAGAAAATCGCGCAAATCGCCTATCAACAAATAAATTACCGGCACAAAAAAGAGACTCAGCACAGTCGATACCAGCATGCCACCACAAACAGCAGTACCAAGTGAATGCCGCGAGCCGGCACCGGCCCCGGTGGCAAAGACGAGCGGCAAAATACCCATCATAAATGCCAGAGATGTCATCAAAATAGGTCGAAATCTTATCTGAGCGGCTTTCACAACCGCTTCGAGCGGCGCTTCGCCCTGACCCTTCAAGTGGTTGGCAAACTCGACGATCAAAATTGCGTTTTTACTGGCCAGGCCAACCAGCATAACCAGACCGATCTGACAGAATACGTCATTTTCCAGACCGCGCAGATACTGACCGAGCAGAGCGCCCAGCATAGCCAGGGGCACAGCTAGCAAGATAATCACCGGATCGAAGAAGCTTTCGTACTGTGCCGCCAGAACGAGAAAAACAACGACGATACCAAGAGCAAAGAGAATCAGCGTCTGCGGGCCGCTTTCCTTTTCTTCGAGCGATATGCCCGACCATTCATAACCCATGCCCTGTGGCAATACGCTACCTGCCAGCTCTTCCATTTTGGCGATTGCCTCTCCGGAACTCACTCCCGGTGCAGCTGAGCCATTGACCTCGGCAGAACGAAATAAATTGTAGTGGTTGATTGTCTGGGGCGAAGTGGTGCGCTCGACCTTGAGCAGATTGCCCAGCGAAATCATCTGCCCGCTGCGCGAACGCACATAAAATTCTTGAAGATTTTGGGGATTGGAGCGAAAGATCTGATCCCCCTGCACATACACCCGGTAGATGCGATTGCCCAGGTCGAAATCATTGACGTACTGAGAACCGAGCAAAATCTGCAAGGTGCTGAAAACATCGGCGAGATAGACGTTCAGGGCACGGGCACGATCGCGGAGGACCTCGGCGATCAGCTGTGGGCTATTCGCCGTAAACGATGAAAAAACGCCGCGCAAATCCTTGTTTTGATTGCCTTTGATCATCATATCCTTGGTGACCGAGGCCAGGCGCTGGATGTCGGTGCTGTAGAGATCCTGCAGTTCAAAAGCAAAACCGCCGAAGTTACCGAGGCCTTGAATCGAAGGCGGATTGAAAGGAATGCACATTGCAGCGGTGATACCGGAGAGCGGCCCGCGCACGCGCTCTATAATGCCGTCCAGACTGTGCTCGCGCCCTTTGCGTTCAGGCCAGGGTTTGAGCGAGGAAAAGACAATGCCGTTGTTTGGATTGGTACCGGTGAAGCTGAAACCGGCTATGCCAAATGATGAAGATATCTCGGGGCATCTGTCGAGCTCAACCTCGATTTCTTTGAGAACATTGAGGGTGTAGTTGAGAGACACTCCCTGTGGTGCCTGAATAATGGTGATGAAATAGCCCTGATCTTCATTGGGGATGAAGGCGGAGGGAACAGCTTTGTAAAGCCAGAAAGTACAAAGTAGAAGGCCGGCAAAAACGATTACGGCCACAGGTTTGAATCGGAGCACGAGGCGAAGAGCACTGCCGTAGGCATTGCGCAAAGTATCCAGGCACCAGTTGAAGGGTTTGAAAAGCGGATTTGGCTTACCCTCCTTCTGGAGCCAGAGGGCTGAAAGAGCCGGCGTCAGTGTCAGGGCGTTAAAAGTGGAAATAGCCACCGAAATGGCGATGGTGAGGGCGAATTGTTTGTAGAGCTGACCAGTGGTACCGGGGAAAAATGCAACCGGTACGAAGACGGCGCCGAGCACCAGCGAGATGGCGATGACGGCGCCCGTCACCTCGGCCATGGCCTTGGAAGCGGCCGGAGCACCGACCACACCTTTTTCAGCGATATAGCGACTGATGTTTTCGATGACGACAATGGCATCGTCGACAACCAGTCCGGTAGCAAGAGTGATACCAAACAAAGTGAGTGTATTGATCGAAAAGCCGAGCATTTTCATCACGGCAAAAGTGCCGATAAGAGAAACGGGGATGGTAAAAATTGGGATCAGAGTCGAGCGCCAGCTCTGCAAGAAGAGGAAAATAACCAGGACAACCAGGGCGATCGCCTGAGCCAAGGTGATCAAAACTTCCTTGATCGACTCGCGCACGGCAAGGGTGGTATCAAAGGCAAAGTCGTATTGAATGCCCGGCGGGAAGCGCTCGGAGAGACGTTTCATGGCATCGCGCACACCCTGCGAGACTTCCAGGGCGTTTGAGCCCGGCCTTTGAAATATGCCTATGCCAACGGCCTCGCGGCCGCGGTAACGGACAACGTTCTGGTAGTCTTCGGCGCCAAGCTCAGCCCGGCCCACATCTTTCAGCTTGATTAGCTGACCGTCGCTACCACTTTTAATGACCATATTTTCAAACTCTTCGGCCGTTTTCAATCGACCGCGAGCGCGCACGCTCATCTGAAACATCTGGTCCTTCGGCAGCGGCGCCTGACCGATTTGACCGGCTGCTACCTGGACATTTTGATCGTTGACGGCGTCGACTACGTCCTGCGGCGTCAGGCCTTTATTTGCTAATTTGTGCGGATCGAGCCAGATGCGCATCGAATATTTACGCTCGCCAAATATGCGCACGTCGCCTACACCTTTCACCCGCTTCAGGGCATCCTTAATATAGACATCGGCGTAATTAGAGAGAAATTGACTATTGTAGCGACCATCGAGAGATCCCAAACCAATCGCCAGCACGAAAGCTGTCGACACTTTGGAAACGGTGACGCCGGTACGTTTGATTTCCTCCGGTAGACGTCCTTCCACCGCGGAAACGCGGCTCTGCACGTCGACGGCGGCCAGGTCGAGATCTCGTTCCAGGTCGAAGGCGATGTTGATTGTGGATGTGCCGTCATTGCCGCTAGTCGAAGTTATGTATTTGACATTCTGCGCACCGTTAATCTGCTGCTCGAGGGGTGTAGTCACCGCTGACTCGACAGTCTCGGCACTGGCACCGGTGTATGTAGAAGTAACCGACACCGTGGGCGGTGCAATATTCGGATATTCGGCCAGAGGCAAAGTGGGGATGCTGACGGCCCCGGCCAGGATGATAATCAGGGCGCAAACCGTGGCAAAGATCGGTCTTTTGATAAAAAAGTCGACGAACATGCTTGGCCCTAATTCCCCGCCGCGTTCGAGGAACCAGCCGATAGAGCCTCATTGTGGAGACTTTTAGGATCGATTCGCGCGCCGTCATAAAGATTCTGCACATCAGAGACGACTATCTTATCAGTGGCCGACAAGCCGCCTTTAACGAGATATGAATTATCTACGATATCGCCGAGCACGACGGGTTTCTGCTTGACCGTGCACTGTCCACCACTGGCGGTGACCGCTGTAAAAATGAAATCCTGACCGCTGATATGGACCACAGCATTAGTCGGCACCATCAAGCGCTGCTTATTTTCCCAGACGATCTTCGCCGTCACCTGCTGATTGGAGCGCAGCCTTTCATCAGCATTTGCGTAAATGGCCTTGACCAGCACCGATTGATTCTGATCCGAGACCTGTGGAGAAACAAAGCTGATTGGACAATGGCCGATTTCCTCGCCGCCTGAATCATACATGGCGACGGTGAGGCCCTTGCGCAGACGAACCGCCTGCTCGGCCGGCACGTAGATATAGATTTCGAGCGGACGGACCTGATCAATGGTGGTGAGGTCGGACGTCGATGTTACATACTGGCCAAGCTTGACCGGCACGTCACCGACGATACCGGAAAATGGCGCGACGACCGTATGAAAGCCCAGTTGTACACTCTCCAAACGCGTCTGGGCTGCCGACTGACTGAGCATCTTATCGGCTTTATCAATCACCGACTGCTGACCTTTGATTTGCGCATCTATACTGCGCAATTCGGCTTGAGCGGCTTTGTAGTTGTTCAGATATTGATCGACGCTTTCCTGGGCGACAGCACCTTCGCGGCGCAATCCAGAGTAGCGCTCGTACTGACTTTTGGCAAAGTCCAGATTAGCCACTTTGACCATGCGATCGGCCTTGAGCGAAATCAATTTCTCTTCTGTATTGCGCTTCTCATCGCGATTAGATTCGTAAGTAGCAACCGTCGTATCGACAGCCTGTCGCTCCTTGCTCGGATCGATTTCGAGCAGGCGGCTGCCGGCTTTGACTACGTCACCGGAGCGGACGAAAATCTCAGTAATATGACCTTCGACGCGGGGGCGTATGGAGACTGACTTACGACTTTTCAACAGGCCGACGAAGGTGGAAGTCTCGGCCACCGCCGAGAAGCTCACCGGGCGTACTTCGGCAGGCGCTGCCGGACGCGCTTCTCCTCCGTGCTTCTCGACGTGATTGCAGGCGGACAGAGAAAGACCGCAGGCAGACACCATCACAATTGCGGTAGAGATTCTAAGGTACAGGCCAATATGCATGAGAGAAACGTAAGGTCCATAATTGTCGTAAATCGAGTCAGAGCGTGGCCCCAACTCAGGAGCAACCGAATTAGTTTAATTGATTGACAGAGTAAATACTGCCGCAATGGCACTGCCGACCTGAAAATTTCGATCACAAAGAGTGATTGTTACTACCGGAATGCGGGGCAGGGAGCCACAGAAAATTAGGACTACGGATCGGTACAAAACAAACCGCCAGAATGTGACAGCCACACACAACCAAAGATGCATTTATCGACAACAGCAATTCAGGGCCCCTTTATCCAGCTTCCGATACCGCTTACTAGTGGCACGATTGCAACAAAACTTATAAATTCGGAAAAATTTTTCTTGAGTCTGTGGTGCGTCGAATCTTGCTTGACTGCTGTATACCAAAAAGTAAAAAAAGAATTTGCCGGATATTTATCGAAGACAGCTCTGCGAGCGCTTCGCAATAAGCAAGAGCAAGTGCTCGACAGCAAGGCGCTCAAAAGCAATTGAGAACCAAAAGGATGATTCGGCACAGGTCCGAAGCATGTTAGAAGTTGCCATATGCCCTCAAAGCCAGCGTCAGACTGTACTCCAGTCTAAAGAAGGAATTTATAGATGTATAGACAAACGAAGACTACCGCCAATTCTACTCAGACAAATCCAATCAAATTTGAAGGCGTGTGCAAGAAGATTTCTTCGGTGGTCAGCCTGTCTCTATTTATTTCCACCCAATCAGCGCTGGCAAATAGCAGCCAGGGCGCCTTCAGTACGCCCCTTATACTACCGACAGTTCACCATGCTGGATTGAATGGCCCTCAGTCCACACATTTTGCACTGCACGCCCTCAATATGGTCCAGCACACAGCCTCCATCAGTCATGCTATGACCGCCGTCGGGCACAGCAATCCTCTGAATAATTTTAGTGCCTCGCATTTGCGGCCGCTCACCGCCGCTGTGCACGTCATCCCGTTTGTCCAGTCAATCCAGAATCTTGGCCTCAGCCTCGATCTCTCATCTTCGCAAGCTAATGTCACTCTCGGCAACACTCTTTTCAGCCATCAGAGCTGGGTGACAATCAATGTAGGCGGTGTAAACCAAACTTTTCACGCCGGTTCCCAGGTAACCGCAGCAGAATACGTCGCAATCAAACAAGTTCTGAGTGGCAGCACTCAGGCATTGACGGTAAACAGTAACGGCATCGCCAGCGGTGGCACCTTTAGCTTGAACGCCGTTGCCAGTCCAAAAATCGGCGAGCTAGTGGTGCCCGTTAACGTCACAGCCATCGACAACGTCTCCGCCAATAAGTCGCTCAGCATTAGCGGCGACCTTCTCAACTATGGATCAATATATGGTGTCTCGGCAAGCGGCAGCAGCGGCGTGCTCGCCGCTAAGGATATCGTCAACGAGGTCGGGGGCATTATTTCCACACAGCTGCCGACGGCGATAAGCAGCGCCTATCACGGTAATTTGACGAATGTCAGTCTCACGCTTTCGGCTCTCGTCGACATCACAAATGCCGGCATGATCTCAAGCTCCGGTGCCCTGACTCTGAGCGCGGGCGGCAACATCAGCAACGGCAGCCAGGGTGTCAGTATTGTCGGTGCTTCCGTGCCGACTCTGCAGGCCCACAACACAATCAATCTTCTCACCGGCGCAGGCACGGTCACAAACAGTGGCCTGGTGAGCTCGGCCAACGGCTGCATCAACCTCGCGCTCGTTCCTGGTGCCACCAGCACAACGTTCAACATAAACGCTCCCGGCGGAACCTTCCGAGCCCCTAACGGTAACATCAACATCGGCCTCGGTCAGAACGGCTCGACCGCAAGCGCAGTCGACATCAATATGGCCGGCGGCAACTATCTCTCCAAAAATCTCAATCTAGATGCCGGCACAGGCGCTATTACCGGGGTCGTCGGCACTGTCTCCGGCAACTTGAACAGCACAGGCAACGCCGCCCACTTCCTGGCCGACACAGCCACCCTCCACATCGGCACCAATACAATCAATGGCGATCCCACCTATGCCAATGCCGGCGGCAACATCGTCCTCGACGGCGCTGTCACGGCCGCGGAAAATATCACCATCCTGGCAGCCGGCGACATCACCGCTAGCGGCAATGCTTATGTGAGCACGGCGCAATCGGCGGGAGTGAGCGCTACTCCGACAAGCGACATAACACTGATTGCCGGCGCCGGCATAACGCTGGGCGGTACTGGTACTGGTGGCGCCAACTCGAGTACGACAAATATTTCAGCACTCAGCAGCCTTAACGGCACGCAGACGGCAAGCGTCAACCTGGCCGGTACCACCGGCAAAATCGGCGCTGGAGGCGATATCAATTTAACCGGTAGTACCCACGCCGGTCCGATTCTGGACACTTCTTCCACCCTCGCAGCCGGGGGCTTCAACCAGGTCAACGGCGGCAATATTGTCCTGGCGGCGGAAGCCAACGGCACAACCGGCGGTCATATTTTCCTACCCTCCAGCGGCGTAGTAATCAATACTTCGAGCGCAAACGGCAATGGCGGCAACGTCACCATCCTGGCCGGGGCCAATCCATCTACAGCCGGCACTGACACTGTGAAACTGGGTGATATTGTCACTTCGGCATCCGGCACATCCGGTGCCGTTGCGGTCTATACATCTCGTCCGAGCACGACAGACGGCCAACCGATCGTCTATGACATTAGCGGCAATGTTACGAGCGGCAATGCCGTTACTTTCAATTTTGCAGCGGCGACGCCTACAGTGCCTATCTTGCAAGGCAATGCTGCCGTGCAGCTGGGCAATGTGACGACAGCAGGCGCAACCGGGCTGGGTGGCGCTGGTGGCGCCAGTGGTGTAGACGGATTGAGCGGCACCAAGGGCGGTAACGCCGGTAATATAACGATCTCAGCTGGCAGCAATATCACCACAGGCTCTCTCAATGCCTTCGGCGGTGGTGGCGGCGGCGGTGGTGCAGGCGGCACCGGTGTACCAGCCGGCGACGGCGGAGACGGTGGCAATGGTGCGGCCATAGCCGTGACATCCACAACCGGCGCACTGGCCGTGACCGGTGATGTAAATATCTCCGGCGGTGGCGCCGGCGGTGGTGGGGGCGGTGGCGGCGGCAATGCCAGCAGTGGCGGCGTCGGTGGCACGTTAGGTAATGCCGGCGGCGGCATAACGATTTCAGTAGGCCCAGCAGCGGCGGTGAACATCTCCGGCGGCACTTATGCCGTAGATGGCAGCAATGGCGGCGCCGGCGGTGCCGGTACCTTGACCTCTGCCGGCAGTGGCGGCGGTGGTGGAGCATCTTATGGCGGTGGCGGCGGCGGCGGCGGTGGTGCACAGCAGCTCGGCGGCGGCGGTGGTGGTGGTGGTGGCACCTATGGTGGTGGCGCTGGTGGCACCTCCGGCGCTCAAGCGGCAGGCAATAGTGCAGACGGTGGCAGTGGCGGTGGTGGCACCACCGGCAGTTCAGCTAGCGGAGCGATAGGCGGTTACGGCGGAGCAGCCGGTAGTGGTGGAACAGCCGGCGGCAACGGTAGCTCAGGCCAGGGCGGCTCAGGACCGGCTCCGACCGGCGGCACCATTGCTCTTGGTGGCACCCTGGGCAATCCCGGCAGTGCAGGCGCTACTGCCGGCGGATCGGCAGCGACATCTGGAGCGACCCTGGTCGTAGCGGCAAGCAATGCCAGCGACATACAGATTACCGCAGGTAGCATATCGACCGGTGCGGTAGCTGGCGCCAATATAACTCTGCTGGCAAAATCGGCGACGACCGGATCGATCACTATCAACGGCAACCTCACCGGCGGCGATACTGTTCAGTTGGAAGCAGCCGGCCCGGGCAACATCACACAATCTGCAGGCTCGGTAATGACAGCAGGCACAAACCTGCAGGTGCAAACTGAAAACGGTGACATTGGCGCCGCCGGCCAGTTCCTGGCGGTGAACAGCCCGGCATTGACGCTCAATTCATCTAATGGCAGTATATATGTAAGAAACTCGGCTTCGTCAACGACCGTGGCATCTGGTACTGGCAATGTTTATGACCTGACCATGACGAATGCCACGGGCGGCTCGATTGTTCTTGCCGCTGGCGCCCAAATCAAGGGCACGACATCTGCCACTCTGGTGGCGAGCGGTACGGGTAGCATCACCCAGTCTGACGCACTGGGATTGATTACGACCCCGACTCTGACATTGACCACCGCCGGCGGTGACATCGGTACGACAGTGCAATCAGTGGCGACTAAAGCCGCGACATTGTCTTTCAATGCAACCTCGAGCGGAAATGTCTATCTCTCAGACAGCAGTGCCGCACTCACCTTGGCTGGCACAAATGCCGGCAACAATGTCGTGCTCGCTGACAACGTGGCCCCTGGAGCCGTAATCACGATGGCCAACGCCAATAGCCTGACAGCAGCCTCTGTCCTCACCCTGAGCAATAGCCTGGGAGGTCTGTCATTTAGTGGCACTGGCGCATATAAAGCCTCAGTCGCACTTAATCTCGCCGCCGCCGGCAATCTCGACCTGGGCGGCATCCTGCCTAATTATACGGCTGGCACAGGCGCCAATTTCAGCGCCATAGCGAGCGGCAATGTTCTCGCCTCGGGGGCCACAGGAACGACCTTGACGATTGATGGCTCAAGTAGTGCAGCAGCAGCCGGTACGCTTGAGATCACCGCAGGTTCAAACTTCCTCGTCCTCCCCGGTGGCTCTCTCACCACTAATGGTGTCTCTAAAACCGGCGGCAATATCGCTTTCAACCAGGGACCAACTGTTGCCTTCAAGGCCAACAGTGCGACCGGCACCGGCGGCACTGTTGTTTTGAAAGCTAATGCTGGTTCAACCAAAAATTCCGGAGCCATTATCGATCAAAACATGATCGACGTTAGCGGAGCAATGAACGGCACGGTGGTAGTCAGCGCCGGCGGGGCAAATGCCACCGGTCAATCGATAGTGCTCGGCAACATCACCGCAGCCAAGTCAGCCTCGGACACAATTGGTAGTATCACGCTCACCGGTCCCCAGAGCGGTAAAATCGGCAGTGTCGCGGTCGGCGCCCTGCAAGCTGGACATGACATAACAATCAGCACCGCCGGTAATATCAACTACGTTTCGGCCAGTACCGAAAATCTCACATTGGTATCAACGGCCGGCATCCTCACTCTGCCTACGTCCTCGATTACAGCCAATACCGACGTCAGCAGTAATGGAGGTTCTATCGCTCTGCTCGCTCCGACTATCGTCTGGGCCAATTCGACCACCACTCCGCTCACACTCAATGCCAATGCGGCCGCCGGCAGCAGCGGCAACGGCGGCTCCGTATCGGTCGCTGTTACAGGCACCAAGGGCATAGCCGTCGGCACTGCCAAAGGCAACTTCATCATCTCCGCCAGCGGCGGTACTGCCGGTCTGGCCGGCGGCAACGGCGGCAGTATAAATGTCACTTCAGGGGGCAACTTGACCGTCAATACGGCCTCGCTCACCTATGCGCCACTCGGCACCACGGGCAATGGCGGCAATATCAGTTTAATCGCCGGCCAGAACGCCAGCGGTAATCTGCTCATCGCCGGCAATCTCAATGTCACGCCGACTTCAGGCAATGGCGGCAACATCAGCTTGACCAGCAATAGCAGCTCGGCTTTCACGATTTCGGCAACGGCCAAAACAAATGGCTACCAGGGTCAGCTCAGCGCTGCTGGAGGCGGTGCAGGTAGCCGAGGGAATATAACGGTCACCAATAACGGTGGTGGCATCACCCAGACGACTGCGGCCGGCTCATTCAATAACATGACCTACAAAACAGGCAAAGCGGGAGCGATTACGCTGACGGGTAATTTTGGCGACGCCTCCTCCGCCCTTGTCAGTCTGCAGACGGCATCGGGAGCGATTGTAGATAAGACAGGTACGTTACAGGCTACGACTGTACTGCTCAATAGCACAAGCGGAGCGATCGGGCCATTGTCCGTCAACACCGCAAACCTGGCGGCCAATTCGACTGGAGTTGTAGCAGTAACGGACAGCACAGCCAACCCGCTCAACTTGGTCTCAGCGAGCGGCCGAACCGTTACGATCAGCTCGGCTGGTGAGATTGACGCTAACGGCTCCGTCACGGCTACATCAGCGGTCACGCTGAAGAGCACCGGCAATAACGGCAGTATCATCCTGGCCGGACAGGTGAACGCCGGCAAGACTGGCACAGTCAGCTTGACTGCAAATGGCACCGGCAGCATCAGCGACAAAACTACAGGAGGGGTGAACGAGATTGTTGGCGGTACGCTCAATCTCACGGCAAGCGGGGGTGTAATCGGCAACACGGTCTCCGACCTTCGCACCAATGTAACGACTCTCAATGCCAGCAACACCACCGGCGATATCCAGATAAGCAATAGCAACATCGGTATCCTGACGCTCAAAACTCTCAATACTTCAGGCAATATCACTGTGGTTTCGGCCGGCAGCATCACTGATTCGGCCAAAATTCTGAACGCCTCGAAGGTTGCCTTGAGCAGTATCGGTGGTGGCGGAGCAATTGCCGTAAACGGTATCACAGGCGGTGCAACGACAACAAGCGTCACTCTGAGCGCAAGCGGCAAGGGAAATATCAGCGGCAGCCAATTGATTACGGGCAATTCCGTAGTCCTGTCGGCCGGCACAGGATCGATCGGCGCTCTAAAAGTGAACGCCGCCAGCTTGCAAGCCAATACGGCAGGCAAGACTGTAGCGATCACGGACGTAAGCACCACACCGGTCGCCCTGGGCAATTCCAGCTCGGGCGGTGCATTCAGCCTGACCACTTCTGCCAGCACAACCTTGAATAACATCACCGCCAGCCTTGGCCTGCTCAAAGTAGTCGAAACAAAGGGAACACTGAGCGTTGCCAGTGGCGCCAAAATAAGCACCGCCAACGGCGGCATCACCTTGAACAATTCGGATGCCAAAGCAGGAGCAATTGTGATCAACGACGGAGCGACAATCAGCAGTCTGGCTAAAACAAAAGGTCAGGGCACTGTGATTATCTCGGTCGGCAGTGCTTCGCCGGCTAAAGTCGTAGGCACCGCGCCAAGCAATGCGACAGTAAGCGGAACGGTGTTTTTCGGCAAAAACAGCATTACCTCGAACGGCACCACCGCTAACTCATTCACCGGCAAGAACACAAACTTGATCTTCAGTACCGGTACCCTTCCAGCCTCGGCGATAACAGTCGGCACGACAACAGGTAATGTGACGATTATCGCCGACCCGCCGGGAGCAACCACAGCCGCACCGACTATGGCACAGTCAGGCGGAGGAGTAGTGGCTCCCGTAGCGCAGAGCAGTGCGTCATCATCCAACGTTCATGTCGTCAGCTCACTGAACAATATCGATTTCCAATACCCTGGCAACCTAAATACCAGCAATTTGAATGTCGGTAATATAAACCTCGCTGGTCAAAATGCCATTTCGACCAGCATGGTTGAGCAAACTCAGAACATTCAACCTGGTCTGAACGCAGCATCCGGCAAGAAAATCAGTGGTGGCATAACAGAAAATGTCGTGAGCAAAATAGAAGATGACAGCTATGTGGCGCCAAGCAACGGTACTCTCAACGGTGCCCTGATCAGTGACGTGGAATTCGGCCTTGGCGGCATGAATGCCAGAACGGCAGACTTCGAACGCACGACCGAAGGTGGTGTCAATACAATCACATTGCGCGCCGGTAACCTTTTGCTGGCACCAAAGACCAGGACAGTGGTGAAGACCGCTAACGGTCAGGTAGAAATTAAAGCCAATGCCGTTGTCTTCGTGATTGCCCTGCCGCAAGGTCTAGCAGTCTATAACTTGCATGACACCGAGCGAGCCGCTGTCGTCCTGAGCAACGGTGAGCGCCATCTGGCCATTGCTCCCGGTCGCCACGCGTTGATCGCACCACAAGCGATCGGACGCTTCGAAGAAGCCAACCCAGCCCAGGCACTCGCCTTCGGCGAAGTGCTAAGCGAAGAGCTGTCCGGCAAGGTGCGCTTGTTCAGTGGAGATTTTTCCATAACTTCGGCGATCGGTGTGCTGATACCGCTCAATCAATTGCTTCACTGCAAGGAACAGAGCGCCTGTCAACTATCGGCAAAATTGCTGAAAACAGCAGCGATCCTGAGTCAATTGCACGGGCAAAATGCTTATGAGCAAAAGACTAGAAGAGTGATGACCGCCTATCAGAACTAATTGACGCTGCGCTAAATAGATCGAAAGGCTCCAGCTCTCCCCAGAGCTGGGGCTTTTCTTCTGGGGAGAAGAACTCATCTCCGTGAGGCTTCTACTCCGCCGCTACGTGCAAAGTTCCTTGCGGCCTTTTCAAGAAGAACACACATATTGCCGCGAGAAAAAGAGCGCAACTGACAAAAAGGAAACAATCATTGAAGGCCATGATGTAGGCTTCCTTACGCACCATATTGGACAAAGCGCCAAGAGCTTGATTGTGAGCCTCGAAATGACCGACACCGCGATGGAAGAGCATCCCCTGCGTCTGGGTGATGAAACCGCGCACGGCGGGATCGGCGTCGGAGATGCGCTCGCCGAGGCGGAGGGAGTGAAATTGCTCGCGCTGCGTAAGGACTGTCGAAACAACGGCGATACCAATGGAGCCACCAAGATTGCGCATCATATTGAAAAGTCCGGAGGCCGAACCGGCCTGTTCTTTTTCGATGCCATTGGTAGCGATGGCCGAAAGCGGCACCATGACAAAGGGCTGACCGAAGGCGCGCACGATCATCGAAAGAGTCAGTTCATTGGCGGCATAATCGTGAGACATAAAAGCATTGAGCATACAGCTGCAGCCAAACATGATAAGACCATAGATAAGCATCCATCTAGGATCGAAGCGCTTCATCAAAAGCGGCACCAGGGGCGTGATTATCAGCTGCGGCAGGCCGGCCCAGATCATCACCTGGCCAATCTGCCAGGCCGAATAGCCCTGGGTGATCGAAAGATAGAAAGGTAAAAGATAAACCGTACCGTAGAGCGCGAGGCCCTGCACAATATTGATAAAAGTGCCGAGACCGAAATTGCGCCGGGCTAATAGCTTGACGTTGACGATCGGATTTTTGGCGGTGAGAGCGCGAGCTACAAAAAGTGTGAGAGAAATCACCGCCACTATCGAAGCATTTGTGATCATCTCCGAGCCAAACCAGTCTTTGCGCTGACCTTCTTCGAGGGCATATGTCAGACAGCACAAGCCAACGGCCATCGTGACGATGCCGAAGTAATCGCCTTTTTTAAGCAATTCCAGTTTCATCGGCGCACTGGGCAGAGCGTACCAGAGCACAGATATAAGAAAGAGACCAGGTATCAAATTGAGATAAAAGCTGTATTGCCAACCGAGCGTGTCGGTCAAATAGCCTCCTATCGCCGGGCCAATCGAAGGGGCAAAAACGGCAGTCAGACTGAAAATAGCAAGCCCGACCGGTTGTTTGGCGGGTGGCAGTGTGGACAGGATGATCGAAAAAGAAAGCGGGATTAAAGTACCGCCGGTGAAACCCTGGAGTAAGCGAAAGAAAATGATGCCATTCAGATCGGTGGCGCAACCGCAGAGCATCGAAAAAATCAAAAAGAGAGTAGCGTTGACGACTACATATCGCTTCAAGCCAAATACTTGCGAAAGCCAGCCGGTCATGGGAATAGTGACGATTTCGGCAATCAAGTAAGCGGTGGAGATCCACGAACCTTCATCTAAACCGGCGCCGAGTGCGCCCTGGATATCCTTCAAAGAAGAGCTCGTAATCTGAATATCGAGCACGGCCATGAAAGCACCGATCGCCGATCCGATCACGGCCAGCCACCCTTTCAGCGATACAGAATCGGTGTGTCCACTCTTCAAGCCGGCCTTATAGCTTGACGGAACGGTGCGTGATGGCATTTTTGCTGAGGGCACAGTTGCTGGTGGCATAGCTTCTGAGGGCACAACGGCTGGTGGCATAGTAAATGGCCTCTAGATTCAATTCTTTTGCATAGTAGGACTTCAGCGACTTTTGACAGAAACATTGGCGACAGCAGACATCCCGGGTACAAGCAAATCTCTGTAACCCTTGAGCGAAGGCTGGTCGAAAACTATTTTGACAGGCACACGCTGGACAATCTTAGTGAAGTTGCCGGTGGCATTGTCCGAGGGCAGCAGAGCGAAACTGGCACCGGAACCGGGTGCAAAGCTCAAGACTTGGCCTTCGAATTTGTGATCAGCAAACGAATCAATTTTAATTTCCACCGAGTCACCGGGACGCATTTGCTTGAGTTGCGTTTCCTTGAAATTGGCTACCACCCAGGTTTCATCAGACACAACGGTCAAAAGTGGCTGACCTGGTTCAACGCGTTGACCGACCTCAACGGTTTTCTTACCGACGCGGCCGTTGGTCGGGGCATAAATTCTGCTATAGGAAAGATTGAGGAGTGCTTCGTCCAGAGCGGCTTGAGCCTGCGAAATGGAAGTACGGGTGACGTCGAATTGCCGTTCATTCACCGCTGTCTGGGTGCCGCTCGCCTGGGCCAGAACAATTTGTCCCTGCGCCTGAACAAGCTGAGCCCGAGCCGTATTGACGCTCTCACGAGCCTGGGCCAACTTGGCCTCACTTTGTTTGATCTCCTCGCGCGCACCATTGACATTTTCCTGAGCGACCTTAAAATCTCGACGGGCATTGTCCAGTTCTTGCACAGCCACAGCGCCCTGAGATTCAAGTTTTTTGTAGCGCTCGAAATCTGATTCGGCTCTGGTCAACTCCGCCTCTTTAGCGGAAAGATTAGCCCTGGCAGAAAAAACCGCAGCCTGAGCCTCGTTGACCGAAGCTCCAGCACGAGCGATGCCAGCGCGCGCGTTCGAAATAGCCCCCTGAGCAGTTGTTACCTGACCGTTAGCATTGGTTGCCGCATAAGAGACATTGGCCTGGGCGACGCGCGACTGCTGCAAAGCCGTATCGAGAGCGGCGCGCGCCTGTTTCACTTTGACTTGATAGTCGCTTGGATCGAGGGCGACCAGAAGCTGACCGGCTTTCACATGTTCGTTATCATCGACGAGCACCTGAGCGACCGTACCATTCACCCTCGTGCTGACCTGGTGCATATGACCAGTTACATAAGCATCGTCGGTTTCCTGATGAGTAGAGGCCACCTGATAAAAGTTGTAGCCCGCAAAAGCACCAGCCAAAAGCGCAACGATGAGTGCGCCAAGTGCCAATATTTTGACTAGCCGAGAAGATTTAGAACCGTTTCCTGCTCCAGGGTTGCCGGGTCTGCCACTTCCTGAAAGCACGCCCGAAAAATCTTCGTCGATAATTGAGGGCTCAATGCGCTCAGGAGCAGCCGGCAAATCAAGCTCTCTGTCAATTTTGGCCTCTATTGAATCGGCCTGACGCTCAACTGCAGAAGAGGATTCTGCCAGGGAAGAGAAATTCATTGCCGTCGTCATAACTACCTCGTCACCAGGACAACTAACTATCCTGTTAGTTAGCATATCAGACAAAGCCGAAAGTCGTCAACAGTTACCAGACTGTTTGCTTTGAACTTAACCTGCAGAGTTGTTAGTTAACAAAACAGGCTAAACGTACGCTGCCAGCGAAATAAATCGAAACACCTTGCAACCAGACCAACTTATATATAGGATGCAAAAATGACGAAACTGAAAAACGCCAACAAAACCAGGGACGCGGAGGCCACAAAAGCTTCCATCCTAGACGCGGCCGAAACTGAATTTGCCAGGGCTGGCCTTTTAGGAGCCCGCACCGAAAACATCGCCGAAGACACCGGCGTCACCCGGGCGATGATTCACTACTATTACGAAAGCAAAGAGAAGCTCTACCACGCAGTCCTGGACCGCTCTTTCCAACGCCGCATTCGCAACCTGGCAAAGGTCGATCTTGAAAGCGGCCCAGTAGAACAAGTACTGCAAAATTATGTCCGCGCTTTTATGGAAGAAAGCTTCGACAATGTCAATATCTCCAGCATCCTGCTTTTCGAGAGCATTCAAAACCACGGCAAATACTACAAAGAAATGGCGCTGGCAGCTATCTATGAGCCTCTTGTAAAAATCTTCGAAAGAGGCATGCAAGACGGCACTTTGCGAAAACTAGACCCTTATCAAACTGCGATAAACCTGGTCGGCATGTGCGTTTTTTATGTGATTGCCCGCAACAACCTCTCGCACCTTTTCCCGGAAGGTACGGACCTGTTATCGCGCGAGATGATTGACGTGCATATTAACGAGGCGATCGAGATGCTATTACACGGCGTTCTGGCGCAGGGTTCGGCTCTCAAAGTCTAATCGATTTCGGTTAAAATTTTGACCATGCGCTTAATAAGCCGGAGGTCTGTTTTTAAATCGATATCGATTAGAAAATCACTGGAGCAGCTTAATAAGCCAGGCTCTGATTTTTAAACCGATATCGATTAACAAATACTGGCGCTGCTTATATACCAGTTTCCATTTTTTAAATCGAAATCGATTAGCCTTTAGGGCACGACATACTCAGACCATTGTCGAACGCCAGGCCGCAGAAGCATTTTCACTTCATCACTTCGTAGATTTGATAGCCAGTGCTCGCACAGCCGGAGTCATATAGAGCGCGTAAGGGTCGGAAGTATTAGTCAATTGCATCATGATCGCCGTAGTCTTCAGCATGCTATCCATGCGGTGACGCGCCTCGGCATCTTCGGAATTGATCAGTGCGTTTATCGGAGGCAGGCCCTTCACGAGAGAAAGGATATTAAATTCGGCCTGAAATAATTGTCTGTGCTCATCGAGTGGCTTTTGAGTCAGATGACGATAATAGACAACAGGCGCAGGATTTACGTCTTCAAAGGATTTCACGGACTGGTTGGCAATGACGGCTGCCTGCCCTGGAATCAAATCAATCGGGCCGGAAGGATATTCGAGGACGACGGCATTTTTATGATCGTCATGCAAGTTATAAACGACTAGATTTTTATCTGTGGCCAATATCAGCACCACCGCATTGGCACTGATATGCACAGGGCAGATTAGCGTATCTACAACAACATCATAGTCCTTCGAGATGAGTTCAGTGCCGTTGTCCAGCCGCCGATGTTCCGGACCAGCATTGGAGGCGTGAGCAGACTTATGGTGCACATCGCTGGAAACGCCACCCTTCAGCAGGGCTTGCCCGTCGCCGGCTCCGGAATTTCCAGATGCACTATTTGAAGGCATCGCCGCACAATTGGGAAAAGCGGGGAACAAGGGCACACCTGTAACATCCGGCGCACAGACAACACCGGCATCGCTCAGCGCGGCAGAATCTTTTAATTCCACATACGCGGGTACATCAGCCAATGCGCCATTAGTGTTCAGGATCTCACAAATGAGAGCACTGCACGCCACCACCAATATGCTTTTCATTTGCCTACCGGCCATGCAACTGCCCCGAGACCGTCTGGAACTGGTTTTATATATGATATACGGCCTTGACAGCGTCGTCCAATAAACCCTTTGCTAGACTCCCTGCTGAGTAAAAAAATTCCACGGGGGCAACCATTGCAGCACTTAAAAAGCGCTTAATGGATGAGCTTAACGACAGCACTTTCATTTGCGTAAAGGCGTTCGGCCGAATCATCACCCAGATGGAAGAGGTCGAGCCCTTGCTCCTGTTCGGACTGGCTGGCTGTGAAATTCATAAATTGATCGATGAGCTTGGCGATGGCATAGGTGCCGACAAAGGTGAAAAGCCAAACCGCAACGACCGATGCCAGTTGAGCAAAAAGGAGATGAGCATTGCCGTGAAAAAGACCATCAGCACCAGCAGGATTTATCGCCTTGCTGGCGAAAAGTCCGGTAGCCAGAGCGCCCCAAGTCCCGGCCATGCCGTGGCAGGCGCAGACATCGAGTGAATCTTGAATTTTCAATTTTTCGGAGAGCTTGATCGAGAAGAAAGATACGACCGAACCGACAGAGCCAATCAGAATGGCCGCCGGCACATCGACGTAACCGCAGGCGGGTGTTATGGCGACCAGACCGACGACGGCGCCTGTGGCGGCACCGACAGCGGTATTTTTGCCTTCGGCGCTGCTGACCAGCATCCAGGTCAAAGCAGCAGCGGCGGCGGCCACGGTCGTAGTCACCAGAGCCTGAGCGGCGGCTGCATTGGCACCAAGGGCGCTACCACCATTAAAACCAAACCAACCAAACCAGAGCAGCACTGCCCCAAAAAGTGTGAGTGGTACGCTCTCCGGCTGGAAACGACCATCGATAGCACGCTTCTTGCGCCTGAGAGCGATACACATAGCTAGGGCAGCGACACCGGCTGTGATGTGGACGACAGTGCCACCGGCAAAGTCGAGAGAGCCCAGCTTCTTCAACCAGCCGCCTTCTCCCCAAACCCAGTGAGCTACAGGGTCATAGATAAGTGTCGTCCAAAGCACCGTGAAAACCATAAAAGATTTGAAGCGCACACGCTCGACAAAAGCGCCGGCAATAAGAGCGGGCGTAATGATGGCAAATTTCATCTGAAAGAGCATGTAAGCAAGATGTGGGATCGTCGGCGCATAAGCGATAGTATCGTTAATGCCGATATTCGCCAGTCCGCACCAGGCCAGACTGCCGATGGCGTGGGCGATGTCAGGTCCAAAGCAGAGCGAGTAACCGAAGAGCACCCATTGCACGGTGACGATGAGCAAAGTGCCGAAGGTGAGCATAATCGTCGATAGCAGATTTTTTCGCTCGACCATGCCGCCATAAAACAGACCGATAGCCGGAGTCATCAGCATCACCAGAGATGATGACATCAAGACCCAGGCTGTATCACCGGTATTCATGCCAGACCGGCCTGCAGGGGTGGGCCGTCAAAGTCATGCAAGGAAGCAGCTAAAGAATCAGAAGAAGAAGAAGAAGAAGAAGAAGCAGAAGAAGAAGCAGAAGAAGAAGCAGAAGCAGAAACAGAAGCAGAATCAGAAGAAGAAACAGAAGAAACAGAAGAAATAGAAGAAATAGAAGAAATAGAAGAAATAGAAGAAATAGAAGAAGAAGAAACAGATTTAGCACCGGCCTTATCGGCAGCGCCAACAAACAGAGCATTGTCGAATTCACCTTCGGGCACGATCTGCCAGAAAAGCGGTAGATAGGCGTTCCAGTTCTCCAAAATGGAACGAGCGCGCACACTGCCTGAGGCAGTGAAATGCAGCTCAATCAACTGGCGCAAATGCTCCTCGGACGGCCCAGAAATTTCTTGAAGCTTTTTGTTGGCCTCGCCGCAGTATTTCTGCTCAGCAAAGACATTTTCGCAATCCAGGACGTAGGCTATCCCGCCGGTCATGCCCGCGGCAAAATTACGCCCGACCGGTCCGAGGACGACGACGGCGCCGCCGGTCATATATTCGCAACCATGGTCGCCAACGCCTTCGACGACGGCGATGGCACCGCTATTGCGCACAGCGAAGCGCTCTCCGGCCTGACCGGAACAAAACAGCGCACCACCGGTAGCACCGTACAAACAGGTATTGCCGGCGATGACATTTTGCCAGGGCTCGAGATGCGCAGCCCGCTCGGCAAATTTAATCGTGATTTCACCGCCGCCCATGCCTTTGCCCACATAGTCATTGGCATCGCCGCTCAATGTCAGGCGCACATTATCGACGAGGAAAGCCCCGAAACTCTGACCAGCAGAGCCTTCAAAGCGCAAGGAAATTTCCCCCTTGAAACCATGGTCTCCATAAAGACGCGAGAGCGTACCACCAATCTTGGCGCCGACGCTACGATCTGTATTGCGCACCGGGTAAGCCTTGAAGACAGCCTGATGATTTTTGATCGCCGCTTGTATATCGGCATCGGCGAGGATTCTATCGCTCAGACCGGCCGGGTCCGTGTGCGGTCCATGATGGGGCGGCGAGCTGGCGGACCAGTGCAGGACCTCCGGCACCGGCATATCATCTTCGATACCGGACAGAGAGGCCAGAGTCGGATTGAAGTCTGATTTAGAAACCGGGCGCAGTCCCGCTTTAATGCTCGACTCACACTGCGATAGCAAGTAGCTCAGGTCGATGTCTTCGACCTTGCTTACTTTTGTATGCTTGTCGCTGCGCTCTTGCAAAAGATCGGATCGCCCGAGTACTTCCTGCAAAGATGCATATCCCAGCCCGGCGAGAGTTAGCCTCACTTCTTCGGCGATATAGAGGAAAAACTCGACGATTTGTTCGGGCAAACCGGTAAATTTCTTGCGCAACTTTTCTTTCTGACTGGTGATACCGACCGGACAATTATTCGTATGACAGATGCGAGCCATGATGCAGCCTTCGGCAATCAAAGCAATCGAGCCGAAGCCAAATTCATTGGCTCCGAGCATGGCCGCCACAACAACCTCCCAGCCCGAACGCAGACCACCGTCGACCCGCAAGAGGACGCGATCGCGCAGGTCGTTGGCGACGAGCGACTGGTGCACTTCGACCAGTCCAAGCTCCCAGGGCACACCGGCATGTTTGATCGAGCTTAGCGCCGAAGCACCAGTGCCACCATCATTGCCCGACACCTGAATGATATCGGCATTGGCCTTGGCCACGCCGGCGGCGACGGCGCCGATGCCGATTTCGGCGACGAGCTTGACTGAAATTTTGGCCCGATCGTTGACCTGCCTGAGATCATAAACGAGCTGAGCCAGATCTTCGATCGAATAAATGTCGTGATGGGGCGGCGGCGAAATCAAAGGCATGCCGGCTTTGGCCCGGCGCAACTTAGCGATATATTCAGAGACTTTATGGCCTGGCAACTGCCCGCCTTCGCCAGGCTTGGCTCCCTGAGCGATTTTGATTTCGAGCTGCTCAGCGGTGACTAGATATTCGGGAGTGACACCAAAACGGGCCGAGGCGACTTGCCGCACAGCCGAACTGGCTCTATCTCCTGGCTTCAAACCGCGCAAGCCGGGAAAGCTGGGGCTGGTACCGTCGGACTGGACATCTTCTATAGGATAATAACGCAGGGGATCTTCCCCGCCTTCGCCCGAATTTGACTTGGCTCCTAGTCTATTCATGGCGATGGCCAACACTTCGTGCGCTTCCCTGGAAAGGGCACCAAGGGACATACCGCCGGTACAAAAGCGTTTGACTATATCTTCGGCCGATTCGACTTCACTTACATCGATTGCTTTGCGATCCGAGTGAAAAGTGAGGAGATCGCGCAGGGCGACCGGTGGCCGTTCGCGGACCAGGGCCGAATACTCTTCGAACTGCAATCGCCGCTCATCAAGACTGACGACTTTTGGATTGTCGAGACTCTGGCTGATACCAAGGGCGGTATGGAGAGCGCGCACGACTTTCGGATTGTTGCCGTGATATTCGCCGCCGGGTCTCGAGCTCATCATGCCGTAGTTGATCAACTGCTTGTGGCCGAACGGGAAAGCCTTGCGATGAAATTCGAGAATATCGCGCTCGATGTCATGCAGCTCCAGACCGCCTATACGAGAGGGGGTGCCCTTGAAACAACGCTCGACCACGCTGCGACCGAGGCCGACACATTCGAAAATCTGGGCGCCGATATAACTGGTCAGCGACGATATGCCCATCTTGGACAAGACCTTCAATAGCCCTTCTTCGACTGCTGCTTTGAAATTGGCCTGCGCGTCGAACACCGTCATCGCCCTGGCCTGGTCTTTGAGAACGTCCTTGACTTGAGCATCTTCGATCGAATGGCGGACGATTTCGAGAGCCAGGTAAGGACAGACAGCTTGCGCGCCAAAACCGAACAGACAGGCGAAATGGTGAGTCGTCCAGCACTGAGCGGAATCGACGATGATCGAGCATTCGAGGCGCAGGCCGCGCTCGATCAATTGATGATGGACAGCTCCCACGGCGATCAGAGCCGGGATGGCGATCCGCTCCGAATTGACGCCACGATCGCTCAAAATCAGCAGTGCTTTGCCAGACTCTGCGGCCCGGCAAGCGCTGTTGCAGAGGTCGGCAAGAGCATCCGAGAGTGAAAATTCGACGGGATTATAGACAAGAGAAAGGCGTTCACTGGCAAAACTCTCTTGAAAGGCTGGGCCGTGTTCTAACTCGTCGAGATCGTTGTCGTTGAGGATTGGACTGCTCAGATGAATCGTTTTAGCACCCTGGGCACTTGGCGAAAACCAGCCACTCTGCCGGCCGAGATAAGAGTCGAGCGCCATGATCAAAGGCTCGCGCAGATGATCGATAGGTGGGTTGGTAACCTGGGCGAAACGCTGCCTGAAATAATCATAGAGTAAACGCGGCTGACCGGAGAGCACCGCCAGCGGTGTATCGTCACCCATCGAATAAATCGCTTCGTGACCGGTCGATGCCATGGCGCTGAGAATTTGAACGTTATCTTCCTTGCCGTAGCCATAGGCCATCTGCAAAGGAATCAGCTCAGAAGCCCCATATTTGATATCGGCAGAAAAAGGCTGCGCCTGGAAATTGGTACGCTCCGAATCTACCCAGTCGCGATAAGGATATTGCCCGGACACCTGCACTTTGACATCGACGTCAGAGCTGACCTGGCCGGAGGCGAGCTCGACCGATATCATCTGACCGGGGCCAAGTCGCCCTTTTTGTGCTACTTCCGCTTCGTCAAAATCGACCACGCCGACTTCCGAGCTGAGGAAGACGCTGCCGTCTTTAAGACGGATGAAACGAGCCGGACGCATGCCGTTGCGATCGAGCTTAGCACCAACTGTGACACCATCACTGTAGACGATCAAAGCCGGTCCATCCCAGGGTTCTTGAATCGCCGAAAAGTAGTCATAAAATCCGGCGATTTGCGGATATGGGGCGTAATCGAAATTATTTTTGTGAGCATCGGGAATCAGCTGCATCAAAGCCGATTCAGGCTTACGACCAAGCGAGACGAGCAGCTCGAGCGCATTGTCGAGACTTCCAGAATCGGATGTCGTAGCGCTCACAACCGGCTGCAAATCATCCTGCTTGATCCAGTGACTCTGGTAAAGGACAGCTTCACGACTGTTCATCCAGTTGCGATTGCCCAGCAGAGTATTGATTTCACCATTGTGACCGATCAAACGAAAAGGTTGAGCCAGGCGCCAGCGCGGCAGTGTATTTGTGCTGAAGCGGCGGTGATAAACAGCAAAAGCGCTCGTATAGAGCGGATTAGTCAGGTCCTTATAAAAGAGCGGCAGATCGGCCGAACGAGTCATTGCCTTGTATACGATCGTTTTAGTGGACATCGAAGCAATGTAAAAATCATTCAGATTCCTGGCGCCGGGCGGCGTATTATTTGCCGCTTCCGCCCACAACGAATGAATAATACGCTTGCGAGCGAACATGAGCTTCTGTTCGAGAAGTTGATCCGACCAGGCCGGTGGTGCGGTAACGAAGACCTGCTCTATCTGTGGACAGCTATTTTGCGCGAGGGGACCGAGAGCCTTCATATCGAGCGGCACGACTCGCCAGCCCAGTACGCTGAAACCTTCAGCGGCAAACTGTTCTTCTGCCCTGGTGCGAGAATAAGCGGCCAGTTCGTCGCTTTGCGGTAAAAAGACCATGCCGACTGCCGTTCGCAGCGTGGATGCAAAACCCTGAGCGGCGAATAATTCCCAGGGAACGGCGGTGAGCAAGCCAGCGCCATCTCCGGTAATACCATCCGCTCCACAGGCACCACGGTGCTCCATGCGTCCGAGCGCTCCGAGAGCATCAGTGATTACGAGATGACTGGCGGTCGGCCGAAAAACAAACCCCACTCCACAGGCATCTTTTTCACCAGGAGAAAAGCTTTGATCGGCGGTATTCAACGTCAAAAATCCACTTCTTGTACTTGGGTCGGAGGGGCGGGGGAAGCCACTTTCAATAAAAATTTGCCGGCCGCTATCCGGTCCGCAGATCAAGAAGAAAGCCTGGGGCAAGCCCGGTGCACGCTTCGATTATTAGCCATGAGTATCTTGATGGCAAGAAAATGTAAAGCAATACTGAAGAAAACATTACGAAACATATGCGGAAAGGCTCGCAGAGAGGGCCTTGAGCTCCCAAACCGCAAAGTTGAATTTACTTCACACGATATATCTGCCACAGAACCTATAGAGCACCCTATCGAGCCTAATTCAAGCTATTGAGGTCATCACCGCTGACGCCGTTGAGCTTGTTGAATTCGACTTTGACCACGGTGCCTCCATCATTGCCGGCGTCAAGGGCAATCCTGGCATTGTGAGTTTTGGCGATCTCCCGAACTATGGCCAGGCCAAGACCGCTGCCGGCCCCGTCCGTACCGAGGACACGATAGAAGCGCTCGAAAACCCGCTCGCGCTCGCTTTCGGCAATGCCGGGCCCGTCGTCTTCAACGGCCAGTACAACACTGTTGCCGTTTTGCACGCGCACAGTCACATGGCCGCCGTTTGGCGTGTAGCGCACGGCATTGTCGACCAGATTCATCACCAGCTCGCGGACCGAAGACGGATCACCAAGCACGAGGATTGGTCCGTTCGCGCCCTCGAAAGCGAGATCGATATTTTTTTCGATCGCCTCGCCGACCAGATCCGATGTTGCTTCCGCGGCAACGAGATTGAGGTCAAAATTTTGCGGCTTGATCTTACCGGCCGCATTGGGCTCGGCTTTGGCCAGAGCAAGCAAGCGATTGACCAGATGAGTGATGCGATTCAGTCCATGATCCAGTTGCTTGACGGCGTGATTGAGCTCTCTCTGCTCGACCTTTTCGGTCATGGCTGTGACAACCCCTACATAGGTCTTCAATCCAGCCAGAGGCGTACGCAACTGGTGAGCAGCATTGGCCACGAAACGCCTTTGCGAATCAAGATCTTCGCGCAAACGACCGAGCAAATCGTTGATGGCATGCACGAGCGGTTGTACTTCTTGCGGAGCAGAGGCGTCCGAAACCGGACTGAGGTCAAATTGCGACCGTCTCTCCAGAGCGAGCTCGAGCTCCTTGAGAGGACTTAGACCGAGGCTGACACCCTGCCAGATTGCAATAGCGCCGAGGACAATCAGCAAGAGTTGGGGCACGATGATGCTGATCAAAAGCTGGTGCGCAAAATTTTCACGGGGTTTGACGGTCTCGGCGCACTCGACGATGACCGAGACTTCCTTGTGCGCTTCGACAAACGAGCGCATCGTGCAGATGCGCACGCGCTGCCCTTCAATGACACCATAAGTAAGTTTAGGGACGTGCGGCAGTAGCTCATCGACCGGCCCGGGCAGATCGACGTCTCCGGACACACGGGCGAAATCACTGGTCAAAACCTGATAGTAAAACTTATTATCTCCATGCTTGAGCATAGCCAGGGCCTGCGGCGGCAAGTCGACAACGACTTTACCGTTGACGACTTCGAGACGGGCGATGACCGAGTCGGCAGAGTTGATTAATTCGTGGTCGTAGCGATCCTCGGCCAGCTCCACCGAACGCAAGTAACCAGCCGCCGTGCAGATAAGCCAGAGCACCGATAGTGGTATCAGGAGCCAGGCTAGGAGCTGACGCCGAATCGACTTATTTCTAAACTTTATCAATAAGATATCCCAGACCCCTCGCCGTGCGAATACTAAAGCCGTCCCGCTCCAGTTTTTTGCGCAGGCGGTGCACCACGATCTCGATGGCATTGTGCGTGACATCGGTATCCCAGCTCGGCAAATGTTCGGCAATCTGATCTTTATTGACCACACGCGGAGCGCGTTGCAAAAGCAATTCGAGCACGGCCAGTTCCCTGGCCGAAAGATCGACTGGCTCACCGCTTATCGTGACGCGCCGAGCGCCGGTATCGAAGCGCAAAGGTCCATGCACATACTCCAGGCTGTTGCCCCACAGCTGTTTACGTGTCATTGCCCGGACTCGGGCCAGGAGCTCGGGCAGCTCGAAGGGCTTGGTCAAATAATCGTTGGCGCCGGAATCAAGACCATGGACACGGTCTTCCAGTCGGTCTCTGGCCGTAAGAATAATCACCGGCGTGCTGTTGCCGCGCGCTCTGAGGTTGGCCAGTACTTCCATACCATCCATGAGCGGCAGGCCAAGATCGAGCAAAAGCAAGTCATACTCATAGACCCGCAGCATATGCTCGGCGTCCGGACCGGTCTTGACCCGTTCGATCGTATAGCTGGCATTAGTCAGGGCAAGCTCGATACCGCCGGCCAAAAAGTCATCATCTTCAGCTAACAAAATACGCATAGATATATTATAGGCTCCATATTCTTTCATCGAGCTTTCAGCTGGCGTTCTTCAAGCACAGCTGCAAGCTAGAGGAAAGATTGGGCCTTTAGCATTTTAATTATCTCGCGACAGCCGAAATAGATCGGCCATGGCCGTGCAGCCAAAATCGAGCGAACAGAACTGCGGACGGCTGTCTACTTATTGCGCGGCGAGTCGTCGATCAGGAGCGGCCTGAGCGAATTCATACCGGCGATGATAGCCGAGCCGTTATTCAAAGCGGTGGCCATAGCCGGGCCAATCGCGCCGAAGGTGGCCAATCCCAGTCCGATTGCATTAGGTAAAGTGACGATACCGATACTTTGGTGGACCAGACCGAGCGAACTGCGCGCCAGATCAATAGCCTGAGGCAGGCGAGTGAGATTGTCGTCTGTAAGCACTACAGAAGCTTTTTCACGGGCGATGTCGGTACCGCCGTGCAAAGAGATAGCGACATCGGCATGGGCGAGTGCCGGCGAGTCATTGATACCGTCGCCAACTACCGCCACCTTGAAACCCTGCAACTGCAGCTCTTTGACGATGTTTGCCTTCTGCTCGGGAAAAACACAAAAATGGACTTGATCGACGCCGACCTTGTCGGCCATCACCCGGGCCGGCCCTTCGCTATCACCGGTGGCCATGACGATACGCTTGACGCCGCGCTTGCGCAGCGCCTGCACGACCGCTTTTGCTTCTGGGCGCAGTTGATCGCTATAAGAAAGAAGAGCGGCGAGCTTGCCATCGATAGCGACATACGCGAAAGATTCGCAGGCTTCGGTAATTTTCAACGCTTCAAAATCAGACATGGCGATATCGAAGCCGAGCTCGTCCATGAAGCGACGGTTGCCGACATAAATATGCCGTCCGTCGACTCGGCCTTCGACGCCAAGCGCCGAGTGAGAGTCGGAGTGACTGCGCTCAGGTATAGTCAACTTTTCTTTAAGAGCAAATCGAACAATGGCCCGGGCAGCGGGATGGCTGTTGCGCTGTTCGACAGCGGCAGCATAGCGGATCACGTCCTGACGGGCGAAATCATTGAAAGTGACGACCGAATTTACATGCGGTTCGCCGACTGTGAGCGTGCCGGTCTTATCGAAGAGGACAGCATCGACGAGGGCGAGATTTTCGAGGGCGGCACCGGATTTGATCAATACACCGGAGCGAGCCGCTTTTTGCATCGAAGCCAGCACCGCCGTCGGTGCCGAAATCCTGATACCAGTGGCGAAGTCGAAAATCAAAATCGTCATCATGTGAGTGAGGTTGCGTGTCAGTAAAAAGCTGACGATTCCCAGAGCCAAAACAGGCGTGACAAATTTATCAGCGGCAAGGGAGGCATAGTTTTGCGTGCGCGTTTCAAAACGCGGAGCACTATTGACCAGGTCGACGACCAATCCGGCCCTTGTGTTCATTCCGACGGCGCTGGCCAATACATAAATCTTGCCTTCGTGCAAGACGGTGGAGGCAAAAACGAAAGAACCTTCTTCGACTTCAGCAGGGACAGATTCGCCGGTCAGCTTAGACTGATCGACAGTGGCCCTACCGGCGGTGACTATACCGTCGACTGGTACCATCTCACCGGCGTAGACTACGACCGTATCGCCGGCGACAACACTATCGGCGGGTACAAGTATGCGTTTCTTCCCCCTCACCACCCAGGCCGACCGTCCGGCCAGACCGAGCAGATCTCCAATCATTTTCTCGCACTTGCGCGATGTCTGCTCGCGGATAAATTCACCAAGGGCAATCAAAGTAGTCATAAAACCAGCGGCTTTGAAATTGCCTTGAATGAGCATGAGCACAGCAGCAGCGCCATCCAGTCCGTCGACACCGAGCTTACGCTCTTCGACGGCGGTGCGCACGGCGCGGCTGAGAATAGGTACAGAGCCCAGGCCAAGCAGAGAGCGTACGAACACAGTCGGCAAGCCGAATATTGCTCCGCCGAAAGCGAGGGCCGATACGGCCAGCTGCACCGGATGCGGTGTGAGACGATCGATCAGATTTAAAAAGGAGACCAGCAAGCCGGCTTGCTCACGTCTGGTGGCGACAACGGCGGCGTGAGCGCCGGGCGCAGAACCTGTCGCCGACACTGTCGAACGACTGTGCCAGAGCTTCTCGAGGCTGGCCAGCACATCTTTTTCAGGCAACGCCGTTTTATCGTATTCGACGACCAGCGAATTACTCCACAGACTGAGGCGAGCCTGCTTGATGCCCGGCTCTTCGATAATCGCCAGACAAAGCTGCTCGGCCCTCTGTTGCTGGAAGCGTAAATTGTCTATTTGCATACGCAAGCGGCCGGGCAGGCTGTGCATGACGACATAGCGAAAAGCATTTGGCGATGCCGCGTCAGCATTTTTTTCCGTTTGCAAAAATTGATTGGGCGCTGCAATCACTTCAATAACCGCCGCCGTCCCGGCCTGCATGTCGACACCACCAGTGGTAATGACATTGGCGGCAACTATCTGTCCATCCTGCACGGCTTCGACAATCGTGATCAAAGATTCGCTGTCGGAAGCCCCATTACCAATGTCAGCGGCGGAACCATCGCCTGGATTTTCTGGGCGGATTTTCTTGCGTTCGCTAACCATCAGGTGTTATGCCCCGTGTCAGCCGATTGAATGGTGGGCACTAACTCCTGAGGAGGCCGCGTGTGATGCAGCTTCATATAAGAATCCCAGGCATACCAGAGCAACACATAAGGCGGCACTTCAAACATCAAGCCTTCGCTTTTTCGAAGCTTCCAGAGAGCGGTGCCCAGAAAACCTAGCGGCACGAGCATGCGCAGATCGATAAAACCACGCGTCGAACGCGAGACATTGGCGTTCGCCGTGCCAAGGCTATCTTTCAAAAATTTGGAAACAAAGCTCAATTCGGACTCAGGACCTTCTTCTTCCATCATCACAGATAAGAAGAGATCACCGGCTTCCTCGAGCGATTCCATCAAGCTTTCGATAATACCCGGGTCTTCATTATGTTTGAGTAAAATGCTGCCGGTGCGGTGATCGACTTCGACGCCGTGCACTCCATCAATCTGCCGCAGACGATCGCCCATCTTCTCCATTTTTCCAGGAGTACGGTGCACAGGCGGCATTTTGATGCGAGTGCGATGAGGCAAGCGGTGGACGACTTTAACGGCGGAATGCTGGCTTCTGGTCATTGAGCTTATCCTTAAGTAAGAGACTGGAGCCGGCGCAAACCGGCTCCAGCGAAAACTCTATCGGCGTCGACTAAGCAGTGGCTTTTTCGTGCTTTTTATCGTGCTTCTGGGTCTGCTCGCGTTCGGCTTTGACTTCAGCGACAACGTCGGAAGCTTCTTCGCGTACTTCGGCAACGATTTCTTTGACCTTGTCATTGACGACGATACCGGCGCGGATAATTTCCTTGCCAGCGCTTCTCAAGGCTTGGCGGCCACCAGGCAGAGCTAGGACAGCTACTGCAATAATTCCCCATTTGCCGGTTGCGGCTTCCCAAATTTTATCGAGCATTGATATTTTCTCCTGATTACATTGTCGTGAAAGAGACGTAGAGCCAAATTGATTCTGAAAGTCAGCGCTCAAAAAATTGCGTGCATCGTTTTTTTGCATCAACTTTTAGTCAGCTCATCGCTGACGCGGGATACCGGCCAGAGCGGCCAAATCAATAAGTACATAGTCTATATCTAATAGAGTGACTGCAACGCTTTTGGCTCCCGGACGTGAAGAATAATTAGTTTAATCTTACCCAGCAATTTTTGCCCAGCGGAAAAGGATGGGAAGTTGAGTCAATTGCGGACTGTGAAGCTTCCGACAGGGCAAGACCCGGCGCTTGACCCCACGCTCACTCTTATCTAACCTTCCTGCGGCCCGAGTTCTATATATAATGTCAGGCCGCGTGCTCGCCAGATTCTGGCGGCCACCATTGAGCAAGGTCACCCAGGAGGCAATTGTGCCCAAATCAGGTATCGTCGGACTGCCAAATGTCGGCAAATCAACGCTTTTCAACGCGTTGACGGCCTCTTACCAGGCAGAAAGTGCCAATTACCCCTTTTGCACGATTGAACCCAACGTCGGCATCGTTAAAGTCCCGGATGGCAGACTGGATAAGCTCAAAGAGCTGGTCAAACCGCAGCAGGTGCTACCCGCCGCCTTTGAATTCGTCGATATCGCCGGCCTCGTCCGCGGCGCTTCCAAGGGTGAAGGCCTGGGCAACCAGTTCCTCTCACACATCCGCGAAGTGGACGCCATCGTGCACGTCGTGCGCTGCTTCGACGATGAAAACATCACCCACGTAGACGGCGCTATCGACCCGCTGCGCGACGTCGACACCATCCACATCGAGCTGGCTATGGCCGATCAAGCCTCGATCACCAAGCGTATCGACCGCCTGCAGAAGCAGAAGAAACACGGCGGCGACAAGCGCGCCGAGCTAGAACTCGCCGTGCTGGAAAAAGTGATCCCCTACATCAACGAAGTCGAAGCTGTCGACATGGACATCCTCACCGACGAAGAGCGCGCCATCGTGCCGTCTTTGCAACTCTTGTCCACAAAACCGATGCTCTACGCCGCCAATGTCAAAGAAGACGAGCTCGCCGATCCCGACAAAAACAAATATGTGCAAGCCCTCAAGGCCAAAGCCAAAGAAGAGAAACGCCCGGTAGTAATCATTTCGGCACAGATTGAAGCTGAACTCTCCGCCCTCGACCCGGCCGAACGCACCAGCTATCTCGAAAGCCTCGGCGTCAAAGACTCCGGGGTCAACACCCTGATCCGCGCCGCCTTCGAGCTGCTCGGCCTGAAGACCTATTTCACCGCCGGCGAAAAGGAAGTACGAGCCTGGCCTTTCGAATCTGGCTTTACCGCGCCCCAGTGCGCCGGCATCATCCATACCGACTTCGAGCGCGGCTTTATAAAAGCCGAAGTAATCGGCTACGACGACTATGTGCGTTCGGGCTCCGAAAAAGTAGCCAAGGAAAAAGGCGTGATGCGCCTGGAAGGCAAGGATTACGTCATGGACGACGGCGACGTCGTGCATTTCCGCTTTAACGTCTAGAAATGGGAATTTCACCATTTCACAAGCGGCCGGACTTAAGTAGCATAAGCTCGTAAGCCTAAAAAGGCAGACAACCCAAACGCATCGCGCCAGTGGCGCGGTACAGAGGCAGCCAAGCTTTATGCCAATCCGTCTGATTTGTTCTTTGATCGCCCTCACTTTCGCCTTCGGTCAGCTCTTCGCCTTCGCCTTCGCCGGACCGGCACTGGCTCAGGGTTATCCGCTGCCGGGCTATTATCCGGACTATAGACAATTTCCGAGCTATCGGGGAGTTTCGGCGGGTGGCGTCGGCTATTCACCCTTCACGACCGGCCCGCAATATGGCTACAGCGCCTGGGGCAATCGCAGATATCCCGGCAATGGCGCAGGCACTGCCATCGGCTTGGGACTGTACGGCGGCATGGTCGGCATTGGCGCCCTCGCCGTCGGCTCACGCATCCTGGCCAACCGCAAATACAATCAAAAGCATAACAATCCCCAAGCCAACCAGAAGCTGGCTTCGAAAGAACGCCGCGCCAACCAGGAATTGAAAATTCGCGGCGAACTCGACCAGGACTATCAAAAGGAACTGTCCGAAAAAGGCATGCTGCCACCGACAGCGCAGTTGCCCAGTGGCGCAGGCTTCAACGGACCCGGTGCCGGTTTCAGCAGTGCCTCCGCCGCCCCCGCGGCCGCTCCCAGCATGAATATGGCCGCTCCGAGCTTTAAACCGACTGCCAATCCGCCCCAGGAACAGCTCAGCGCACCGGTCTACAATCCAACGCCCTGGACACCGGACGGCGCTGCAGGCGCTTCTCAGCCATCGTTTTAAGCAGAGCAAGGCTCTCATCTCTCCAGCCGCTCAATGATACTGCCGTGATCTTGCCGTGCTCCCGGCGAAATTTTCCAGTGTTTTTCCGGTGTCTTTCCGCCGCTTAAGCGCCCTACCATCTAGATGGGGTCAGGTCCGACGGCACCTATTTAAAAGATTATCGATAAATCGCCGCACCAATCAGTCGACAAACTGTCCCCTGGCAGAGCTAAATCTTCCGCCCCTGTTTCAACATATAGAAACGGGCGGTATAAAGCAGTCAGAGGATTATTTGCATTGGCAGAAGCCGAACTGACGATCAAATATAGAAAACCACTGGTGACGGCACTTTTTGCCACCACTACGCTGCTTTTCCCGGTCGCTGTCTTCGTCTTCTGCTGGACATCTCTGGTGCTCGCCATCCACATGGACGGCTCAAAGATGAACACCGTCAATGCTTTGATGCTCATCGGCTTCAATGCCTTTCTAACCGCTCTGTGCGGCTTCACTCTCTTCCTCGCCTCGGACGAAATCATCTTCATCACCCGTGACGGCATCAACTTGCCTTTTTTCGTCTGTCCCGGTCCCCACCTGCGTGTGCGCAAAAAATGGGAGAATCTGAAAAATATCCAGTTCCTGCAAAGCGGACAGAGAAGTCATCTGATTTTGCAATTTGATGACGGCAAAAGCGCCGACCTTAATCTCGTCATGCTCAAAGCAAAGGAGCTCGACGCTCTGATCATGGCCCTCGACGTCTGGACAGAGGGCGCCGACAATTTTAGCGCTCTGCTCGACGCCCGCACCTTTATGCAAGAGTACAGGGGCGGTCAATCGGCAAATGTCCTTTCAGCCACCGACTGGTCTGGGGAAAACAAGTCAGCGAAGATCGGCTCGGCGGCGCATAGAAGCAACAGTGCTTCGGATTATGGCGACGATGGCAAAGCTGGTGGCAAAAGCGGTGGCACCGCCAGTGGTATGACTGCAAGCAAGACTGGTGGGCGCCGGGACCAGACACCTGGCTATACGCAACTCTGGCAAGAAGAGTTGGCCCGCCGCTTCGGCGCCACCAATTTCATCCCCCTCGAGCCAGGTCAAAAAGTGCTCGATGGTATTTTTACGATCGAAAAACAATTAGCCTTCGGAGGCCTGAGTGCCATCTATCTGGCCCGCAAAAACGACAGGACTAACAGTCGTTTCGTGCTCAAAGAAGCAGTCGTGCCGCAAAACGAAGATGCCGACATGACCAAAAAATCTCATCACTTGCTCAGTCGCGAAGCGCTCATGCTCTCGGCTCTTTCGCACGAACAAATCGCGCGTGTCTACGATCATTTCGTCGACCAGGGCCGACATTATCTGGTGATCGAGTACATCCCCGGGCAAGATCTGCGCCACCTCGTCCACGAGGAAGGTCCGCAACATGAAGAGCAAGTGATTGCCTGGGGCATAGATATGGCTTTGATGCTCGCTTACTTGCACGAACAGCCCGAGCCGATCATCCACCGCGATTTCACACCGGACAATCTATTGCTCAAAAATGACGGCTCGATCGTTGTCATCGACTTCGGTGCCGCCAACTTTTTCCTTGGCACCGCCACCGGTACCATGATCGGTAAACAAGCCTATATCGCTCCCGAACAATTACGCGGCAAAGCCAACTGCCAAAGCGATATCTACGCGCTCGGTGCTTCTCTCTACTTCCTCAGTACAGGCGAAGATCCCGAACCTTTGAGCGCCTCTCATCCCAGAGACAAAATAGCAAGTCTCTCGCCGGCCTTCGATAAAATCGTCGCCGACTGCACCCAGATGGAGCGCGAAGGCAGACCCGCCACAGCAAGATTAGTGGCAGAGCGGCTGCGCGCCTTGAAGAAGACGTCAAAGGCGGTAAGCCATGCCGAATGAATACCAGCGCAAATCGCTCGATGAGAAATCCCTCAAATTAAAATCGACGAAAGACAAAAAAGAGACAGTACTGAAAAATTTCTTCGGTCTTGACTGGGGCCCAAAACCAAAGCCGCTGGAGTCGCAGTCGATTTTCTTCCCCAAGTTACAGGAAAGCCTGCGCGGCGGCCTGCAATTTGGCGTCGAAACAGTGAGCCAGCCGGCCGTAACGACAGCGGCCAGACAATTGCGCATTGATCAGAGCAGCGCTATCGATTATCTGCCCCATGCCGACTTTCAACTCTGGTTCAGACCTATCCTCTGGAGAGTGCTGCTCGGTATCGCCCTTTCGCCCTTCGTCGTGATCGTGCTTGGCTGCACCAATCTGCTCACGCCGACGATGGCGATTGCCGTCCGTTATTTAAATCTCTTCAAAATGTTTCTCACCGCCGAAAGTATCCCGGCCCTTGGTCTGGCCACGCAGTGGCTATCATCATACTCAGGGCCGGTGTTCATCATTGCCGGTAGTCTCATCGCCTATTTCACCCTGCGTGTGGCGATCGAGCCGGATACTATCTACATCAGCCCTTTCGGCCTGGTTTTTGGCAAAACTGCCGAAATAAGCGGCAACTTCCGCACGATCAGTATCAGCCACCGCGTCAACTGGTCCGATGTTTTCGAGATCAAAGTAATCCGACCGCCTCTGACGAAGTCCAATAGTGATTATTATTTCGAGTTTCACCGCGCCCTCTATCCACCATTCAAACTTCGCTACGGCGACATACTGGCGAGCAACGATCGCCAGAAGCTCCTCAATACACTGTCCAATCGATTCAACCAGTGGATCGACGAAGAGATGCTCCTTACCTTTTCGCCGCCCTCTGATCGGCAGAGCTATACCGAGCTCTGGTTAGCCGAGCTATCGGCGGCGCCCAAACGCGACAGACTGACGCCGCTCGATAACGGCGCCATGCTCTGCGACCAAAAATATCAGGTGATCAACAAAATTGGAGTAGGCGGCCAGGGCACAGTCTATCTGGCCTTCTGCCATCAGGCCAGAAGTCAGGAAGAAACAGCACAAGTAGTCGTCCTCAAAGAATTTCTCCTGCCGATCTTTCCCGATAAAGCGGTGCGCCGAGCGGCTGCCATGCGCTTCCAAAAAGAAGCGGATCTCCTCACCAGGCTCAGCCATCCACAGATCGTCAAACTGAAAGACCTCTTCCTCGAAGACCACCGCGCCTACCTCGTCCTGGAACATCTCGAAGGACGCAACTTGAAAGAAATCGTCAACGAATTTGGCCCTCTGCCGACTAAAGAAATCTACAGGCTGGCAGGACAAATGGCCGAAATCCTCGCCTACCTGCATGAACAAGAACCACCGGTGGTGCATCGCGATTTCACGCCGGACAATCTCATCCTCACCGAGGATGGCGCCCTCAAGTTAATCGATTTCTCCGTCGCCCAGAGCTTTACTTCAAACGTCACCGGATCGGTCGTCGGCAAGCCGCACTACATCGCTCCGGAACAATTCCGCGGCAAACCGACCGTTCAAAGCGACATCTATTCGATGGGGGCAACGCTCTTTTTTCTCGCTACGGGCAAAGACCCGGAACCGATAAGCACGATTCGTCTGCAGGATTATCAAGCTGGGGCTGATCATTTGCTCTCGATAATCATCGAAAAAGCAACTAAAATGGACGTCGCCCTGCGCAGCCAGAACGCGCGTGACATTCTCGCCCAGCTTCCACTGGCCAAATAGGCAAAGCAATGCCCGAAGTTATTGACAAGATTACCAGTGCAACCAGGGCCAGCTGGCCGGTCTGGCTCACCGCGGCAGCGACCCTCTTGAGCGGCCTGAGCGGTACGGTCCAGCCGCTCCTGGTCAGACTATCGTCCCATCCAAAATTGTTCAGTATGGTGGCGAGTTATCAGCTCTATCATTTAAACAAGTCCTTGACCGTGGCCTTCGGCTACATGCTCATTTTCCTCAGCCTCAACCTGCTCAGTCGCAAGCGACGAGCCTGGCAGGTCGCTCTTGGTCTGGCCTGCGTTTCGCTCTTTTTACAATTGGCCCGCATTGGCTCAGAACACATCCACTGGTTGCAAGATCATCAACTTGCCCAGGACCTGCCGAGCTATTCTTGCCTGCCACCACTGCTGACGATTGTGCTTTTGCTGGCGACGCGCTCCTACTTTGCAGTCAAGAGCGAAAAAGCGACTTTCATGATGGCGCTGAAGCTGGCCGGTCTGGGCCTGGCCGCCGTCATCGCCTACGGCGTGACCGGCTTTTTCCTGCTCGACAAGCGCGACTTTGGCCTCAACTTTGAACTCTATCCATCTTTGATCAGAACTCTGCGCGAATTATTTCTGAGCGGCAATAGCGATCTTGTCGCCCACACTCGCTATGGTCAGTGGTTCATCGAGTCTCTCCATCTCTACGGCATCCTGGCCGGGGCCTCGGTGATCTTCAGTGCCTTCCGCCCGATCCGCTACAAATTGATTACCCAACCCCGCGAGCGTGAGCTGGCGGCCTCTATCCTCGAGCAAAACGGGAAGACAGCTCTCGATATCTTCAAACTCTCGGCGGACAAATCCTATTTTTTCGATGCCGAAAACACCAGCTTCGTCGCCTACAAAACATGCATCGATACAGCCGTGGTGCTGGGTGACGCGGTTGGACCGCGCGAAAAGCTCGGCCCTCTGATTAACGATTTTGCCATTCACTGCCACAACAACGGTTGGAAAGTAGCATTTTTGCAGACAACACCCGCCTTCATCGACATTTACCGCGAGCTCGGCTTCAAGGCCGTGCGTGTAGGTGAAGACGCCGTTGTCGACCTCGACCTTTTCACAAGCAAAACAGTTGCCAAGAAAACTTTTAAAAGTGTCGTTAAAAAATTCGACAAAGAAGGCTACACACTCACCCGCCACCGCCCTCCCCACAGCGAGGCTTTTTTGGACGAGCTGGCCGACATCTCCAGACAATGGCTACAACTGCCCGGCAGACGCGAGCGCGGCTTCAGCCTGGGCAAGTTTGACCGGGCCGAGCTTCAGCACGACAATGTCTTTATACTGCGCGACAAGGAAGGCAAAGGACTGGCCTTCGTCAATGAAATACGTTCTTATCGCAAAGGCGAAGTAACTATTGACATGATGCGCCATATCGAAAAAGCACCGAACGGCACTATGGATTTTCTTTTTGCCAAGCTATTATTTTTCCTCAAAGAGGAAGGCTTCACACACTTCAGCCTTGGTCTGGCAGCACTTTCGGGGGTGGGTGAAGACGCAGACGCCACGATCGAAGAAAAAGCAATGCAAAAGATCTTCGCCCACCTCAATCGCTTTTTTTCCTATAAAGGGTTGAAGGCCTACAAGGACAAATTTGATCCAACCTGGGAAGATAGATTTCTCGTTTATGAAGGCGGCGTGCCGGGGCTTGTCAAAGCCGGGCTGGCAATCGCTAAAGCGACGGAAGATTGAAAGATTGAAAGATTGAAAAATTGGCAGAAAAAACAGGGCGCACCAGATATGACACCAAAACATCGCATTCATTTTCAGGCGATCGCAGCTTCAATGCTCACCGCCGCTCTTAGCTGGATCATAGCCGCAGGCATGGACACAATGACCGCCCGGGCTCAAGTGCTTCCCGACGCCGACAAGGACAACAATGGCGGCGAAATACTAAAGAGCGGCCTGCTCGGCATCAGTTATAGCGCCGGACCAAATGGTTTCCCGCTTGTCTCTGACGTTTATAAAGATAGCCCGGCGGCCAAGGCTGGCCTGAAAAAAGGAGACGAGCTCGAGGCCGTAGATAACGTCGACACACGCCTCACAGGTTATCTGCATCTGCAATCGCTGCTTAGCGGAGAGAAGGGCAGCACAGTCATATTGAAAGTAAGAGGCAAAGATATACGCCTTGTCAGGGCACCACTGATGCAGTTTAATGATGCCGCTTTGAAAAAGCAAACAATAGAGCGCTTCCATGAAGGCCCTCAGTCGCAGCTAAAAGATCTGCCCTTCGCCTTACTGGCTAGAGTAGGCAATAAACCGACACTCTTTGAATTTGTCGAAAAAGGCGGTACGACCGACATCGGCGAGCGGCTGAAAAAACACAATGACGGTGCCTATATCCTCAGCCAGTGCAAGATCGTACGTCTTACCCCCGCTGATAAAAGCTTCGCGCCCCTGCGCAACTATTTCGCACTGAGTGGCGCCTACAGCCTTGTGCCGGTCTATTCGCCCTGGCTTGTGACCGTGAAGACGAGCGATATTTTGAGCGGGCCACCGAGCCAGGAAGCACTGGACAAAATAGCGTCCAATCTCGTCCATAATTCGATTAAAGCAAAGACTGCTCCTTTGTCACAGATTCACGGACTGAGTCACAAGACAGTGATCAAGCGTATCTGCGAGCAAATGCCGCGAGGCAGTGGCGTGGCCGGCCTTGGCTTTGGTGCGGGCCCCGATGGTCACGCCCTGATCACCGAAGTCTTCAAGGGCGGACCGGCTGATCAAGCCGAGCTCAAACCTGGTGATGAAATACGCAGTATCAATGGCCAGGACACAAGATATCTCGGCCTCGAACACATCCAGGCAGAGCTCCTCGGCAAACCGGGAGAAACAGTCAAACTGGTGATCGGCCAAAATCAAACACCGCCCGGCCATGCGCTCACAGTCAGCGCTGAAAATGTCGACAGAGAGAGCACTGCCGCCGCCACTGCTAAAGCTACTGCCACTACTGACGGTGACCTGACCCGCACAGTCAATTTGACATTTGCTCCGCTTTACGGCGCAAGACTGGGCAATTTGCACGTCGCCATCTGGAAGCAAGAAGCAAGCAGCGATCAGTCCGACTCCGACGAATATGAGCTGCCCTGCTGCATGGTGGGCAAAGCCCAGGCCAAACCGACGATTTTTGAACTTTGCCAAAACGATCAGGAAGCGGGTATCAAAGTCTTAATCGAAAAGCTCAAAGCCGAGAAGAAATTACCGACCGATCTCTGCGACCTGCAGGTTGTTCGCTACACGGCAAAAGACAGCGATTATGCCGGGCTGCGCCAATATTTTCAGCTAAAATCAAACTATGCTTGCCTGCCCCTCTATTCACGCAGCCGTCACCGCACAATCAAGGCCAATCAAATCAAATTGTCAGTACCGACGCAACTGAGCGACGCCCTGCATCTGATCGGCGTCGACAATTAGCAGCGGCTTTCGGGCCGGTGCCGACTACCTGGCTTTATCCTTGATAAACTGAGCGATACTGTCACCGATGACTTGATAGCCACCCTTGGTGAAGTGCAGGTTGCTATCATCCATCCAGCCATGAGAACGCATCTGATTAATAGTGCCTAGCTTGGCTCTGATGTCGAAATAGTCGCTATCAGGAACGGTCGCGGCCGCTGCTCTTTGCTCGCGCGTCACAGAATCGAGACCGGCCAACTCTTTACCAGGATGTCCCCAATAGGCACCATCGGTGGGGCCGACCATAACAAGAGTGGCATTAGGTGCTTTGGTGCGGATATCGCTCAGCAGCTTTTCATAATCCTGCCGATAGGCCTTGCCAGCCTGGACCGTAGCATCATTGCTTCCAAAAGAAACGACCACGAGATCTGTTTTTTTATCGATGTCTTTTAAAAAGAAACCGGGATTGGTCAGGGCGTCGCCGGAATGAGCACCATTGATGCCGTCGTTCTTGTAGTCGACCGGCACGCCGAAACGCTTGCTCAATCCATTAGCCAGGGCCGAAGTTTCAATGCCGGCAGCTATATGAGAATCGCCGATTTGCACCATATTAAGCGGACGTCCGGCCGCCCTGGCCTTGTCGATAGCGTCTTTTAGTTTGCTTAGACCGCCGCCGCCTGGAGCTGTCACGTGCGCCGCACTGCCATCGCCGGCCTCCGGTGGCGCATCTGGTTTTGCTGCTGCGGTGGTCTCGCGCCCCGGTTTGTGCGGAGTTTTAAGCAGCTCGCCGACCGCTCCGTGAGCGGCCGAAGCTGCCGCCGGTCGATCGGACAGGCGCGAAGGCTGACCAATTTTGCCTCCGTCAGCATGAGATATTGCGGACTTATGTACTGGTAATCTGCCGATAGAATCGATCGAGCCGGCATGCTTGCCGGAAGTATGGATATGGATATGAGGCAAAATATGATCTGCCTGCAGTTTATGCTCGAGTTTTTTCAAATCGTGCTTGAAGTTCTGCCCGTTAAAATGGCCGTGACTGTATTCGTGATTGCGCAGTTGATGGATTTCGTCCTTGAGGACATGATGCAGATTTTCACCGTGTTGAAAACGGTGCTCGATATCATGAGCAGTGTGCTGCACCAGGGCATCGTGGTGGTTGGCCGGTCTAAAATGCTCAGTACTCATCGTCTCTCTGTCCTCCGCATAAGAAATATAGAAGGCTATCCGTTGAATGTGTATCAAATCAGCCGCGCATGGGAGAAAATTGCTATAACTGGCCGATGGTGACCAAGGTTTGCACGCCGCCAGAAGCGATCGAGACGGAGAAAGAGGCCATACGTACCCAATCTATTTATCGCCAAGCCTCAGCCATGGCTGGGATTATCGCAGCAGTCGGCTTATCACTAATCAGCCGGCCTGCCGTGGCCCAGCGCACTGGCCCGCCGATAATCAAAGTCGAATTAGTCGAGGACGGAGCGCAAGAGAGTCAGTCACGGGCGACAAAGATACTTTTCGTCGGACAGAGCATTTTATTTGTCAACGACGCACCGCAGATCTTCGCCAAAATCGTCAAAGCAAAAAGACCGCAGGAGAAGTTTCTGATCGAGATGGTGGCCGGTGGCGGGTATTCGCTTAAGGACCACTATCAAGATGGAAGCGCCCTCAAAGAGATTCAAAAACAACGCTGGAATTATGTCGTACTGGCCGAATCGACGATGAATCTAATCGTCATCCACCAACCCTTCGAGCTCTATGCCCCCTACTTCGACCGCGAAGTGCGCAAAGTCGGAGCCGAACCGCTTATGTTCGAGTGCTACGACGAATGCGAAACAGACGACGCCCATAGCAAAATGCACCTGGAAGTGCTGAAAGTAGCGGCACAATTAAAAGAGCGCATCATCCCGGTCGGCGCCACCTGGCGCTATGTCCATCAATATTATCCGCTCGCCGCCATCTTCGGCGCCGACCGCCATCATCCCTCACCGCTCGGCGCCTACTTGATCGCCTGCGTCACCTACAGCATGATTTACGGCGAATCCGCCGAAGGCGCTGATGTCACCATCGAAAACTACAATCAGATCTCGCGTAAAGTCGAAGTCTTAGACAGTCGCAACAGCCCAACCATGATCAATCTGGCCAGGGCCGCTTTCACGGCAGCGAAACAATACCGCGGCGGCAAATAAGAAGCCAGAAATTCTCGTCACACAGAGCGACTATACAATCAAAAAAACATCGACAATGCATTGTCGAAGCGAACCGCTTCCTGCGCCAGACGATTTCTCGGCGAATATTGCCGGTCAAAATCGATCTGCGGAGAATACTAGTGATTTTGCTCAAAATGGGGGAAATACGAGCGAAAGCAGCGTTAATTATCGTGAGGAAAAGGCTGGGAATTCCTTCTGATTTGTTATCATCTTTGAAAGTCCTCGTTTGAAGTCGCTATAAGGACACGTCGATAGATGCAATGGCTCCTGGCTTTCGGCCTGTTCCTTAGTTTGACCTGCCTTCCGTCAGGAGCAGCGGATGTGCGCTCAACGTCGGGCAAAAACACCTATCTATCCCAGGCCAATCAGATGTATCTGGCTCATCGTTATTACGAGGCCTGCAATCTCTTTTATCAAGCGATCGTCAAAGAAAAGGCCGGCCCGAGCGCCTGGCTCTACATGGCGCATTGCCAGTATTCGCTGGGGCGCACCAGGGACGCGATGGCCTCTTACAGACGCATCAAAGAAACTTTTCCGAAGCTGGCCGAGGGCAAAACGGCAGCTATGTATCTGGCTCGCGAGGAGAACATCCATCCGAGCGCCGTACCGATTCGCGTCCACGAGAGCGGGACCAATCCTGGCAGCGTGACGACTCTAGCCAGCGCATCGATGCTGGCGGCGACCGATCAAAATCCGCTGACCGGTCGCATCACGGTCGTAAAACCGATTGTTGGCCACCCGGAAGTAGCAACTGATACAGCCGAGACGATCAAAGACTACATCCGTGATCTGTCACCAAACATTCAAGCGATTTTGCTCCAGGGCAATATCAAATTTTGCATCACACCGACCCTTATCGATCGCAATCCGGAAATGGGCTATCGGGAGGGTCGCGGCTACGAAGGCATGACCTACAAGCAATGCCCGGGTATGTTCGATGGACAGAACGTCATCCTCTGCGAACGCACTGTCAACGAAGTTTCCAATGATGTCGAAGCGCCACTATCAGCCGCCTATGTCAATCAGACTTTTTTCCATGAAGTCGGTCACGCTCTCGACGGCTGCCTCGGCAACTACAGCCTCAGTCCCGAATATCAGCATGCCTACTATCTCGACATTGCTCGCATCCCTGCAGATGCGGCACAGCGTCTCGCCTATTACATGCAAAAATCGCACGCCGGACAGGAAGAAAGCTGCGCCGAAATCACCTGCGTCTGCCTCGGCGGAGCCAGTCGTCACACTGATGAGATCAAAACCTATTTCCCGCTCACCATGGCCTTAGTGCAGAAAAAAATTGGTCTGGACGGCTCGGCCAAAATCGCCGGCCGCCGAGCAGGCAGCCTTTAATAACGAGGCGCGACCGGTCAGACTGGACGCCTAGAACTAGTTATCGCCCGGCGTCTTACCGCTGCTCACCGCACGCAGTGAACCGGAAACCCGGCCAAGCGCGCAGGCCTGCAGATGATCCGCTTCTTCATTGCGACCATTGCTGCGCAGCAAATGAGCATAATTTTCCATCAACGAAATCAAGTCTGAGTCGAAGGGTCCGCCCTTCTCTTTGAAAATATCGAGGGCGGCGGCATAATACTTTTCGGCCTCATCGAGCTTGCCGAGCTCTTGCAAGATCATCGCCAGATTGTGGGCGACTTTGCCGACTTCCATATGCTTGCGACCAAGGGACTTTTCATAGATCAGCAAAATCTTGCGGCAGAGCGCTTCCGCTTCTGCGTAGCGGTGCTTCTCGTAATAGAGACTGGCCAAATGATTGGAGCTTTCGGCGAGTTTTTGATGATAAGGGCCGTAGGTGGAGGCCATAAGTTCGACGGCGCGGTTAAGTAGCTTCTCGGCTTCGTCATCTTGACCGAGCAGTTGATGCGCTTCCGCCAGCTTGTGCAAAGAAGCGGCAAGCCTGGGATCTTTGGCGCCAAAATCTTCAGCCAGGGTGAGCGCCTGACGCCTGAAACCATGAGATGCCACGAAGTCGCCCTTGTTACCAGCTTCTTCAGCCCTGGCGGAGAGGTCTTCCCAAGTTTCAGTCATCTAGTAATCACCGTTTAACTACCCGAGCCTACTCTTATAACAAACTAATACCCCGTAAATACCGCCCCAATGGGCAATTTAAAACAATGTTAATGCTAGCCTTTTAGGATACAATTAAACAGTAAGAGATACTTCCTGCCTTGGTCTTCACCGCGGTAAATCAGTGGCCAGAGTAACCAGAGTAAATAGCTACCAGAAATTTTTCGTTGCGCCTGCCCTGGCCTGCTTGCTTGTCGGCAGCAGTAGTGTCGCGCCGCTCCTCGGCACGTCCTTCGAGCAGTGCCAGTTTTTTGCAGGACAGCCGGCTTTAGCTCAGGCCGCCGGCTCGGCCAACAATCAGACACTGGTCGGACTGGAAACCAAATTTTTCGAACACACTTACCAGACCGACAGCGACGACGACCGTATCGCCAGGCTGGAAAAACTGATCTTCGGCGAAACCAAAAGCGGCGATACGGCAAGCCGATTGGCCGAAATCCAGAAAATCGTCGCCAGCAACGATACGACCCCAGCCAGTCCGTCGACTGCTTCGAGTTCATCAGGCGCCGGGTCTAGCACTGGATCTGGCTCGAGCGCCAGCTCGGGCTCGACGAATACAGCCTCCGCCTCCAGCTCCAGCTCCATACCTTTAGGCAGCTACCCTCGTGTCGATGCGCTCGAGGAGCTTTTGCTCAACACAACCAATAAAAAAATGCCCCTGGAGAAACGCCTCGGGCTGCTTGAGAAAAAGGCCTTCGGACATCCAAGTAATGGCGATGACATGAGCGCTCGCACCGATGCCCTCGAACAATACTGGCAAAAGAATCTTTCTCCCGCTCAAAATCAAAAATACGACAGCGCTCTCACTCAGCTGGAAGCACAGGTTATCGGACAGTCTTATCCAGATAAGCCGATCATCGAAAGGTTGCAGGCACTGGAAGGCATAGTTTTTCCCAATGAACCGCCTGATACGCACGCATCTATAAAAGAACAGCTCGAGACCCTCGCCAACGCTGTGCAAATCAGCGCAAAAGAGGGCAAACACCCGACCGCGAGCGCCGCAGCCGGCGGTGGTGTGCCGGCCAGTACGGGACAGGGCAACTACGGCAGCTATACCGACAACAGTCAGACCGCGAGCACCCCCGGTCAATACGGAAGCTATGGCCAGACCACGCCTTATACCAATAGTCCGACGACAGCATCGGGTAATTTCAGCACCCAGGCCGGTTACGCCAATACGGATCACACAGGCTACGCCGGTCAACCGGCCGCCAGCAATTACACCAATCAAGGTCAGTACGCCGCCCCCCAGCAAGCGCAAACGCCTCCGGCCAATTACGGACAGATCACCCCTTTCACCAATAGTCCCACTCAAAACGAACAATACGGCGGCCAAACCACCGGTACCAATACTGCTGAACAAAAACCCAACAACGGTCATCCGCTTCTCAAAGGTCTTGCCAAAGCTCTCGGCGCGGCAGCTGGTCTGGCGGTAGGCGCAGTCGGCACCGGCATGATGTATAACAGCATGGGCGGATACGGAGGCTATGGTGGTTACGGTGGCTATGGGGGATACGGCGGCTATGGTGGTTATGGTGGTTATGGCGGCATGCCTTACGGCGGCATGGGCGGCTATGGCTCACCTTACGGTTACGGCGGCATGGGTGGTCTGGGTGGACTTGGCGGCATGGGCGGTTATGGCAGCACGATGGGTCGCTGGTGGTAAGAGCGCCGAGCAATCTGGTGCAACGCTTTAAAACGGCCATCAGCTGAGCAGCTTTGAACAGCACTAAGCAGAAAGGATTGAACAATTGAAAATACCAGGGGCGGTGCCCTTTTGTTTTGCGGCAACATTGGCGCTGAGCGCTATCGTCGCGCCTCTGTCCGCTCGGACATTCAATCAAGCATTAGATAATCAGGCTAAAAGCGAAAGCAGGAGCGCTATGTCCACATCATCACAGCCCGGCCAGTCCAAACCTCTCAATTTTGCGCACAGGGGAGGGCGTAGATGGGCTCCCGAAAACACTTTATCCGCTTTTAGAAAAAGCGTTGAACTCGGCGTCGACGGCATCGAGCTGGACATCCACAAATGCAAATCAGGCGAACTGGTCGTCATCCACGACGACACGGTCGATCGCACTACCGGCGGTACCGGTCGCGTCAAAGACATGACCTGGGATGAACTGTCGAAGCTCGACGCCGGTAGTTGGTATGACAAACAATTTGCCGGTGAAAAGCTCCCGCTGCTCAAAGAAGTACTGGATCTGGTCAACGGCAAATTGACAATCAATGTAGAAATCAAAAATTGTCCGACCCTGTATGCAGGCATTGAAGACGATTTGCTCGCTATGCTTGAAAAATACCCATATCCAGAGCGTATCGTGATTAGCTCGTTCGATCACGAAGTGATTCACAGCATCGCAGGTAAATCGAAGAAATACAAACTGGCACTGCTCGGTGATTCAATCATCCACGATCTTCCCGGCTATGCAAAAAAAGTCGGTGCTCAATGCTGGAATCCCGACTTTGACTGCGTCCGTCCCGATTCGATGAAGGTCGCCCACGACGGCGGTCTTGAAGTAAACACCTGGACAGTGAATAAGCTCGAAGACTGGCAGCACGCAAAAGACTTGCATGTCGACACGATCATTACCGACGATCCGGAAGGCTTGAAAACATTTCTGACCGACACTGCGACTAAATAATTTGCCGCCAATTGAAAAAGTTAGCTCAGGCCGGTTTGGGCGATAACAAGCGAGTCGGTACCAAAATATTACCGATAATGCACAGGTTTACAGGCTCAAGTTGCCGTATAATCAGTGGTTTCGAGCTAGGAATCCCGTATTGAAAGCGTCGGCTTTCGACCTCATTTTCAGGAGAGATCATGACCTCAAAAACTCACTTCGCTCGTCTTATGGCGAGCATCGTGGTGCTATCCAACGCAACCCCTGTCTTCGCCCAGGAATCTTCTACTGCCGGATCTCATGACACCGGATCTCATGACAAAGGGAAAGAGACAACAAGCAAATGTCCGGTCATGGCTGAAACCAAAAATTCGGTAAGATTTCCCACCGCCGCCGGCGCTTACTCTAACGCCGACTGGTGGCCCAATCAGCTCAACTTGAAAATACTCGAGCAAAACTCATCCCTCGTCGATCCGATGGACAAAAACTTCAATTACGCCGAAGAATTCAAAAAACTCGACCTGGCTGCCGTCAAAAACGATATCTACACGGCGATGAAAACATCGCAAGACTGGTGGCCGGCTGACTTTGGCAGCTATGGACCATTGTGGATCCGCATGGCCTGGCACAGTGCCGGCACCTACCGGGTAGCTGATGGGCGCGGCGGAGCTTCCTACGGCACACAACGCTTTGCGCCGCTCAATAGCTGGCCTGACAACGCCAACCTGGACAAAGCACGCCGCCTGCTCTGGCCGATCAAACAAAAATACGGCAAAAAAATTTCCTGGGCTGATCTGATGGTTCTGGCCGGGACGTGCGCCCTTGAGTCAACCGGCTTGAAGACCTTTGGCTATGCCGGCGGTCGCGAAGACCGCTGGGAGCCGCAGGAAGACATTTTCTGGGGACCGGAGAGCATCTGGCTGGGAGACCAGCGTTACAAGGCCGGTCATAAACTGGAAAATCCTCTAGCGGCAGTACAAATGGGCTTGATTTACGTCAATCCGGAAGGCCCTGACGGCAAGCCTGATCCGCTTGCCTCAGCCAAAGACATCCGCGAGACCTTCGCCCGCATGGCCATGAATGACGAAGAAACAGTTGCCTTGATTGCCGGCGGTCACACCCTTGGTAAAACCCACGGCGCCGCTCCTGCGAGTAAATATGTAGGACCGGAGCCGGAAGGCGCTCCGATCGAAGAGCAGGGACTGGGCTGGAAAAATAGCTACAAAACAGGTGTCGGCGACGATGCCATCACCAGTGGCCTGGAAGTAATCTGGACAACAACCCCGATCAAATTTTCCAACGGTTATTTCAATAATCTATTTGGCTATGACTGGACTCTCACCAAGGGTCCCGGTGGTGCCTTCCAGTGGACACCGAAAGAAGCTTCGGCACAGGGCACCGTCCCTGATGCTCAAGATCCAAACAAAAGACACGCACCGGCGATGTTGACGACAGATATCGCTCTCAAAGTAGATCCGATCTACGGGCCGATCTGCAAACGCTTCCACGAAAATCCGGACCAGTTTAAGGAAGCCTTCGCCAAAGCCTGGTACAAGCTGACTCATCGCGACATGGGACCGGTGTCGCGCCTGCTCGGCCCTGATGTGCCGCCCGCTCAACTCTGGCAAGATCCCATACCAGTAGCCGACTATAAAATGATCGACGACCGGGATATCGCCTCCCTCAAAGACAAAATCATGGCCTCAGGTTTGACCGTCCCGCAGATGGTGACAACGGCATGGGCCTCGGCTTCAACCTTCCGCGGCAGCGATAAGCGTGGTGGCGCCAATGGTGCGCGCATCCGCCTTGCTCCGCAAAAAGATTGGGCCGTGAACAATCCGCCGGAACTGGCAAAAGTATTGCAAACTTACGAAAAGATCCAGAAGGATTTCAACAGTGCGCAGACCGACGGCAAAAAAGTCTCACTGGCCGACCTCATTGTCCTCGGTGGCTGCGCCGCTGTAGAAACCGCTGCGAAGAAAGCCGGCAACGACGTAAAAGTGCCATTTGCACCAGGCCGGACAGACGCTACCCAAGAGCAGACCGATGTCGAGTCAGTGGCCTATCTCGAACCAAAAACAGATGGTTTCCGCAATTTTCGCGGCCATGATCTCGATCGCTCCGTCGAAGAAAAACTGATCGATAGAGCCCAATTGCTCACTCTTACAGCTCCGGAGATGACTGTACTGATCGGCGGTATGCGCGCTCTTACACCGAGTGCAGATGGCGCCCAACTCGGGGTATTCACCAAGCAACCGGAAAAATTGACCAATGATTTCTTTGTCAATTTGCTCGACATGAGCACTGTCTGGAAAAAATCGGCAACAGACCCTCACATCTACGAAGGTCATGATCGCAAAACCGGTGCGCTAAAATGGAGTGGTACGGGCGTCGATCTGGTGCTTGGCTCAAACTCGCAACTGAGAGCAATCGCTGAAGTTTATGCTTGCGCGGACTCACAGCAGAAATTCGTCAATGACTTTGTCAAAGTCTGGACCAAGGTGATGAATCTCGATCGCTTCGATCTTGATCCGTCGCTTCGCAATGGCGCGAGACCTCTAGCGATGATAGAGAAATAGAAGCGGAAGGCTTGGGACAGCCGCTAAACAACAACAAGTGAAGAAAGGAAGGCGCCATGGCCACCTTCCTTTCTTTTCATTTCTAATCTCAATATATGTTGGTGAATTTACTGCGATTTTTTCGTACAGGCCATGATTGATAGGCCGGACTTTGCAAAATTCGGCTGACAAGCAGTGTGTACTACGCTCTAGCGAGTGGGAGCAACCGAAGCGGCGCCGGAGGAAAGGGACATCGCCTACAAAAACAAGATAAGTGCAGATACGTTAAATAAATGCGAAATCGCCTCGCCCCTGCCAAAGTGGTAATATGGCGCAGAAGTAATCAAAAGGTTTAGCCATGGCCAAACTCCTGATGGTAGACGACGATCTGGAACTGGGAAAAACACTCAAATCCTATCTCTCCAATCACGGTATCACGCTCGAAATCTGCGGCAACGGTGAAGACGCGGAGCAGTTGCTCGACGGCTTCGAATACGACCTGATTGTTCTGGACTACAATTTGCCAAAAATCACAGGCGAAGAAGTTTGCCGAAAATTCAGACACAAGGGCGGCCATACACCGATTATTTTCCTGACCGGCAACTGCGAAATCGACTTCCTTGAAAAGGCACTCGATGCCGGCGCTGATGATTATATGGTCAAGCCTTTCAATGTGCGCGAGCTCTACGCCCGCATCAAGACCCTGATGCGCCGTCGCACCGGTGCCATCACCGCCCATCTGGCAATAGATGGTTTATCGCTCGATCCGGAAAAAGGCATCGTCACCGTCGGCGCAGAATCTATACGTCTGCGGGCAAAAGAGAGCGCTCTGCTCGAGTACTTGATGCGCCATAAAAACCGCGTCTACAGCTCGCAGCAGCTTTTCGATGCGATCTGGCCGGCCGACGCTGAAGGCAGCGCCGAAGGCGTGCGCACCTGGATGAAACTCTTACGCCACAAACTAGCTCAGGTCGGCAAGGAAGATATGGTCAAAACGATATTGCGTTCGGGCTACACAATCGAAACGCAAGACAAAAGCTAGCCGCGATCTCAAGGGCGGCGAGTGACCGGCAGCTCGATGCAAAAACTGCTTCCGCAGCCCAGAGTGCTCTGCACGCCGATTCTTCCGCCGTGAGCTTCAACGATCGCCTTACAAATGGCCAGGCCCAATCCAAATGCTTTTTGAGATTGATTTTCGGCGCTGACAAAGCGATCGAATATTCGTTCCACTGTGGCCCTGTCCATGCCGGGTCCGCAATCTTTGACGATGATGCGCAGGATGCCGTCGACCGATTGAGCGCGGATCAAGATTGATGACTGCGGCGGTGAAAACTTGATCGCATTGGCGAGTAAATTGACCAGCACCTGTACAATTTTTTCCTTATCAATGAAGACCTGGGCAGCCATCAAATCAGCTTCCAGCTTGATGCCGCTTTCCGCGGCAATACTTGCCACCGAAGTGATGGCGTCATCAACCACACCGACAACTTCGCAATGAGAATAGCACAGGTCATTTTTCAATCCGGCGTAGTCATCACCCACGAACAAATTGCCTGCCAGCAAATGCACTCTACCTATATTACGCCTGGCGGCGGTCAGATTTTCGCGCGCATCGGCAGCTAGAGAAGCAGCGCCTTTCGCAGCAGATTCGAGCTCCGATATATTCAAAGCAATCGTCTCAAGCGGACTATTGATATTGCGTTCGACCAGAGCCATGACAGCCTGCCGGCGAGCATCCGACCGACGCAGCTCCTCAGCCGCCTGGTGCAGCATCTCGTCGAGCGAAGCGATTTCATCGGAACCTCCCATCACCGCTCCAAGCCGTCTTCGCAGGGGCAGTTTTTCAGCGTTGGCCATCAATAATGCCATTCTCGTTGAAATATCGCGCCGCAGGATCCACCACTGCAGGGTGGATAAAATAAAATTGGAAGCGATGGCCAAAAGAATGAGATTTTGCACTTGCTTGCGAGCTTCCTCGTTTTGTCCACTGAGAGCCGACAAGCTATGACAAACCGCTGCACTGACTGCCGTCATTCGCGTATTAAGCTCCACTGCAGCCGGTATAAAATCAGGCAGGTGCGCTAAGTTGGTATCGTGATCCAGATGCCAGTTGGCAATGCGATCTTCGATTCGGGTCGTTTCCTTATCGATAAATTGTCTTGTATCATTCCACAGAGCAGCATCTATGCCAGTATTACCAGCGGCGGGATTGAGCTGATCGACAATCATCTTTAGAGCGCGAATATCGGAAGCAGTGCGCTGACCGTATTCAGGCAATTGAGTATCGGAAAAAAGAACCGAGTTAGCATTAGCCCGGAACAAACGCAACCACAACTGATCCACCGAGGTGACGAGATCAGCCTGTTTACGCTCCAGAATAGCCAACTTTCGCGACTGCAGGATCTGACCATCGAGCCAAAAAAGCAAAACAGCCTGGGCGACGATCGGCAGCAAGATCAAGAGAAGCACCTTACCGCCCATACCGTCCTGCAGCCTTCTCAATCGAGTTGGACCGACCGCACTCTTTGCGTCGTCTTCATCGAGCTGGTCCGAAACAGCTGATATTGGGACTTTACGACCGTCAGAGATCGAAGCAGATTCCGACCTGGGCAAAGAAAACTGAAAAATGCGACCAGCTCCAGCGGAAGGAAGGACAGCAACAGCACCGCCATGCTTTTCGACAAGCCTACGCGCGATGTACAATCCAAGCCCGGAAGTAGAATCATCGCTGTCACCATCTACAGTGCCAAAGCGTTCAAACACATATTTGGCCTGCAGCTCAGATAATTCGTCGCCCTGATCGTGAAAAGATAGAGTTTCAAACTCCCCATGAGAATCTGACGAGACAATTATTTGACTACCGGTTGGTGCCATCGCTACGGCATTGGCCAGAAATATGGTAATCACCTGATTAAGTCGATTTTTATCGGCCCATGCGCTGCCATCGCCGCAATTGTTTCTCACAGACAGCGTCTTGACGCTAATTGCCGGTGCAAGAGCGAGAGTGGAAATCTGCACCAGCTGGCGTAATGATACGTTCGATAGCGCCAAATTTACCGTTCCAGCATCTAGAGCCTCGATGGTTAAAAGATCATTGACGAAGTTGAGCACTTGATCAGAAGAAGCGGTCACTTGCTTGCACCAGCCCAATGCCGGGGCAGGAAGAGCATCGACAAAGAACTCCTCAAAAGTCGAAATCGAAATTTGAGCTGCCATGATCGGAGAACGCATATCATGGGCAATCATTTGCACAACGGCGTGCTGTTCCTCACGAGCCTCCTGCAGTTCGTCCGATACGGCCCTGAATGTCGCATCCAGATAGGCGACTTCATCTCGCCCATTTATGGCAATACGAGGTGTTTCCAAGCTGGCCAAACTGCTGGCATTTTCTTTGAGAATATTCAGACGACGGACGATCGACTTGGCAAAATCCATAAAGAGGAAAGCAGCGAATGCACTGCCGCAGATAAATGTGCCCCAGACGAGAAGCTCGAGCCGCTCCTGTAAAAGGTCCTGCTGTTTCCTGCGAGCGAGCGAATCAGCAAGATTTTTCTGATCTATCGTCAACAACTTGTCACTGAGAATTACGGCGCTGCGCATCAATTTACAGGAAGTAGCCACCCTTTGCATATTGCTGGAAACAACAGCCGCCGGGAGCTCGACAGCAGCTCTGTCCACTAGTTTAAAGGTTTCCACAAATGCGCGCTGGATCTCTTTCTCGCTGGCGAAAAAGGGCCCCCGAAAACAGACGATATGCTCCAGGTGAGCGAGTTCTTTTTCCGTTTGTCGGCGCTGTACTCCAGCACGTTGCGCAGATGATGGAAGACAGCGAAAGGCCGAATCCATGACCGTATAGCAATAACCACTCAGCTCGCCAAAGGAATTGCTCAAGGCGATAGCAAGCTCATTGCGATGCTGATCGCTTAAATTGAGTTCATTGGAAGAATACCAGAGATAATTCAAAAGAATAAGAAAGGTACTGCCCAGGACAACCGGAAACAGAGCAAGAGCGAGCAACTTCCGATTGATTGTCGGTCGGTAAGGGACGATTTTTCGCTCGGAAACTGCAAATGACATGAGGAAAGTCTACCATTTTGCGCTCCCGTCGTTGCGCCGACTCAATCCCCTAAAGCTCTGCCGCTCAGCAAAAAATGTCAGATTGGTGTCACATCAAAATCGTATATTCACCAATAGACACACGCCGGTCGCAGCGAAAGCCGGTAAATCGGACACTCGTATACAGACCGCCAACTATCGCCTTACCAGACAAATTCAAAGACCAGCCTGCCGCACCAGTCCAAGTCGGCAATTCTTCATGTTTGCTTCCAATTCCTTCCAGATTGAACACCCCGGAGTACGCAAATGAGTAACCTAGAGTCTAACCAGAACCCTACGGACAAGATTCAGCAGCAGTTGGGCAGCGATCAGTCATCTGGCCCGATCGTCAATATGGCAAATCCCTCAGAAGTGCAAGGCGTATTCAACAATTCACAGGACGGTAAAAGCCAGGCCGTATCCGCGGATGGCCAGATGATTTTTAGTAATCCGTATGGATCGCACGACCGGAATCAGCATCAAGACCACGGTCACGACGGAAGAGGCCGTCATCATGGCGCCGACAAATATTCAGGACAAACCGCTCCCGCTCAACCGGGAAGCGACACAGGTGAAGCAACTGAGGCAGGAGCAGACAAGGGCGCAGCCGCTCGGGTCGGAACAGACAGGACTACAAATCAGGCTGGCGGCGATCACTCCAGGCAGCAACTGCAAACACAGATCGCCTACCTTCAGACTGAAATCAACAAGGTGAAGGAAGAGGTGGCGCAGCTCCTCGGAGTCAACACCGCAAACCCGGCCAGTGGCAATGCAGCGGGCGACAATACTGCTGTTCAACAAACGCCGGGCACTACAAACAATTCCGATACGGGCCGCAGTCAACCCACGGACAGCCCCACTGACGGCAGTCTCAGTGCGAGCAACGAAGCTCCTCCGCCGCCCGGCGGCGGTCCGGCAACCGCACCACCCGAATCGACTACTCCTCCTGCCACCACCGCTGACACCACGGGATTTTCAGTGCAAGGCAGCCAACTGATGATGAATGGTAAGCCCTTTGTCGCAGTTGGCATCAACGACACAACTTCGACCGAACACAACGAATTGACAGGCTCGATGGGCACTATCGCCGCCGAGGGAGCCAATACAATACGGATCATGGGCCAGGCCTCAGATTTAACAGGAGGGCCGAATAACGCCTTTAATCAGGAGATACAGGCAGCTCTCAATGCCGGTCTCAAAGTAGACCTCTCACTCAACTCAGACACGGCGATTTATGGACAGACTGGAGGAATTTTGCCCAGCTCGGAAATGCCTCAGGCGACAAACGCGCTCTATACAGCAGCACAAGAATGGGGCAACAATCCAAACGTTATGTTTAACGTCATGAACGAGCAAGGTGCATCGGGCGACGCGACCAATCCTACTCTGCTCGCCAATACAGTCGCACTTGAGCAAGCAGTTGTTCAAGGCGCTCAAAGCGTAAATCCAAACGCCAAGCCGGTTATAGCCGTCGATGATTCGGAATGGGGACAGGGCGCTTATGATGGCAACTATCAAAGCCAGAGCTTCCTGTACAACAACGTCGCCGCGCTGGAAGCGGCCGGCAATGGTAATGTAATCGGAGCTGTACACAACTATGACACCGGCAGCTCGTACACCAATCAAGGTATCGAAGCGATCCAGGCAGCAGGCATGCCGGTAATAGCAGAAGAAGTTGGCTACAATCAGAATTCATTCAATATCGGCGCCCAAACCTCATCGGTTACCGGCGAACCAATCGGGGGTCTGGTCTGGGTTGACGGTACCGACCCACAAACCGGCAGCTTCTACAATAATGTACTCGCCGATCCAAACACCGCTCCGGCCGTACAACAGTTCTGGAATTCGGTAAATAGTGCAGCGAATTCGGGGGGTTAGAGAAAAGCGATTTACATATTCGCGTTTGAGGCCCGAAGTGCTTCAAAAATTTTCTCGCCGGTATCAGTATCAGGATCAGGCGCGAGGATGCAAATTGTCGTATTAGTTTTGCCGAAAGGACTCAACAGTACATAGTGACCACGCAAGAGGCCGAGCGTAGGGTGATTTATCTCTACCGATGTTTCCAGACCTGAGGCCTGAAATATCTTATTCTGCGCCCAAAATTTGGAAAAATCTGCGCTCACGGCAAGGAGCTCATCAATCATCCCCGCAAGCTTCGCATCGCGCATGTGCTTAGCAAAATGACCGCGGATATAGCCAGCTTCGTGCCGAGCGATTTCCTCCCAGTTTTTATAAAACACTTTTCGCTCCGGATCGATAAACATCTGCAGCAGCGGATTTTCTAGTGCTTCAGGATTATGTCGACAGCCCCAAACGAGGGTAGCAGCAGGATTGACACCAATTATTTCAAAATGATGATTGAGAACGAAAGCCGGACAGGTTTTCATATCGGCAAGCATCACTTCAAGCGCGACGGGTAAAGCATACTCGGGAGCAGGCAAAGCCTTAGGATCGTCCGACGCAAGGAGAAAAAGATAATCGCGCTCCTCCTCAGACAAACGCAAAGCTGAAGCAATACTTTCGAGGACCGGTGCGGAGACATTTATATCGCGCCCCTGTTCGAGAAAAACGTAGGTGGTTAATCCAATATTGGCGAGACTGGCCACTTCGTCACGACGAAGACCGGCCGTGCGCCTGCGATTATCAGCCGGAAAACCAAAATCACCTGGTGTCAATCTCTCACGACAGGCACGCAAAAAAAGTTTCAACTCCGTTCGACGCATGCGTCGAGCTCTCTCCGACTCTATAAGCATCTATTTGATCCCGAGCGTAATACCTATTCTCTTATTATGTCTTTTTGGGGCGCTCTTTGATCGCAATGTTGCCTTTCTGAGTGGTATAAGTTCTACCATTCTCATCGGCGGTGATTCGCGCTAATCTAAAATCGAGGCCAGTTGGCCATCCAGGAAGACCGATTTAGGACACTGTAAGAAACAGACAGAGACGAAAAAATTGGTCCCCATCGCGGATTTTGGGGGTTAGAGGAATCAGATGAACAGACAGAACGCAATTGTTACAATGGCTACATTAATGGGCTTCGTTGCTGGTTCTGCAGCCTATGCACAAGCAAACAATCAACCGGACAACAAAACCACACACGTGGACTTGACCGTCGACGCCAACAACTATAAAGAGATCGCTAAAAACGGACTGCACCTTTTCCCTGGTGAAATCGTCGAGTTCAAGGTCGACGCTCACCTAAATTATCAGGGCGCAACTGTACATCCGGCTCTGGAAGAAATGTCTATCGGCAAGAGAACTCTTTACCGCGCCAGAACGAACGGTCAGGCAGGCACAATTATTGTCGAGCGCGGCATGGTTATCCCCTTCTACGGGTTGTGGGCAATCTCGGCGGCAGGCCGCGACCATGCACTCGATGTCAAAGTCGACAGTAAGAATAAACAAGACAATGACAACGATCGCCTGGTCGAAAAAGAAGTAATGCCGACCAATTAAGAGTCATGAAATTTCAAACCTACAATTTATACCGTCAACACCGCTTCAGTGCCACCACTTTACGAAGCGCGTCGACTCCGTCACCGGCCTCGCCGACAACGTTCATGTCTTCCTGCTCTTCGAGCACGATGCGCAGTCCAGGCCGTTCACAGGATGATCTTCTACGATCAGGATGCGAATAGTCATTTACTGGCACTACATGGTGGCAATAACATTGACGGGCAAAGTAACGGTAAATGAAGCGCCTTTACCGGGAGTACTGCGACAGACAATCTTGCCTTTGTGCGCCTCGATGATCTGCTTGCACAAGTAAAGACCAAGCCCGGTACCATGTGCAAACTTCTTACCGGGAGCTCCCTGCCAGAATCGATTGAATAATTGCTTTTGATCCTCGAGATCGATACCGGGGCCATCATCTCTAACCTCAATCGAAAAGGACTGGTCAAATTTATTGACATTGATTGACACATATCCTCTTTGCGGTGCGAATTTGAGAGCGTTATCGAGCAGGTTTTGCATCACCCGTCCCATAGCATGAACACTAATCATGCCTTTATGCGCCTCATCCGAAAGATGCAGACTCAAACTAATCTGGCGCTGACCGGCTACGACCTGATATTTATCCATGATATTAAGCAAGAAAGCCTTTAGGCTCACCTCTTCGTAGTCGGCTAGTCGAGCCAGATTATCGTATTTGTAAACGTCGAGCAGATTTTGGATCAGACTTATTAATGCCGTATTACTATCTTTGAGCTGTCCCACAATTTGCTTCTGACTTTCATCCAGAGCACCAAGCTTGCCGGCGGCAAAGAGGTCCAGCACACGATTGGTCCCAAGTAGTGGATTTTTCAAATCATGAGTGAGCGTGGCCACAAAATCCTCGCGCTGCTGCTCGATCAATACCCGCTTCGTAATGTCCTCGTACATACCGAGGACGCCTATGACCGCCCCCCCTGCATCATGAAGCGGTATTTTGTTCGTATCCAGCCAGTACTGCACCCCATCAGGACGCACCTGCGTTTCAATGATGTGATATTCGGGCTTGCCGGAGTCCATCACCCGTTTATCGCATTTGACGAAAAACTCTGATTCTTCGCGAGTTGAAGGATTGTCAAAATCAGTGAGACCGACCAAATCCTCAGTATGCTGTTTGCCGACATCGGCGGCAAACGACTGATTGCAGCCAAGGTAGACAGAGTTGCGATCTTTCCAAAAAATAGAGATCGGAATATTATCCATAACCAGCTGAAACATGTTTTGCGTTGATTTCAGTGCATGGACATCTGTACACATCACCAACCAGTACGAGACAGCTGCTCTCTCGCTACGCACTCGACTGTGTTGCCTTCTGACATTGTCGTGGTTATCCGATGCCGACAGGCAACGAGCTTTCAATACGGGCCAAACACGCATCAAGTGCCAGAAATAGGTCTCGCTTCTGGCACAGAGTAATCGGACTTCCACAGAAAATTCAGTACGATTGTTCTGGGCTGTTTGCCAGAGCGAGTCGAGTTTCTGATGGTCGTCACTGTGAATAAACTCCCTGGGCGGAAATTGACACGGGATCGCAGGGCTGCCCAGGCCGGCAAAACGCAACCAGTGCTTGTTAGCAAAGACCATCGAAGAGTCCCGACCGACCTTCCAGACTATGTCCGTGAGATGGTCAGCAAAGGACGTCAAATCATCTGCCTGCACAATGTTTACCATCATGAAAAATTATCCACCACCATCATCACACCATCACGCTCTGGGTGCGCGCTACGGTTTACGCCTCTACCATCTTATCCAGGGTCGGCGCTTAGCGACATCCCCCAAATAGCCGATTTTAATAGACAAAAGGATGACAGGATCGGCGAGGCAGTTAGATTTCACTACAAGCCGGAGTGGTTACGTTCTGCCACCTGTGGTTGAGGCAAAGATAGCTGGATCGGATCAAATCGACGCGGAAAATCGAGCACGTCACCGCATATAACTCGCTGGTAGATTGAAACAGCATCGCTGACTGATTTGATGGGCTCCTGGGAGATCAAGCTGAAGGTTATCGGCGGCGTCACTTCTTTTAGAACAGGAGTCAGCTCAAAGACTTTCTCCAGGCATTGGGAAAGAGAAGAATCAATTTTTACCGCTGACGGATCGGCAAGCATTACTCCAGAATAGGGCTTCAAATGCGACAGGGCAATAAGCGAAATGCCACTCATCGATCGCAGTGAATTTTCGATTTTGCCAGCATGACAGTTACAACTGAGAGTTGGTATTTGAAAGTTGACCGCGATCAAATCCACACCATTTTTTTGATGAGCTGCAAGGAAAGGCGCTAGAGAATCAGATGCAACAAACATTGTGGCCTGCCCAAGCTCCTTGACCATTGCAGTCTGGTTAGCCTGGCGTTCGAGGACAGATGCCAGCCCAAGATGATTTTTAGCAGCGCCGGGATCAAGATCCGCAGCCTGAGTATAGGCGCGACGCGAAAGCTCCAACCAGGCAGCGGAAAAATTGTTGTCTTTGCCTTTGCCCCATGCCTTAGATTCAAAAACGCGCCCGAGGCGAAAGAATGCTTCACTTGCGCCGGCACCATTTAGATTGCTTAGCGCGGACTGCAGCAGTTTGTTTCCCGCCTCAGGTGAAGATGCAGACAAAAGTGCCGCAGCAGCGCGGACAAAAGGTTCTGCTCTGTTTGTCACCGCCAGCACTGTAGGCTCCAGTGCAGCGGCGCGCCTTAACTCATTGGCTTGAATCAGTGCCACCAGAAGATCGGTTTCAGCGGCAATTTTCTGCTCCGGACTTGCGGCTGCTTCGACGGCTTTGTCCAGTATTGACATAGCCAATGCCGGTTTTTCAAGTGTCAGGTAGGAAATTCCAAGTTGATAATTCCAGGCGAAATCATTGCTATTTTTTGCGGCCATGGTCTGCAAAACATTCAGCGCCTCTTCCGGTCGATCGGCACCAACGTAAGCCTGGGCAAGAGATATACGCGACACCCAGTCATCAGGTGCGGACCTGCAAGCGTTATCATAAAGCGGTATGGCATCGCGATAGCCGCCCAATTGCTGATAGATGTGACCGAGATTCGTAAGTGCTACGGCATTTTCCGGACCGAATCGCACCGCCTTCTGACCTTCGGCGATAGCATCAGGGACATTTCCCTCATGCCAAAAAAAATAGGACTTTGTCGCATGGGAAAGCCAATCGGAAGGGTTTCGCTTGATCGCGGCATCTTCTATTTCTTGAGCCTCCGCCAGTCTGCCCTGCTTGAAAAGAACCACCGCCTCTTCTGTTATGGCATTGCTATTGGCACTATCCAAGGCCAAAACATTAGCACCAGAAGCGGTGCTCAGCAGTCCAATAGCCAGAAGCAATGTAAGACAGAGTGACCGCGGAATAGATTTCACGAAACCATCTCCATTTTTTCAAAACCAGACGCAAGGCGCAATACACGAGTGTCGGATTTTACCGGCAATAGCTGAGACTGATCATTAATTTGAGCAGTGTGGATAGTGACCATTCAATCGTTTGAGGATTTCAATCGACCAAATCTAGACCATTTTATGCCGGTTTTGCATGTTATAGTTGTTTCATATAATTCACCTTCGCCGAGAACCTTGACAATGAAACAACGGTTGCTTGCTCTGATCACAGTCTTGATTGCGATCGGTTTTCTGTTCTCTCCGGTGGCGCAAGCCGCTGCTCTGGTCGGTCCGAACTGGGCGACAAAAATTGTTTTATACAATGCATCACCAGCCGATGCCGTGGTACTCGTCGTGATCCAGGGCAAGGTGCATGGCGGCAACGCACCGGCTCAAGACGGCTGTCCATCAGATATCAGATACATGCGTTACGTCGATTTGACGGCAAATTCGACGCCGCAAGCACTGACCTTATTCACTAACCCATCGACTGGTTGGTTCACACTTAAACGAGGACATTCCGCTCAGGTTTACAGTGTATCGGTTAATCCCAATACCAAGTTGCAATCGTACTGTATACAAGGATTCAACATCGGTTTTCAGGGACAGTCGGCAGCATGCCCACTAGTCGCGATGCCATTTCCAAATACCACTCCCGGCCCGCAATTCAATCAAGATATTTCAGCCTATCCATCACATCCGGCCATTGCCTTCCCACCAAATGGCGTCAACGGATTTGAAGGCAGTGTCAATCTGACCGGTCTAATTACAAACGCCGGCACGACAACATACACTCCGGCTCCCGAATCGGTAGACATCACATGTTTGGGTGGGGCTAACTCCAAGATGAAAATGCAAATCACTCCCCCGGTCGGCGGCCCGTACTGGACATACAACTCAGGCCCGGCAGCGGGCGGTACGCTCACCTATAGAACGACGGCAAACTTCCAGAATTCCTGGGTAAAGATCATCAACGGCGATACGACAAAAGGATGCGATGACAATTGCGTCGATCCCAAGACTGGGTTGGCGCGACCCGGCGTCTTCCCCTACGGCTGCTCAATCTGCAATGCTTTCCCGGATCCGGCCCCAGCCTGCGGCACAAAAATAGCTCCGGCCACGCAAAACTATGCCAGTCAGTTCTGTGGTGCAAAAAATCTGCTACCCGCACCAAACCCGGGCCAGAATGGTTGCCAACTAAACCGCAGTGCGGTGCAGGGACAGCTCCAAAAATTTGGCGGCACTATCCAGGTAACCTACGTTGGGCCACTGTCACCGCCGGCGGTGTGTCCCTGATCCTCAATTTCACCTGATCGATTTCAGCTCCAAAGAACATTCCTCAATCCGGGACTTAAAAAATGAAATTCACGACGCTTTCCTCGCGCGCCCTGGCATTGGCTGTGGCAAAATTTGCACTATTTCCAAGCGCCGCGCAGGCGAACGATCAGGCCTTTCTCTCAGCACTCCAGACTACACCGCACAACCCCGGAGCGGCCTTTCAGGCGCAACACCATCTTGCCAATACTCAGATATTGCCCCACGCCATTCCCATGTCTTCGACGGTAAGACTGAGTCATGTCGCACCAAATCTGAGCCAAACATCGATAACGATCGTCGAACAGGGCCTGCACAAACAAATCGCCCTGAACGGCTCCCTGACTGAGGGAGAAAGTCTGGCCGCTTATCAGGTACAGACTACAGGTCATCAGACTCTTCGCCTCGACGCCAAGGGCAATATCGTCGGCGGCAGTTTCATCATCCCTTCGTACTTCGGTCAATCTACCGAAGTACTGTACATCCCCAAAGGGGTCAAGGCGTTCGACGAATCGACAAGTCTTGTACTCTCCGGCAATATCGTCAACGCCGGGCAATTAATCATCGAAAATCCAAGCAGTGCTTCCGCCACCATAGACGCTGCCAATATCGTCAATTCCGGGTCGATAAAAAGTCTGGTCCCTCTCACCCTCTCCGCGGCAGACACTCTGACCAACTCAGGTCAAATTGCAAGCCAGAGCAGCCTCTCGATTTCGGCTGGCACGGCGCTGATCAATGCAGCCCAGAGCGGTACGACAGCTAGCATAAACGCACTTCACGATATCAATATCAGTGCAAGCAAAGTGATCAACGCCGGATTAATAACATCAACCAGCGGTAACATCAACCTGAGCACGCAAAATCCAGCCGATATCGCCATCACCAACACAGGCGGTGCGCTCCAGGCCACGAGCGGCGATGTAAACGTCCGCACATCCGCTTTCGCCGGTAGCAATGATTTCAAACTGACAGGCGGCGATGTTTACGCTCGAAACTTAAATATTTATTCCGGCTGCGGCTCGGTCGACATCAATGCCGACAACATCAGCGGTCCCGTCAACGTCACGGCGGGAGATTTGCACAGTTATACAAAGTCCCCGAACCTTCAATTGGGTCAACTAACCGTCAGTGGCGACCCGACCTTCTTCAACGTCGGCTCAATTTCGATCAATGGTGGTATCACATCCAACACTTCCGGCATCGCCATCATTGCCACCGGTGACATCAAGGTGCCTGCAGGCTCTTCACCGACTCTCACCACATCCAATTCCGTGGGCAGCTCCTTCGATATTTTACTCGCGGCCGGAGCCCAGTTCACACCGACAACCGGCACCACCGGCAACGGCACATCGACTGGGGATACCACTACGACGGTGACGATAAACGGTGGTAGCACCACTGGCGGCAAGATCGATTTCGGCAACAATGCCGTCACAGTCACTACTGTACCGACGAATACTACGTCAAACCCTTTTAACGGCGGTAACGTGACGATGCTGGCATTTGCCGGCACGAACAGCGGGTCAGGGACAATCTACATGCCCCAGACGACGATCAGTACGGGCGGAGCAGCCGGCACCTCCAGCGGTGCCACTTTCAGCAACGGCAATGTCGTCCTGGCAGGCGGGGCGAGCAGTGGCAATGCGGTCGTCGCCGGCACTATCAACACAGCCTCATCGCAGGCAGCTGGAAACGGAAGCGTCACTATCATGGCGGCCTCACCGCAAATCAGCACGGCGATCCAGGTCCTCAATGGCGGCGTCACCAATGCGGGTAATACCTATTCTCTCGGAGCAATCCAACCGGCCAACATCGTTCTCAATGGAAATATCAATACCAGCGCCAGTCCCGTCACGGTAGCAGCGGGCGGCACGGTGCAAATCGGCGGCCTGATATCGACGGGTGGTTCCGTCGCCGGATTTGCCGGTGGCAACGTGGCCATATTTGCCGGAAACAATTTAATCGATTCCAATCAATCCAACACCCCGGGCATAAACACGTCTCCCGCCGGGGTAATCAGTGGTGGCGGTGCCGGCATTTACGGCGGCGACGTTATTCTCGTCGCCGGTGCTGCCCTCTCTTATTCCCAGACACCGGCCTTATCACTGTCGGTAGCCGGCAGCCCGGAAGGGATAAATGTGCCGCTCGTCGTGAGCGGGCCATCAAGCAGCGGCGGCAATATTAGTTTCAACGCCCTCAATTTTATCGACACCACCGGCTCAGCACCTCTGGTGACAAGCCTGGCATCGTCGGGCGGCAATGTCACTATCGTAGCCCTCGGCGCCAGTAGCGGCAGTGGCACCACCGGTGTAGTCAACTTGGCTTCCTCGGCGAACATCAAAACCGGCGGCAACTATACAAGCAATGCCTTCGCCACCGACGGCAACGTGTCAATCTTCGCCGGGGCGCCGACCGGCAATGCAATCAGCGTCGGTGCAATAAAAACAGCCGGCACCGTCTTCACCGGCAGCACAAATACTGCCAGCGCCGGTGGTGGCAATATCACCATAGCGACGAGCCAGGCGATATCGAGCCTGCCGTTTTCCTACGAGTTTGCACAGCAGACCAGTGGCGGCACCAGCATCACTCAGAGCGGCGCTTTTTCGGCCGGCACCCTGTTGCCCACTTCGGCCGTAGTCGGCAGCCTCAAGGCAGCTGGAGGGGCCTACGCCATCGGCAATCTGCCGTTGACGACGACGATATCGGTGACAAGCGGTGGCAATCTGACCCTCGGTTCAGTCAGCAATCAGGCCAATACTATTTATGCCACGGCGCTAGGAGCGGTAGTGGTAGATCTGCCATCATCCTATATTAACTTGTCTGCCGGCGGCACAATGAACCTGTCGGGCGGCAGCACGATAAGCTCGCAGCCAGGCTCCGTCATAAGCACAGGCATCGACGGCGGTACGATCGCCCTGACGGCCAAACAGTTTAATATCACGCCCGGTATCGGGGGCAGTGCCGTAGCAATACAGGCATCCGGTACGAACGGATACAATGCCGGAGATTTTAGCGGAGGTAATGCCGGGAGCATTTCGATCACCACCACCGGTACCGGTCTCGGGGCCTCGGTCAATATAGGCGATCCACTCGCGACCGGCCAGGGCAACTTCACAATAGCCGCCACCAGCGATACCGGCAGTGGTAATGGCGGCACATTGCTGGTCAAATCCGGCGGCAATATCTACGTCAGTCCGGCTGCCCTCAATCTCGCGCCGCAAGCCGGCAGCAATAATTTGCCGCAACTCGAGGGCGCGCCCAATCCCATAACAAGCTCCGGCACGGGAGCGAATATAACGCTGATCGCAGCTAACAAAGATCCGGGCGGCTCGCAATCGGGATCTGTCTATATCAGCGCAACCCTAAACGCCAGCGGTGCCGCCAGTCAGTACACCGGCGCCAGTGGCAATCCGGGTGGCAACGGGGGCATCATCTCGATAACGACCAATAGCGCGACAGCCTTCAATATAGGAGAAGCATCGTCATCAGCCCCCAACGGTGTCGCCGGCCGCCTGGTGGCAAACGGCAACGTGGCCGATCCGGGCACTCCAAACAGTGTTGGGGCGTTTGGCAGCGGCGGCAGCATCACGGTAGTAAACCTTGGTGGCGCAATCACAGTCGGCAGTAAAGATGGTATCAATGCAAACTTGCAGGTGCAGGCTGCAAATGGCGATGCGAATTATCCTGGCGCCAATGGTGGACATCTGGTCTTGCAGGCGAACGGTGCCGTCCTCAGCCTGGGCAGTATCGACGCCAGCGCCGGCCAGGCCGGCCAGGCCCAGCCACCGGGCAATGGTGGCTATGTAGAAATAGATACTAACAGCAAAGCTGTATTTGAAGTAGGCAGTCCGGTTACAGCGCAAACGAATGGTGTAATCGGCACGATTACGGCCTATGGCTACGTCCCCTCAGCGGCTCTACCGACTGCTGCACCAGCCAATCAAATTGCCAACAATATCGGCAGCGGTGGCACAATCGTCCTGGGAAACACTGGTATCGGCGGCATCCGAATCGATAGCAGCGGCGGCACCGCCAATGTCGCCGTCAATGCCTTTGCGGCTAATGCACAATTTCACAGCTCCGGCGGAGACGGCGGCACGATCAGACTGTATGCACCGGCCGGCAATGTCGTGGTCAACGCCCCCCTCGACGTCAGTGGTGGCGCCCAGAATATCTTCACCCAGAGCCTGAACGGCGCAATCTCTCCCGGCGCGCAATCTTTTAGCGTCACTGATGCTTCGGGCTATTTCCTTGGTCAAAACGTCTGGCTGACAGGTACGAAAACCGGCGTTTCTATACAAGAAAATCTTACCGTGACGGCCGTCAATCTCGCCACCAATACGGTCACGGTATCCCCAGTCGCAAACACCTACGACGGCGCAACTGCCACCCTGCAAGCTTACTACAATGGCGGCAATGGCGGAACGATAGAGATCACCGCAAACGGTGGCAGCTCACCATTTACAGTCAATGCCAGTAGCACCGCCAATGGTGTCAGCGGCACACTCAAAGCAAACGGATACTCGGCCGGAACGGTTTCCGTCACCAATCTCGGGGCCGGAGGCATTTCTATAGCAGCCGCTGGCATCTCGGCATCGACCGACCCGGTCGCAAACGTGCCAAATAACCTGGTCAATTTCGGCGGCACCGGCGGCAACATCTCGCTGCGAGCAACCGCCGGCCCGGTCTCGATTGCCGGCAGTCTCGACGTCAGAGGTATGAGTGGATCTGGCGTCGGCGCCAATGGTGCCAACTACGCCGGCAGCGGCGGCAACATACTGATTACTCTGAACAGCGGCAGTAGCAAACCGTTTGTGATCGGTGCTGGAGCAAACGTCCCGGCCAATGGTGTGCAAACGGCTCTGATCGCTGATGGTGGTCAGGGTAATGCCGGCAACGGAAATGCCGGCTCGATCACGGTCGTAAACACTGGCACCGGCGGCATGACAGTGATGCCAGGGTCGATCTCCTTACTCACTTATAACAACGGCCTGAACGCTTCAACACCAAATCTGCCCGGCAACGGCGGTACTCTCGCCCTCGAATCGCCCAAGGGTCCGGTCACTATAAACACAAATCTGAGCGTCAACGCCAGCGCTCCAAGCGCAACATTTTCACAGGGACTGGCCGGCACTATAACCATCGTCGCCAACAACGGTGCCACACCTCTTGCTCTGACTAATGGCGAGCTCTCCGCGACCGGCTGGAACGGCGGCAATATCACTGTCGTAAATAATGGCGCCGGCGGTATCACTGTCGCTACGGGCGCCATTAACGTGACAGCACAGGCTTTTAATCCGTCAGATACGCAATTTCGTGTTAACGGCGGACCCGGTGGCAATATTTCTCTGCAAGCACCCAATGGTCCAGTGACAATCACCGGTCAGCTAGCCGCCAACGGTGGCGCCGGCTCTACTACCATTGACTCAGCGAACGGCGGCAACGCCACGACAGCGTCGGGTAATCCGGTCACAATCACCGGCCTGAGCAATTTTGCCGGCAGCTTCGCGTCCAATGAGCTGGTCTTGATCTCAGGCACCGTAGGCGGTGTACCGATGCAGGAGTATCAAAACGTATCCAGCACCGACAATAGTTCACAAATCACCGTCTTTCACCTGGCAAATTCCTACGATGCAAACTCGATTACTGGAGCAGGAGGATATTTCGGAGGCAACGGCGGCCAGATTTCTATAATCACCAAAACTTCCGTCAATAACCCATTCCAGATAAACTCCAGCTCCCAGCTATCGGCCGTTGCCGGCGGAATAGCCGGCAATGGCGGCACAATCTCGATTGTCAACACTGGCTCGGGCGGTATTTCAATCAATAACCAGATTGCCAATCTCACCGTCGCACCAGCGGCCGGTAGTGCCATTGCCGCCGGTGGTAACGGCGGGACACTGACCCTCAAAGCCACCGGCAGCAGTGGCACAATCTTGATCAGTGGCGGCGGGCTCAATGTCGATGGCGGCACCGAATACACCAACAGCAATACCGATAATATTGCTGGACAGGGCGGCGTTATCGCCATCACGGTAAATTCAAATTCGATCGCCAATGCCTTCAATATCGGTGCCGCTGCCACCAATGGTGTAACGGGCACGCTCTCGGCGGTCGGCTCCAACGGCGGTGCGGTTGGTGTAGTCAACCTCGGCACGGGTGGAATCGTTTTCAACCCGACCAATATTGTCGTCACGGCACTGGGAAGCAGCAATACGTACTCTGCCGGCAACGGCGGCAACATCGATCTTGCATCTACGGCAAAAGGTGCAGTTATCTCGACCAGCACAGCCGGGACCCTCGCCGCCGACAGCGCCGCATCGACAAATGTGACCGGTAACGGCGGCTCCATTGTCATCAATGCCCAGACTCTCAATACCTCAAGCGGCGCCCTGACACTTAGCGCACAAGGCCTGAGCACAGGCGGAGCCGCCGGCCTGATCAGCCTGACCCAAGCAAATAGCGCCGCCGCACCTCTGACAATCGGCGGCAGCGGCATTACGATTGCCATGACCAGCGCCACGGCAGACGGCAACATCTCTATCGCCTCGGCAGCCGGCATTATCCTGGCCGGCCCCCTCAGCACAAGCGGTGTTTCCGGCGGCACTATCGCCCTTTCGACCTCGGGCCAGGGGACGATTTCGGGCGGCGGCACGATAACGACCGGGGCATTAACACTAAGCGGAGGCAGGGGAGCGCTCGGCACCTCCCAGGCGCCGCTCAGCACAGTAGTCGGCGCACTGACCTTCACCATGACCGGTGGCAGCCTGTATATCGCAAATGCTTCCGGTAACCCACTCACACTCAACGCATCGTCAAATCTCGATTCGTCCACACCGGGGACAGTGAGCGTAACTTCGACCAGCGACATAAACGTCGTCGGCGCGGTAGTATCAAATGGTGCGGTGCTACTCTCGACCGGCGGCAACATAGTCCTCGGTGCAAACATCATCGGCAGGGGCGGCATCACCCTCGACGCCTCGCAGGGCGGCAGCAATACGGCCGGGGCAATCATGCCGGACGCCATGGCGTTGAGCACGCCCTATCTAATGGCAGAAACCGGCGGTGTCACACTGAATACCGGCAGCGGCGGTATTCAAAACATCAATACCTCAACCAATACGCTCACCTTGAATGTATTGGGAGATGGAACGACCGCTGTCACCGTCAACAATGCTGGCAATGTGCAACTGAGTCTTGGCACCTCCGCCAGCCTGGCCAGCATCGCCTTCACAAACAGCCTCGGCTCGATTGCCACAACCGGAGCAATTAATGCCTCCACGATAAGTCTGACTAACTCTACCAGCAGCGGCAGGGATAGCTACAGCATCACCCTGGGAGGAGCCGTCGGTTCGGCCACGACGACGAGCGTCACCATCCAAGCGGCCGGAGACATCGTCCAGTCAGCGCCGGCAAACGTTGTCACGGCAGCGGCCATTGTCCTCTCGAGCCAGACCGGAAATATCGGCACACTGGCACCAGTTGCACCCGGCACCACGGTACCACCGGCATCGACTTACACACCGTTTATGATCGATCTGGGCAGCGCAGGCGGCACGCTCGCCGTCAATGTCTTCGCCAATAACGGCTACATAACGCTCAATACACCTTCTGCCGGGCTGGTCAATATTGCCAATACCGGCTCTGGCCCAGTCGCTCTTGCGGGAATACTCAGCGCCGGCGATTTCAAACTGGCCAGTGCCTCCGACATCAATGTTATCAGTGGCGCCGCGGTGCAATCACTCTTTGGAGGCGTTACTCTACACAATCAGAGTACGTCCAGCGGAAATATCGACATAGCCGGTAATATCACCGGCAGTGGCGGGCCGGTTATTGTCCAGAATGACAATACAGCCGGTACAATCACAGTCGAAAATAACGTCGCTATAAATGGGTCAGGCAGAGTCTGGGACTACCAGGGCACTGCGCCGGGCCTGCAATATACGACGGGCGTAGCGCTGATCAGCGGACCGATGCCGACCTCCGTCGCACAGGGCACCATCCCCGCTCAGGTAGCAGTCAACATCGACGGCACAGCTACGACCATTTTACCGACCACGGGCACGACCGCTTATTTCGGTAGCAGCCTGGTCAGCACCGGCACTACGGTCAATCTCAACAATCCTGAAAACAGCGCTTATGCCACCACCGTAGTTTTCAACGGCGCCACGGCCTCGACGATATCGCTGGGAAGCAATACGACGATAAACTCCAACGGCACAGTCCAGGCTATTTCCAACCTGGACCTGAGTCAGGCCTCGGTAAAAACGGCTCTGACCAATCTGTCTACGATATCAAACTCAGGCATCAACTTTTCCGGCAGAACGCTTACGATAGCAAATACTGTCTCTCTGGAAAATCTCAGCGCGTTCAACATCGTCAGCGGCTATACAGTCAATCTGAAAAATTTCCAGGCGGTCAATCCAATCGCGGTAAACATCGCCGGAACATCAAAAGCTTTAATTGCCGGCACCCTGCAATTTAGCGCCGCCCCACCGGCCGTGCTTTCCCAGGGAGGCCTCTACGTCAGCGCCATTAACGGCAAAAACGATAGTGTGCTATCGATAAGTGGCAAGCTTACCAGTGACGGCAGCTTGAGCATCAATACAGACGGCAAGTTGCAAATCAGCGGCACGGTCAGCGCCGCTAAAAACGGCACACTCTCACTGGCCAGCGGCGCCGCCAACACCGGCACCTCAAAGACCGCTGCCGGTACGATCAGCCTGACGGGCAAACTCTCAGCTGGCACTGCCGGCGATACCGGTACGATCGTTATCGATTCGACCGGCAGCATATTACAGAGCGCCGGGAGCCTGTCTGCCAGCAATGTCAACATTCAATCGGGCGGCAAGAGCTTCTCGACAGCTCCAGGCCAGATCTCGCTCAAATCAATAAATGCAACAGTGCTCTCAATTGTTGATGCAACAGCGGCTCCGACTCTAGCCAATGCATCCAGCATCCTGATCAAGGAAGCAGCGGCGGCCAACTTCGGCACACTGACATTTAACGTCTTGAGCAGTCCGCTCTACGTCTCACCATCGAGTGCGTTGAATATCTCCGGACAGAGCGCCGGCACAGTCGAGGTAGCGAGCAGAAATGCAATAAATGTCGTCGGACCGGTGACGGCCGATTCGCTCAACCTTTCGACAACAGGGGCGCTGACCGACAATGGTGGCGCAATTACAATCAGCAATCCAGGCGGCAACCTCAACTTAACAGCCGGCCCAATCACTTTCAATAACGTGACAATTTCTCCTCTGGCAGGAGCGGTAACTATAGCGTCAAGCGGTGCTATCAGTCTGCCTGATACAAGCATCTCACTAGGCACGACCGGTCCCAACTATTTCAGCGGCATACTGGCTCCGACCGACATATCGACAAGCGGTTCGCTCAGCCTGACTTCCAGATCCGGCGATATCACAATAGATAGCGGCAGTCAGCTGCAAACGGTGGGCGGAGATCTAACAATGACGGCCTCGAAAGGGAATCTGGTGCTCGACGGTCAATTCACCGCCGCCGGTGGCAATATCAAGATGCTGGCAAGCGCAGGTGTTTACGGTACCTCGCCGACATTTACCGCCGATGCCGTCGGCACTATGGCGACCGATGCCAGGGGCGGAGGCATCGAAATCGGCAGTGGTCTGACCAGCAGCACTCAACTTGCCGGAGCCTTCAACCTGACACCAGGTACGGTATTGGCTCTACCGACCTTCCCTCAGCCGGACGGTAGCTCTCAACCTCTAGGCCGCCAAACGATGATCAACAACCTGGTCGGCTTCACCGCTGCCTCCGGTGCGATTGTCCAGAATTCTTCCGCGGCTGGTTTGGTCGACCTCAGCACCAGCGCCGGCTCCTCACCGTCAGTGACATCAATTCCCCCGACGATCGGGCAAAGCGCAGCGCAGCTCAATCTCTTCGGCGGAGCAATGGTATTTGACGCCCTGGGCTCGAGCGGAGTCAGATTCAATGGCAGTACCTTCAATACAAATAGTTTCACCCTGGTCTCTTATGAAACTGCAACGCCACTGGTTGGAGCGGCAGTCGAGATAGACGATGACTTTAATGGTGCCCAGGTCGCACTTGCCCACCTCTTCAGCGATACAGGATCGAGATTATTGACCTCGAAGGGATTCGAGAATCTCGAAAGCGAGGCAAAATCGAAACAGCACAGCAAGACGGCGTCGGCTGCCAAACCAGCTAATACCCCGGTGACGATGCGCTGGCATGGCGGTAATCAGGTGGTCCACGCTCTGCACGACATGAATATCCTGACGTCTCTGGCCAAACTGGAGGTCAAACGTGGTGCCACTTTCATTCTCGGCTACGATGGTCACGACCTGAGATTGACCGCCTGCAGCAGCCCCGGAGACGTGCGCCTGGCTTCACTTGAAGGAACGAAGAGCGTAAGCCTGATGATCGGCCAGGAAGTGACGGTCTCACCAAGGAGCCTGCAGGTAGACGACATGATGCTGGACGACGGCATTGGCAGAAGAAATTTCAAACGAAGCGCCTTTGGGAATGGAGTGTCGATGGCCTCGTGCGAAGTCTCAATGCTTGCTCTTATGAGCAGAAGCGTGCTCATGAAACCAATCCGCCAGCAGCAGTCGGACGTACATAAACGGCTGGCCTATCAAATGATTAAGCTGACGGCAATCCTGGAAAATTTGACCAGATCGCACGGTCGCTATCAGCTGCGCAAATCGGTACCGGTCCTGACTGCAAACGCCTCTATCTGAGGCGGCAAGCGTCAAGCAACAGATCTCACCTAAAGGGTCGGTTGAGTGAAACTGATGGGAAAAATATGCCTGGCTCTGAATTTCATCGGCAGTTTGCCGCCCCACAGGCGATAAACAACAAAAGGCCGGACATCTACTTCGGTGGAGACAGCGACTGTGCCGGTGACAGGGCCGCCGGGATTGCTCTCACGACCCGTGAGCGGATCTTCCTGGCTGGTCGGACGATCGGTGACAACGACGGCAATCGGTAGAACCAGCCAAAAATGGGAAATCAGAGCCCCACCTGAGCTAAGATTGGCAGCATTAACGACCGCCTGAGCGCGCACGGTCGCATCGAGAGGATCTCCGGCAGCGGCAGCGCGAGCGGCGTTGCGACAGATTGATTCATTGGCTTGAACGGCCAGAAATAACATGCTCAGATCGAAGAGCACCAGAAGTACAGGCAAGAGAATAGCAATGCCAGCGGTCACCTCAACCAGAGATTGCGCGCGCCTATTGTGCATTGATTTCATACTTTTCACAAAGAGTCATCGCTGACTGGACGGATCGTCGTCGACAAGCTCGCCCCCGGATCCGACAGTAGCACCATGGGCAGTGGCAGCCGACAGAAGGCTGAGGGCGGTCTGATTTTTACTGTCTCGGCCAAACTGAGTATCGAGTGTATAAGTGACAAGCACTGCGCTTGGTACAAAATCTGGCAGCGTATGCGTGGGAGCGCCACCGGCAATGATGCAGGCAGAACCGAGAAAAGCTTGCGCAGAAACATTGCGAGCAGGCGCAGCGGTACCTTGCACACAGGCAGGCAAGCTGCAAAATTTGAAATCGAGATCCCGGTCAACCGTCGGCAGCCTGGCATCAATATTGCCGTCGAAGAGCTTACTGAGCGGATTGACGAAGTGATTATCAAGGTCCGAGCGGGCCAGGTCATCCAGTCCGTCGAGACTGGAAACACTGGAGGCGACATTTTTGATACTACCTAGATCGACTTGTTCAATACGTGGATCCGAGGTAATCAGCCAGGGCAAGCCAAAAGGACGAGAGGCGCTGCCGGAGGCATTGGCCTTCAGAACATTGCTTCTAATTTCCTGGCAAATCACCTGGATTTGATTACGGCGCTCCTGCTCGAGCATAGCTTGCCCCTGCCTGGCCTCATCGGCCAGTTGAGAGTACAGACCCTTAAAGGCTCGCAGTCCCTGCCCAGAGCAATCATCTGCATTGGCTCGTGATTCATAAACAAGCTCACGAGAAGACTCGAGCAGTTCATTCATCTGTCCGACGCGATCGCCGGCATTTATTGCGGCCGCAAGTGACATGGCCATACCGTCAGCATCAAATTGGGCATGAGAACGCCCGAACAGGAAGCTATTGAACGTCAGTCCAAGCATGATAACAGCAATGATGACGCCTATGGTCAGGCACACCAGGACAAGCATATTACCAGGAGGACGGCGTTTTTTCACCAATCGTGCCTTTACTCGCGTTTTTCTCGCGTCTTTACTCGCATCTTTTCAGTGAGCTATACTTGAACAATGCTGATAGATTCTAGCACAGGCAAGCATCGCTCCAGGCCTTGTCCCTTGCGGGGCGAGACGGGGAGTCAGTTAGCCGAGTTTGGACCGGCCCTTTTTATCCTTGCTTTTTTCATTCTCATACCCTTGCTCGACCTGGGCATTTTGCCCATACGCTGGATGCTTGCCCAGGAAATAGTCAACGAATATTCGCGCAATCTAGCCCTGCAAGAGAACTTTTCGCAGTCTTTCAAAACGATGGAGGCCGATCCTTCTCTTGCGACACGACTGAAGAAACTCGGCGGTGTAACCGTAGAGACGATCAATCTCCGACTTCGCGCCTCGCGAGTTTTCCGCCAGCCACATGCGCCTGAATTTATCCTTGTAAATGAACCGAAGTGCATGCCGCCAGCCTGGCAACCGGACGGGGCGAAAGCACCCTGCGCCTACGGCCTCGAACTCAATGTCCAATCGCTAATGGCACCGGCCTTCCTCTTTCCCATTTCCTGGTATTCAATCCCCGGTCTGACCAAACCGATACCGGTCAGCTTCAATGCCACTCACGAATGGGAAAATCTTGGACGCAACCCTGTGACGAAAAGCTTTTTTTTAAACGAGTGAGTAAATGAAAAATGCGACTCGCAAAGAACTAAAAAAAGCGATTGCGGCACTCGTAATAGCTGCTGCCTTTCTGCTGCTGACTCAGCGACCAGGGCTGGCAGCGATCAAACAAGAGTTGAGCAACGAACATCTACTCAGTCAATTTGATTGGGCACTCTATCTAGATGTACGAGACATGCCTTCATACCTCAATTACAAGGGCTCACGCCTGCACCCCCTCACCCGGGTCAGGGTGTATCTGCGCAAATATACGCGCAAGGCGGAAGGCAACTCCGGCAGCACCATTGTTGTCTACGAGGATTTTTGGTACTACAAAGGTCATGTAATCGGCCTCAGACGCCGTATACCACTCAGGCCAGAGGCCAATCAGGTGGGATGCGTCATGACCGGAGCCTTCGCCGATGCACCAGAAAGCCGGCAAGCGGCAACGGACGTAATCGTCAGAGTGCTGAGCGACCTCTATTTAAAGCAGGGCGTGATCAGCGTCGTGATCGTGCCCGACAATCAATATGATGCGATCTCATCAAATCTAGCCCACTATAGTTTTTCACCAAACCTTGGATCGAACGAAGGCGAGCAGATGAGCCTGCATCTGCAGGCATATCCCGGTGGCAAGGACGAATATTTTTATTTAAAATAGCAGCTTTTCAATACCACAAGACGCGAGTCTCAATACTCGGAAGCTTCGCCTTTGACAGGTATCGAAGTCGGTTGACCGACCACCCCGGCATAGGTGACGATCAATACGGCAGGCTCGTCGCCGGTCTCACCGCGGTGCACTCGATCGACCGACTCGGCGAAGGCTTCTCCCTGATGATAGGTGACCGATTTGCCGCTTTCTCGATCATGCACCGTCAATTCCCCGGAGAGGAGATAGCACGAATTCGGGGCCGGATGCGTATGCCAGGGTAATTTCGAATGCGGTGCGATTGTCAGCTTCAAAACAGTAAGCTGGGGCGCGCCGGCTGGATAGCTCGAATATTTCGAGCCATTCCAGGAATGATCCGACTCGACCAGGATCTCACGCTTGGCCGGAGTGGCAGTCTCAGCCCGACTGAGAGAAAAAGTGAGTGAAAGCAGAAACAGAACCGCCGGGATTATCTTTTTAGCGTATGCGTGCATGAGTGAGTCCTCTTAGAAATCGATTCAAATAATTGAGACAACAACAACATCTAATCGCTGACAGAAAGGCTGGCTTTGATGTGATTGAACAATATGCGGCTGTTTACGCCGTTGACGTCACTTGCCCTGGAGCTGATCAATGTCAGCAAATAAAATTTGTCCTTGACGACAAAGCTGACCATACGCTGAGCTAAGGGCACACCGTTGTGCTCGAAGGATATCTCTTGCTCTACTCCTTCGACACCTGCTCCCGAGCCAAAGGCTAAGGCCTGACGTGACACAAGTCGATAATTCTTCTTACCATTGTAGATTTTTTCTTCCAGGCCGTTCAGCAATTGCTCAACGCTTGTATTCGGCGGCATATCCGAACAATAGAGCGAAAGCTCGGATGCATTAGCAGGCGCGCCTTTCTTGATTATTTTGAGCAGATGATTGCTTTCACCGGCCTCTTCGACCTGCCAGTCCTGCGGATAGCTGAAGGCAAGCGGTGTGCCGTTCGCTTTAATATTTACGTATTGAGGATTGTCACCACTGCGCCCGACCTCAGCACCGCTCGTGGTGCGCACCGGAGAGCTAGACGCTGTCGCAGCCCGCACCGCAGTTTTAGAACTGGCAGAACCGGAAGCCAGCCGCAGGAGCATGTCGTTAAATAATGGAGCGATTTTTTCATACTGCTCGCTGGGAGAGATGAAAGTCATGCAGCCAAAATCGCTACCGAGAGGAAAAACAATCCATCTTTGCGTTATCCTGGTGCCGCCCATATCGAGAGAAATGACGCGACTGAGACCAACCATTTTGCGATCGGCACCGAAGTTGATATTAGCTTCAGCAAGCTTACGATAGCCAGGCAGTTTGCTCAAATGCGCTTCTTCGAGGACCTTGCAAAATGTCGCCAGACTGAGCTGATTTTGCGGAGAAACAGCGACTGTCACAGCACCAAAGAGACCCTCTGAAATCGTTCCTGAAAATTTCACCAGCGTGTCTTTATCCGGCTTCTCATCCACCTTCCAATTTCGAGGATAGTTGATGGTAAGCGTTGTGCCTGTCAATCGATAGGCGGCCATCGGTACATTCGATAAATAGGTAGCGGCGATTTGCTCGCTATGTTGAGCGTTAGCAGGCCAAACGCTGATGACGGCGCCTGCGAGCAGGGCCGGAACAACCATTGGAGCCATCACAATCGGTTTAAAAACCATCTATCAGTGCCCTCACTGCGATATCGCAAATCAAGGAAATATCGTAGCGCACTTCTACAGTGCGACAGCCGACCAAAAAGAGACGTTGACAAAACCAGTCGATGTATATAACATAGTCGTTATGGAACACGCAAGTTATGAACAGGCAGTGTCGGAACGTCTCGATCTGACTTTCGCCGCCCTGGCCAATCCAACAAGACGGGCCATCCTGGCGCGCCTGGCCCTTGGTGAAGTTTCGGTCAACGAACTTGCCGAACCCTTTGCCATGTCACAACCGGCGATTTCTCGTCATCTAAAAGTCCTCGAACAGGCAGGCTTGATTTCCACGGCAAGCGACGCGCAAAGACGGCCGCGCCGACTGGAGGCGAAGCGTCTGGCCGAAGCGACCGAATGGCTCGAAAATTATCGACAATTCTGGGCCACATCTTTTGCCCGCCTTGACGATCTACTGAACGACCTGAAAGCCCAACCGAAGGTCGAGCCAACCAATCAAAAAAAAGACCGCGAAAACAAGCAATGAGAGGGTCTCATGTTTTTCCCCGATAGCTTCAAAGTAACGACGCCCAGCGATCGCGAAATCCTTATCACGCGAGACTTTGACGCAGACAAGGCACTCGTCTTTGCAGCGTTCACCAGGCCAGACCTGGTCAGGCGCTGGCTGCTCGGCCCACCCGGGTGGACGATGCCTTTATGCGAAATCGACCTGCGCGTAGGCGGCGCCTATCGATACGTCTGGCGCTTCGAAGAGGACGGCTCTGAGATGGGTATCGGCGGCATATTTCAAGAAATAGTGATCAACGAGCGCCTCGTAGTTAGCGAAAAATTTGATACGCCATGGTATCCCGGCCAGGCAATCAATACGACAGAATTTAGGGATTTAAATGGTACCACCAGAGCCACCATCACCATCCTTTACGAATCGAATGAAGCCAGAGACCAGGCGCGCCGCTCAGGCATGGAGCAGGGCATGGCCGCCGGTTACAGCCGACTCGAGGCACTGTTGCCGCTCATCGCCCGAGAAAACCCTGGAGAATCAAAATGATCGAATCACCTAGAATCGCCGACATGCCTGAACAGCAGGCCGCCATTATCCATATCGAAACATCGCGGGCCACTATACAAAATGTGATGGGCCCTGGCATTGGCGAGGCTATGGCGGCAGCGAAGGAGCAAGGTATCGGCCCAACCGGCCCCTGGTTTGCGCATCACCACAAAATCACGGCCGAAACTTTCAATTTCGACATCTGCATTCCGGTTTCGGCCCCGGTCTCAGCGATTGGCCGGGTGCAGGCCTGGACGAGACCAGCATCGAAGGTCGTAACAACAATCTACCAGGGCCCCTACGAAGGCCTCGCTGAAGCCTGGCAAACATTCATGGGCTGGATCAAAGAAAATGGCTACAAAACAAGCGGCGACGTCTACGAATGTTATCTGGTCGGCCCAGGAGCCAGCGACAATCCGGAAGACTGGCGCACCGAGCTGAGCAAACCACTGCTATCACCGCTCTAAATTTTCAAGACGTCAACCTTTCGCCTTGCACAAAAACTCATAATCACTGGGAGCCGCCAGATTACTGATTGTGCAATAGGAAAAACCGGTCATGGGCTCGAAAAAATCGACCGCAATGGAAAAGTAGAAATCGTGGCGCTCTTCTTCCGGCGTTTCGTTCCGCTCTTTGATTAGGCGCGACTTGATATGCATAAAAAGCGGCGGCGGATTGCCGCTTACATGCAGATGTTCGGCGCGGCACTACTCAGACCATCGATGTCATGCTCAGGCGCTCTGGTCAGGCGCAAATTTGACCAGACCTCGTCTTTCGATTTGCCCTTGATGGCGAGATAACCAAGCGCGTCTCCCAAGGATCGACTCCTTTTTTACCGATGATTTAGCCGCGCTTGCCGCGCTTAGTCTTTTTGCTTTTGCCTTTAGCGACGGCCGAGAGAGCAGTGGCAGACACAGTCGACTTGGCGGCGGCGTCAACCGCCGGTAAGACAGCCGAGCTGGCAACGGTTTTGGCAGCAATCGTCGAGGATTCGCCGACAACTGGCGCAACCAGATGCTCACTATCAATTTCAAAATCCTGATCAGAATCTTCATCCTCGTCAAGCGCCAGCGGCAATGAAAACCAGAAAGTCGATCCGCCATCGTCCGGCTGTTCGACACCAATCTGACCGCCATGCTGCTCGACTATCGCCTTGGCGATAGCCAGGCCCAGGCCGGAGCCAGGACGCTGTTTGCCGTCGGTGGAACGCAACTGCTCGAAACGACCGAAGAGCTTATGCACCTGCGCCTTGGGCACCCCCGGCCCATGATCGGTGACGGCGAAGCGGCAACGATTACCGATGCCTTTGCACTCGACAAGGATGGTGCCGCCACTGGGTGAAAATTTGATCGCATTGGCCAGAAAATTGGTCAATACCTGCAGGGTCCTGTCTTCATCGCAATATAGCTCCAGGTTGGGCTCAACCTTCGTCTCGATGATCAGGTGTTGTTCTTGGGCCAAACCTTTGACGCCATCGACGGCCCGACGGACAATGGTGCCGGCGTCGAGAACATCCATCAAGAGGTCCAGCTTGCCAGATTCTACTTTGCGCATGTCCAAAATGTCATTGATCAAACGCATCAATCGATCCGCCTCTGTGGCGGCGATGCGCACGACAGGCCTGGTCTTGGTCAATGTCTCATCGGGAGCGAGGTTTTCCATGATACCGAGAGCGGTGCGAATTGATGCCAGCGGTGTACGCAGCTCATGCGATACCATCGAGTAAAAATCTTTGACCCGATCTTCCACTTCTTTGCGCTCGGTGATATCGCGGACGATACCGGTATAGACATCATATTTGCCGAGATTGACCACACTCACGGATACTTCCACCGGAAATTTGTCGCCATTGTCACGCACCGCCATCAGCTCACGCACGGCGCCAACTGGCCGGGTCTCGCCCTGACCGTGGCGACGATCGTTCAAAGCGGACGAGCCCTCGCCAAGGAAGCCGGGGATAAACACCTTGATATCGCGCTCGATGATATTGGTCAAATCGCAGCCCATCATTTGACCAAAAACAGCGTTGGCAGATTCTACTATGCCGCTGGAGCGGATTGTGACGATGCCATCGGGAGCAGTATCGACGACGGCACGCATGCGCGCTTCTCGTTCTAAGAGCGCCTGCTGAGCCTCGCGTAGAGTCTTTTCGGCATAGGTGCGCTCCTGCACATAACGATTTACGAAAAATATGCACAGTACCAGGACCAGCAAGGCCGTGATCAAAATCGTCGATATACCGGCCATACTGGTAATCGAATCTTTATTGAGCTTACTGAATCTATTGGTCAAAGCGGCATTGATCGTGTGAGAAACATCCCGCGCCAACCACTCGACGTGGCTAGTCAAGCGCGTCTCGTCAAAGGTCTTCGAGCGCTGCAGTGCTGCCTCCATGCCGCTCGACTGACGCTGTTTCATTACTTCGACAGCGCAACTGCGACGGAAGCTTATTGACTCGGTCAACTCATCGAGTAGCATGACATAGCTTTTGTTATCGGAAAGCAACTCCCGCAACTTAGCCAGACTGCCGTCAATGCGACCTATCGCTTTGTTATAGCCCTGATAACAAGCAGGGTCTCCGGTTAGAACATACTCGTGCTCTTTGTCCTCGGCTCTATTTAGATCGAGGACGACCGAGTCGAGCAATTCGACCAGCTGAAATTGTTTGGAGGCAAGATAGCTGTTTTCCAGACGCTCGACGGAAAGGTTGAGAATACTGCCGCCGATGTAAATCAACACAAAAGCAACCAGAGTGATGATCACGGTAGTTTTTGTGGTGAGTGAAAGTTTCATTGCTCAGAATCCACAATCCGATAGCCGGCACCGCGCTTGGTGCGGATGATGCCATTTTCCTCGCTGTCACCCAGCTTGCGCCTGAGCGTCTTCATGTGTGTACGCACGGTGTCGACCGATGCGGTGCTGTCACTTTGCCAGACGCGGCTCAATATTGTTTCCAGACCAAAACTCTGATTGGGATAACGCATCAAAAGCTCGAGCAGGCTAAATTCCTTAGAGGTCAGATCGATTTCCAGGCCGCTTTTAAACACACGATTGGCCTCGGTGTCTAGCTCGATGTCCTTGACTTGCAGAGTCTTGCCGGCATAGCTGGTCGGCCGGCGCAGGAGTGCCTGTACCCGGGCATTCAACTCGACTGGATGAAATGGCTTGACGAGATAGTCGTCGGCGCCGGCGTTCAAACCGCTGGCCCTGTCTTCGACGGCACCACGAGCGGTGAGCATCAGAATCGGTACGCGACCGCTACTGCCGCGGTACTGCCGACAGACATCCACCCCTGAAATATCGGGCAACATCCAGTCCAAAATGATCAAGTCGTAAGAAGACATCTTCAACTGACTCAAAGCAACCAGACCGGCGGCAACATGGTCGACTAAATAACGCGCCTGCTCGAGCTGCATCTTGAGCAAAAAGGCCAGATTTTCATCGTCTTCGACCAGCAAAATCTTCGACATTTACGGGCAGCTCCCTGACTTGACGGTATTTGGACTGAGAATACGGGCTTCGCCACGGGCGAGGGCAAAAAATTTTACCGGAATCAAACTGAAATTGCCGAGTGGATCCCGCACCGGATCAGGCAGCAGGTGAGCGGCACCAAAAGTAGATAGTAAGCGATGCGTCTGGTGAACACAATTGTTAGCTAGAACAGACCAACCACCCTCTTTGAAGCTTTCGGCCATCACTTTTGCCGGCTCGGGACGGGCCTCTGCCGCCGGCACAGGCAGCTCCTTGCAGGCGTGATAGCGGATGTGCGGGCCGCTGGCCATATCGCCTATCATCGTGTCAAAATCGCCCTGCCCAGACCAGTAGTCGACATCATCACCCGGAGCAACCGAAGCATAGCGAGCTAGAGCAAGCACATCCCAGATCGGGCGCCTGAGCAGATGGTCAGTCGAGCCATAAAAGTACTGCCCTGATGCCAGTTCAAAGCCCCAGGCTATATGGCCAAAGCGCAACGCCTGCTCGCGATTGATAAAAATAAAGGCCGACAGAGTAGCGCTCATGGGCTAGGACTGCTCTCCTCGAGGCGTCGCAAGGTCGCCTGCAATTCACCGATTTTTATCATAGCGCCCTCCAGCCGCGCTTCGCTGCGAGCGAGCCAAGCAAGAGCCAGCTCCAGCTTGGCACCGAGCTCAAGGGCTTCACGGCTGTGCTCGACGGTCGTATCAAATTTAAATTCCAGGCCGGCTGTGTTGATCGTCATAGCAACGGTATTTTGATGACGTCCGGCCAGATCGCCGGAACGCTCGCAGATTTCAGCCTGGCTGCTCGGCACGCTATTGATGGCGGTGACCTGACCCTGTACGCCTTCGGCAGCCACGTCGCTGCACTCGAGAACTATGCCGAGCGCCTCTCCCGCTCCCAGAGAGCGCGCTGGTTCGCTTAATCGAGGTAAATTTTGGTCCGACATGTGAGCATACCCGCGGCTATTTCCAGCATTAACACCTAAATACCCTCAAATAGGCTCAAAATAGCGCATTTATCAGACGCAGTGAAGCTTTCCGGCGACACCTCCAGGGTTTATCATTAGCGCCGGATATAGCGTTTGACTCCGCTTTATTCAAGGCAAAATATTTTTAGCGGCCACTTCATATCGGCCGGCAGGCCAGACCGTTTTACCAGCGAGTCCATACAGCGATTAGAAAAAGCTCTCACGAACAGCTATCAAGAGAAGTACAAAATGTACAAACCCAAAGCAATACCAGCGATCAGGCTACCCAAACTCTTTGAATTGCCCACGGATGCCGATGTGACTCGGTGCATGAGCCAGGCCGAAAAAATGCGCGGTCGGGTCGTGGAATTGCCCTTTTTGTCACCGCCCGATTCGGCTCTGGCCGACATGACTTGCGTGCTCGCCTCCACCTGGAACAAAGAAGACGAAGCGCCGACCTGGATTTTTTATGTCGGCGACGCGCCCACCCGCGAGGCGAAATGGCGGCACATGACGCGGGACCTGGGTTTGATTGCCAGTCTCGCCCAGCGCGAATGCCTCGGCGACACGGCCGACGTTTCAGCCGGAGACAGACTATCCGCCGGCAAAAAGGCCGCGACCGCCACTGAAGAAGAAGCGGATCTGGCCCCGTCCCACTCGGCGGCCGCCTCCGCCCCGGCCGAAGATATACCGAGCTTCAACTCGCCGATGCCTGCCTTTCAGCCTATGGCTATGGGCGGCATGGGAGCGATCGCCAATCTCGGCGCCATACCGGGCATGCCCGCCCCTGGTATCGGCGGCATGCCGACCATGCCTCTGCAAGCAATGCCAAATCCGGCCATCAACCATGAAGTGGAAGCGGCAGCCGGAAACGGCGAGCAGACGATACCATGGCCCACGGCTCCGGCAACAGCCGATCAGGCGGCCGGCGGCTTCAACACTACTGCGCCGATACCCTTTGCCGATCCGCCCAAAACGACGAATCGCACAGCCTCCATGGAAGGCGAACTGACAAAAGTGAAAGTGCCGAACCTTCTTCAGTCTCTGGGCATGGGAAAAATGACCGGACTGCTCAACGTCGCTCACAATGACACTCTTGTCGAGATCTGGGTGGATGATGGTCAACCGGTGCACGCCACCACCCCCGATTGCAAGGGCGAAGCGGCAATTATGGAATTGCTCACCTGGGACGTTGGCAGATTTCAGTTTTTCCCAAATGAGCGCTCAAGCGAACGCACCGTCCTCAAGCGCCTCGACAACCTTTTGATGGAATCCTCGCCACTGATCGACCAGTATCGTTATCTCAAGCACACCGGCGTTTCAATGGACAGCTATTTGATCCGCAAACATCCCAATCTTACCGAGGCCGAATTTGAACAGCGCATCGCACGCGGTGCCAGGGCCGACATACAGAAACAAAAGCAGTTTTATCAAGCAGTCGATCATCAGTGCAATCTATTTGAAATCCTGCGCAAAATGCCCCTGGCAAAAGTGGACTGGATTCCCCTCGTCTATAATCTGGTCGTCTGCGATCTCGTCACTGTTTCGGCACTGCCAAGCGAAGGCCTGAAGGCTCTGCCGATCGAGGCTATGGGTATGGACCGCGCCTCGATACAAGTACCGATGCAGGGTGTTTATCGTCCGGAGACAGGACTGATCAACTATCCGGTGATTTTGTATTTCCTCGAGCAAGAGTTTTTCCGCTGGGAGCACGCCGCGACGCCTTTTTCGATAGTCACATTCGAAATGTGCAGGCGCACTGCCGGCAGTATCGAGCAGTTGACTCTGCCTGCGGTGCGAGAGGCGATCAAACGGATCAGCTCGGTCAAACGCAATGTCGATTCATTCGCGCATTTCGAGACAAACGCCTTTATGCTGGTCCTGCCCTTTACCAAGGTGCAGGCAGCAGAACTCGTCGCCAAACGCATCGTCGAGGTTTTGCGTGATCAGACCCTCGGAGGCGACCTCGACAGCGGTAACCTCGCTCTCGCCTTTGGCGTGGCGGGCATACCGGAAGACTGCCAGGATCTCGGTCTTTTGCTGAGCGCCGCCAAACAAGCGATCAACAAATCCAAGCAGAGCGGAACCACAGTCGTTGCCTTCCAGTCGACTCTCAGGGCCTGACCAAAAGCCTCCGAGCTGCACCACTAGCTCGTACCTATTTATGGACGCAACTACGAAGGCGAGGCGGAGGTCCTCAGCCTACCAGTCAGAAATAGCCGCGCCAGTCAAATATAAGAAATGATCAGTCGCCGTCGCTGACGATGCTATATCCCAGTCCGCGTTTAGTTTTAATCACCGATTCTTTGGTGTCGGTGTGAGCACCGCTATGACCGGAATCATCGAGCTTTTTGCGCAGCGTCTTCATGTGTGTGCGCACAGCATCGATGGAAGCACTGTCATCAGCCCCCCAGAGGCGGTCCAGAATAGCCTCCATAGTGAAGCTCTGATTGGGATGCTTCATGAGCAACTCCAAAATGGCATATTCTTTGGGCGTTAAATGGATGCGCTCGCCGGCATGTTTGACCTCACGCGTCAAAACGTTAAGTTCGAGCGGACCGACCTCGATCACCTTGGCAAGCATCGTCTTCGGTCGACGCAACAAAGCACGCACACGTGCGGTCAACTCAGTCGGATGCACCGGTTTGACCAGATAGTCATCACAGCCGGCGTCAAGACCTTCGGCTTTGTTGTCCACAGACCCTTTGGCCGTAAGCATCAAGACAGCGGCAGTGCCGCCATGAGCGCGGTATTCACGACAAATTTCCACACCGCTCATATCCGGCAATACCCAATCCAAAATGACGACGTCATAAGGATAAATACGCAGTTGCGTCAGCGCGCTCAAACCATCGGAGCAGACTTCAACCAGATAACGCTCGTGTTCAAGGGTAACCTTGACCAGATCCGAGACATTTCTATCATCTTCGGCTACGAGTATCTTAGCCATCCAAACCTCTTGCCAATTAACCGGGGCATTTTGCAATGTCCACAGTCTTATATGTTATCGCTTTTTCGGACAATTCTTACAAACTAGCGATCAAACTGCGCGTCTGCTCTAGATCAGCTTTCAAATCGGATTTCAGCTCAGCAACGACACGCTGATCGGAAGCCTCCATGAGAGCCTCGAGTTTCTTCTCGATACTGGCCATGATATTGCCCACCTCGGCCAGGCCATAGGAGCCCGCCGTTCCGGCCAGCTGATGCACATTGTCGCGGGCGGCCTTGAGCCCGACCCCGGCATTGACCGGCTCTTCTTCGAAGCGTTTTATGGCGGCGGCGATCTGGTCGATCCGCTCGGGCAACTCGGAAGCGAAGCGCACGGCCAGCTTGGCGATGGCCTCTTTCAAATCTTTTTTCATGGTACCTCCACCGACTTCGAACCAGAATGTACTGCCTGCACCGACCTTAGAATCAAGGCCGATAGTGCCACCATGCTGCTCGACGAGAGCCTTGCTGATGGCCAGCCCGAGACCTGTACCACCTTTTGGTCTGCTATCCGAGCTGTCGAGCTGCTGAAAAACATGGAAAAGTTTTTCTCTCTCGGCGTCGGAAATACCAGGACCGGTATCCTTAATAGCCAGGCGAATGCGTGGATTTTCGGAGGGCATGCTCCCGCCATTTGCCGCAGCGACAGGTTCGGCGGACACGGTGACGGCCTCGCCGGCGGGTGAAAACTTGACGGCATTGCCGATCAAGTTGGTCAGCACCTGTACCATACGATCCCTATCGCAAAGCATTTTCAAGGAGGGATCGATAGGCATCACCGATAATGACACGTGCGCCTCGTCAGCCATAGCTCTGATACCATCAACAGTGGCCTTGACGATTTCGGCAACGCTTTCGTCCTTGAGAAAGAGTTGTAATTTACCTGCTTCGATTTTACGAATATCGAGGATGTCGTTAATCAATCTGATCAAACGCTCGCATTCTTCTTTAGCGATGCGGATCAAACGGGCCGCCTTGGGCGAAAATTCACCGGCCTTGCCGCCTTCCATCAGACCGAGCGCACCGCGGATGGACGTAAGGGGCGAGCGCAGCTCATGGGATACAGTGGAGTAAAATTCGCTTACCCGACGCTCGGCTTCCTTGCGCTGGGTGACGTCGCGGAAGGTGAGCACCGCACCGGTGACGATACCATCATGCTCGAGCGGCGAGCTGACATAATGCACGGGCAGGACACTGCCGTCTTTACGCACGAAAAGCTCATCGGTCGATTCATAGCGCACGCCGGCTTTGATTATGTCGATCAACTGTGGGGCGATATATTCTTCTTCAGCCAGAGAGTGATCATCATCTTCACCATTGATGCCGGCACCATTGACCGCGGCCGCCACCGGATAGCCTCCGGTCTGACCAACGCGGGGCATGCCGGCGGTGATCTCTTTTGCAGTCGTAACCCGGCGCAGGGACAGGGTTTTGTAGCGATCGTCGGAAACTGGAGAACTGTCGTTCTCAATCACTTCAGGCTGGGCACGGTGAATAACCGAGTCGATATTTCTACCCATCAATTCAGCGGCGCTGTAACCGAGAATTTTCTCCCCAGCAGGATTGATAAAAACAATGCGACCTTCATCGTCGATTTGATAGAGCCCCTCGGCCATGCTGGCTAAGATGGCGTCCAGGCGCAATTTGGCCGCTTCCAGCTCACCGGCGTAGCGACGTGTCTCGTCTTCAGAACGACGCCTTTCGAAAATAAGCAAATTGGTCATGTAATAGTTAAGACAAAAGAGAGCCGTCGAAATCGCGCCCAGAGCAGCGAGCAGCGCAAAAGTAAGTTCGCTTTTGTGTGCCAGCGTATCGTAGCGTTCGCTGAGCAGGGCATTCTCGTCATCTTCCATGGCATCAAGCAGGGTTAGAATTTCCTGACTGACGGCTCGACCGGCGCCGATTTTTATTTGTTTCTGGGCCGCGTCAAAATCGCCGCTCCGACGTGCCGAAACCGATATTTCGGCAATGGCGATGCGCTTTTCCATGAGTCGGCTGAGCCTCGGCAAACGCTGTTTTTGCCTGGGATTGTCGAACATATAACCTGGCAAATCACTGAGATCGGCCCTTGCTTTGACGATAGCCGCATCATAAGAGTGCAGAAACTCATCCATTCCGGTCAGCAGATAGCCCCGCTGGGCACTCTCTATTTCGCGCACGGATCCGGCCGTTTCATGAATTTCATTGAGGACGCGGTGAGTGTGAGTAATCCATTCGCCGGCGGCAATCGTCTCCATGGTGAAATGGTAGGAGAGATAGGTCATGAAGCCAATAAGCGAAAAGGTCAAGACAAACGTAATCAGTGATTTGCCCCGCGGCAAATACTTGAAGAAGTCTTTTAGACCGAGAGTGTTTCCCATATTTTTTGCACGTCCGTGGCCAGCGTCATGGGGTCAAAAGGTTTGGTGATCACACCAGCGGCGCCGAGTTTGAGATAAAAATCGATCTCATGAGTCTGCACCTTGGCGGTCATGAATACGACTGGAATATCTGCAAGCTCAGCGCGCTGCTGGAGTTTCTCGAAGGTCGCCTTGCCATCGAGACCGGGCATCATCACATCGAGCAAGATCAAATCGGGTTTATTTTTAGCGGCTAGTTCAAGCGCAGCCAGGCCGGAGGTAGCGACCTCAACGAGATAATCATCTTCCAGAGAAAGGAGCGCAACAGTGCGGATGTTTTCATCGTCGTCGACAAGTAAAATTTTAGAAAGAGGCATATGATCTCGACCAATGAACAGAGAGCAATATCATCTCATCTTTACTCTATACTGTGAGTAGAAACGGGGGCGAGCATTTTGCCAAATTCCGAACCTAAATTGCCTGCCCATGAGTTGATTTTGTACGACGGCGTCTGCGGCCTTTGCAATCGTTTCATCAAAATCGTCCTCGACAACGACCGGCTCGGTCACTTTCAGTTTGCCTCTTTGCAAGGCGACATCGCCACAAGGCTGCTGGGCCGCCTGGGCAAAGATCCGGCCGTGCTCAAGAGTATCTATTTGATCCAGGGCTACCCAGAAGCCGAAAGTCTTGATACAACGCCAATCGAACATCTACGCCTGGTCAGCAAGGCGAGGGCCGCTCTGGCGATTTGCGCTCAACTGGAAGGACCGATACACCTTGTCAAATATTTTTCGATTCTACCGACCTGGTTGCTTGATTTCGGCTACGATCTGGTTGCCGCCAATCGCTATCGTATTTTTGGCCGCCACGATACCTGTCCTCTGCCAGATCCAGCGCATTTCGCTCGCTTCATCGACCAGTCCGGCGCCTGATCGGCCGGGCCTTGTTTTTTGCGCTAACCTGACCCACAATCAATAATATGAGCGAAGGCCCCCAGCAAATGAGTAAACCAGTTTCGCTAATCAAGCCCTATGAGCTATTAGCGCTGGCGGCCGCGGGCAGAAAATTTTCTCTGATCGATGCCCGTCCTCTCGAACAGTTCCAAGGCGGCCACCTGCCCAGCGCGATCCAGCTCAACTGGGAAGATTATTGCGAAAAGCCGGCCAGCCCCAGTCGCGACATCCTCTTGCAGCCGGGTTATTGGGGCAAATTGCTCGATCCCCAGCGCGACAAACTGGACGAAAAACTAGCTTTGAAGGGACTTTCCAGTCACGAACTGGTCGTCGTCTACGCTGAAGGCTGCCGCTCCAGAGGCCGCGACGCCAGAGTGGCCTGGATGTTGGCATATCTTGGGGCGCAAGAAGTTGCTATCCTCGATGGCGGTATCGATGCCTGGC
>JAGXAB010000073.1 GCA_018971775.1 Cyanobacteria bacterium REEB67 | reverse complement strand
AGCATCACGTATTAACACCGGCCATGCCATGACCTACAATCCAGATATAACTACCGGCAATTTCTACCCCACAGGAATTCCCCCATGGCACTAGGCGACGCAAACGCGGGCGACAGCTCTCTAAATATTCAACCCGATACAAGTCCGGCTCACCAGCAGGAAGCCGCGGCCAATGGTCGTTTCCAGGCGGAGGCAATGCCCGCTCTCGGCGCCCCGATGAGCATCGCCGGCCTTTCCTCTCCCGAATATGGCTCTTTTAGCCTTGTCGGCGGCACCGGCAGTGACCTGAGCGACAATCCTAATAGTCCTTACGGCAAACTCGACAAAAGCAAAACCGTCGGTCAGCTCATCGATGCGGGTGTGATCAAACCTGTCGATGCTTCCCCGGTGCGCGTCTCCGGCGCTTCCGATGCTACTGTGGCCGCCGCCCAGATTCTCCAGCCCGGTGAGGCGCCGCAAGTGACCCTTACTTACACCGACGCTCCCAATCAGGGCCAGCAGCCCGATTTTATCGTCAAGCAGGACGGCACGATTGAGGCTTCCGGCGATCCGGCCGCCGCCAATAAAAAAGATATCGTTATCCAGGTCGAGCGTGCTCCGGGCAGCGTTGCCAATCCGGACGCCGTTCAACAGCAGAGCATCGACGGTCTGGTGAACTACTTATATGGTCGCATGTCGGACAATCCGGCCGTGGCCAAAAACGGTTTCCAGCTCAACGACCAGTTTGGCTTGCTTTCCGGCGATGTCTCGAAAGAGGTCAGCCGTCCTGACCTGGCTACCGCCTCGGCCGCCGATACGGCCGCGCAGAGGCATAATTTTGCGCCCCAGACGCAGCAAGCTATGTCGCAGGCCAGTCGCTTCACGCCCGGCAGCTCCGGTACGATGAGCCGCTCCGATATGAGCAATTATGTGCCTGAGCGCACTGAAGCGCGGGTGAAAGACGAAACTCAATCGGTCGCCGATATCAAAAACGCCATCGCCGCTGAATTCCGCCCTGATGTCGCCACCAAAGCCAATCCCAATGCTCCTTACGAAACCAGTCGTATGGATCGCGTCGGTGCCACCATGCAGCCCGCTGTTGGTCGTTATGGTATGACTTTCCAACTCTTCCGCGGTTGGTTCGCCACAAACCTCGGTGTCGATGATGATCTCGACGATGACAATATCGAAGCCAAGATGGACGCTTTAGCCAAAAAAGGCAAAGTGTCTAAGGAATTTGCAGCCAAGTTTCATAATAAGGAATTTGCGCATCGCTTCGTCCATGCCATGCATGAGATGAAAGACGGCCATCCGCCCAGTCGCGCCGATATGCACGACTTGATGCCGCCGCAATTTCAAGAGCAAGTGGCCGCCGATATGGTCAGCAAATTTGCTCAAACATCCGGTGGTGACACCGGTAAAACCGCCCTCGCTTTCCACCTCGGCAAAGAGCCGGGACAGCTCAGCGCCGATGAACTGGCCGACAAAGGCAACAAAGAATACATGCAGACGGCCAATAAATTTGGTCAGATTTCGCATCTCAGAGACGGCATGGGTGCTAACGATACGGCTGATTACACGGTCAGCAAAGACGGCAGCATGCTCGATGCGAAAATCAAAAAAGCGGCGATGAGCGTGGCCAACAGTATTGGTGGCGCCGATTCGCAGGGCCGTTGCGCTGAAGGCGTCCAGCTCGCTTGGGCCAGAGCCGGTTACAGTGAATTGCTCGGTTCCGGTGATGGCTGGCAGATGCACCACACTCTGGACCGCGATCCCAAGTTTGTCAAAGTCGATCGTGAAACGGCTCTGCAAGCTGTACGTGACGGTCACGTCGCGATCGTTACGCGGCACTGGTCGGTCGATCACAATGGCAAAGACTCCGGTCACGTTGAAACATTGATGGCCGGCAACAATGGATCGATCATCGGTGCGAGCGACTTCTATGGCGCCCACAATCCGAACAACCAGCGCTACAACAAAGACTTCTATTATCTGCCCAAGGCCGATCTGCAAAACGCCTAGTCGGACGGAAAGATTGATCATGGCAAGCGGCCTGGAAAAACGCGGACCGCTTACGATGGGTCTATTGTGGGTCACCATGGTGACTGCTTTCCCGACCGTTCTCATCGGCGTTGAATGGCATAAACAGGGTTTTGGCCTGGCCCAAGTGGTGGCCTGCACGCTTTTCGGTGCTAATCTATTGCTACTATATACGGTGCCGGCTGCTCTGATTGGCGCTGTTACCGGCAAGACCTTCGCCTCGCTTGCATCTGACGTTTTCGGTCGCAAGGGCTGTCACTTTGCCACGATCAATGTCTTCTGGATGTTTCCTGTTTTTTACGGCATGACAGCACTCTTTATGGCCGACGCAGTGACCGGGCTCTTTCATCCGCCTGTCTCGATGCCGGTTCTCTCCTTTATCTTCGCCCTGCTCATGTGCTTGAATAATTGCTGGGGCTTCTCCGGTGTCGTCAATTTCGCCCGTTATTTTGCCGCTCCCTGTCTGATCGTCTGGGTCTTTCTTACTTTTGTGCGTGCTTTTGCCGGTCTGGCTGCGATGCCCGGAGGTATAGAGGCTATGTTGCACACGCCTGTAGTCGCGGCCGCTATCTCTGGTGCTTCTACAGCAGCCGGCCAGGCCGCTGCCGCGAGCGCTGAACCGAGCTGGCCTTCAGCCATGACTGTAATTTCGTCTTTTATCGTCGGTTTTGCCGCCTGGGGAAATGAGGCCGACTACTGGCGTCATGGCCAGCCGAAGGTGATGAGCACTGCTTTGCCCGTGGCGGCGGCACTTTTGATTGGTGAAGTGATTTTTCCTATCACCGGCTGGATGGTGGCACAATTATTCCATGTCACCGATACTGCCACCGCCACCGATGTCTTGAATAAATTCAGCTTCGGCGGCCTGTCTTCCGTTGCCTGCCTGGTAATCGGAGCGCAATATTTCGCTTCGCAGGATTCGAATATTTATGGTGTCGTCAGTGCCGTCGACAGCTATGTGAAAGTGCCGAAACGAATCATACTCATCGCTTATGCCCTGGTCGGTGGCGCCATCGCCGTCTGGCTCTCAATCACGGGATTGACCAAGTCACTCGAGGCGATTACGTCATTGAACTGTGTATTTTTACCGGGCACGACCGTGATCATTATCGCCGAGTGGTGGCTCGGGCGGTATCTGAAATCGCAACGTAGTGACAGTCGAGAAGACAAGCTGGAGCAGCCTGCGGCGCGTATTCGCATCCTCGACGATGAGCTGAAAGCTGTCGTCCCAGATTTCCGTTGGCCGGCGGTGGTCGCCTTGCTCTGCGCTTATACGGTTGGTGTCGTGACGTCAGGCGTGGTGCCAGGCACCGAGGCCTTTCACTTCGGCATACCCTTTCTTTTTGCCTGGTTGACCGGCGTGCTGCTCTATGTGCCTTTGCGATTGTGGCGCTGAAAAAATTGTCAGTATTCAGGCGAATATTTTTGGCAGGAACACAGCTATTTTGAAACTTGATTTGTACAAATTCGACCTACTGAATTTTCTTTTTTTTCGCTGCCAGGATAATGACCGGCACGAGTGTGGCGGCCGTAATAATGTAAACAGCCAGGACAACGAAATAGCTCCGGTCGGGCCCGGTAGCTTTGGTCAGGAGCGAGAAGATGCCGCGACCAAGTAGGTTGCACAATATCAACAAAGCGAGCCGTTTGCCGCCGGATTGTATGAGCCAATCTCGCTTGGCGATTAACGCCAGGCCAAACAGCCAGCTACCAATTAGGAAACTTGCCAGCATTGCATGAAAAGAGCTGTTAGCGTCAAATGGCATGCTAAATGTCCTTCACTTCCGGATTTTCCACTTCACCGCGGAACATGCAAAGTCTAGCGATACCCTGAGCGGACAATTGCTCGATTTGTTTTTTGACGTCTTTTTTCTTGGCTTGGGTGACGACGGCAAAGCCCTGCTTGCGCAGATTGCCGGCCGCTTTGATCACATCGCTTACTTGATCACGGCCCGGGTCGAAAATCAATCCCAGTCGGGTTGTTGATGTCGGCGGAACGAAACCTTTGTCGGCGAGGATACCGACTATGCGTTCGAAGCCGATCGAAAAGCCACAGGCCGGTACATCGCGACCGGACATTTTTGCCACCATCTTGTCATAGCGACCACCGCCGGCGACAGAGTAAGAATAGCCGTCACACTTGATTTCGAAGATCGGGCCGGTGTAATAGCCCATGCCGCGCACCAGGGATGGTTCAAATTTGATCTTGTAGCGACCCTGGCTGTGTTCGCCGATTACTGCCAGGATTGATTGCAGGCCTTTCACGGCCTCGGCATCGGCGCTGGTTTTTTCAGCAAGCGTGTTTAAAAGTGTGACGCTGTCGGCGGTGGGATCGAGGGCGGCGATCAGCTCTTTGAGTTTTTCCACGGCCGCAGCCGGATGTCCGTCTTTGGTCAGTTCACGCACGACGCCATCGAGGCCAATTTTGTCCAGTTTGTCGAGCTCGATAAAAACACTGTCGAAGCGATTTTCTTCGAAACCGCAAAAAGCGGCAATGGCGGCCAGGATGCGACGGTCGTTGATGCAGATCGTGAAATTTTCGAAGTCCAGCTTGAGCAGCGCTTCCGAGGTCGCCTGCAAAAGTTCGATCTCGGCGATTTCGGATTTGACACCGAACATATCGATATCGCACTGCGTAAACTGACGGTAGCGGCCTTGCTGAGCGCTTTCGGCGCGCCATACAGAACCGATCTGGATCGCTTTGAATGGGTGCGGCAGCTCGTTTGAATTTTGACTGTAGAAACGCACCAGTGGCACGGTCAGGTCGAAGCGCAGACCCATGTCGGCCAGTTCGAGGCGGTCGACTTTAGTTGCCTTGCTGTGAGCATCGCTGAGGACGCGATCGAGTTTGTCGCCGCGCTTGAGTACTTCAAAAATGAGCTGGAGGTTTTCGCCGCCTTCGCCGCGGCGGAGCAGATTGATATTTTCCAGAGCCGGGGTTTCAATCTTAGTGAAACCAAACTGTTCATAAGTACTGGTGATGACGCCCGTGGCCCAGTCGCGCAGTCTGACGTCGGCGGGCGTAAAGTCACGCATGCCGGATTGGGGAGCTGAGCTGATCTGAGTATCGGAAGCCATTTTTGGTCCTTTGTGGGCGTGCTGGTACTGGTGCAATTTCGGATATCTGGACTTTAGGATATTACCCTGACCGATGCCGACCGAGAGGGCTTTTTGAAGGATATTTGCGGAGCAGTCCTGTTTTGACGCCGATTTACCTTGTTAAATGGTGTAGTAGATGTCGTGCAAAATTTTTGAGAGTGAGGAAAAATGAGGCGCACACCTCTCTCCTTTTGGGAGGAAGTGTACGCCTCGATTCGTGGTCCAGCTTCGTGGGCTGGCCGCAATAGTTTTTGTTCCTTGCGTTGGTCTTCGGACCGACGGCGGGTTAGGCCCTTAGAAGAGAGCGCAGGTATCGCTGCCGTTGGTGTGGCAGATCGATTCGCGGGCCTGACCGAGTTGGCCTTGGGCCGCCGTCACGAGGGCATCGGTCAACGCCAGCAGCTCGTCCACGCGCTCCTTGCTCGAGTTGATGTGCACGGGCAAGGTGAGGGCGTAATAGGACGGTTCATCGCAGGTGTTGACGCCGCTGGTGGTTGTCTGCGGTGCCGGTGCAGATGGTGTCGATTGGTCGGAAGCGCAATTGTCGCCGAACCACTTGCCCGGATCGGGAGAACAGCACGTGAAACGGCGTGGTTGGTCCGTTTGCAGTGCTCCCGCTGATTTGACATGACTGGCCGGCAGCTTTTCGTCGAGGACGACGGGTGCAATCTGGCGAGCAATTGGTTTCAAATTATTAGTGTCAGGTACGTCTTCAAACGCAGTCAGTGCAACGTTCACATTGACGCTGTTTTCGGGCGTCGTCAGTAGATCGAGAGCGGACTGGTTGGTGATGTTTTCGACGGCGTCGCTGAAGCTGAGTGCGGTCAGAGTATTGGACGTGGCGCGCGCCAGCAGTCCTTTCGCTTTTTCGTCGTTGGACATCTGCGCTCTGGCGCTCAGGATGGTGAGCTGATCGCTGAGCTTGGTGAGCTTCTTCCTGAGGCGTATGAGCTGCGCTTGTGGCGCTGGTGTACCTGGAAAATTGTTGTCTGATAGATTCATGGAAGTGCTTACTCCCCGCGTTCATTATCCGGATTCGGAGCAGGATTGGGAAGAGTGTTGAAAACGCTGATGCCGCGCTTGTAGGCGCAGGTCGCGCAATATCCGCTGGCCATCAAGGCCCGTCGTTTCTTGCAGTCAGGACAGTTGCCGACGTCGTGGCCAAACAATGCGTGACCGCACAGTTGGTTGCCCGAGTCGTGGTTGCCGTCGATTATGCTCGATTGTTTCATAGTCATAAGTTTCCTTTGGCTGTTGATAGGAGAACGAAGATAGCGAAGGTGTCGGACGACCTCATGTGCTCTGCTTGTGCCTGACCGGTCAAAATTGAACTCGTCGAAACGAGCTGGCAAGAATGGCTGTGTTGGGCGCAAAGCGGAGATTAAAAGGTTTGGTTGGTCCGAAACGAAGAAATTGGAAAAAGTAGAACTAGAGCTTAGTTGTTCGCTTCCCTCCTTTCCAAATCGACCACAGGGTGTGCGTTACACAAAGTTTGCATATGCATCGCGCGCTCTTTGGATATTTTTATCCTGATGATGCCATGCTGACAGGTAGCGTGATTGGCAGTAGGTAAGCCTTTGCGCTTTTTTGATTGAGTTCCCGCTCGCAGCCTTAGTTTGGCTATCACTGTTTATGGCAGTCTTAAGAGTTGATTAAAGCCCTGCTTGGCAACCGGCAGACCTAGCGCCGGTATGCGAGGTATTGGGGCAGAATGGGTCGTCAAGAGAAGTTCGTGCTGGGTGCTTTCCCTTGGCATCGCATGCAATGTCCTACAGGCTGACTGTCAGGCTTGTTTCACGAGGCTCGCGGTTACAATGACGCTATGAAAATACTCGTCCTGGGTGGTACTAAATTTCTCGGTCGACATCTCGTTGAAGCTGCCCTTGCCGCTGGCCATGAAGTAACAATCTTCAATCGCGGTCTGCGTGCTGCAGCGCTTTTTCCCGAAGTGCGTAAATTGATCGGTGATCGTGGCGGTGATCTGCGCTCGCTCTGCAGCGGAAGCTGGGACGTTGTGTATGACATGAGCGGTTATCGACCACGGGAAGTACGTGCCACCATCGAAATGCTTGCAGCGCGTATCGCCCGCTATATATTCGTTTCAACCATTTCCGTCTATGACGAAAGTGGACTCTCTCTTGAAAATGTCGAGGCTGGTACCTCCCGTGGTGTGACCGAATCTGCTCCGGTCTTTCGTGAAGGCACCGAATCTGGTGACGCTCAGGCCTATGGTCCGCTCAAAGCCGCCTGTGAACGCGAAGTGGTGTCTCTTCTTGGGGGAAGAGGGTTGATCGTTAGACCTGGTCTGATAGTCGGCCCCTATGATCCTACTTTTCGCTTCAACTACTGGATCAATCGCCTTGCTCAGGGCGGCAAAATCCTTGCCCCCGGGCGACCTGGGCGGTACATTCAGGTAGTCGACGTTCGTGATCTGGCTGATTTCTTGTTGCGCATCGGTGCGGCAGAGCTGTTGTCGACAACTGTTTTTAATGCTGTCGGCAAATTTGAGAGTCTCACTATGGGCACCCTGCTGGAGACGGTCGGATCGGTCCTTGAAGATCGCGGCGGTACCGAATTGCGTCGCCTTACCTGGGTACCAGATAAAGTCCTGCTCGATCAATCGATTGAAGAATGGACGGAGCTGCCGCTCTGGGTGGCGGAGTCGGGGGCACTGGCGTCGTTTTTCCAAATCGACAGCAGCGCCGCCGAGCGGTCGGGCCTCAGCTACAGGCCGATCCGCCGTACGGTGGAAGCGATCTGCGATCTCCATCCGGAATTGCTCGTCGCCGACAGGCAAGGTCGCATGGGCGAGGACGGACGCATCTTGCCGACCATGACCGCCAGTCTCGAAGAGGCCTTACTGGCCGGGATTGGCTGAGTGGACTTGGGGCACGGCCGAATGGTCGGTGCTCTGGCGCTGATGATTTTTGAAGAAACTCAAGAATTGGTCCGTTGTGTCGACCGGATTGACGGTTGCGCCAAAGCCGCCGTAGTACTCATGTTTGTTTACTTCCGGCAGTGAAATCATCTTTACTTCAGCGCCCGTAGTCGGATTTTTCCAATCTTCGGTTATTGCCTGGAAACCGGTTGCGGTGGTCTCGATTGTTGTCTCGTGTTCAGAAGGCATTTTGTCAGCCTTGAGGTAAAAATCCTTGAGATATTCGTGTGGTTTCATCGTGCACCACATCACCCTGCCGTCGTAGGGAACGGTCGGATCTTTGCCGGCATGGATCTCGAGCACGGAAACGCTCTCTGAAGGAGGCTTTTCCAGGCCGGTCAACCAGCCGCCAACGGTTGCCACTGCTGCAATGCGGTCGGAGAGTTCGGTGGCGGCGCGGTGGGCGAAGCTGCCGCCCTGAGAATAACCGGCCAGGTAAATGCGGGACTGGTCGACATTGGCGTTTTGAGAGATGGCGTCCATAGTTTGAGTGGTGTATTTGACGTCATTTTCTTTGCTGAAATACCATTCGCCGTTGTTCCAGGAATGCTGGTCGCGAGGTGTACCGTCCATGTAGGCGACGATGAAGCCATCTTTGTCGGCTCGCTCGGACATGCCGGTTGTTTTTTCCATGCCCTCGGCGCCTCCGGGTACGCCACCTTGTCCGGTATGGTTGCCCCAACCGTTGTAAACGAGGACGAGCGGATAGCTCCGGCTCGGGTCATAATCTTTGGGTAGATGGAGAAAATACTGTCTATCCTGGCCGTCGAGCTTGGTTTTTTCGCGAATCGTTTTACCCGGCTCGACAATGGTCAGGTCCGGTACAAGGGCTGCTTCTTTAGGTGATATCACACTATCATCCGGCGCTTTTGCGGCGTTGTCTTGTGCGGACCTGGCTGTGCCTGCCTCCCTCGCCTCGGGCAGGGGCAGACGGACGCTGTCGAGGTTGTCCGCTGCGGCTCGCGTCTGGGTACTCTCTGCGGTGTTGTCTGAAGATCTGCCTGGTAAAACGTCGCTGTTTGGCATGGTAAAAATCCGTGGGGTGATTGCTTGAAACTGCATTATTACCTGGCGATAGTGGCAATAACGTGGCAAGGACTTCCCAAACCTGTTATTTAAAGTAGTAGCGGCGCTCAAAAGAAGAAAGCAGAGCGCCGATGTGGCGCCCTGCTTTGAAGAAATTGCTGAAGCTTTGAGGCTTTGAGCCCCTATATTTAGCGCTTCTTTTTGCGAGCGTCGGCGATCACTCGGGTCAGAGTCGCTTCGGCTTCGTCGATGATGGCCTGAGTGCTCTTTTGCAGGGCATCCCAGATGGCCATGTGAACGGTCTCGAAGGGGGCGATTTCGGCTTTATGAGCGGCGATTAGCGGCTCTTGTGCGCTTTGAAATTGCTTTTCGTACGAAAGACTCGCCGCCCTCAACGCCAGACAGGCCTTGTTCATGAGCTGGCCGGAGTCTTTTCCCGATGGCAAAAGCCTGGCCGCTTCGAATTCGGCCTGAGCGGCCTGACAGGCGGGGTCGGCCGCTATATCGGCTGTCAGCTTTTCTCGCAGGGGCTTGATCGCCTCCGTGAGCTTGACCCGCGAAGGCTCAACCAGACTTTGATACGTGTCGCCGAGACTTTTGGCATAAGTCTGGGACTGCAATTCTCGGGCAACCCGGGCGAGTTTGCGGGCATTCACCGCTTCCGGTGAGCTAAAAGCGCCGACCAGAGCCGGGTTGATGTCGGTCTCGTCGGCGGCTTCGCAGCAGATCTCGCATTGGTCGAGATATTTGCTGCAGCGCTCGCAGAGTTTCAGCTGTTCATAAACCATGTCACCGCATTCCAGGCAGGAAGCAGTGCCGTTGAAGAAGTCCATACCCTGCGGGTGATTTTTGCATCTGGACATCGTCCATCGTCCTTCTGTTTGTGTTTTGATGCTTCGAGTTGCACAGCTGGTGCCAGATGTTTTGGCACCAGCTGTGTTTGGACTTAGAGAACTTTCGAATACAGTCTGAGCAGCTGGGCCAGGCTGCGGGTGGCAACGCCGGTACCGCCGACCGCGTCCGCCCCGTGCTCGGTGCGCCGGAAGCCGGTGGCGGCGATGTCGAGATGGATCCAGCTATTGCCCTCGATGACAAACTCGCGCACGAACCAGGCCGCCGTGATGGCGCCCGGACCGCTGCCGGAGTTCGTCAGGTCGGCCATGCGACCCTTGTTTTCGATGCGGTATTCGTCCGGCATCGGCAGCTCATGCATCGCTTCACCGGCGTCCTTGGCGCAGCGCAGGAAGAGTCGCGTGAAACGCTCGTTGTTGCCGAACGCTCCGGTGACGACGTTGCCCAGCGCTGTCTCCACGTCACCGGTGAGGGTGGCGACGTCGATCAGCTGGTTGGCCTGTCCGATGGTCTGGATGTAGTGCAGGGCGTCCGCCAGGGTGAGGCGACCTTCGGCGTCGGTGTGATCGATTTCGATTGTCTGGCCGCTCAGCGATGTGATCAGGTTGCCCTGACGCATCGACTTGGCGTCGATCATGTTTTCGCAGGCGGCGACGACGGCGCGCACCGAGATGCCAGGCTTGAGGTGCGGAATGAGCGACATCGCCTGGAGCACTGCAGCAGCGCCGGCCATGTCCATCTTCATGTCCTGCATACCGTCGTAATCTTTGGCGTTCAAACCGCCGCTGTCGAAGGTGATGCCCTTGCCGACGAGGCCGAGCACCTGCTGGGTTATGCCGAGTTCGGGCGGATCGTAGCTGAGCATGATGAAAGCAGGCGGATTTTCAGCACCGCTGGAAACAGCGAGAACGCCGCCCATGCCGAGCTTCTTCATCTGTGCTTGCTTGAGCACCTGAATCTTGATCAGGCCCTGCGAGTCTCTGGCGATTTTGCGGGCGATGCTCGTGATCTTGGCCGGGGTCATCGTTGCCGAGGGCTCGTTGACCATGTCGCGGGCGCGATTGGTCGCTTCGGCGAAGAGCAAGCCTGCCTTCATGCCGCGACGGGCGGTGGCAAGGGTGTGGCTGGCGCAGACCAGGGTGAGCGAGGCGAGATGGGTGCGAGGACCCTCTTCGCGCCAGGGCTTGGTTTTCTTGTGGTTAGGTTCGTAGTCGGCGAGCACACCATATTCGGTGACTGCCTGGGCGAACTGTTCCACCGTAAAGCCGCGCAGGTCGACGTCTATGAGCGGGAAAATCAGATTTTCCGAGCCGGCGACATCGCGGGCGGTGGTGAACGCTTCGGCGAGGGCAGTGCGCAAACCGTTCAAGGTCAGCTTGTTGCGCGGGCCGAGGCCAATCAGGATGATGCGATCGAGACCGTCGATGGTCAGATCGGTGTCGATCACCTTGGTCTGGATAAACTTCGGTTCGAAGCCATCCTGGTTGATGCGGCGGGTGATCAGGCCATTGGTGAGTTCATCGGCGGCCAGAGCGGCTCCTGCCAATTTTTCACCGGAGAAAATAACAAGGACTAAGTTGGCGCGAGCGCCTTCTTCTACGCGAGAGAGTGCCGAGGTCAGCTTGGCCGACGTGGCATTTATTTTAAGCGACATGATATGGCTCCTCAAAGCCACAGCGCGGAGCACACTGAGACACAGCCAGGAGGCTGGATCTAAATGGACTTCGCCCGGGTGTACTGTTTGGTTGAAAGCGTAGCTATGCTTCAGGGTGTTTAGAAAAGACTCTTCAGCAATTTTCTGCGGGACGATGCGGGTTGACCAGCGCTACTGTCGGCTATCTGACGCTAGACGCTTCCGCTTCCCGATTGGGGACAGTTGGAGGTGTTTGATCAGGGGGCGTGACGGCGCGATTGTTTTTTTTAAGAGAATCGTCCTGAAAAGAGGTAAAGAGAAATAATTACAGGTTCAACCTATTCCCCTTTTGATAACCAGGTCAAGATAAGACCATTTAAGCGCGAGAACTAAAACATTACCTTTGTTGAAGTTTTGCCAAGGGTTTGCGCTTAATTATTCACGCGAGCTTGCGGATGGTGTTGTCAAGACGGCGATGCAATCTAGCCAATCTGAGATAATTACTTCGCTAAAATTCAGCACCTAATTAGAGAATGAAGTCCAATTTGAAGATGATCAATCAGTTGTGGAAGTCGCCCCGTAGTATTGTTTTTACTTCCCTTTTTGTCTTGCTTCTGACGGTTGGGCTCAGCTGGCTGATATTTGAGAAAGCTGCTAAAAACAACTCGAGCTCGGCGTCTTCGTTTAGTAATTTAAAATCTCTTTTGTTGATTGCGGACAATCCTGGAAAAATATCTGCATTGATTCGCTGCGAAGTTGCACTTATGAAAGCCGAGGCGGCTGCGCTGCTTGGTAATTATCATGAGGCTCACGATTTATACGAAGACGCTGTACGTGATATCGTTTTTTCTTGTGGTGAGGATTCGATTTATACGTGCACATTTATGGGCCGACAGGCTGATTTTGAAATCAAAAATGAACGTTATTTGATTGCCGAGCCGCTGGCGCGAAGAGCGCTGAAAACTTACACTCTTTCAGGTACTGACAAACTCCTTCTCTTGCGTTATCGTCAGTCCTTAGAAGACGCCCTTTGTGAGTTGGACGAGAAAAAACGCGCTGAAGCTCTCTCGTTGAGCATTGAAAACGTGAATTTGGCTACAGCCGTTGATCGCGAATTAGAATCGAAATCCAGCGCTGAAACATCTTCTGCTCTCAATCGCCTTGGTTATTGTTATAGCGCCTGTAATAAACCGGACCAGGCAATCGAAACCTATGAAAAATCTTTGTCGATTCTTCAGTTGAAAAATCGGCCGATTGACGAAATTTGCAACACACGGGTTGCCGAGGCTGAAGTGAGAACCAAGCAAGGTGACTATGATTCGGCCGTTTCCTTTTTGACTAAGGCGGTTCAGTTGGATTCTGTTTCTACGGAAATGCTCTCGCGGCGGGCGCTGGGATACAGTCTTGCAAAAGATTATTCAAATGCGATAGCGGATGCTGATGCTGTAATTGCCCTGAAACCAAATAATCCGAACAGCTTTGCTTTGAGAGCCGAGATTTACTATTACGCAGGCCAGTGGCAAAAGGCAGTCGAGGACTACAATGTTTGCATCAAATCTGCGCCGAAAATGAGCTTTTTCCTCTGGCGCAGAGCAGAGGCGCTGGCCAAGTCGGGCGACGATCAAGGCGCGGTTGATGATTATTCCAGGATTTTACAAGCTCCTGATATTGATGGGTTGGTTGCAGTTTTAAACAAGCAGCAAGGGGCGATCATCGACCAGAGACCAGCAGAGGTGCTGGTTTTAACGCACCGTGCCGCTCTATACACGAGACTGGGCGATAAAAAATCGGCTGCAAATGATGTCGCTGCAGCGCAGCGGATTTTGGAGCAGATGCCGCATAATCGACAAGCGCAGTAAGGGGTAAGTTTGAAGCCCATGTTAATGAGGTGGGCCAAAAAAAAATACTCTTTAGTGTAGTACGAGTTTTCTTTTTTAAACAGTGGCTAGAGTCGTCTGATTGAAAGGGCGTGTTCACCTGAACACGTCCTTTCGCCGGTTGGAAATTCTTTCTTACGGTCAGACCCTGCTGATGCTAAAGCGGCTTGCAGGCATTCAATAAGCGACGTGCTTCCGTCGATTTGTTCATGGCACTGAAGGCCGCTCCGAGCAGTTCACTGAGTTCTTCGTGGGAAGCTTCCGGTTGCCTGGCCCGTACGGCGGCAGCAATGATTTGAGCCTCTTTCAAGAGAGTGAGAGCCTGCTCTTTGGCTGAGCCAGGCGGTGCCTGAGCGGCGACCTCGTGCAGAGCGACGAGCTCCGACTGCAAAATCTCCAGATTGACATCGATTGTGTGCTGCATGACGACACGATCTTTTTGAGATTCAATGTTTTGAACGTGGTAGGCCGAGAGCAAGATGGCCAGAAGGAAAAGTGCGATGGCGATTGCTGGCAGCATATCAGTTGCTCCCTTGCTGGCCGCCGTTTTTTGCGCATCTGATTGTCAGACTGCCTTCGACGACGAGCGTATCCGCCAGGACTTGATTGCGTCCGGCGCTCGAATCAATCATGGCCGGGGTGGAAACTCCGACGATGGCGCTTTCATCGACTGTGGCGAAACCGTCGATGACTTCTCCGTTGCAGGGAATCATTTCACCGCTTTTGACGGTGATCAGTTTGCCGGCAGACAGTCCGGAACTTGAGGGGAAACTGCCGGTGGGTTGCGAATTTTGTGCCGGTTTGGCGAGGGCTTTGCTTAGACGACTGAACAGATTGCTTGTCATGATAGTCTCCAGGGTTACCAGAAAACCGATGCAAAATTTGCTGGGTCCGAAACTGCTGCGCGAGGCAGGTAAGGTAGGTTCGGCGTGGGCAAGTATTTTGCGCGGTTTTGAAAGATTTCTCGATTTGGTTGAGGATGGGAAGAAGTACTCAATTTACGCCTGAGCGGAAGGGGTGCGCAAGCTGGCTCAGTTTTGCTTGCCTGTGTCGAAGAGCGCCTATAACTCAACGTTTCGGGCCCTGTGCCTGCAAAAAGCTAGCGCGGCTTCGCTGTCAAATGTCTGTCAAGCCGGCATTGGCCGTGATAGTTGCATTCCCTTCACGATCGGCTTCTCCGGTCTTATTCTGGTGTCAAGGCAGTGTCAATGTATAAAATGGCCGGGTCATACGATTGATGATCAGGAGAGCGGTATCGTCGGATTTGAAATGGCCCGTAGTAAGATGTGAAAAGATGCGCAAGGACTGTAATTGGGAGATTGGAGTTGAAAATTACCCGTCAGTCGTTGACATCGACAAAAGGCATTTTGATCATCGTCGCTTTTTTTACGATAAGCAGCATTGTCGGGCTTTCGCTAATAGTTTTTTTTGCGGCGAAGATTACCAGTGACGCCACGGGTGCCATGCCGGTAAATGTGTTTAAAGAAGTGATCCAGGTCGGAAGCGACGAGAAGAAGATCAGTCACATCTACCGGGGTGAGATGGCCGTCGTCCGCGCCGAGATGGCAGCGAGCAAAAAACAATACAAGTCTGCTCATGACGCTTTTGTCGAGGCTGTCGATGAGATGACGATTGCCCTCGGTCCTGAATCTCAGCTCACCTGCATGATGATGTTTCGTCAGGCAGACCTGGAAAGTGATTTTGCTCATTATGCCCTTGCCGAAAAGCTCGATCGACTTGCCCTGAAAGGGCTCGCTAGCGAAGGCGAGGTGTTGATGACGCTGCGGGTGCGGGAGCAGTTGGTGCGCGCGTTGTCTTATCAAGGCGGGACTAACAAAAAAGAAGAAGCGCTTCGACTCGCTCAGGGGAATGTGCCGCTGGCGGAAAAGCTGGATGAGAAGAAGCACTCAATGCATCATGAAGAGCTTGTTTATGCTCTAGACTGGCTGGCTTATAGTTACGGCGGCTGTAAGCAAATCGACAAGGCCAATGAAACATACGAAAAAATGATCGCGTTATTGCAATCAAATCCGAGAAAGGTCCAAGCTATTGCTGATGCTCTCCTGGCGGAAGCGAGGCTGGAAAAAGAACGTAAAAACTTTGAGGCGGCGCAGGTACTGTATGAGCGTGCCATCAAAGCAAATCCAGGTGCGACCGGTCCTTATTTTGCCAGAGCCGCAAGCTTTAGGGATAGAGGTAAGGATGAGCTGGCAATTGCCGACTATCAGACGATTATCCGGCTCGAGCCCAAAAAGCGCAGTACCTGGCGTATTTTAGCAAAAATGTATGACGAGAAAGGTGCTGTTGCTAAAGCCCTCGAATGTGCCGATGCGTTTGTTAAACTCGACCCCAAAATTTCATCCGGTTATGCTTTGCGTGCCGAGATATTGGAAAAAAGCGGACAGCTTGATCAGGCCATTGCTGATGCCACAAAGGCCGTTGACGCTTGCAATCCCAAAGATGTAAATGCGGCGGGGGGCTATCATATCGATCGCGGCAATATTTATCTACATGCGGGCAAATACAAAGAAGCGCTGTCCGACTTTGGTCTGGCTCTCGCCACTCTCTCCGATAGCTCATATTGTCTGCGTTGCCGCGCTGACACTTATGAAAAACTCCATGATTATCAAAAAGAAATTGATGACCTGGGCGCGGCAATAAAAATAGAAATGGTTCACAACGAGACATCTGCAAGCGACTATTACTCGGATAGCTATGGTCCTCCCTATGCCATTAAGCTGTATGAACAACGAGCCCGTGCGTACAAAGCGCTGGGCAAAAAATCGCAGGCTGCCGGCGACGATCAGGCTGCGGCAAAGTTGAAGGCCGATTGGCAAAAAAAGCGCGTTGCAAATCCGGCCGAGAGTGAATAGAGTTGTCTGAATAATGGCACCTTGGGCGGGATGAGATGCAAGCCTGGTCATGTTTTAAGTATACTACTGCTTATCATAACTGTGGTCAAAAAAACTGAGCCTACCGGAGAAATCTCCAGTAGGCCCAGTTCAAAATTGACACCAGCTACGGTGTCAGTAGTTTTTTATCGTGCGGTTACTCGCCGGCCACCGTCATCTTGTCGATGAGGATGGTCGGAGCGCAGGTGCCGGAGCGGAACTCCAGGTCGTTGCCGACGGCAACGATACCGGCGAACATCTCGAGCAGGTTGCTGGCAATCGTGATGCCGGAGACCGGGAAGGCGAGCTTCCCGTCCTCAATCCATATGCCGGCGGCGCCGAGCGAATAATCCCCGGTCACGGCGTTGAAGCCGGGGCCGGAGACACTCGTCAGATACAGACCATTCTTCACCGAGGCGATGATTTCCTCGGGGGTCTGCGCACCGGCAGCAAGATAAAGGTTGCCTGTCGTGCCGCTGTTCGGCTCGCACTTGAGCTTGCGAGCCGCGTAAGCGTCGACCAGGTATGTCTCGAGTTTTCCGGCGTTGACGATGGTGCGGCGCTTCAGGGGCATGCCGTCGCCATCGAAGGGGCGCGAACCGAGCTTGCCGGGCATGGTCGGATCGTCGACGATCGTCACGTGCGACGAGGCGACGTTTTCACCGAGTTTGCCGAGCAGGAAGGAAGTCTTGCGATCGATGCTGGTGCCCTGCGCCGCGCCGACGAACTGCGCCACGAGGCGAGCCGCCATCTGCGGGTCGAAGACGACCGGTACGACCTGGGACTTGACCTTGCGGGCGCCGAGCTGACGGACAGCGCGAGCCGCCGCCTTCTTGCCGATCGACTCCGGGCTTTCCAGACCGGCGAAGCTGCGACTGGACGAATGCCAGCCGTTGGTCTGCATTTCGCCGCCTTCGACCGAGGCTACCACCGACACGCTGAGCGAGCAGTAGTTGCCCTGGTAGCCGCCGATGAAACCACGCGAATTGGCATAGACGCTGACGCCGCCGCCATCCGAGAAGTCGGCGCCGCTGGAATTGGTGATGCGCGGGTCGGCGGCTAGGGCGGCCGCTTCGGTCTGCATCGCCAGCTCGATCTTCTTCTCGACGGGCAGGGCCGCAATGGCCGGGTCGTAGAGGGCGAGGTCGGGGATCTTCGTGGCCAGATGCTTCTTGTCGAGCAGGCCGGCGAAGGGGTCGGCTTCCGAGGCGTTGGCCAGGGCAATGGTCGCCTTGACCAGCTTGCGCAGGGCCGGCCGACGGAAGTCGGAGGACGAGGTCGAGGCACTCTTCTGGCCAACGAAGGCCTTGAAGTGGATGCCGCGGCTCTGGGCGCCTTCGAGCTGTTCGACGACGCCGTGGCGGACGCTGGTGTCGACCGATTCGCGGCTGCTGATGCTCATCTCGCAGTCGGTGGCACCCTGACGGGCGGCCTCGGCCAGGATGAAGCGGGCGATCGTCTCGAGGGCGGCGATCTTGGCTGCGCCTTTATCGGCACCGCTGATGGTGGCGCCGTTCTTCTTGCTCTTTGCCACAGCCTTGGTCGGCTGCGTGGAGCTCTTCTTGATCGTTTTCGTGTTCATATCAAAGCTCCTCGCTCAGGACTGGCCGCCAACGGTGACGCCGTTGATGCGGATGGTGGGCATGCCGACGCCGACGGGGACACCCTGGCCATTTTTGCCGCAGGTGCCGATGCCGCGATCGAGCGCTTCGTCGTTGCCGACCATGGTGACGTTGTGGAGCGCCTTCGGACCGTTGCCGATCAGCGTGGCGCCTTTGACCGCGCGTGTCAGTTGACCATCTTCTATCAGGTAAGCGCACGTAGCGGAGAAGGTGAAATCACCGTTGGTGATGTCGACCTGGCCCCCGCCGAAAGTCGTGGCAAAGATGCCGCGCTTAACAGAACGGATGATCTCCTCGGGGGTGTGGTCACCGCCCGCCATGTAGGTGTTGGTCATGCGCGGCATGGGAGCGAAGCGGAAGTCCTGACGACGGCCGTTGCCGGTCAGACCCGCTTTCATCAGGGAAGCATTCTGCTTGTCCTGGATGTAGCCGACCAGCTTGCCCTTTTCGATCAGGACGTTGCGGGTGGTCGGGGTGCCTTCGTCGTCGATGTTCAGCGAACCGCGCCGGTCGGCGAGGGTGCCGTCGTCGATGACGGTGACCAGGGGCGAGGCGACAGCTTCACCCATGAGGGTGCTGAAAGCCGAGGTGCCCTTGCGATTGAAATCGCCTTCCAGGCCATGGCCGACCGCCTCGTGGATGAGAACGCCGGGCCAGCCCGAACCGAGGACTACGTCCATCTCACCGGCCGGAGCGGCGGTGGCGGAGAGCAGGTCGATCGCTTCCTTGGCTGCGGTCAGGGCGTGATCAGTGTAGAAGTCTTCGGCGGCGAGCACCGAAAATTCCAGACGACCACCGCCGCCGGAGGTGCCGTTTTCGCGACGATTGCCGTCTTGCGCCAGGCAGGAAACATTGAGACGAATGAGCGGGCGCACATCGACGAACAAGTCGCCGAGCGAGGTGGCGATCAGCACGGTGTTGAGTTCGGTGGAGATGCTGGTTGAGACGTTGATGATGCGCGGGTCGTAGGCGCGGCAGATGCTGTCGATCTTCTTCAAGATGGCGATCTTCAGCGAAAGGTCGGCGTCGACGGGCGAGGATTTGACGGGGTACAGATTGTGCTGCTTGCCGGTGGAGGAAAGGGGCACATTGTCGACGCCGTTGGAGTGCTCGATGATCGCCCGGGCGATACCGGCGCAACGGCGCAGATTGGTGACGTTGACATGGTCGGTGTGCGAATAGCCGGTCTTGTCGCCGACAACGACACGCACGCCTGCACCATTGACCGTATCGCCCGAGGTGTTTTTGATCACACCCTGGTCGAGCGCGATGCTCTGCGAAGAGCCGGCCTGGAAGAAGATGTCGCAGAAAGCGTTGCGGCCGCCGGTGCCCTTGGTGGCATCAGCGATGACACGTTGGACCTGTTCGTAGCTCAGGCCAAAGAGGCGATGGAGTTCCGATTGGGGAGTTGCAAGGATGTTCATTGGTTATCCTGTTCTGTGATGGAAGCTCGATCTGAGAGCGGACTTACCATTCGTCTGGTGTCCGGCGCAGTATGAGCCTGTTATTTTGACATAGTACATTACAGCCACTTTATTTTTCTTGTGGCCTCGCCCCTCGACACTTTTTCTCAGAGTCATTGTTCGCCAGAGAGCCGGAAAGGCTCACCTCCGATAACAGGACCAATACTCAAACCGGCCAGGGTTTGGGTTGGAAGTCTTGTTGCTCAGAGGTAGTGCTAGTGGCGGGAAATTTCTCTGAAAATCAGGGTTGAAAAGGGATGCTTTCAAGCTAAACAAATCAGAGATTCTTGACAATAATGTAGAGCCTGGTTAAGAGCTTTATAAGTCAAGACAGGTTTGGACTTCGGGCTCTTGGCAGCGTGCCGGTCTGATGTTGGTTTTGCTTGCCAAGGGTGATGAGAGTGTTTAAACGCGGCCCATGATTGACGAGGCTCGCGCTAGTGTTACGCGCGACTGGCACCGAGGCAGATTATCACTATGATCTCTTCGCTCAAGCTCTCAAATAAGCTGCTGATAATGCTTTCCCTTCCTCTCGCCATCCAGCTTGGTGTGCTGGTCGCCCTGTCAAACATCCAGAGTCAGGCCCAGCTTGAAGCTGATCGCGCCGAACATGCCCGCAAGGTCTCGTCCGCCGTTACCGATCTGACTAACGACATCATTCGTCTGATGGCCGGGGTTGGCGAAAAGGTGAGCTCAGCCAAGGGTTATCTTGCCGAGACGACTATGCTCACCCATGTCGCCGCGGCAGAAGAGCATTTCCGCCGCTTGAAAAATTTGACGGCTGATGATGCGGCTGAGCACAGGGTCGTTGTCGACTCGGAAGCCACTCTTTTGCGCGCCAAAGATCTTTTCATGCGCTTGCGCCAGCTCGAAATAAGCGAGGCCGGTGGGGCGCCAGTCGGTCCTGATATGGTCGTTGTCTGGCGCGAAATGCATCGCCTCTTTGCCAATGATGTTTTTTACAGTCTGCGTCAGATTGGTAAAACGCAAGAAGACATCGCCGATAAAAGTCCAGCCCTTCAGGCTAAATTGCGTGGTCAAATACAGGCCCTTGCCCTCGCGCTCGGCCTTTTCGGCACCTGTTGCACCGCCGCTCTCGCCTACTATCTGATGCGCACGCTGGCCCGCCGCCTTGATTTGATGCATGACAATACGTTGCGATTGGCTGCCGGACGAACCCTTCATGCACCTTTGCTCGGACGCGATGAAATCGCCGATCTGGACCGCGTTTTTCACGCGATGGCTCACACATTGCGTCAGGCGGCTTTGAAAGAAAAAGCGATCGTCAACAACGCCCGGGATGTTATTTGCACGATCGACGAGGAGGGTTGCTTCGTCTCGGCCAATCCGGCTACCGAGGAACTTCTCGGTATAGATGCCGACGCGATCATCGGCCTGTCGGTGATCGATTTGATCTATCCGGACGATGCCGGTATCGCTCTCAAATTTTTCGACGCAGTCCAGCAGCAGGGCCAGAGCCAGCCGAGCGCGGCCACGTCCCGATCTGGTTCTGGATCGGGTTCTGGATCGGGTTCTGGATCTGGATCTAGATTAGTTCCAGGGCGCACCCTGGAAGTGCGCATGAAGCATTTCAACGGCTCGTGGAAAGATACACTCTGGTCGGCCTCCTGGTCAGCCGAGCAGAATCAGCTTTTTTGCGTCATCCACGACATCACCGAGCGCCTTAAAACCGAGCGTTTGAAGCAGGAATTGATGGTCATGGTCAACCATGACCTGCGCTCGCCGCTGAGTACTCTCCAGATTACTTTTGCCCTGCTCAAAAGCGGCAAGTACGGCCGTTTGAGCGCCGAAGGCGAAGCACTGATCGACCGGGGCGAAAGGGGTTGCGACCGTCTCTTGCAGTTGACGCGCGATTTGCTCGATAGCGACCGTCTGGAAGCGCACAAAATGGAGCTCAATGTCGAGCGTTGTGCTCTGGAGGAAATTGCCCTCGGTGCGGTCGAAGCTATTGCCGGCGTGGCGGAAACGCGCCAGGTGCTGATCGTTATCGATTTACCGACGCTTCATATCAAAGGCGACAGGCTCCGTCTCGAGCAGATTCTCAGCAATCTACTCTCCAATGCCGTCAAATATTCGCCCAGGGGCGGTCGAGTCAGATTGACGGCCTGCAGTCAGAATGGGCAGGCTCTGATTTCTGTATTCGACAATGGTCCAGGGATCTCGGCCAATAAAATCGACCAGGTCTTCGAGCGCTTCAAGCAAGTGCAGGCTCCCGGTCAACAGATGCCGGGCACCGGCCTGGGGCTGACGATTTGCAAGGCCCTGGTCGAATTGCACGGGGGCAAAATCTGGGTAGAGTCGGAAGTCGGCAAGGGCAGCCAGTTTAGCTTCACCGTGCCCCTCGCTTGAACCCTGTCTGAGAAATATCTTCTCAAGATCTGGCCGATTTGTTGGTCATGCCACAGTGCCGTCACAGCTATGACACCAGTCGGTCATAGGCGGCCCCTATGATTGAGGAGTCGAGGGCGTCAAACCCGGTGCTGCCGTTTCAGGCGTTAGGCGCGTTGATCCGCCTGGACAATATTTTTCTCGAGGGGGAGAGAGAAGGTGAAGGCACTGCCTTTGCCTTCCTCGCTTTGGAGCCAGATTTTGCCGCCGTGCAATTCGACAATCGCTTTGCAAATAGCCAGTCCCAGTCCAGATCCGGAATGTGCGCCGGCCTTAGTCCTGGCCTGACCTCGCACTTGTTGGAAGCGATCGAAGACAGACTCGAGCATGTCTGCAGGCACGCCAGGACCTTGATCTTGCACTGTGATCACGGCCATTGCCTCTTTCTTTTCCGCCCAGATTGTAAGTGTGCTGCCGCCCGGAGAAAATTTGAGGGCGTTTGATACGAGATTCGAGAGTACTCGCGTCAGTCGTTCTTCGTCGGCCATGACCACAAGATCGGTGTTGTAAAAGCGCATCGTCACTTTGTTCTGGTCGGCAGCAGCGCTGTGCAATTCGTGGCAGAATTGGAAACTTCTGGCAAGCTCTGTCGGGGCGAGCTCGAGCTCCATCATTCCGGATTTGATTTTTTCGATGTCGAGTAAATCGTTGATCAGTGTAATCATGCGATCGCTGTTGCGCTGTGCGAGATAGAGATTTTTGCGTCCTTTTTCGCTTACATCGCCATACATGCCGTCGTTGAGAAATTCCAGAAAATTTTGAATAGTGGTGAGCGGCGTGCGCAGGTCGTGCGTGATCATCGCCATTACTTCCTGCTTCATGCGCTCGGCTTGACGCCTGTCGGTAATGTCGTGGATGACGCAAAAAAATGTTTCTTCTTCTTTTGACCAGTGCGCTGACCAGAGCACATCGATATAATTTTCTGCAGCGTGTCGGCGTTGTAATATCTGCATCTCGAGCGGTTTTAGATTGGTGCCGCGTCGCAGGTGTTTCATAAATTCAAGAGCCCGTTTGCGATCGGCTTCGGCAATCAAGTCGATAAAATGCTTGCCGACGAGCTCGTCTGTGTCATAGCCGAGAATGGTTTCGCAGGCTGGATTGACTTCGACGAAAGTGCCGTTTTCCTCGAGTGAGCAGATCATGTCCTGGGCATTCTCGATGATCGCACCCTGCTTTCGCGAGGCTTCTTTTAGTTCGGCGGCCATTTTGTGAAAGGCCAGGTCGAGGCCGGCGATTTCGTCCCCGCCTTTGAGCCGTGGGTTGAGATCGCGGCCCATGGCCAGGCGGTAAGCATTGTCATTGACGAGTTTGAGTCGGTCCGTGATGCTGCGCGTTAAATAGACGGCGAGAGCGAGGGCCAGCAGGACGTTGATTGCGCCGCCCACGAGCAGGAGATTTTGTACCTGCTGGCGGTAGGCGGCCTGCAACTCGGGGTTTTTGTTGTAAATGGCCGCTTCCGATTTGCCGATGTCGATCAAATCCTTGGAAATAGCGACACGGATATATTCACGCATCTTGTGCCAGAAAAGCTTGCGGTCTTCACGCGGTACTTCGCCACCGGTATTGATGAAGGTTTGCGTACTGATCATCTGGGTCATGGCGCTCTCACCGGCGGCGCGACAGCGGCGCACGATTTGATTTTGAGCGGCATCGGCCCGGGTCAGTTTTTCTACCGCGTCGAAGTCGCCGTGCAGACGTCTGCCCATTTCGATGAAGGAAGCAGTGTTGTCGGCGTCGGGGCCGCTGTATTTTGTATCGGTGAAACCGGTGATCACTTCGTAGATATCTTTGGACAGTGCGTTGATCGCCTCGGAAACCCGCTGGGCGTGCAGAGCTTTTTCGCCCTGCAATTCGGCTTGTTTCTGAAGAGAGGCCAGGGTGCCCAGAAGACCTAACTGAAACACGAGGGGGACAGTCAGCAGGATAAGCAGTTGGGTAGAAAGTGAAATACGCCGACGCATATTTCCTTTATCCCACTCGCAAGCCTGTGCAAAACTTGGAGGGCGCTGTATATTGTGTGTGTCAATCCGTCCATTCTTTATCAGGCAATCTTTTTTATCAGCCGTGGCAAAAATCTTACTAGTTGAGGACGATGAAGACCTGGCCTCCATGATTGTGGAGTGGCTGTCGGGCGAGCGCTACCTCGTCGAAGCGGCCCATGACGGCAATCACGGCATGGATCTGCTGCGTTTGAGCCATTATGACGTTGTCGTTCTCGATTGGGACTTGCCTGGCATGCAGGGCATTGACATCCTGCGTCAGTTTCGCGCCGGCGGCGGCAACACGCCTGTGATCATGTTGACCGGCAAGGGTTCTATTTCGGAAAAGGAAATGGGGCTCGATTCCGGTGCCGATGACTATATTGCCAAGCCTTTCAGCATCAAAGAGCTGGCCGCTCGTATCCGCGCTCTGTTGCGGCGCCCGGCGCCGACAACCTCCAATGTGCTCAAGGTCAAAGATATAGGTCTTGATGCGGTCAAATACCGAGTCACCAAATCCGGTGTCGAAGTCCATCTTTTACCCCGAGACTTCGCGCTGCTCGAATTTTTCATGCGTCATCCCGATGAAGTTTTTAGTGCCGACACTTTGCTCGCTCGCGTCTGGCAGTCCGATTCTGAAGCCAGTCTGGAAGCGCTGCGTACGGCTATCAAGCGCATCCGCAAGAAACTCGATACTTCCGACAGCGAGACCGATTCGGTAATCGAAAATATTCCCCGTGTTGGCTACAGACTGAGAAGTTGATTTTCAGCACTGATATCCATACTTTCGCGCGCCTGACAAGAGGTTCGAGGCCTCGCAGCCTCTGCCCTTTCCTCACCTGGCGTGAGTCTTCGCGTTACTTGCGATAATCTCCAGGGGCAATTATTTTGCGTTCAGGCAGGTCCGCTTGGCATCCATGAAAGCAAAGATTTCTCTTTTTAATACCGGTTGATGCTGGCGACATCGGTGATCTGCTTGCGGCCAGATGAGCAGATTCTTCTTTGTAACGTCACCGCAAAGGCAGCATTGGCCGATCCCCACTCGCTAGATTGGTGAGTATCTTACTTCCCCCGACAAAAAACTAGGCTCCCTCACCGCGATTTTGCTCCGCTACAAACGGCTTTTCCCTCCCGCCGTGACCACTGTCGTTCAAACGTCTCCCGGCGGTGATGTTCGGTTTTGCATACCCGTGTTTCTATCTGCCTCTCCAATGTCTTTTCATACTTTCAATCGCTATGAAAACTACCAAAACTTCGGCTACCACATCTAAATATCATCGTTTCAAAATTTTCGAGCGACGGCTGACGATGCCCGACGGCGTTGAGCTTGCCGCCTCGATCTATTTGCCTTTGTCGAAAGGACGCGCTGAGTGCCGCTCTCCGCAGACTTTCCCGCTTTTGCTGGAATATCTGCCCTACCGCAAGGATGACACTTTTTATGTCGTCGACCATTCCTGCTTCAGCTTTTTCGCCCAGCTCGGTTTTATCGCCGTCAAGGTCGACATTCGAGGCACGGGCGGTTCCGGCGGCGCTGTGCCTGATGGCGAATATTCCGAAACGGAGATGCACGATTGTTTTTCGGTAGTCGAGCAACTAGCGGCGCATCCTGCCTGCAATGGCAATGTCGGTATGTTCGGCATTTCCTGGAGCGGCTTCAATTCGCTACAGATGGCAATGCGGCGCCCGCCTGCTCTCAAGGCTATCCATGCCGTGCATGCTTCGGATGACATGTTCAACGATGATTTGCACTACATCGACTCCAATCTGCACCTCGACCCCTACCACCTCTTCATCAATCATGAGCTTGGTCTGCCACGTACGCCCGATTATGAGCTGGACGAAGCCTACTTCCGCGATCGCTTCGAACAGCGGCCCTGGCTTTTCACCTATCTAAATCAGCAGACAGACGGCAAGTTCTGGCGTCGCCAGTCACTGCGTGAGGACTACAGTCGTATCGGCATCCCTGTCTACTTGATGGGTGGTTTGCTGGACGGCTACCGATCGGCGACTGTGCGCATGTATAAAAATCTGGATGTGCCGGTGCGCTGTGACATCGGCCCCTGGGAACATTCCTGCCCGGATGAAGGCAGCCCCGGTCCAAACTTCGACTGGCAGATTCGCCTCGCTCGCTGGTTTGAGCCTCACCTGCGGCCGAGTGCGAAGGGCACCAGTGCTCAGCGTGCCAGAGCTGAAAGCGTCAGGGATAAAAATGCCTCAGGCGCTGCACCCCGCGACTCGATGGTTTTTGTGCGAGCCGGTCATGCACCTGATCTCGAGATCGACTCGGTACCAGGCTACTGGCTCAATGACGCATTGCCCGCCGCTGGAACGCGTCGTGTCAAATTTGTTCTGGCCGGCGGTTCGCTCAAGCGTGTTGGTGGTGCTCTAGCTGCTGCGCTGCTGCCATCGGTAGATCGCCTCGTTTACAAGCCATTTGCCGGTACCGCCGCCGGTGCCTGGTGGGGGAATCGCTGCGGCGACATGAGCGGCGATGACGCCCATTCGCTTACCTACGACAGCGCTCCGCTCAAGCAGCCTCTGCAGATCATCGGCGCGCCGCATGTAAAACTCAAGGTGAGCAGCAACTCCAGCAAGGTGAAGTGGACGCTGCGTCTGGAGGATGTTGCTCCGGACGGGCAGGTCTCGCTGGTGACCGGGGTGCTTTATCATCCGGCTCTGGCTCGGGGCAATGCCGATCGGGCCATAACGCCGCTGGCCGGGTCTTCCTCGGTGGGGACCGCCTCTACTGAAGCTTCCGCCTCCAGGTCGTGGCCTGCGGCCGACAGCGTCTACGAAATCGACGCCAGTTTGCATTTCACGACCTGGACATTTCAGCCCGGACACAGGTTGCGTCTGGCTATTGCCAATGCGCAATTTCCGATGGCTTGGCCCAGTCCTGAACCGGCTGTTTCAACGGTCTATTGCGGCAGCCAAAGCGTCGACAGGGATGACAGTTACGACAGTAATATCAGCGGCGCCGTCGACGGCGGTTCCCGCCATGTTGATAGTTTCTTGTCACTGCCGGTGGTGCCTCTTTCTCGCACTCGTGAGCAGCGCGCCGCTCATCCGGTCCGTCTGCCGCGCGTCGTACCCAAGCTGCCTTCCCCCGATAGCGAAGGTATTGATTTCCCCGGTCAACCCGAATCTCGCACTTTCAATAGTGTGAACAAGAAGAGCGGTGAGCTCTCGCATACTATTCTCGCCAATTCGGCCTATCGTATCCGTCAGCGCCGCTTTTACGTGCAGACGAAAAACCGCTGGTCGACCTTCGATGAGGAGCCGTGGCGCTCTTCATATCTTGGCGAGGCAAGTACGACCATTGTTTCGCCCGGCCGCAAACTGCAATTGCGCACGAAAATCGCCGTTCTCTCCGACCGCGAAAACTTCTATGTGACTGTGGTGCGGACCATCATTCGTAATAGCAAAGTGGTGCGACGGCGTCGATTTAAAGAAACGATCGCCCGTTGCTTCCAATAAGGCTTGCCAATGCCTTAGCATTGTCGCAAGCGAAAGGGACAAAAACTATGCCAAAGACTGTTGCAAAAACGAAAGTCGCTGTCCGCCCGGATGGTGACTATTACCCGCCGATCGAGCCTTACCGCACCGGTATGCTCGCCGTCGGCCAGGGTCACAAGATTTACTTCGAGGAATCGGGCAATCCCAAGGGCAAGCCCGTCGTCTTCCTGCACGGCGGACCCGGAGGCGGCACTGCGCCTTTCTACCGCCAGTTTTTCAATCCGGATGTCTATCGGATTGTCATCTTCGATCAGCGCGCTTGCGGGAAAAGCACTCCTTTTGCTTCGCTGAAGAACAATACAACCTGGGATCTTGTGGCCGACATCGAGGCTCTGCGCGAGCATTGCGGCATCGACAAGTGGATGGTTTTTGGCGGTTCATGGGGTAGCACGCTCTCGCTCGCCTACGCCGAGGCTCATCCCGACCGCGTCACCGAGCTCGTCCTGCGCGGCATCTTCCTCGGTCGCAAGCACGAGCTCGATTGGTTCTATCAGCAAGGGGCGAGCTTTGTCTTCCCCGAATACTGGCAGGACTTTTACAACCACATCCCGGCAGCCGAACGCGGCCATATGATGCAGGCCTATCATAAGCGCTTGACCAGCAAAAACGCCGCCGTGCGTCTGGCCGCCGCCAAGGTCTGGAGCGTTTGGGAAGGCTGCGCTTCCAAGTTGCACATCGATAAGGATCTGATGGCACGCAATAGCGGCGAGGAATTCGCCACCGCTTTTGCTCGCATCGAATGCCACTACTTCGTCAACAAATGCTTCTTTCGCAGTGATTCGCAGTTGCTCGATGATGTGAAAAGCATTCGTCATATTCCCTGCACCATCGTCCAGGGACGGTATGACATGGTTTGTCCCGCTACCAGCGCCTATGATCTGAAGGCGGCCTTCCCAGAAGCCGAGTTGATTATCGTCGCCGACGCCGGTCACTCGATGGGTGAACCGGGCATCAAGCGTGCTCTCCTCGACGCCTGCGACAAATACGCCGGCGTGAAAACCGCAGCGCCAAAAGCGCCAGCAAGAGCTGACGCTTTTTAGCCAGAACAGAAGACCAAATTGAGAACTCTCAGATTTGCGGCCGCGGCCTCAATCTTGAGCCTGGCCGCCGCCCGATTTCGGCTCGACATTGATAGCCTATGCCGGTTCGCGCGTGATTGCTGAAAATATCAGTCTCGTCACGGTGCATAAAGGCGCACATTTAGAAATTCCGCCGGAATAAACTTCCAGAGATGAGGGTTTGGACGCTGGTTAGCGCCCCGATCCTCCTCTTTTTTCAGTTTTTCTATTAAGTGAAGTAGTAGCAGTCCTGTGCGTGCGTGCGTGCGTGCGTGCGTGCGTGCGTGCGTGTGTGTGTGTGTGTGCATGTATCGTTTCTTGGTTGGCCCGGCCAGTGCCGACCGATTCACTGGCCGCATTTTTGTTCGATAATCGTTCTAGATGCCTGAAAATAGCCTGTTTCGACGTGATTTTGTATCGAACGAGGCCTTTTCTGTCATAAGAAAAAGGCCGTATTTATCGAACAAAGCCTAAAAACGCCCCTTAAAATCGTCGAATTATCGAACAAGCGGCTTTTCCAGTTTTGGGCCGGTTCCAATTCGGTTCCAATTCGGTTCCAATTCGGTGATTGTTCGGTGGCTTACCGGCCGGTTGGCTACCCGCCTTGTTCGATAGAATTGATGATATTTGGCCACCAAATTGGCCTTTGTTCGATAATTTCGGGCGTTTTGAGCCCCCAATTCTGGCCTCGTTCGATACTTTTTTGGTCAAGAAACAGGCAATACAGGCGCTTTTAGAAATGTATCGAACAGTTTTTCGCTCTGCTTGCCTTGATCGTCTGCTGCATTGCGCATGCGTCGCAGGAATTGGGTGATATGGAGGTGGCTCAGCCCGATGACACCGCATCTGTCATAACCTGACATAGTGTAACTGTCACAAGCGACGAGGCATTATGGCCACAACTGCAAATCTAGACAAATTCTGGTCGCTCGCTGCACCGGATCTCCTGACGGCGCTGGCCTCGACAATGACAGGTTTGCAGGCTTCCGAGGCAGCCCGGCGTCTGAGTGCAAGAACGGTGGAGAAAGAGCATGATTTCAGTGCCTGGGCCCTTTTTCTCGGACAGTTCAAAAGCCCTCTCGTTATCCTTTTGATTCTCGCTGCCGTCCTTTCTTTTGGTCTTAATGATAGAGTCGATGCCATCGTCATTATGGTTATCGTTCTTCTAAGCGGTTGTCTGGGTTTCTTCCAGGAATGGGGAGCGCATGATGCGGTCAGAAAGATGCTGGCCATCGTCCAGGTAAAGACGACTGTATTGCGTGACGGCAAGCCTCTGGAGCTGACCACGGATCGGGTCGTGGCCGGTGATGTTATTCAGCTCACTGCCGGTGCCACCATCCCCGGTGATTGCTATATTCTCCAATCGCGAGATCTATTCATTGATGAGGCGACCCTCACCGGCGAGACTTTTCCGGCCGAAAAACATGCCGGCATAGCGGCGGCGACGGCGCCAATAGCCGAGCGCAATAATTCTCTCTTCCAGGGCACGCACGTCGTCAGCGGAACGGCCACGGCTCTCATCGTTAAAACAGGTGCAGCCACAGAATTTGGCAAGGTTTCACTGACTCTGCGCAAGAAACCGCCGGAGACAGATTTCGAACTTGGCATAGCGCTCTTTGGCCTGTTCCTGGTCAAGCTTACCTTGATCTTTGTCGGCGTCATATTTTTGACCAATATTTTATTGCATAGACCGCTACTCGAGTCTTTCATGTTCTCCCTGGCGCTGGCTGTCGGTCTCACCCCGCAGTTGCTGCCGGCGATCATCAGTGTCAATCTGGCCGGTGGCGCCAAACGAATGGCAGCTGTAAAAGTAATCGTCAAACGACTTTCAGTAATCGAAAGTTTCGGTAGCATGAATGTACTCTGTTCCGACAAAACCGGCACGATTACGGAGGGAGTCGTCCAGCTTGAGGGGGCTGTCGACATTAACGGCAAACCGTACGACAAGGTCATGCTTTTTGCTTATTTGAATTCTTCGATGGAAACGGGTTTCGTCAATCCGATTGATGAGGCGCTCCGCAACGTCAAGGTAAGCGGCGCAGAAGCCTACAAAAAAGAGGATGAGGTGCCTTACGATTTCATCCGTAAGCGGCTCAGCATTCTCGTGTCGAATCAAGGCCGCTTTTTGATGTTGACCAAGGGCGCTTTGCATAATATTCTCGATGTCTGTACTCATTTTGAGCGAGGCGATGGCAGCAGCGATACGCTTGACGCCGTACGTCCTTTGCTCGATAAAACCATGGCCGATTATAGCGCCCGCGGCTACCGGGTTCTGGGTGTCGCTTATAAGGAGATGCAAGGGGCAAAAATAAACGCTAGCGATGAAAACGGCATGACTCTTGCTGGTTTGTTGATCTTTAGAGACCCGCCAAAGCCAGGTATAGACAAGACGATTAAGAGTTTGAATAGTCTTGGCATTGCCCTGAAAATTATTACCGGTGATAATGAATTGGTGGCGGCGGCGGTGGCAAAGCAGGTCGGCTTCGCCAATCCGAAGGTGATTAACTGCCAGGACCTGCACAAGCTCAGCGAGGCTGCTCTGCTCGCTGAAGTGAGCTCAGTCGATGTCTTTGCCGGTGTCGAGCCCAGCCAGAAGGAGCAAATTATCCTTGCTCTCAAAAAGGCCGGCAATGTAGTCGGTTATATCGGCGATGGTATTAATGACGCTTCCGCTCTGCACGCCGCCGACGTGGCCATTTCGGTAAACAATGCCGTCGATGTCGCTAAAGAGGCGGCGCAGCTGGTGATGCTCGAACACGCTCTCGACGTTTTGATCGAAGGCGTGCGCGTTGGTCGCATGACTTTTGCCAACACGCTCAAATATATATTCATGGCGAT
>JAGXAB010000169.1 GCA_018971775.1 Cyanobacteria bacterium REEB67 | reverse complement strand
ATCTCTGGCGATGGCATCCTTGGCATTGACTTTGTCGTGCGCACCGGTGATGAAGCCCTCGGCGCGGTGCGGCTCATGTGGTTCTTCCGCTTTTTTGATGCGAGACTTGATCAAATCGTGCAGGTCATCGGAGGAGACCGGCGGCACGTGTTCGGAGATCCTAAATTTGGGTTGTTCGACAAAACCCTGTCCGGCCGCACCGTCAGTGGTGCCCGGAATAATCACGTCTTCGATCACTTCGATCTGGCTGAGTTCGTCGATGTCTTCGAGACCTTCGAAAATATCGAGTTTTTCGAGATCGAGGATGTCGACAGTGGAATCGGAGTCGAGGGCGTTGAGGCCGTCATAGGTGGCACTGGCCTCACGCTTAGCCCATTTTGCCTCACGCGGCGCACTACTACTATTACTATCTTCGTTGGCATTGCCTATCTCGGCACCATGCGTAGCTGCAGGATTGGATGCGGCGGCGATGCGATCTTCGAAGGATTGCGCGGGCGAACGGCCTTCAAAAGGATTGGAAGCCTGAGGATGATTGGTGGGGGCCGGATTGTCTCCAGCCGCACCCTGAGAGCCTGATTTAGATTGATTCTGCGAGGCCTGTTTGGCCATGGCTTCAAGCTGTTCGCGGGCACCTTGAAGAGTTTGCGTCTCTTCCTGTGACGGCCTGACCGAATCATGAGAGGAAGAGAAGGGCGGTGGCGGCGGCGGCGTCTCCGATGGTGGCTCGAGCGTGACGCGGTCAAGACTCAGATAAGAGTCGGTTTCGCCGAGAAATTGATTCATCGTCAATTCCATGGGCGGTTCGGGCGGCTCTGTTTTCTTCTGAGCGGCCAACGATGTGTAGGTGACCGTAGCTTTACCTGTAGTTTTCGGTGCCGCGGCGTCCGCCTTTAAGATGGGCGGTTCCTGATCCGGCTGAACGACAATCGGCTGGGTATCGCTGCGAGATGATCTTGACTGGCCTTCGTTATGATTTTCGACGACTTCCTGGCCGACGGCGCCACTGGACGGATGAGCCGGAGACATCGGTTCAAAAACCATACTGGGACCGGTGGCATTGCTGGCGCTAAATTGATAGATCGTCTCCACTTCGCGCCACGACATGCCGCCATAAGCTTCTACCGGCCCGGCAGGCTGGTCGCCAGCGGCATTATAAACGCGATCGTTGTAGCCGGGTGTAGTCATTTCTTTTGTCTTGCCATCGGTTTCAGCTGAGACGACAGCGTTTTCTGCAAAAACAGGCGGATTTTCTGCTGTATCGCGACCTTCGTCATGGTTGTTGTTAGCGGAATTTTCGTGACTTTTTGCTTCGATTGCCGATTTTTCTTCAGGCGGCAGTTCGAAATCGATCATCGATTTGATTGATTTTTTCGGCTCGCGTGCCACCGGCTGCTCGGCGAGGGGCGCTGCCGCCGCTGATTCTTGCACTGCTGCTTGAACCGCTTTTTCTTCCGGCGGCAATTCGAAGTCGATCATCGACTTGATCGAAGGTTTGTGTTCTTTGATCGGTGTGGTGCTTTCGACCGGTTTTTCTTGCTGGGCTTTTGCCGCTTCAGCTTCAGCGTCATGGACGCCTTTTTTGTAGCCGAGATGCCAGGAGTTTTGCAGTTGCATGGTCAGATGCTCGGCCTCTTCCTCCATGTCGGAGATTTTGGCCTCAAGCTGAATGACGCGCTCTTCCATCTCAAGGGCGCGGTCATAAATTTCCTGGTTGACCTCCAGCAATTTGGCCAGTTCCGCTTCCAGTTCTTGGCAGCGTTGGGCCATTTGGCTGTCAGTAGCTTGTGTTTTGTCTTCCGCGTCCGTGCCCATCTACTCGATTGATATCCCGCTGATAGTGCCAGGCTCGCCCGGGCGAACCGCTAGAACCGGTTCAACAGAGAATAGCCTCTGTTAGACTGGTAGTTAATCCATTTTAGCTTGTTTAACATAGCCCTGTATTCAAACATTATGCCGACGGTTGTAAGACTACAAATTCATGGCCGGGTCCAGGGTGTGTTTTTTCGCCAGAGTACCTTGACCGAGGCCCGAGCGCTGGGCGTTTTCGGTTTTGTTCGAAACTTGGATGATGGGACGGTCGAGGCTTTTCTGGCCGGGGAGTCGGCGGCCGTCGAAAAACTTATTGATTTTTGCCGCCAGGGACCGCCCTATGCCGCTGTCGAGAAGGTAGACCGCTTTCATCATCAATTGTCCGATGAGGATTATGAGCGAGATTTCAGGGGGCATTTTCAAGTTCGCTAAAGGCGGCAAGGAGGCGCTATCTGCCTGACAACCCCCAGAGCGCCTTGCTTTTTTTGCCGGCTTGAAAGCGATTATTAACCGACAAATCTCGAACCGGGGCCTTCGAAAAGTTTATAGGCCTCTTTGACCATCAGCTGATTTTCGCTCGGATTGGCACCAATGGACGGCCCCGGACGTGAAAGGTCGGCGGAGCTTGGTTTGGACGATGAGCTGGGGCTGGGTGCAAATTCGCTGTTGCCGACGGCGGCGGCGTTTTTCTGGGCGCTGGGGGGCGGTGCCGCGGCACGCAGATTGCTGGCTGGAGCGGCTTGTTGGGCGGGGGCGTTAGGTAAATTGCTGTCGCCGCTGGCCGGTCTGGGAGCTGGGGACGTCGGAGGCGGGGGCGGCGGCGGACGGTGAGCTGGCGCGCTGGGCGGCGGATTGCCCCCAGCGTTAACCGGCTTTGGGCCGGGTGCACCACCCCCCGGGGCCTTATCTTGATTGGTGACGCGCACGCGGACTAAGATGTCGCGACCGAGAATGATTTTTGCCGCGGCCTTGATGCGATCGGCCTTGTCTTCCAGCATTTTCTGGAAGTTGTCTTTCATAACGCCTATAACGAGCTCGTCGCCGCGCAGCGATATCGGGAAGCCAAATTGCGATACAAGACTGTAGGAAGGGATGTGACCCTGCATCTCAGTCATCAGATTGGACCAGAATTCGTCCACATCTTCTCCATCCCCATCGCCGTCCCCATCGGGGCGACCGGGCGGCGGCAAGCTCGGCACTGCAGCGGGCGCACTCGCAGCAGTGGCAGCGGCTCCTGCTGCCTGCATTTTTGCTGCGGCCGCACTGGCTATGTCTTCTTGCTCCTCATCTTCGTCGCCATCTTCGGCTCGGTTGATCGGGGGCTCGACGTCGCCGTCGGCGTCTACACCTTGATCCGGCGCTGTTTTCGCCAGCTCGGTGGCTGGGCCCACGGGTGTCCAGTTATCCGGTTCGGTCGGCCCCGGTGCGGGAGGAGCAGGCGTCTTCGGCAGCGGCGGGGCAGCCTGAGCTGTTGGTGGGGCCGCCGGAGCGGCGCTATAAGTTGGTGTTGCGGCCGGTCGCGGGGGAGCCGCCTGGGCTGCGGCATATGCCGGTGCCGGTGCGTGGCTGGGGGCGTGCGCTGCCGTTGCGTGGGCGGCGCTGTGAGCGGGCATGACCAGCGGGGGGCCGCCGCTGACCGCGCTTTCTAGGAGTTCTACTTTGCGGGCCAGCTCTTTGACCAGTAAAATGTCATGCCTGTGACAGACGGCAAGCAGGCCGACTTCCAGAGCCAGGGAGGGTTGAGTCGAGCGTCGCAATGACTGTTCGAGGCGATCCAGTTCCATGACGATTTGGGTCAGCTCCGAGCCCTCGAAGGAGCGCGCCAGGCTGATTACTTTTTCGATATAATCGCCCGAGCCGGTGATCAGCTGTTGGGCCAGGCTGAGGGTCTCGGGGGAGCCGCCGGCGGAACTGCCTTTGGTATTGGCCAGGTGCATGCCTTTGGCCAGATTGAGGAAATGCTTGGCCAGTTCCAGTGCCACCAGGGATGGTTCGCGCCCCTGGGCCAGCAATTGATGAACGGCACTGAGGACGCTCTCACCGTCCCGATTGGCGATGCCTTCGCTGATTTTGAGCAGGACATCTTCTTCGATGGCGCCGAGCAAGGTAAGCAGGTCTTTGATCCCGACCGGCTTTTCCGGGCTGGAGAGCAAGCTGGCCTGGTCGAGCAGTCCGAGCGCGTCGCGAGCGCCACCGCCGGAGCGTCTGGCTATAAGCTCGATCGCTTGATCTTCGATAGTGATTTTTTCCAGATCGGCGACGGCACGCAGATGCGCGCAGAGGTCGTCGTGGTTGACGAGGCGAAACATCAAGCGCTGACAACGGCTGATAATCGTCGGAGGCACTTTGTGCTCTTCCGTCGTGGCCAGGATGAAGATTACGTTGGGCGGCGGCTCTTCAATGGTTTTGAGGAGGGCGTTGAAGGCCTCCTTGGTGAGCATGTGGCATTCGTCGATAATGTAGAGCTTGAAGCGTCCACCCTGAGCGACGAGAGGCGCGCGCTCGATGATCACCCTGGCGTCGTCTACGCTGTTGTTCGAGGCGGCGTCGATTTCCATGACCGCCGGTGAAATCCCCTTTTTGATTTCTTCGCACATCGTGCACGTCATGCAGGGCTCCGCTGTCGGGCCGTTTTCGCAGTTGAGCGATTTGGCCAGTATGCGGGCGCTCGAAGTTTTGCCGCAACCACGCGGTCCTGTAAATAGATAGGCGTGAGCAATACGATCGTTGTCGATCGCATTGGTCAGGGTCTTGACCACCGTACCCTGCCCGACCAGTTGGCCGAGGGTTTGCGGACGGTGCTTGAGATAGAGGGGTTGGTAGGACTCCAAATGCGTCGCCATATAGATAAGGTGCGATATGACCTTATTTTAGCGCCTTCCCTGTCTTATTTCACGGCCGCCTCTTTGTTGTCAGGCTGCGTCCTGCCGTTCAGAGCGGACCCGCTTGTCAGGTCGGAGCCTGACAGAAGGCGTCAATCCTGGCCAAATAGGCTGCTTTTTCGGCATGGGTGAGGAAGGAAGCTTCGATACTATTCTTAGCCAATTTTATTTGTTCGGCTTTGCTGAGATTTAGGGCTTCGGCTACCTGGATCAGGTTGTCATCGACATAGCCGCCAAAATAAGCCGGATCGTCACTATTGACCGTGGCGACTATACCGAGGTCAAGCATTTGTTTGAGGTTGTGGTCCGTCAATTTGTCGAAGACGCGCAATTTGACATTAGAGAGCGGACAGACGGTAAGCGGGACCTTGTGTTCGGTCAGGTGTTTAACCAGGGCCGGATCTTCCAGTGAGCGTACACCGTGGTCGATGCGCGAGACTTTTAAGTCGCTCAGCGCTTCCCAAACATAGTCGGGCGGTCCCTCTTCGCCGGCGTGGGCGACCGTCAGCAAGCCTTCAGCCATAGCCCGGGCAAAAACATTTTTAAATTTAGAGGGTGGATTGCCGACTTCTGCACTGTCTAGGCCAACGGCAATAATTTTTTCCAGATGTCTGGTGGCGCTATCCATTGTTTCCATAGCATCGTCTTCGCTCAAATCGCGCAGGAAACACATGATCAGTCTGCTCGTCAGACCGTAATTTTTCTCCGAATTTTTAACCGCCTGGTAAAGTCCGTTGATGACAGTGTCGAAGGAGACACCGCGACTGGTGTGCGCCTGCGGATCGAAAAATATTTCGGCATGGACGACGCCGTCTGCCTGGGCTTTTTGCAGGTAATGCTCGGCCAGTTCAAAAAAATCCTGCTCGGTGCGCAGGACATTCATCGCCTGGTAATAGAGATATAAAAATGATTGCAAATCGGCAAAATTGTAGGCACCGCGCAGGGCCTCAACCGATTCGAAGGGGATGCTGATATTGTTGCGCTGAGCCAGTTTGAAGATGAGCTCGGGCTCGAAGGTGCCTTCGATGTGCAGATGCAATTCGGCTTTTGGTAAACGAGCAAAAGTTGGGGCCGCGGTCATCGATCTTCCTTCCCGTTTTGTGGAGAAAGAGATCTTAGCCGAGCGCCCCAACTTTTGATAGTCTGATCGGTCGTTTTCAGCGGAGCATTTTTACGGTGTTTTGTCCGACGGAGCCTTCTTGTCTTGATTCAGCTTCTGCTGTTGCAATTGTCTGAATTGTTCGATCGTCATGCCCATCTGCAGGGCCATCGACTCGGCCTGTACCTGCTTGGCTCCGGCTTTGTCGCCGCTTTGTTCGAGCATGTCGGCATAAACCATACGCGTCAAGATTGGCTCGGCTGCCGCTTCCTGGACGCTCTTTTGCATTGCTTGCACCTCGGCCATAACCGGTACTGCCGCGGTTCTGGCTGCGGTGAATTCTTTCACTGCCGGCACCAGTCCCTTGTGCGAGGAAAGATCTGCTTCGATCGCTTTTTTCAGAGCCGGGCTGGATTTGGGATCCATCAGCAGTCCGACTTCGCTGGCAATATGTTTGCCATCTTCTTGCGAGATGCCCTTGAGCGCCTCCTGCACTTTTGCCGCTGAATCTTTTAGCTTGGTTTCGGCTGCTTCAAATTTTGGTTTAAGCGTGACCGAGTCTTTTTCGGCTTTGGCCTGGGCGGCAGCGAAACCATCATCGGCCGCCTTGACGATTTTTTCGACTTCCGGTTTGACCTCGGTCATGGCCTGACCTTTATCGTCGGCTTTGTCGAAATGCTGGGCCAGTCCTTGCAGAGCACGCAGATTAGGCGGCA
>JAGXAB010000168.1 GCA_018971775.1 Cyanobacteria bacterium REEB67 | reverse complement strand
TCCCGAAGCCCGTGCCGCTGCTCCCGAAGCCGGACCGAAAGCCTCCCTGTCTAATCTTTTCGATTCGGGCGTCTTGAACAGCCGCTACGGCCAGGAGGCGCCCAAAAAACCGCTTGGTTTTGGCAATCTGCTGGCCGGCTCCGGTCCTGCTCCGACCGACGATTCTCATACCGCCTTTGCCGATTTGATGGTACCGACCGGCGAGCACGACGCCCTGCTGGCGCCGGATCGCCATCAGGACTCCGGTCCGTCCGCTTTTGACGAGATCTCCGCCCAGCTTGATGCTGACGCAAATTATGCAGATCATGCGCCTGGCGAAAACGGTAACGCCTTTGACCTGACAGAATCGTACAACTCAGAGCCTGATAACGCTGCTGGCACCGCTTTCCGCGCCGACGAAAAAGCGCAACCACCGGCTTTCTCATCGTTGTTCAGCAACGAAATAGTGACCAGTGGACAGGATTTTAGCAATAAATGGTTAAGTCCAGAACCTACAGGCCTTGCTCCGGAATCGAATCTAGATTCTGATTTGCTCGAGCCGGAAGCGTCGCCCTACGCTGCCGCCGAAAACAGTTCTGATAGTTCTCTCCATGGCTATCTTTCCGACTTCCAGGCCGAGGCCGTTAGTGGCACCGGCGATACTGAAGTCGAAACCGTTGAAGAAAGCTATAACCAGAGTCCGAAGTCGCTTGCCATCAGTAAACTGCTCGAAGCGGTCAATCAAAAAGATGAGCCCGCAAGCAGTCTTTTCTCCTCCGAAATCGTCGGTGCGTCAAGCGATGCCGCGGTCATTGATCAGAGCGAGAGCGCTACCCCTGCTGAAAGTCATCCTCCTGTTACCGCCAAGGTCGAGGAAGATCAGGCCACACTCGAATCGTGGCTGGCTGAAAACATTGGCGGAGCCGAAAGTGGTGTCAACGGCAGCGAAGCCGCTAAAACTGAAGCGTCCTCTGCTAAAAGCGAGGCCGACGCCGAGGCTGCTCGCAATGCCGCTGCTCTGGAAGCACTGGCCGCTTTCGCTCCTAAGCAAGGCGAAGAACAACATGAAACCAAAGGTCTGCTGAAAAAGCTCAAGGCCAAAGAACAGGCTGAAAAAGCAGCTCGCAGAGCCGAGGCAGAGGCCAAAACCGGCGGTACCGGCGAAGCTGACGCCCCCGTCAAGAGTGAAGCGGAGCCCGTTAAAAAATCATCTCTATCTTCCTTGCTCTCAAGTGCTTCCGATGCGCCGGCCGGTGCCGAGACACCGGCAGTGGTGCCAAGCGCCGTCAATAAACCGGCTCCGGTAGCGAAGAGCGCTCCCAGGGAAGAAGCTGCGGATGATGATGATTCGTCCTCCGGCAATAGCCTCGGAGACGCCATCTCCAACGCTCTAGACAAATTGCTCGGTGATGACGAGGCTGGTAGCCTCTCTGGGGCCGAGCCGGCCAAGTCCGTCCAGGCCGTCGAAGCAGTCATCGAAGAAAAAGCGGAGTCGGAAGCACCGGCTTCGAGCAAGTTTCTCGATGATGATCCGGATCGTTTCAACAGACCGATCAACAGTCCGCGCGGCGCCGAGAAGCTATTGGAAGACGCTGTCGTCGCTTCGGTCTCTGAGCCGGAAGCGGAAGTACCCGCCGCCGAATCTCATCCCCTTACCTTGACTAATTCCAAAGTTGATGCTCTTTCGCGTCTTCTCGAAGTGGCGAGCAAAGCCCCGGAAAAATCCGGCGACGACAAAAACAAACCTGGCGATTCGGCTAATAAGCTCGCCCAGATGATTAACAAGCCTCCCGGTAAAATCTCGAGACAGGTCGAAACCATCGACGGTCCTGATTATACGCAGCCCAAGCAAGAGGCGTTCACCTCGCCCTTTGGTGGAGGTACATCGCCTTTCGCCAGCCCAGGAGCTTCCTACTCCGGCCCCGGTCAGAAAAGTCCGACTGCCACCTCGCCCTTCGGCACACCGGTAAACAGCAGCAACAGTAGCGTCTCGCTCAACCACACGCCGGCTGGCGGCTTCTCACCGACTGGTCAGAGCCAATCGCAGCAGCAGATCCAGTCTCAGGCGCAATCTCAGGGCAGCTTCCCCGGTTCCGGTTCGATGACTGATATGCCAAAAGCCTCTGGTATCGCCAGTGATGCCGTCAGTGCTCGTATCGCCGCTCTCAACCGCAAGCTCGAAGAACAAACAAGAGCGCCCGGCGCCTCTGGCTCGGTCAGTGCCATGCCATCACCCGGACCGTCTCTGGCACCGCCGATGGATATCATGCCTCCGCCGATGACAGCACCGCCGGCAATGGCGCCTCCCGCCCCCGACTTCGTAGCCAATCCAATTGTCGACGGCTCGCCGCAGACGAGAGCCGAGCTCGTTAATCGCATCCTCGGCTCCGCCAAGATCTCGCAGACTATTCCCGGCGAGATGCCGGTTCGCCCGCCGAGCGACTCGACTCAGGGACAGTTGCAGGCGCAAAAATTCCAGAAAAATTCTCCTCCCAAATCCAAGGCTCGCGCCCATGGTGGTCGCGGTGGTCTTGATCCGAAGCCCTTTATCATCGTCTTTGTCGTTATCGCCGCTCTCTGCGCCGGCGGCTACTTTGCCATTCAAAATGGCATCATCAATCCCAAATTCGTCAAAGGCTTCGATCTCGGCAAAGGCAAGAGCAGCGAAACCAAGCTCACCATCGATCAAGTCATTAAGAGCGGCGATACAGCTAAAGCAATCGAAATGCTCGAAGCCAAAAAAGAGTCCGGCAAATTCTCCTCCTCGGAAGGCGAAAAGTTGAATGGGCTTTATTATTCGACTGCTGAAAAAGCCTATAGCAATGATGATGATCCGGCGGAGGCAATGAAGCTGCTAGAGAAGATTCCACCAAAAACGAAGAAATTTAAGGATGCTCAAAAACTTCTGCGGAAGTTTAAGAAAAAGGTCAAAAAGAACTGACAATGAAGCTCTGTCTTCAATGCAATGCTCATTATCAAGGCGACTTTGATAATTGTCCGGACGACAATTCAAAGCTCGTAGTCGTGCCGGAAGATCCGGTGATAGGCAAAGTCCTCGGCGACAAATATCGTGTCCTCTGTCCGGTCGGCAAGGGCTCTATGGGTGTTGTCTATAAAGCCATCCAGGAATCGACCGGTCGCGAGATGGCCGTCAAGCTCTTGCACCACTTCCTCGGCACAAATTCTGATTCGGTCAAGCGCTTCCACCGTGAGGCTCGCGCCGTCAGTCGCTTGAGCCATCCTAATATTATTCGTCTCTATGACTTTGGCGTCATGGACGAAGGCCAGCCTTATATCGTCACCGAGCTACTCAAGGGCGTCACTCTATCCGATGTGCTCAGAAAGCGCGGTTACCTCACTCTCAAACAGGCTCTTCCGCTGATGGAGCAGGTATGCGCTGCTATCGGAGAAGCGCACCGCAGCAGAGTTATCCACCGGGATTTGAAACCGGAGAACATCGTCCTTGAAGAAGTCGATCTCGACGGTGATCTGGAATCCGATGATTTGATCAAGAAAAATGCCATACGTGTACTCGACTTTGGCGTCGCCAAAATGTGGAGCGATTCCGGCGCCTCGTCGGCATCTCTAACACTGGAAGGCAAAGTCTGCGGATCGCCTGCTTATATGAGCCCTGAACAGTGCCGTGGTGTCGATGTCGACTACCGCACTGATATCTATTCTATGGGCGTGGTCTTTTTCGAGACCCTGACCGGTAAAAGGCCCTTCTCTGCCGATGACCTGATGGCTTTGATGTTGATGCACGTCAATAACAAGGCTCCGTCGCTTGGCTCGGTGCAGCCTGATGTGACATTCTCTGCCGAGCTCAATGATGTGATCATGAAAGCGATGGCTAAAAATCCCAATGAGCGTCAGCAGAGTGCTGAAGAGCTCTGGGAAGATGTGCGTGCCACCAGTCGCGGCCGCCAGAAGACTGTCGTAGTCACACCGCCGGACAACTGGATACCCTTCCAGGGTAAGGGATCGCTTGGCTACAAACCGGAGCGTGGAGATGTCTCCGGTGAAACAGGTGACGCTTACTCTACCCTGGGCAATCCCAATAATATTTTGGACTGGGCCATGGACGCCCCGCCGCCCATGAAGGACCGCTCCGGGCAGGCTCGTCAGAAACTGTGGATGGTGGCACGGGCCGGTGCGCTCGGTTTGCTCGTCGTCTTTGGTGTGAATAGTTTTTTCAAAGTCTACAACAACAATGAAGCGGCAAAGAACGCCTCTTTGATGATCAGTCATGGCCGCTGCGAAGAAGGCGTCTCCGTGCTGGAGAAAATGAAAAACGACAAGACTCTTTCGCCGGAATACTACGACACACTCAATGATGCGTACCTGCAAATGGGCAAGAGCTACGGCAGCAGTCGCAACTACAGCCGCGCCGTCGACGTGCTCAAGCGTGTTTCGCCCAAGTCCAAGAGTTATTCACAAGCTCAAAATTTGATCTACCGCTGGGGACCGAGAATCAAGTCGTAGTGGTTGGCTCAGTGTTAGATTTCAGGGAAGCTTTTCTCGAGATTCAAGTTTTGTCTCTTACAGTCAGCAACAATTATTCGGCAATAGCTTCGGTCGATAGTGCGCTCAAAAACGATGTCTAAAGACTATATAACGACACGATTGATAGAGGTGCCCATCCAAACGTAAAGACTTTTATAGACAACGCGGTGCAGAAAAACCAAGACGGTGCCCTGTCTTTGGCAGTTACGTTCCTAAATCGTGATCAACAGGACTCTTTGTTAGAGGACACAATAGCTACAGGGGATTTGGTTTTCAGGCTCTTCAAAGCCATGTACCCGACCTAATTGACTAAGGAATGATTAGTTTTTGTGGCGGAGGCTACCCAAAAGGGAGAGAGGCGGACAGCCTCCAGGTACAGAATGGTAAAAAATTCTCCGTGGCGAAAACATCTCCGCCCCTTGTCATTCCCCCTCAACGGGTGTACACTATTTGTGTACGGTGCCCTGGAGGCTGAATATATGTCGAATTTGACTGATAAGAAGGCAAAAGCTCTGGGTATTGCGGCTCAAACCATTGGAAAGACTCAAGCACGCAAGGAGTTTTTTCCACTTGTGGATAGTCTCAATTCGGCGAATTCGGCTGTTGAGATCACTGACCATGATGAACCTGTGGCGGTGCTCATGAGCTACCAAAATTATGTCGCTCTGACAGCAAAAGCATCCGCGAATTTGGCTCCATCAAAACCCCAAAAGCCGAATCTTCTAGGTTCGATTGTAATCAATTCCGACCTTGAAGTCGCAAGCGCGAGACTTGCTGCTAGGTTCAAATCAGCAATTGACGAATCAGCGGAGAATCTGTGAGCGAACAGTTTCTAGTAACAGACACGCATCCGCTGATTTATTTCTTCTGCAACAACCAGAGCCGCCTGAGCACCAAAGCGCGTGGGGCGTTCACGGCGGCGACGGAAAGCATGACTACGGTCATTTATGTGCCAACTCCCGTAATTTGGGAGTTGGCCATGCTTGTCGAAGACAAGGAAATAACCATCTCAGAGCCTTTCTCAGACTGGGTAGACGGGCTTTTCGAGTATAAAGCCATAATTCCCGCTTCTTTCGAAGTCGACACCGTAAAAAACTACTATGGCTTAAACTACCATAACGACCCCTTCGATAAAGCAATAGTGGCTACAGCACTTCAATTGGACCTCCCATTAATTTCAAATGATTGTAAAATGCATGAGCATAAGCCATGCAAGCTATTCTGGGATTGACCCCTTCGGCTTTTTATTAGACATTCCCGAAAATGACCGTTTTAGGTAGAGTCGAGGGAGTGGAATCGGGCGAGACTGCGCTTTTCATAAAGCCGAAAGATGTTGCGCCAAAGGTCATTTTCGGTAAAGTTCGCCCTGGTTGCCAGCGAGGCGGCGTGTTATGTCATGGCATAGTAGACCAAATTTCGAGAAGAAAAAAAGGAGATGCCACCAAATACGGTGACATCCCCTCTAAGTTTAGACGGTCATGTTAATTACTCTGCAATGAAACAGTTCGATTATTGTCGGTCATTTTCTCGGTCTTCTGACTGCTGGATTTTCTTGATTGCCAATTCAACCGTTTCCAAACAAAAGGTGAAACACTAACGAAACGATCGTATTCTCACCGACTGGTTACCGAGAATGGTGACGACAATCTCCGTTAAATCACTGACGTCTGAATTTTACTAAACCAGCTGCCAGTGCTAATAATAATCTCGACTAGTTGGCGCCAGATATCTCAGACGATATCTATCTGAGCCTCTGCTTCAAATTTTGACCGACAATCCCGAAACTGAAATAGATCCGCTGCTTCCCCATAACTGGAAGAAAAATAAGGAAACTGCTGAAATGCAGGCTTGTCATATTGCCCCAAAATTCTCTTTTGTCTGATTCGATTATGAAAATGCCCATGGAATGGACCTTTTCATAATCGAATATTGAGCATAATGTACCCTATCGGACGCCGTTAAAAGTCGGCAGGAGGCAGCAAATGTAAAAGTTGCACGTTGAAGATTTAGCGAATCACAACGACCCCGAGTCATGCGTGACCAATACCGCGAGGTATGCACGAAGTGTTGACAGGGGCACATGCGGGCAGTGTAT
>JAGXAB010000072.1 GCA_018971775.1 Cyanobacteria bacterium REEB67 | reverse complement strand
TGACAATTTCCACGCAGGATAACTTGCATGCAGATAGGATATGCGATGCATATTGCCAGGCCGCTCCCTAAGCCCGGAAAGCCTGACCTGGCGGCGCTGTCAAGGGAGGGTAACTTAGCTCTTTAGGTTACGTGGAAATCCAGGCTAGCCCGCCTAACCGTGGTCACAATCAGATGGATTGCAAGCAGACAGTTATTAGCGTGGCCGATAGACCCACCAAAGTTAAAAGCTTGAATAAAGCGTTCACCTTGGCCAGTAGGCGCCTTTCGGATAACGCTGCGTTTACCTTGTTCAAGCATTACCCATATGACCTATATCAGATTGTGCTGAGTTGTCCGTCTGACTCTGAGCTGGCCTATCTAGCCCTTAGTCAACGCACTGACGTGGTGGAATGTCTGACAAGAACAATTCCTGCTTTAGAAAAATCACTCTATGCCTTTTGGTGGGAGCTTCATGATCGTCTTAGCTTGCACGTTCATATCCTGATCAACATACCTGGCGTAAGCGATAAACTTGAGAATATTGAGCGCGCAATCCACATGTTCTGGTACGACTATTTGGATCAATTGGACGAGGAAACAGGTTGTGACCCGTTTTTCAATGCGGATGGCTCGGACTGTTCTACATCGGTTGATAATGCGCATGTTTTCATAAGCCAATTCAGGGAGAGACAAAATCAAAATGATTATCCTTGGGCCTATTTCACAACTCCCAAAAAACATGGAAAATATAGCCGCACGTCTCGCTGTCTTTCAATGCTTGGTAATGAGAGGGTGTCACCACTGAAGCATTCAGGTGTGGCGCCGGAGCTTTTATCGCTGGTAGAAAAAACGACTTATACACTACGGCTTCCTTTGATGGATAGAAACGAGTGTCAGGTTGTTGCTGGTGAGTTTCAAGAACTTCTGACCGCTTACCTGCCTGCGATTGCATGGCTGCCTCTACGCGCTGGGGAATTGTACTTCGGTTGTAAATGCCGTGTTCGGCGAGAAGAGTTTGATTTAGTGGCAGATTTTTTGACGCTGTTTGCACAGGAGCACAAGAAATGTAAATATCCGTCTCCAGCCCGAGCCTATGAACTTGTCATCAAATTATCGCCTAATAGGTTCTTGAAAATATATCCAAATAAAATACAGCGAGGTGCCCAGAAAGGTTCCAGCACTATTTTACAGAGCGGGCAAAGGGTGGGCAGCTCTCCGGCCTCAGACACCGGCAGGCGTTTAAACACGTGGTTACAAAAGGGGGCCGAGTACTATGTGAAGGGTTTTACCAGCAATGCTTGGAAAGATGCCGCTCATTGCATTGGATGTTTATTTTGGGTTGGCAATCCTAGCTTGGGCATTGAGGCACTGGGCGAAAACGATGCAGCGCGCTTTGCTGCAATTCTGAAGGTCTTTGAGCAGCACAATATTTTATGTACTGAGCAAATGCGAGAGTTCATTTGGGAGAAAGCAATCTGGAGAAAAAGACAAAACTATTGAGCGGTAAACCAAAAATATTTGGTAAACCGGGCTAGAAACCCGGGCCTAGTCCTTGGCTTACCAAGTAAGCCGCATGGTGTACCGAAACTACTAGCCAGAGTTTCACTGTCTACAGGTAAGCTATTGAGAAACCCGGAACAGCAGACCTGGTCCTTTGTGTATCAAATCACCAGCAAGAGTTTTACGGTATACTTTTAATAGGGCTATGAACTTTTACACAAACTTCAAATCTGATGGAATGATCGACGAAAGGCGTTTCTATTTATTTTTATCAGCTAATCTGTAAGTTCCCTCAAGCGGCGCGTTCATTTCTGAATAGGCTTGGCCACCTGACAAAACAATAGTGGTGGCATTTATTTGGCGCAGAATAACTGTGCTCCCTGCGTCAGCCCCGGGCATGTTTTCGTTGATATATGTCACTACACCATTTTCAATCAGGCCATTGCCATCTACGCCATAAGGCCCTCGTGCTCCCTGAGCTTCAACAGTGAACTTGCACTTGATTCCATCAGTTTCAACGGTGAGCTTGCCCTCGGGGCTGTCGGCGCCAGCGCTTCTAATGTAAGTGTGTTTTACCCAAATACCTTTTGACTTGCTCCGACCGAAATTTTTACTGCGATTGGTAAAAGGATTGGCGATTGGCGCATAAGTCGCATTTGGGGTCAGTTGGGATACTGACCTGCCGGGAGCTGGCAAACCTAATGGCGTTTCGATTGGACTAGGACTAGGACTTATTGGCGAACTACCTAAGCTCTGATCATTTGTGAGTGCCGGATCATCAAACTTAGTGATCGAAAACTTCCATCGATAGGGTTCCGTGAACGAACCCCCGCTCAGCAGGTCGAAATCGATCCCGTGACATACATAGTGGCTGTGTTCCATTTTGGGATTTAAATTTCGCATCACACTTTCCAGCACCTTGCCCTGTAGTGTTGAATCAAGGGCGTTGGCCAGGGTGATTTCAGAGAATAGAAATCGGCTTGCATCTGCGTCGTTGCTGACGTCATCTTGCGCGGTTACTTCCTGCGTTAGATTGAGAACAGTTATTTGATTCTTGCTATCAAAATTTCCATTCAGTTTCAGAGCTGATTGTTGCTGCGTTCCTAATTTAATCGTTGCATCAAATCCATTTAAGCCGTTATTTTCAGGACGGGACATGGACAGCCCTGTCTTACCGGAGTTCGTATTGAAACGGTCATACAGTTGTTCCGCCGTAATTGCCAAAGATTTCTTGGGTTGCTGTCTTTCCCGGTCAAAGTTGTAAAAAGCCATAGCAGCCGCTCCGACCATGAACATCGCGATTGTCACCAGCGGCAAATTACTGCTCTTGTTTTTGCTTGCCCATCTATTGGCTGCATTGTTTCTTTGTTTTTTGTTGAAAGCTTTGGGGCCCCGCTCGGGCTCATGGGTGATTTTTGCGCCGCACTTTGAACAGAAACTTGCATCAAGGGCCACTTCCTCTGAGCACACGGAGCAAGTGGGTTCAACACCCTGGCCGTCTATTCTTATTGCCACCTTTTAACCTCCAATGGGCACACTGGGACCACGCTGAATGAAGTTGCTCTTGTCAACGACTTTCTTTGACTAGTTTAAGCGATTTTTGGGTTTCATTACCGTGGTCTGATTGCCGGGGCTCAAATGCCGTGGACTATGTCTCCCCACCAGAGGCACAGTTAATGGCTATGAACAAAATTGACCAAGTTGTTAATGATTTCGGTATGACAGTCAAAGCGCTACGCATTGCGAAAGGCATTAGTCAAGAGGCGTTTGCGCAGCAGGCGGGCTTAGACAGAAGCTACTATGGCCGGATAGAAAGATCTGCCGCCAACCCCACCTTAAGAAACATCGCTGCAATAGCCAACGCCTTGGAAATTTCCATAAATGATTTGTTTGTTGAAACTGCTAAGCAGGCCAGTCGCAAAAGGCCAAAGTAAGCCCCATGAAATTTGTCAGCCAAAGACTCATTGTTTAGATGAAAACCGCTAGAAAACGCCATGACCGATTTTATGACCGGATCAGGTGCAAAACCTTGCAAACCTGTGCAAACTAATGCAAAATAACGTTCGCGTAAACCTAGGCCAGTTGCGGGATAAGGGAGCCTAGACTGAGTTTGAAAATTGGCATTGGGCCTATCTCGCCGCCTCCACCATTTTTTACTTGGACCTAATCCAAGCAAAAGCCCGCAGCGCTTAGCCGTAATTGGTTGAGTGGTGCGGGCTTTTTCGTTTTTGGCGAACACTGACCGCCGCTAACATAACTAATGCCCTGGACTATTGGCGTGAGAACGATACGTTACTCGTATACAAATTCGACTGCCTGCAACCTACTGGGCTTTAAAGAGGTCTTCGATGACAATGCCATAAACAAAAACTGTCCTGCTTGGTCTCTTGATGATTGAAGCCGGCGATGACGATGGGAGTAAGATCGGGCTCTGATTCAAGAACGCGAATCGCCAAAAAAAAGAGATAGCCCGCAAAGCGCGGCCATTAGGTGTCCTGAGCCTAGTATTTGTTGGCTTGATTTTGCCGTTCCTCTGGGGAGTAGGGGGCCTATATGCGCACCATTTCCGACATTCCTTTGTCCTTGATCATCGGTTGTTTGCAATTTGCCTGGGTCGTGTTTCTTGTGCTTCCTGCTGTATTTGTCTTGGCTATCAGTTCCTAGTGGCGACGCCGAGCGCCAGTAGTTATTGGTCTTTCGACAGCATGTATTCTCTTTTTTTTCGCAAGTGACCCAGGGAGCACTCGGGTTGTCTGTTGGGTGGCAAATGAGGCTCACTATCACGTTTTCGACGAGTGCCTCGCAAGGTTTGCCAGTATTTTTCCCTTGCGCTTGGACGTCATCTCAGCTTCTTTCTCAGGTGAAGATTTCCAGCAGTTGTTCAATTACATGGCTTGCGTCCCGTTGCCGCAGAATCCTTGACTCTCTTATTGCTTCTTCGTTGCTCTCGCCCAACTCGAACTTAGCGACGGCTACTGGGCCGTCCTTTTGATAGCCTTCTACCTTCCAATCGCTGGCGAATCGTTTGCGCAATATATCTAAGGCCGAGCGAACTGTTTCCGCGTGCTTGTAATCCAGCTCTTTTCGAAACTGCTCCTTGGCGGCAGTTACTCCGCCGGGTCCATGTTCCAAGCAATAGATCAAATCATGCGCGTCCTTTCGTTCGTTCCGCTGATCGAAAGCAAATGCTTTAAGGCATGTAAACGAGACAAGATTCGCGAATCTTACTTTTTCAGTCGCTACGCCATTACCGCCCAGAAGCTCCGCTTGAATCTCTTTGACCTCATGCAGATCGAAAACCATCGATGAGTGTGGAACATTCAACGCAGAAATTGTCTTTTCAGTCGGCAATGCCTGCACTTTTCCGCCACCCAACTCCTCTGATTCCGATATGAGCTCAAGAATAACTGTGACATCAGCTTCGGTCTTGGTTTTCCAACGCCAAGAAAGTTTTTTACCGGCTTCATTTTCGGCGCGTTCGAATTCCAGTTTTTTGAGGTTATCTTCAAGCGTGTGATAGGCTTCAGTATCAGCCAATATCTGCAAGTCGATTACAATATCTACGTCTTGAGTGCCAGCATGTGGAGGCACGCCCTCTCCGCTGCCATCTACCAAATATCTTGGCGTCAATCCGCCGATTAGATACACCGAATCCTTCCATGGGCCTAGTCCTCGTAACAGCGTCACGAGAACACGCTCGCAGTCGAGCGTGTATTCTTCATCGTACCCGTCGAAAGTCTTTGGCTTCGGCATTAAAAACCAATCCTCTCTTTTCGGAGATGCTCTGCCATCTCCATGGATCGTCCCTCCCCGTGCATCAGGTCCAGATACACCTGTACAGGACTTGCCAGCCAAAGATTCTCGATTTCATTTCTAAAAAGCAGTCCGCCGTGTGCATCGGTTTCGATGATTCCGAGATTGAATCCTTCAGCGACTGGTCGCGCCCCTAATTCAGAAATTGCAGCTTGCGATTCAGAGGATTTGCTCATCCTTAGCCGGACCTGTGAAATACTGGACAGAAAGGGCGCATAGCGCTGTGCCGCGTACTCGTAACTGACTGCGTACTCTATGTTGCTTTTTCCAAATTGTTCGCCGACTTGTTGCATCAACCCATCAGTTTTTACTCCGGGCACGTAATAGCGCCCCATTGATGGTGACGGACGCTCCCTCACCTCTTTGGCCCATGCGTCGAGTAATGCGGTAGGTTGGGATAGTTGTCGCTCTTTTCGTGGTCCCTTTCCTTGCAACGATACCCAGTCCTGCCGCTCCAACTCTGAAAATACTTCTGATACCGTAGCTGGTGACACCATAGCTATTTCGGCGAGTTCATGAACCCCAAACCAACGCTTATGATGGACAAGAACCGCGTGGATTACTTGAGCCCGCCGTCCGGAAAACAGAGATCGAACTGCCCTTTCAAATGGCTTTGGTGAGGGTCTCTCTATATAACAATATGCGCCCGGTGCCGGCAGATACAAACTGCCGCTGCTTTCAAAATATCCAATACGCTCTGCTTGCAATTGCGCTTTGGCTCCATGAGAAAGGTATTGCGCAATCACGACAAGAACGATTTCTTTGTGCGAAGGCAGCGCCTCCTTTGCTCGACGGAGTTGCCAGATCGCTTGCTGAACATCGCGCGGGTACACCGCTCTCTTTGCTTCCACAAGCAAGGTTACTTCTTTCCCTGCTACCTTTAAGTCGATCTTCGCATTAGTTGGTAGAGGCTGCTCTGCTTCCAATTTCGCACGTACTTCTGGAAGTTCCTCAAGGCTCTTGAGGAACTCGTCAATTAGTTGCCGTTCGTACTCTCGATCTTTCATTATATTCGCCGTATAGTCCATATTCACTGTACAGCAAATATGGCAAATTTGCAAGAATATTCGCTATAGCGTCTATATTCGCTGTGCGGTAAATATGGTAAAAAACGCAAATAATAAACTAGAGATGGATACGCGCCAGCGCAAGCAGGATAAGCACCCGGTACCTACCCCAAAAATCCATTCAAAATGGCCCGTTCTGTGGCCCGTTGTGTGTCCATTTGGGACCATTAGCGGCAGGTTGGTTTATGTAGGTGTTTTAATTCAAATACCGAGATAGCGTTATAGCCACTACTGATAGTGGCGTATATTTTTCCTGGAGCCGATATCCTAGCGCTCTGAGATGCGCACGGTGCAACGCTGTCTTCTGTCATCTTCATCGGTCATCGACCAGTAAATACTAAGCATTGCCGCTACTGAACAACAAATACCGGTACTGGCAAGGAGGGTAAAGCTATCAAACACGGCGACAACCTCTGGGAAAGCGTGGTGGGCAGGCTTACCTGCCCACTGATTAAACCTGTGCCGGCTATCGCCAGGTAGGGGGTAATCACCATGCACAGACGAATTAATGTGAAACTGTTGGGTGGACGACATCTCCCTTGGTCTCTCTACTAAAACGGTTGATAGCCTGCTGCATGACAACATGTAACAGGTTTTACTTATCCAGATAGCCAGAGGGAGGCCAGTTTTGACAGCTTGGCGCACTTAAAGTGCGACTTCAACAGTTGTAAGGCAGGCTCTGCCCCTTATAAAATGCCCAGGCGAGATCAGACGTTCAGCAGCAATCTGACGCTTGCATAAAGATCTTCCAAGTCCTCAGGCAACAGAAATAATGAGTAAACGAATTATTGGCATGGTGTCACTGGTGGTGACTGCTTCGGTATTTGCCTTAGCGTCCCAATCAGTCGAAGCAAACCCCGATGCTCAGGCAATTACATCGAGGTCCGGCGCTGTGGAACAGAATGGTGCGCAGCGCGGTTCGTGCCATGAAATTATTATCAATGCTACCCCGGAAGCGGTCTACAAGGCAATTATACAATTACGCGAGGAAAGCCAGGACTCTGTAAAGCAGCTTTCCCACGAGGCAAATCACTACGTGTTGGAAGAGACATTTCCCGGATTGCCCTTTGTTGGCGAAGTAAAATGCGTCTACAAAGAAGTCTATACACCTTTCAGTCGCATTGAGTATTCTCTAGTTCGCTCCGCTAGGTTCAGGGCTTTTGAGGGGCGTTGGTTGCTGCGTCCGATTGATGATGGTGCTGCGACCAGGTTGTCGCTCTCGTCTTACGTCGATGTCGATATTGCCATACCTTTTGCTAAACAGATAACCAAAGTCCAGACCAGCTTTGCTGTTAAAGAACGCCTTCAGGAAGTGAAGCAAACTTGCGAGAAGATGCGCGTCGCTCGGGCAAAGTCGCGGTCTGTGACTCAATAGGTAGAGCTGTTAGGCTCGAAACTCATTGGTTCGTCATACTCTTAAAAGAGCGAATCATTGCACCGTCCCGTCGTACTTGTGAAATTTGAGAGTGCTGAGCGGCACACAGCCGTCTTCATAATCAAAATCTCGTTTGTAGATTTTACGTGAGAATGGCACTCTCAATTTCCTCGTTCTTGAATTCAGCACTATAGTACGAAATTACTTTATTTTTCCAAGGATGCTTCGCCATTCATAAGATTCGTCAGTCTCCGGACCGGTTGCTGAAGAAGTGCTAAACTCGAAATGATTTCTGAATTTGTTTGCCGCAGGACGACCCTGAAATTGAGCACTAGAAGACTCTCCCGCCGAAGGCTAGACTCTGAATGTTTATTCTGGATTTCTCTGTGCTGCGCAATGGTGATGAGTTGTTGTGAGTGTTTCGCCCAAATCAGCGAAAGCAAGTCTCGCGAAATTTTAGACTTTGCCTCTTCCATGGAGCACATCGGCTTTGCCGACGTGCCAAGTTTTTCTCCAGACGACCGCGACATCGCTTTTATTTCGGATTTGACCGGTTCGCGGCAAGTCTGGACTATACCAGTCGAGGGTGGCTATCCTCGCCTTGTCACGATTGGCGATGACTCAGTGCCTTTTGCTCAATGGTCTCCAAGCGATAAAAGCATACTGGCGTTTGCAACCTGGCCAGATGGTGGCACTGATTATCAACTTTATACAGTACATCCAGATGGCTCGTGCTTGAAGCGAGTCTCGGCCGGACCTGGCACCAAGACATTTCTCAATGGCTGGACAGCAGATGGTAAGCAAATGATCATCGCTTCCAATATGCGCAATCATACAGGTGAAGAGCCATACCTGCTAGATCCGCAGACCGGTAAAAGCAAGCTTTTGCTCGAAACCGACAGCCGTATAACTCTTGATGATGTAAGTAGCGATCGGAAATTTGCATTGATTGCCAGGTCAACCGGCCTCCAGGCACAGGTGCCGTTCATTCTTGATTTGGCTACTCACAGGGAAATTCCCCTCATCGCCGGTGGTGGCGCTGAGCATTTTTATGGCAAATTCGGTCCTGATAGTCGGACCGTTTACTGCATCACTCGTGCTGGTCGTGAAAGAGATGTCTTTGCCCGTTTCAAGCTGGATGACGGTGGTCACCCTGGACCGTTGGAAGTGCTTTCTGAGCGGAAAAATTGTGATCTGTCATATTCTAGTGGTTGGGACTTGAGCGATAGACGTGGTACTGAGGCTGCGTTGGTCTGGCAGTCGGATCGTGGGCCTTATCTGGAACTCATTGATTTGAGAGCTGGTAAACATGTGGATGTGGAGGCTCTTCCGGGCGAAAGGGTCGACTCTCTTTGCTTTTCGCACGATGGTAAGTCACTTGCCGTATCTTTGAGTGGACCATTTATGGCTGAAGACATCTATTTAATCGACGTGACTACGCATAAAATCAATCAGCTTACTTTTTCGCCGCATGCCGGTGTCGATTTCGATGCACTGGTTAAGCCCGAGCTGGTTAAATTCAAATCCTTCGATGGCCTTGAGCTGGAAGGATGGCTGTATCGGCCAAAGGGGGTAAAGTCGCCGATACCGTTTGTCATCGATTTCCACGGGGGACCGGAAGCTGCCTCTGGCCCAACTGGTAAATTCCAGGGTCTCCTAAACGAAGGGATTGGTGTTTTCGCGCCAAACATCCGGGGCTCGTCTGGCCGCGGCAAAACATTTGCTGATTTAGACAACGGACCGTTGCGAGTCAACGCCATAAAAGACATCAAATGCTGCGTTGATTTTCTAGTCGACAATAAATGGGCAGATTCTTCGCGCATTGGCATAAGTGGTCACAGTTACGGCGGCTATTTGTCGATGATGGGACTGAGTCAGTATCCGACAATGTTTGCCTGTGGCTATGACAGCAATGGCCCCCTGGACCTCATGCGAAAAAAAGCGTGGTTGTTATCGGAATTTGGAGATCCCGATACAGAAGGTGAAGTGCTTCGCAAATTGTCGCCGGTAAATAATGTCGAGACCATTCGCGTGCCGGTGATGATTCAGGTTGGAGACAAGGATGATAGTTTGGAAAATAGCAAGACCTTTGTGCAAAAGCTCAGGGCACGTAATATCCCTGTTGAGTATCAGGTCCTGCAAAAAGAAGGACATAATACGTACGCGATAAAAAACAGGATAAAAGCGGAAGCTGCAAAGGTGGAGTTTTTTGTCCGCAATCTCAAGCGTTAGACCGCTCCCTCGCGCCCCTTGAAAAGCCTTCTGAGATGGATTCTTGGAATGCTTTTCAGTCCAGGCCGGGGCCTGTTTTGCATAACCTGCCGCAACTCGCGGTAAACTGTTAGGCATGCTGGAGGAGCGCAAATCCAATAATGTTTATCTGATTTTGCTCGCAGCAATAGTTTGCGGGATGGGCCTTGTCGGTGCTGTTATATACTTCGGCCATCCGCTGGCTGAGGCACCACCACCTGCTATTGTGCCGCCTGTGCCGGCAGTCGAGACTCTGCCTGCAACGCCGCAGACGCCGGAAGAAATGCGCGCCGAAAACGATTCAGCCGTTAAGCTGATCGGCGACGGCAAAATTGACGACGCGATAGAAATTCTTGAGCCTCTCCTCCGCCGTCACCCGCGTTATGTGACAGCCCGCGAAAATCTCTGTGTTGCTTACAATAACAAGGCAGTCAGCAAGACTAACAGCAATAAAGTTTGTCTCGACCTGTTGCGTCGCGCTGTCAGCCTTGATTCGGAAAATAGCGATGCTCAGTCAAATCTCAGTGCTTTGATCAAGAGCACTGGGCGAGATCCACTCAAGTTTGAAGATCGGGTTTTTATGGGCAACGAGGAGGCGAGGGCCGGATGCCTTTATGGCGCTTATGTCGAATACACTGCAGCTCTTTCTATTCATAACGACGCTTCTGTAACTAAAAAGCGTGATGATATCGTCGAAAAAATGGCAGCAAGCAGCAATGACGATAAGAATGGTGCTTTTTATATACGCATGGCTAAACGGGATGAAGCTTATGAAAAGAAAGTAGGGGACAATAGTGTGGATTTTGCTGCCTACATGATGAGCTTTAAGAACGCGGTCAAAGACAAATGGGTGCCACCAAATTCGGAGTCTTCAGAGAAAGTGGAAGTGTCGGTAACGATTTCACCAGACGGTACACTCGGCAATATCTCAGTCACTACTTCCAGTGGAGATAAACATGCAGATGCCGCCGCAGTTGAGGCGGTAAAGGCTCTCGGCAAGGCCGAACCTTTGCCTCTTAGGGCATCGGTGCCAATCGATGCGACTCTCTCGTTTGTGCACGGCGTCTCGGACAATGGCACGGCCTGGAGGTCAGTCCGTTAGGCGTCAGCGCTCAAGCCCCAGCTCGCAAGTGTCTCACGCTCTTCCTGGGGCGATTTTACTTTTTTAAATTTTGCATTGGATTGGCCTTTGACCTGCTTCTCGCACTCAGGCCAGGTTTTGTGTCGTTTCAAAACACCGTTCAAGTAGCTCAGATACGTAACAGGGCCAGATGGTGCTGATTTCGCACCACTGCCGTAGCTGTCACCACTTTTACTGCCGCGGCTGCCTCTACTGCCGCTCTTGCCTTCGGGGAGCGGCTCTTCGACAGGCAAATGGGTGAGATCGACGAAATATCCATCGATTGGTCCGACATAGAGATTTTCTGGTTTGTTCTTGGAAAAGGCAACGGCAATTTCGTCGCAGCGCTCATTACCGGCAAAGCCAGCATGACCGCGGACGTATTTCCAGTCTATTGTGGTCGGCTTGAGGCGGGTAACCTGGCGCAATAGCTCTTCCCAGAGATCGCGGTTGGCTACGTCTTTGCCTTCTGCGCTCTTCCAGCCGCGAGTGCGCCAACCGAAGATCCACTGCGTAATGCCCTGAATGACATATTTAGAGTCTGTATAGAGGGCTATCGGTCCATCCCCGCCAGGCTCCAGCATAGCCAGTCCGCGTATCGTCGCGGCGAGCTCCATGCGATTGTTGGTTGTTTCTTTGTTGCCGCCTCCGAGTTCATGTACGGTGCCGTTGGGGAGGGCGACAATCGCTGCCCAGCCGCCGGGGCCGGGATTGCCGGAGCAGGCTCCGTCAGTGAAAATTACGGTGGATTTGGATGCCGTGACCATGATGCTGACTCGTTGCGGGGAATATAGGCTGTGCCCAATTATACCCGCCTGGTCTGCAATGTCGCCGAAGATAAAATCTAGCGAACTTTTAATTGCAAAATCGCTAAAGCTCATTTCTCTAATTCCGAGATATTCTAACTATAGCTCTACCGTCAGAAAACCGGAATTTAAACGCCTACCATTACCTCGCCATTTTCCACTTTTACCGGATAGCATCTGGCATCTTTGGGCTTCAATCTCAAAAAGAGTATTTTTGCGTCTTCGACGTTCGCACCGGTTTCGGCGTTAAAGCGAGCATGATGTAACGGACAGGTGACAACGCAGCCGTCCAGTCGACCCATATTGAGCGGGAAGTGCGCATGTGGGCATTTGTTGGCGATTGCGTGAAAAGTACCCTCAATATTGGCTATGAGGACGTTTTCCTTGCCTGTCTTAAAAGCCTTCATTTTGCCCGGTGGTATGTCGGAGGCCTCTGCCACCTTCAGAAAATCCATTTCTAATCCTCCCTGCGTGCTTATCTTCAAACATATCGAGATATGTGCTACGGCGTTTCATCCTAAAGGATGAGAGCAGTTTGGTGAATGAATAAATGGATGAGTAGATCAAAGACTCTATGAAAAATCTAAAATTCGTGTTCCCAGATTTTCTGGCCTTTGTAATTGTGCACGCTTGCTTCTGGATTGCGTGAAAACTTGAGGCCGGACCAGGGATCGCCATAATATTTGGAGCCGGTTTTTAGGTCTGTGATCACGACGAAGTTGTGCTCGGCGTTACCCGTATAAAAGTCGCGAGGATCATTGCCTTTGCCCTCGTTTATGGTGCCTTCCTGCACCGTAAAATTGTCCTTCATCCCAGGAGTCCTGTCGATCCACGAGCGCAGTGCCTGTCCCATCTCGTTCGCCTGCGAGTAACACTTCCGGTCTTCTGAAAGATTTTGCAACCAGGGAAAAGTATTCCAGTGATGATTTTCTGAGGACATTGTTTTCAACATCTTGTCGAATTGTTCGTTGACTAAAGCTAGCAATTTTTTCTCGGTTGGCGGCGCCGAGTCTTTGGCGGGTATTGCGGCCTCTGGGGGGGCAAGATGAGGTAGCAGGCCCTGATGTTCGAGATTGCTTTGAGTGCTACGTGGAGGCGATGACAGTTCATGGCGGATGCTCAGGTCGACTTTGAGTGCCCCAACGTCGGTTGGGGTGATGTTTCTATCGCCTTCGGGCTTGTCCGCTGTCATGGTGCTCTCGTTGTCTCTGTCGGGGATGGTCCGCGTGCAGGCCTGATCTTCCGTAGGCTATGTGCCCCATAGGTCTCATGTATAATCCACTTAAGCCATCATGGCTTCTTGTAAGGCGCAACTATTGGCGGAAACTAATCGATGAATAATGCACAGGTTGGGCGACGTCATCTGCTTGCGACATTTTGTCTCAATATTTCCCTGGCGGTAACCGGTGGGCTCTGCGGGCCGGCCTTCGGTCAGTCGTATACGCCCAGTCAATGTAAAATCGAAGTGCGAGATGGCTATCGCTATATCGAGTCGAACGGTATCCCAAATCATCCTACCGGCCAGTTTCCCAATCAAGGCAATCCCAATACAATCAGTCCCCAGTCTTATAAACGACGCGTACCCCTCTCTCCGCAACCTGGTCATGGTGAGCATCGCGGTTATGACTTTGGTGTAGCGGTCAATGGTGTGATGTTCGATCCTGGCACGGCCGAGTTGTGGAACAACGATCGCCGATGGCATTACGAGGCTTTGAGCGGAGTGATGGCCACGCACGGTAGTCTGGGCATGGATCAAAATCTGGCCCATGTGCAACCAAGTGGTGCCTATCACTACCACGGTTTGCCGATCGGTCTATTGAACAAACTCGATTATCGCAATTGTGTTGCGTTGGTCGGCTGGGCCGCTGACGGCTATCCGATTTATGGACCGTATGGCTATTCTGACGCGCAGGATAGCAGGAGCCGACTCAAAGAGCTAAAGTCGAGCTATCGCTTGAAGCGCGGCACCAGACCTGGTGGCACTGATGGACCGGGTGGCGCTTACGACGGCTCCTTTGCCCAGGATTATGAATACGTCGCTGGGCTCGGTGATCTCGATGAATATAATGGTCGCACCGGTGTGACAGCGGAATTTCCTAAAGGCACATTCTATTACGTGCTCACCTCCTCCTGGCCGTTCGTGCCACGGATGTTTCGAGGCGATCCCGACGAATCTTTTGCTAAAGGACCCCCCGGCGGCGGACGAGGGCACCATCACGGGCCGTCTGGGGGAGGCTTCGGACCTCCGGGTGGCGGCCATCCGAATGGCGGTCCCCCTAATGACGGACCTCCCGGCGGCGGCCCTCCGGGTGGTGGACCTCCGCAGGACTGATTTCGACTTCAGTCGTGCGAGTGGCCTTTGAGATTAGGATGATAGCTTGCTTTCGTGACGACAGCGGCGATGTGCTCGTGTTCGAGCCATTTTTCCAGGGGCGAATCATGTTCGATGACAATGGTGCCGTCATCGTTTAATTGCAGCGATCTGTGCCAGTTGCCCAGGTGATGGGCAATGATGCACATCTCCATCGGGTTGGCCGGACTGACGACCAGTACGTCTTCCGCTTCCGCTTTGACTTGAATGGTTTTTGCTGTGCTGTTGTAAATGAGCGCGTCGTTGGCGAGTACCGTGCCGCGAGGCAGCGCCAGCGCCACTGTGCTACCGGCGCTTGTAGTGCACTTGCGCCGCGGGCGCGAGCGGTGCTCCCAGGTCATGGAGATAGTTTCGATTGGCCCAAGTGCTTTTTGATCTTCCGGTAAAGTCTCGACCAGTATTTCATCTGCCACGGCACTTATTTGTATTTGCTCTGAGCTGCTCATCTTTGAAAATCTCTCCGCATTGCTTTTTAAAACCAGAAACTCAAATGTTCATCAAAAAAAGAAATAGCGCTGTGCCAACGGGACAGTTTCAGCCGGAGCGCAGGTCAAGACTTTGCCCTCGATTGATACTTCATAGGTGTCGGAATTGACCTCGATTTTTGGCATGGCGTCGTTGAGTTTGAGGTCTTTTTTGCCGATGTTCCGACAATTTTTGACCGCTACCACTTTTCGCTCCAGGCCGATTTTTTCAGGGATTCCCCTTGCCACAGCCGCTTCCGACATGAAAAATAGATTGTTGTGATTGGGTGCTTTGCCAAAATTTCCAAACATCGGGCGAGGATAAACCGGCTGCGGTGTAGGTATTGAAGCATTGGGATCGCCCATCTGCGCCCAGGCAATCATGCCGCCTTTTAAAATGAGCTCGGGTTTGACGCCAAAAAACTGCGGCTTCCAGAGCACGAGGTCCGCCCATTTTCCGACTTCGATTGAACCGATTATATGCGCCATGCCGTGGCTGATCGCCGGATTGATTGTATATTTGGCCACATATCGTTTAGCCCTGGTATTGTCATTGCCGGTGGTGTCTTCGGCCAGAGGACCAAATTGTTTTTTCATCTTGTCGGCCGTTTGCCAGGTGCGGATGATTACTTCACCGACGCGTCCCATTGCTTGCGAGTCGGACGAGAGCATGGATATAACTCCCATGTCGTGCAAGATGTCTTCGGCCGCCATTGTTTGCGCTCTGATGCGCGACTCTGCAAAGGAAACATCTTCGGGAATGGCTGGATTTAAATGATGGCAGACCATGAGCATGTCGAGGTGCTCGGCGACGGTATTGACTGTATAAGGTTTGGTCGGATTGGTCGAGCTCGGCAAAACGTTCGGGTAGCTGGCGATCTTGATGATATCGGGGGCGTGGCCGCCACCGGCACCTTCAGTGTGAAAAGTATGCAGGGTGCGGCCGTTTATGGCCTTGAGGGTATCTTCGAGGAAGCCGGCTTCATTAATGGTGTCAGTGTGAATAGCCGTTTGAATGTCGTATTCGTCGCTCACAGTCAAGCAGGCATCGATGGCCGCTGGCGTCGTGCCCCAGTCTTCATGTAGTTTGAGCCCGCAGGCGCCAGCCTCGACCTGTTCTCTCAGCGGCTCTACTTGACTGTTGTTGCCCTTGCCGAAAAATCCAATATTGGTCGAGAGCCCCTGCGCACTTTGATACATCCGGTGCAGGTTCCATGCTCCAGGCGTGCATGTGGTGGCATTCGTCCCGGTGGCAGGGCCGGTACCCCCTCCCAGCAATGTCGTTATGCCGGATGCTATGGCAAAATCACTCAATTGCGGACAGATGAAATGGATGTGTGCATCGATACCACCGGCGGTGATAATCATACGCTCACCAGCTATTACTTCGGTCGATGCGCCGATGATCATATTGGCGCTGACGCCATCTTGCACGAGAGGATTGCCGGCCTTACCGATGCCTGCGATGCGTCCATCGCGGATGCCGATGTCGGCTTTGACTACGCCCCACCAGTCCAAAATCAAGACATTGGTAATCACTAAATCGAGAGCACCTGATGCTCGTGTCGCCGCCGGGTCTTGAGCGCAGCCATCGCGGATCACCTTGCCGCCGCCGAAGGTCACTTCTTCGCCATAGGTGGTGTAGTCTTTTTCGACTTCTATAAATAGCTCCGTGTCCGCCAGTCTGACTTTATCGCCAACGGTCGGACCGTAAAGCGCTGCATATTGACTGCGGCTGATTTTCAAACTCATAATTTTTCCTCGGCAGAGCCAAAAGAGCGGATTTAATACGGGACTATGACTGGAAGAGCCTGGAGTAGAGATTTTCGTGGGCGACACAGGCGCCTTCATGCAACGGTGCAAAGGCACTCATGTCGGCCATTTCCTTCGAGCTTGCCTCTTCGGTCAGCCTGGCGATCAAAGGACGCAGATTTACCGTTATCCGCTGTCCGTCCGTGTGTCCGAGCGGGATCAGCCGGACGCAAGATGAAATCAGACAATTTGACGAATTCTGTAAAAAGGCCGATACCGCCGCTCTCTCTGATACCCCAGCGCAGGCGGCCAGCCAGCCGAAAACTGCCGAGTGGTGAATTTCTTCAGCGGAGTAAACAGCGCCGTCGATATTTTTGCTTTGATCCAGGCCTTTGAGTGATGCCACAAAATTTGTTTCACTCGCCAGCCTGAGCAGGCGCTGACCGAGCCTTGTCGAAGCCTGATAGATTTCCGGTGGCCATTTTGCCGCGCTTAGATGTTCGTTGAGAAGATTGAATTTTTGGAAATCCTGGTCTCGCGCGCAACGATAGGCGACGCCGCAAGCGATGCCATCCTGACTGGCTATGCTATTTACCAGCAGCAATCTAATTGCCTCTTCGGCTGTGCCGAAATCATGGATGGTTTCTTTTTGGATCCAGGTCTCCATGCCCCAGGAATGCGAATAGCCCCCGATCGGCAGCGCCGAATCGGCAAGATGCAAAAGCGTCAGTAATGGCTCTATTTCGTCACTCATTGCCGGGCATTTCGCAAAACTTTTTTACTGCCTCGAGTGCTCTGGCCCGCACTTTTTGATCGTGAATAGAACCTTCGACCAGTCGATTGAAGCCAGAAATATAGCCACTTCCGCCATACGGAATCAACGACACCTCGCTCGTTTGACCTGGCTCAAAGCGCACGGCTGTTCCGGCTTTGATGTTCAAGCGCATGCCCAGGGTTTTCGGTCGATCAAACTTGAGTGCTCTGTTGACTTCAAAAAAGTGGAAGTGCGAGCCGATCTGGACGGGCCGATCGCCTGTGTTGGTGACGACAAGGATATGGCTGTGTTTTCCCTCGTTGAGAGTGATCTCGCCGGCGCCCGGGATAATTTGGCCTGGTTTCATCTCTGGGCTATCCTTCTATAATCTGGCGCTGCGTCAACTAAGTTTTGGCCTTGATTGTTTGTTGATACGGCTCGATCCTCTGGGCTAAGTGATCGGGGAGTGGACACTTATCAACTTGGTGCCGTCCGGAAAAGTTGCCTCGACCTGCACAACTGAAATCATTTCGGCCACTCCCTCCATAACATCAGCTCTGGTAAGGATTTTGCCGCCTTCTCGCGTCAACTCGGGCACACTTTTACCGTCGCGCGCGCCTTCGAGCATGGCGAAGGTAATCAGCGCCATTGCTTCCGGATAATTGAGCTTGAGCCCACGGGCACGACGCCTCTCCGCCAGTTGCGCGGCCAGGAAGATCATTAGTTTGTCTTGTTCCTGTGGACTTAAATGCATTTTCTTAATCTCTTGTTCCAGTATCGTAAGGGATCGATTACCTTGTTCATATCAGATGTTAAAAGCCGTGTATGAGAGAAGGACAGATTTAATATGGTCGCCAAGAGTACTGTGCGCGTCGGCATCGGTGGACCGGTCGGATCCGGTAAAACTGCTCTGGTCGAGGCTCTTTGTCGCGGGCTGAGTTCTGAAATGTCGATTGCTGTCGTCACCAATGACATATTTACGAGAGAGGACGCCGAATTTCTCATCCGCAGCGGCGCGCTGCCGGCCGAGCGAATTATTGGCGTCGAAACCGGCGGCTGTCCTCATACTGCTATACGAGAGGATGCCTCGTTAAACATCGATGCTCTCGAAAAGCTGGAAAAGCAATTCCATCCCGATGTCATTTTTCTCGAGTCCGGTGGCGACAATCTCGCCGCCACTTTCAGCCCGGAGCTTGTCGATTCCTTTATATACGTTATCGATGTAGCCGAAGGCGACAAAATACCGCGTAAGGGCGGACCGGCAATCAAGCGCTCGGATCTATTGATCATCAATAAAATAGATCTGGCACCATATGTGGGGGCAGATCTGGCGGTGATGGATCGGGACGCAAAACTGATGCGTGGTGATCGGCCTTTTATTTTTAGCGATATTCGACGCGGAGAGGGTGTCGACAAGATCATCGCCTGGTTAAAGGAAAATGTCTTGCTCGAGTCTTCTTTTGCCCTGGCTAAAAACGGCGGCACCGCGTCGTGATCAATCTCGGGGTGGCAAGACTGACCGTCGGCACTGATGGCGAACAATCAAAGGTCACCGATCAGTTCAGTCAAACGCCTCTCCAACTTCATCGGCCACTTTACCTGGACGAACAGAACTTTCCGACTGTCTATTTGAAAAGTCCCTCTTCCGGTTTGCTCGGTAACGACTCTCATGTGATCGATGTCAGTGTTTCGGCAAATAGCACCCTGGAATTGCGTACCCAGGCAGCCACGCTCGTCTATCCAGGTCGGTCCTCATTGAATGTGAAGTTGCAGGTAGCTGAGCGAGGGCGACTGATTTACCTGCCGCATCCGATTATTCTCGGTGCCACAGCCAGCCTCGAGCAGCGGGTAAGCATCGATCTTGGCGAAGACGCCACACTTGAATATTCTGATACCTGGTGTGTTGGGCGCATTGCCATGGCCGAGGTCTGGAAGTTTCAAACCTACGATTATGCGCTCGAAATCTTCCAGGCGGGACGCTTGCTTTTCCGCGAACGCTGGATTCTTGAGCCGGGCCGCATGCCAGTCCAGCATCCGCTCTTGTGTGGAGATTACACACACTTTGCCGCTTACTATAGTTTTGGCCGTGCCGCGAGCGGCGATATTTCACCTGATTGCAGCAGCTTCGAGTCCGGATTGGATTGGACGATGAGACGCGGTGCAAACACCATTCGTCGCCGGGCATATAAGGTCTCGTAAGATATGTGCAGATCTCCGGTACGCCAGGCAAAGCTTGGCGCCTTCAACGGGTGAAATTCCCGTCTCGGAAAGAGGAAGAGCCACCTCACCGAGAATCGAGTCTTGGGCTCATGGAGGTAACGACATGAGTTAAGTGTAGACAGAGCGATGACCGGGCCGTAACGCAAGTGAAGCGATTGAGCCTCGTAACAACATCAACTGGAGGCCGACAGAGTCGAAGATCTGGAAGGCAATAGTATGTGTTCGCCAAGGCAATGAACACAGGAGACTCCAGCGGGGTCTGAGAGCACGGCACGGCAGAAATGGAGGCGCTAGGAACCTGGGAGACCCACACGGTCCTGTTGCGAAAGCGAGCAGGTACGCCGGACCGAGGCACATTCAAAGAATGGCGGAGGCTGCTGTGGGAGTCGGACTCGTTGGTAGTACTCAGAGCGCGGGAAAGCCGCGCACAAGGGGAAGCGACGAGCGGTATGCACCTTGAAGGGAAACATGTATCCTACTCAGAGAGGAGCTCGGCATGACAACGCAACTAAGCAAGGTAGCGGAGAAAGCAAAGGAAGAACCGAAACTGCGGTTCAACTCGCTGGCACATTTGTTGACCCCTGAATTTCTTCGGGCCAGCTGGCAGATGCTGAACAAGAGGGGAGCAGCAGGAGTAGATGGGGAGACGATAAGGCAATACGAAGCCAATCTAGAAGCGAACGTAAGTAGATTGCACGCGCGATTGCGAGCGGGGCAATACAAAGCACCGCCCGTGAGGCGCGTAGAAATTCCAAAAGGCGAAGGAAAAGTCCGGATGCTTGGGATTCCTACGGTAGAAGACAGGTTACTGCAAGCCGCAGTGGCTCGAATTCTCAACGCAATTTACGAACCGATATTTCTCGACTGTTCGTACGGTTATCGACCAAAGAGAAGCGCACATGATGCCCTTAGATGTCTGAGAAGTCATCTCATCGGCAGCAAAGTTATGCAAATCTTCGAAGCCGATATCCGTGCCTATTTCGACCGAGTCAATCATGATTGGCTACGACAGATGCTTAGAGAGCGAATATCAGACCCGGTGCTTTTGAGACTAATTGACAAATGGCTCCGAGCTGGAGTCATGGACAACGGTCTCAAGAGAGAGACGGAGAGCGGTGTTCCGCAAGGAGGACCGGTTTCATGCATACTTTCAAATATATATCTGCACTACGTGCTGGATCTCTGGTTTGAAAAGCGTGTAAAGCGAGCCTGTAATGGGCAAGCTCACCTGGTTCGATATGTTGATGATTTCGTCGCCTGCTTTCAATATAAAGCAGACGCTGACAAATTCAACGCCTGGCTCAGGGTACGCTTCGGCAAATTTAATATCGAACTTGCCGAAGAGAAGACCCGTTGCATCATGTTCGGTCGATTCGCCAAGGAACGACTGAAAGACACTGGAAGGAAGACGGATGAATTCGAATTCCTGGGATTTCGCCACATCTGCGGCGAGGATCGTAATGGGAAATTCGCGCTTGTTCGACTGCCCCGCCAAAAGAGCTGTCGGAAGTTCCTTGACCGTGTTAGAGACTGGCTGAAAACACATATCCATTGGAAAGTTCGCGACCAGCGCAAGCAACTTAGCGCTATGCTGAAGGGGTTCTACCAGTATTACGCGCTGCCCCACTGTGGGTCCAAGCTCTTTTGGGTTCATGGAGAGGTGGTGCATCTCTGGAGAAATATCTTAAAGCGTCGAAGCCAAAGGAGCAAAACGCATTGGAGCTATCTCGCCAAACAGGATTGGTTTAATCTGCCGCACCCACGGTCGCTCCATGCGACAGTCTGACGATGCCGTCGAAGTGCTGCATTCCGAAGAGCCCGTTGCGGGAAAACTGCACGGCGGGTTCTGTGGGGGGCGCAGGGGGAAACCCCTGCGCCTACCCGACAAGCCATGCACGACGTTGATCCTGGGCTAGGATGGGTGCAGGAGGTCTTCAATGTTCATAAGCTCGTCTCTCCAGTTCTATTCCTCAAAATATTCATGTTACTTCTGGGCCGCACTTTTTTCAGGTGCGGTTTTTTTGACGCTCTTGCTTTGGCCGTCAGTCAACTCGGCCAGCGCCGCCTTGAGCTCGACGTATAGCTCCGGGAGCCAGGCCGGATCTGTTGATTGTGCCGGCGGAGCCGGTTCGCGAGTTAAATCGACCGGGGCGACAATCAGTGGTAGATTTTTACTGCGCGTGTCGTAAGCAAGCACAAATAGATCTTCGCTAGCAGCATTACCGACCGCTATACAGCCGACCGAACCTTCAGTACCATGTATTAAAATATCGCTTCCTGGGTTGCTGCGACCGTCGGCCTTTGCTCTGGCCACGTCTTCAGAATTTGGATAGTTCAGTCTGAGGGCTGCGTGGTAGGGCGTATTCGGCTCCAGTACCAATCTATAAAGACCCTCTGGTACCTGGTTGTCGCCCTCTCGTAATTTCGGACCAAGGTGCCCGCTCGCTCCGAGAATGGGATAGCGGCAAATGTAATCGAAGGGTGCATCCTTTGCGGCTGCGTACACTAACAATTCCCTGCTCTTTTTGATTGCTACCAGTTCCAGTCGATCTGGTGGATAGGCCATATTTTTTTCGGCGAACTTTGGCTTTAGACGGCTGCGAGCCAGTGCGCCATATTTGTCGACCAACTTTTCGGATGACTGCTTGAACAAGCTCCTCAAGCCAGGCAGTCGCTTGGCATACCCAATTACTTCGTCAAAGTGCCTCGCTGTTAGAACTGCACCACTTACGGTGATTGCCGCAATGGCGATTCTGACTCTAAATTTCTTTCTGTCATTGAGCATCATTACCTGACCTTAAAAAACGACTGGAGCGCCTATTGCCTTTTCCAGATCCGCCCATGCCGCCTGCTGACGTTGTAGGTGCTGAATACATAACCGCTACCGACGAGGACATCTGGTACCACCTGGCGTTTAGCAAGAGACAAGGCGCGGCCGTTAACCATGACCTGCTGCACTGAGGCTTTTAGATCGGGTCTTTGTTCGTACGCTTTAGTCAAAAGCTGTGAGAGTGGTGGCACGTTGAAATCTGGTTGCGGCACTAACTCATTGTGCGTGCTGGACAGGCGAAATAAGCCGTTGTCTTCGACGTCGAGATCGCGAGAGGCTTTGTAGCCGAGTAAATAATCGAGTTTGACGGATGCCTGCCGTAGTGTCGCCAGTGCCGATGTACGCAAGACTTCGAATTGATCGACCGCGATTTTAGCCTGCGATTCTTCTGCTGTCGTAGCCTTCTTCGCCAGTACTCTTTTGTGCGCGATCGTATAGAGTTTGTCGATGAATTCTTTTTGGTTCTCAACAAGTTCAATATTGGCTTCTGCGGCGGCCAGGTCGATGATTTTGCTCGTGGCCAGCACATCAGGATTGTTAGTTGCTGCAGTCCTGAAGGCTTCTGATAAGCTCAAAGAAAAACGATCGACCGGTTGATTTGGTCTATCTGACGTACCAGGTCTGGTGTCAGGTGTCGAGTCCGAAGTGCTTGGGGCGTAAATCAGGGGGCTCGGTTGATAAACTTCCGGCTGAGCATTAGCCGTTGGTGCCAATTGACTGAAAGACAAAAACGCCAAAACGAGAGCCGCAGCAACATGTTTATTTCTACTATTGTTGATCCAAGCTTTAATGTCGTTTTACCGCATGTTTGTTTCGTCTAGCTTACTTCATTGCCCGGCGATTGTTAACCCGTCTTTGTTAATACCTATTACGTGGAGATTGCGTGCGGATTTGTAGGCGCCTTGTTAGCGGAAAACTGAACCGATATCGGTTGAACTTTTGAGCCTGGGCTTATATGCCAGTAGACGAAAACTGAACCGATATCGGTTCAGTTTTCATTCGAGCTTAAAGACCTGAAGCCAAAAAAATGAGGCTTCACTGGGAAATGGCTTAAACCCTGCCGTTTATGAGTGCGCTGGAGCGCCGTTTTCCGATTGGTAAGTGAGACTGGTGCTGACGCCACCGACTCTGTCTGAGAGCGGCTCGACAATATCATTGTAGAATTTTTCGATGGCGGTGTTCCAGGTACCTACACCAAGTAAGCCCTGGGCCGAAGCGGGCACTATCGAAAGATTGGAGCGCTCATGAGCGATTGCAAAATTCATTCCGTTAAAACCGATCACCCTGGTTTCATTTAGAGAAACATGTTTGAAGGTGCACTGGCCACAGCGTCTGGCTGTTTCATTAAGGATGATTTGTTGCAAATCTTTGATGCCCTCGACCGTGCCTACGGCTTGGATCTGCTTGCGGCGACTGTCGTTGGGATTCATCTCTATACTCAAGGTGCTCGTTTTAAAATATCCCATGACGTGGGGGAAAGCAAGGCTAAACATCCTATCTGCCGACCTTCTGACAATTGTTTAAGGCGGGTTATGCTAATATCTGGCGGTCTGAAAGGCGGAATGGGGGCCGGACTATGAGTCAAAGCACTGCAAGAGTTGCGCCTGGGCTGGCGGCCCTGCTCGAGAGCGTCATAGACTATGCCGGTGTCTTCCCGCCTGCGGGCCTGAGTGTGAATGTCGCGACGGTCAATTATGACAACTATAAAAAGAGTGAATATGCCTGGATGCTTCGCTGGCTGGTTGTCAATGAAGCTGGACTTGAGGGAGTGCCTGCCGAACACAGGAACTGCGTCTCTTTGCTGGCAGAGGCTGGTCGGCCTGGAGTAGCGGCCATTGAATCCAAGAGCCTTGTCGCTGTCGGTGGGGCAGAGGCGCCTGTCTACTGCGAGGTCGGCTTCGACAATCTCAATCAGCTCGATGCCATTAAAAAGAGTGGGTGCTATGCCAAAATGCGCACCGGGGGCCTCAAGCCGGAGGCGATTCCTTCCGCCGGTCAGGTAGCTGAATTTATCAATCGTTGTGCCGATCTGGAATTGCCTTTCAAGGCAACGGCCGGATTGCATCATCCTTTGCGCTCGATGCAGGCTTTGACCTATGAAGCTGATGCACCACAGGCAGTGATGCACGGTTTTATAAATGTTCTTATGGCTTCCGCATTTGCCTGGCAGGGAGCGACCGATCTCGAACCGATCTTGAATGAAATGGATCCACAGGCTTTCAAATTTGACGATGATGCGTACTGGCGTGGCAGGCCGATCACGCGCAAGCAAATTATTGATATGCGAGCAAATTTGATGCACTCGATTGGCTCGTGCTCTTTTGATGAGCCGGTGCAAGATTTGCGCGCGCTCGGCTTGTTCGCCTGATTGGTCGCCGGCTCGACCGGATTAATCGAGCGGAAGCGCTTGCGTTTTAGGATAGGCTGCTTCGTACATGTCCATGATGCTGTTCAGCAAGGGGGCTGCCAGCGCCGTCGAGCCGCCCATATCGTCAAAGAATGCATCTGCCCAGGCGATCGTCATGACGTCGCCGTCAACGATAAAAACATGGGATATCGGTTCACCGGGCGCTTCGTACAATACTCGATAGAGGTGACGATTGTCCTCACCTTCCTCGAGGCCTTCGTGGGCGATCATAATCGGTTTGAGTCGTTTCGGTCTGGTGGCTGGTGGCACCACCTGTAGTGTGGCCGGATCATAGAACATTGTACGGGCCGCTTTGTGAAATTCACTGACCGCACGCAACAGTAGCTCCGCAGATTCATTACCGAGGGACGCAACCAGAGAGTCTACTTCAGTGGCTTCGGTCGCGCGTCCGTTTTCATCGGTGGTCACCGGATGCGGTTCGTGTCCCTGGGGACCTTCGAGTCGCACGGTGTAAAGATATTGGTCTTCTTCGCCGCGGCCATTAAAAATTAGCAAAACTGGTTTTATCATGACGTCCATTTTACACCTTTCCGGTGTTGCTTCGGCTAGAGTCCATCTTTGCCATGTAACTATCGTGGCGCAGCCGTGGAGAGTGGCGACTTCTGTCGATATGCGTCCGAAGCAGGGCGTGTTATAAATTAGTCATGCAGACCAGAATAATCAAGGCTGAAAAGCTCAGCACCCGGGAATATGCCCCTTACGGCCAGGTTCTTGCCGCTTCCGCCGATGGACCTTCCAAGCCGGCCAATTTCGGCAGGGCCAGGCGATTTGACAGTCTGGTCGAGATGCAAAATCTGCGTCTCGACACCGCCACACTCAATGTCTGTATTTTCCGTTGCAGCGCCTGGACTTCATCCGAGCTCGAGGTCAAGGTGCTGGAGCGCCATGCCTTCAGCACCCAGGTCTTCATGCCTATGCAGGCAGGCCGTTACATCACGATTGTCGCCCGGGGAGAGGGCGAGCCAGATCTGGCCAGCTTGCGTGCCTTTATTATCGATGGCCCTCAGGGCATCAGTTATGATCCGGGAGTTTGGCATTATCCGATGACGGCACTGGATAATACGCTCGACCTGTCCTGTCTGGTTTATGAGGATGGTACCGCCGGTGATTGCGACATATTGACCCTTTCCGCCGCCGTGATTGTGCATCTTTAAATGCCCTGGCAATTTGCTAGTGCTTCTTCTTGTTTTTATGTCGCTCGAAGAAGGACCAGATCACCGAAGTGGCAAGATGTTCAAGGTGTCGGCAAGCTAGGTGACAAGAAGTTAGTTCCCAATAGCTCCCGACTTGTTCTGCTCGGGCTTCCTGTGAAAAGTTCCCGAAAAAGGCAAATTTTCTGGAACTTTTCATGTGGTGGAAATGCCCGAGGGTGGCGCGTTTCGCTCATCTGGTCCGATAACTAAAAGAGTTTTGAATCCTCACAAAACGCTCACACTCCTGGATCTAAGATGTTCTTGTGGTCGGCAGGGACTCCCCGGGACCGAGAAAAAAGGATCCAGAAAGGTGTGAATTATGAATACTGTTATTCGCAAATCGGTTCCAATCATCGTCTCGGTGATGTGCAGCCTGCCGGTACTGCCGGTCTTTGCCCAGAGTGAACGGGCGGTGGGTAATGAGCACACATATCAGCCGCCTGCTTATCAGGCTCCTCCTATTAGTTTTCACGATTACATCTCCACGCATCCGCGGATGCGCTCGGCCACCATCGGTGCCGGTGTCGGTACTGCCGCTGGTGCGGTGACCGGCCTACTCACCGGTCGCGGCTTACTGAGAGGTGCTGTGATTGGCGCTGGTGCCGGAGCCGGCACGGGACTAATTCGCTCCTCTGAAACGATGCAGAGACATCCTATCGTCAACAATCTCGCTACCGGCTCTATGCTCGGCTGGGGCCTCGGCCTGGCGGGCGGTAGAGGGCCTGGCACTGCGGCTCGCACCACAGTCGTTGGCGCGGCTGGTGGACTGGCAACTGGACTTTTATTACACGGCATCTAAGCTCACTTTCAATAGAGCTAGGGCACAACGATCCTCATAGGAGGTAATCATCATGAAAAAATATATGCTCGCTGCTTTGCTTGCAGCATTCACTTTGATCGGGCCTTCGATAGGAAGCGCCAATGCTCAAGGATACTTTTACCGCGGTGGTGGCGGACCGACATTTGTAGATCGCCTCTTCGGCAATGGCTACAACTATGGCAATTACGGCGGCTACAATCCTTATGCCGGCTACAGCAACTACAACCGCTGTGGCGGCGGCATGTTCGGTGGCTACGGCTGGAACAACGGCTGGAACAACGGCTGGGGCCGCGGCTGGGGCCACCACCATCACCATTGCTGGTAACCGGACCAGCGAAGCATTTTAGTTTTCATCGTCCCTTCCAAAAAAGAAATAGCCGATCGCGTATACGATCGGCTATTTCTTTTGACTTGCCTGGGTTGGCTCGCCTGGTAAGGAGTAGAAACCTACTCGTTTATTCTTTGCTGCCTACCAAAATGATGTTGGCACCAACTTGATACGGCATGCCGTTTTTAGGGTTTTTGATTTTGCCGTTAGCATAAAAGCCGGTGGATCCAGTTTTGAATTCACGGCCTTCTGCCGTAATTGTGGCCCAGACTTCACCCTGGGGTGTTTTGAATTCTATGATTAATGCGGGCGGTGCATCGGCGTCGACTTTTTTAGTCACTGTAATTTCCTCCTGACCAACTCCATCAGCTTACAATATTGTCTGCTTTATTAATACAGGTCTTTTCAACGTGAATCTTCGTCGAGCCTCCTTCCTTGCCGGTGCGGCCTCCGTTTTTTGACTTGTCGGCCAATGTTGTGCTTGCAGATCATCTCATTCGTGGAAGAGATAACCAATCCTCAGAGTAAATTCTTCGCGCCGCGAGCTGATTGCTTTGCCTCTTTTGATAACGACGGCACCATCTTGTGCGAAAAAATCTCCTACTTCGAAGTGATTTTCAGGCGTGACCATGCTCGCGAAGTACACTCCAAATATCCAGCCTGGGCTGAAGATGCTGAAGTCCCAAAATTTCTCACCGTGAGCGACGAGGAGCTGACCAACCTTCACACCAGCGAATCAATGAAAGTGATGACGGAATCGGAAGATGAGCTCACCGAGAGAGGATTGCACGAAATTGCGGAGAAGTGGCTGAACACAGCTCATCATCCACGCTTTGAATGCCTCTATAAATCACAGCATCGAATTTTCTTACGGCGTTATCGAAGGCTGCTCGGTAATTTTGTCCAGGGCGAAACTGCAGATGTGGAATGTCGAGGCAAATAAGGCGATATGCGATGCTCGTCGATCACGACGAGCAAGCGCGTGAATATCAGTACGAGCGAGGGGCTGAAAAAGTCCTGCCTCTAGCGGAGAAAAAAAGTTGGCTTGTTGTCAGCATGAAAGACGATTTCAGAGATATTTTCGTATTCGACCGGTAGGTAGTCCCGTCGGTTCAGAGGGCTAATTTCGTTCGATAAAAGGCGGAAAGGCGCGCTCAGTTTGAATTTTGCTTTGATAAAGTATCGAACCAGGCCGTTTTTGACCGCTCAAAGTGGCCTGAAGTATCGAACAAAGGCAAAATGGACTGCTAAAAAGGGGCGATTCTATCGAAGGAGAGTGATTTTGGATGAGTCTTGCCAAGAGGCGGCGACAGAAAGCATGCCTGGAGGGTGCTTAAAAACAATAGATAAACTCTACGCTTGGATACTAAAAAGCATTGCTGGAACTTCACAATCAAGTGAAATTGTCAGCAATGCTCTTTAGCAAACTTAGATCTTAGTAAGATCTGGTTTTAGGTCTAGAAGCATTTACGACCAGTTGGCGACCGTCGACGGTTTGACCGTTGAGGCTGTCAATGGCGGCTTCAGCTTCGGCTTGAGTGCCCATTTCTACGAAGGCAAAGCCGCGCTTTTTGCCGCTATCGCGATCAGTCGGGATAGCCACGGAGACTACTTTTCCAGACTTAGCGAAAAGCTCTTCAAGGTTGGCTTCGGTAAGGTTGTACGACAGGTTTCCAACAAATAATTTAGTGTTCATATAATCTCGAATTGAAAAAGTCTGTACCAGAAGACGATCTTTGGCGCAGGAGTCCTTATGACTCAAGTCAAGTATGAACTATATTGGGGGAAAATAATAGATGTCTATTTCTAATCTAATCCACAATACATATACGGTATTCACCCTCAGTCAAAAGTTCAGGCAAACCCTTTATGTCAGTAATCACCAGTTGCCAGTCTCTGCACAAATCCTACAGTGCCCGGCCACTCTTCAAAGATATCTCCTTCACCGTCGACGACCGCGATCGTCTCGGGTTAATTGGACCGAACGGCTCGGGAAAATCAACATTACTTAAAATATTAGCTGGACTTATAGAACCGGACGCGGGTGCGGTCATGCCACGCAAGTTTTTGCGCTCGGCTTATGTCGCTCAGGACAATAAGTACGAAGCCGGAGAAACTGTGCGCAGCATTGTTTCCACCTCTCTGCACAAAGATCAGGCCAAAGGCAATACTCCTCATATAGATGAAGGCGAAATGAACGCCCGCGTCGAAACCACATTGACCCGCATGGGTTTCGAGGATTTTGATCTGGATGTGGCCAGTCTTTCGGGGGGCTGGCGCAAACGTCTCAGTCTCGCCGCCGAGCTTGTCAAAGAGCCTGACTTCCTCTTGCTCGATGAACCGACCAACCACCTCGACCTGGACGGAGTGCTCTGGTTGGAAGATTTACTCAAGTCTTCGCAGTTTGCTTTCATCGTCGTCAGCCACGACCGTAACTTCCTGGAAAATGTCACCAACCGTACGATCGAATTAAATTCCCAATATAAAGATGGCTATCTCGGTGCAAAAGGACCGTATAGCTCCTTTTTGCAAGCACGCCAGGAATACATGGTGGCGCAGAGTCACGAGGAGCAGGCCCTGGCCAGTAAAGTGCGACGCGAACTGGCCTGGTTGGCCCGCGGCGCGCGGGCCCGTCAGACCAAATCGGTCGGTCGCATTCGTGAGGCCGGCAAATTGCTCGAAGAATTTGATGAAGTAAAGAGTCGCAACAACTCTGGTAATGCAGTCAATATCGACTTCAGCGCCTCCGGTCGGCGCACCAAAGAGCTGGTCGTCTGCAAGCAGATCGAAAAAACTCTCGGCGGCAAAAAACTTTTCGGCAATCTCGACATCGTTCTTACGCCCGGACTGAAACTTGGTTTACTTGGCACCAATGGTAGTGGCAAGACCACTTTGTTGCGTATTCTCGCCGATAAGCTCGAGCCTGACAAAGGCACGATTAAAAGGGCCGAGGGGCTAAAAGTCGTCTGGTTCGACCAAAATCGCGAACAACTCGATCAGACGATCACTCTCAAACAAGCGCTCTGTCCATCCGGTGATAGCGTCGTCTATCGGGACCGGTCTATCCATGTCGCCAGCTGGAGCAAGCGTTTCCTCTTCCGTCCGGATCAACTGCCCATGCCGGTCAGCTATCTCTCCGGCGGCGAGCAGGCGCGCATCTTGATTGCCCGCCTGATGTTGCAACCTGCCGACATTTTGATTCTGGACGAACCTACCAACGATCTCGACATCCCATCCCTCGAGGTCCTCGAAGAAAGTCTCGAAGATTTCCCCGGCGCTCTCCTTCTTGTCACCCACGATCGCTACATGCTTGACAGCATCTCCAATCATTTGCTCGCCCTCGATGGTCAGGGCAATGCCGAGTATTTCGCTGATTATCCACAGTGGGAGGCGGTCAAGGCAAATGCCGGTCGCGCTGCCAAAAAAGATAAAGGCGCCAGAGGCGATACCAGGGCCCGGGATAAAAATTCAAGATCGGCTCAGAATATGAAGGCTATGGAGGGCGCCCCCGAGGTGTCGGCGTCCGAGGCGGCGGCTATGGCTGCTGCGGCGGCGGCTTCCGCCACCCCTGCTCCGCTTGATTTGAAGCCGCTTTCCGGTTCGGAGAAAAAAGAGCTACAGGCCATGCACGAAAAAATCGAGCAAGCGGAAAAGGCCGTGGCCGATGTGCAGAGGCGCATGGAAGATCCCAAGCTCGCGGCTAATCACGTCAAATTGCAGGAATGTATGACCGAATTGCACGCCGCTGAGAGTGTTGTCGAAAAACTCTATACGCGCTGGCACGATCTGGAAACACGTCAAGCTGCCACGAAAGCCCCAGTTTAAGGAGCCACGATGTCGATAAAACAGAACGACGCCGCCGGTATAGCAGATACAACAGTCTGCGCCATCACCGGTACAGGTCAGGATCGCGTCGGTATCGTCGCCGAGCTCGCAGAGTTGCTCGGGGAGCACGGCTGTAATCTGATGGACAGCAGTATGACAAAATTGCGCGGCGAGTTTGCTTTGATTCTCATGGTTTCCATTCCAACATCTGATTTTGCTAATCTCAAATCCTCTCTGGAGAGCAAGCAAAGCGCTCTCGGGCTGACGATCACGGTGCGAGAATTGAATCCGCCGGAATTGATCGAAGCTGAACATTCGGACAGGCTTTTTCTCGTGCGTGTTTACGGCGCCGATAGAGTCGGTATCGTTGCGCGCGTCACTCGCGAGCTGGCGCGCTTGAGCTTGAATGTCACCGATGTCCAGACCAAGATGATCAGTCAGGACAAGGGCGATGTCTTTGTCATGCTTCTCGAGGCGACCGCTCCGGAATCGGTTAGCGAAACCGGTGTGAAGGCCAGTCTCGAACCGCTCGGCCGGGAACTCGGGGTGACGATTTCGGTAGAAGAAATCGAAGTGATGGAGCTTTAGGGCGTGGCCGTTCGTGAAGTTCTAGTTTTTCCCGACATGCGTTTGAAGGAAGTTTCGGCCGAAGTAGATCTTGGCGATCCCGAACTTGCCGAAATTTTGCAGGACCTGATTGACACACTGGAAATAAGTCCTGGCTGTACCGGTATCGCCGCGCCCCAGCTCGGTTATCTGAAGCGCATCGTTTTGATCGATGCCACGCGAGCGCGCAAACCGAGCGAAAATCATGGTCGCGTCTTTTTGATCAATCCGGTGATCGCCTCGACGATGGGCTCGGCTACAGCGCGTGAAGGTTGTCTGAGCGTGCCGGATTTGACGGGCAATGTGACGCGTGCGGAGAGCATCACCGTCGATTTTGTCGATAGAGAGGGCATCGCGCAGCAGATCAACGCCGACAAATTCG
>JAGXAB010000167.1 GCA_018971775.1 Cyanobacteria bacterium REEB67 | reverse complement strand
GCCGGTCCTGGCGGTCCTTCCGGTCCTGGCGGTCCTGCCGGCCCTAAAGGTCCTAGCGGACCTGGTGGCCCTTCCGGCCCAGGTGGTCCTGCCGGTCCTAAAGGCCCTGGTGGTCCTAGCGGTCCTGGTGGTCCTTCCGGTCCTGGCGGTCCTGCCGGCCCTAAAGGTCCTAGCGGTCCTGGTGGCCCTTCCGGCCCTGGTGGCCCTTCCGGCCCTGGTGGACCTAAAGGTCCTTCCGGCCCTGGTGGTCCTTCCGGTCCTTCCGGCCCTGGCGGTCCTTCCGGTCCTGGCGGTCCTAAAGGTCCTACCGGCCCCAACGGTCCTACCGGCCCTGGCGGTCCTTCCGGTCCTGGCGGTCCTAGCGGCCCCGGCGGCCCTGGTGGTCCTGCCGGTAACTCCGGTCCCGGTGGTCCTCTCGGACCAGGCGGTCCTGGTGGTCCTGGTGGTCCTTCCGGTAACGGTGGTCCCGGTGGCCCTGCTGGTCCTGGTGGTCCTTCCGGCCCTGCTGGTCCCACATTCGTGGGCGGATAAGAAAAATCCGCTAACGCAAACGGAGCAAACAAAAAGAAAGCCCTGGCATTGCCCGCCAGGGCTTTCTTTTTGCAATATTTTTGAAGTTAGCGGCGCCCTGAGCCGTTAACGCAAACCGTTTAAATCATCACCGCTGACTTTATAGACAAAATAAATCTGGCGATGAGTGTGATGCGGTAAACGATCGCGAAAATTCCAGGCTTCTGTATTGGGTTCGGGAATCGATGCCGAATATACTTCGAAAATCACGTAGGCAGGCGGATTTTCGCACTCGTAATTGGACCGGGCCAAAAAGCGTGCCACCGCCGGTAGAATTTTTTTATTGTGCAAATTAGGCATCTGTTCGTTGAAAAAGATATTTTCCGGCGCCCTCAAATACCGCTCGGGCAGCGACATTTGCTCTGCTCTGGGAAATTCGTAGTACTTGAGCGTACCGTCTTGATATTCGATGGTGGCCGTCGAGTACAAATTAACAGTGCGCACATCGCCAAATACCTTCCACCACTGAAACATGCCAAACGGTGCGCCCCAGGCACGCCAGAGCGGACGCTCGGAGGCAGGAACGAGATCTGTTTCTGCCATACCAAGGGCGGTGGCAAGTGAGACAAAAAGAACGATGCCCAAATTGGCCAGCATTTTTTGTTGGCGTGTAAAAGGTCTGGTGCCGGGCGGTCGCTCGAGGGCGCGCTCAAAGGCAGTGATGGGCAAAATATCAGACATACACGCTTTGGAAAACTCTCACTTATTATAGGACAAGATAGGATCTGGGAAGTTCAAAATAAGTCGCAGACCTGCTCGGCTAAAGGGCAGTCAGGCCAGCAGATGTGCAGGCAGCATGTTGCGTCAATGATAAACTTGGTCGCGGCAGTAGTAGCAGCGTGGCTCTTCTGGGTAAGAATTACTTATCCCAGGCGCGGAAAATCAAAATGGCAGTGGCTTCGAAGCTAACAACAAAATTTTCCTATCGGCAAGCTCTCGGCTATTCCAGCGCCGAGAAGCCGCTCAGCGAGAACGAAAAAGCGGGGATCAGCCTGTTTATCGTCTTCTTTCTCGTCGTTGTTGGCGCCTGGCTTCTCGACGAAGACTACATTCCATTTAAATACACAGTCACCGAATACACCAAGCCGGCCATGGCGACGCTCGGTTGGGTGCAGCACTGGAGCCTTTTTAGCCCGGACGTACGCGAAGTCAATTATCACAGCACTGCTTTGATAGAGTTCGCCGACGGCACAAGCAAGCTCTACGAATTTCCTCGCACCAATATCGATGCCAAAGACTACAGCACTCACTTTGGTGGGGAGAAAAAACGCAAACTTTTTGGAGACAATATGCCCTGGCCCGGTTATGTCCAATTTTTCCCGAGCATCGCCCGGTATCTGGCACGGGCCAACAATGATCCAGCCAATCCACCGCGGATGGTGACAGTCTTCTGGCACAGAGTTGATACTCCGCCGCCGGATCCGGCGCACTGGGTCTATCAAAATCAGATGCCCAAGCATATCAAGCAATATACAAACTTTATCTATAAGGTAGATCCTAAAGACCTGGCTGCTGACTCCGCCAGAAACGCCGATGCAAATGCGCAGACGACTGCCGGCAAGGGCGGTAATTGATATGAGCACAGCAGCAGCAACACCGGAAGTAAAATCGAGCCCGGAAAATCCCTGGGTGGTCAAATGGAACAAGTTCTGGTTTGAGCCGACGTCGCCTGTGGCCATGGCCATCTTCCGCATAATTTTCGGTCTGATTATCCTGGAAGACTTTGTCATCCATTTATATCCGGACTTCGCCCTTTTCTATCTTTCCAACTCGCTTATCCCGATCAAAGATATGATCGGACTTTTCTGGGGTTCGGAAAATCTTTTCGACGCCATGCTCTTATTGCCGCCGGGTGATCAGTGGATCTGGGGCGCTTACTGGGTGCTTGTCAGCGCCGCAGTTTGTCTTACCCTCGGTCTTTTCACGAGAGTGAGCGCCTGGGTTGTTTTCTTTTTACTGATGTCCTTTTCATCGCACTTCGAGCTCAATCAAAACAGCGGTGATAATTACATTCGCATCGTTGCCATGTGCGTTGCCCTCTCCAATTGCGGCGACGCTCTTTCTCTGGACAATTTGCGCCGCAGTCTAAAAAAGGACTGGCGTGTCACCGGATTTGGTGCCAGACTCTCGGCTCCCTGGGCGCAGAGATTGATTATGGTACAACTTTGCATCGCTTACTTTCACACCTGGTACTGCAAAATCAAAGGTGAACGCTGGAACGACGGCACCGCCGTCTATTACGCCGTGCGTTACGATGATCTGATCCGCTTTCCCATGCCGCATTTCCTGGACAATCTACCGGTCTACCAGATCCTCACCTGGGGCACACTGGTAGTCGAATTTGCCTTGTGGTCTCTGATCTGGTACAGACCAACGAGATACTGGGTACTTTTGATCGGCATAGCTTTGCACCTGGGCATCGAATACAGCATGAACCTGCCGATGTTTGAGTGGGCCTTTATGTGCACCTATATCCTCTTTATCTATCCAGAGGATCTGACCCGCGCCTGGAACTACATCAAGGCCCAGTGCACCCAAAAATTCGGCCCGCCCTATACAATCGCTTTCGATGGCGATTGTATCTTCTGCGTGCGCACCATTGGCTTGATCCACCGACTCGACATCTTCGGTCGCCTCAGACCGGTCGATTTCAGACACGAGCAGAGCGAGCTTGGCGAGATCAATCTTGATCGCGCCGAAAAAGAACTACTCGTAAAAACAAAATCCGGCCAGTGGTTGGGCGGCTTCCAGGCCTTCCGCTTCATGTGTGCTCGCCTGCCTCTGATCGCTATTCTCACCCCCTTCCTCTATATGCCTGTTATCGCCCAGTTGGGCGAAGCCATCTATAAACTCGTGGCGGCCAATCGGCAAAGGCTGCTCGGCGGTAGCTGCAATCATCAGAGCTGTAAAGTCCCGGCGGCCGGCTAAACCGGTCTCTTACTCAGGAAACGAAGCTATGTCTCGACTGCTTGTGCAATTTGTAATCGTCGCCGGAGTCTTCGCCGTGGTGATTTTGGGCAGTATGCCTGCGGTGATGGAAGCCAGACGTGATGCCGAAATAAATGATTATCCAAACAAGCTCAATCTTGAAGATATGAACGCCCAGAGACGCTGGCAAATGGTTCAGACTCAGCCGGCCGAGATTGACAATTACATCGCCGCAGCCGATGAAATGGCCTCGGTTTATTTGCGTCAGCAAAAGTTTAACGAAGCGGTGGACATTTATCAAAAAGAGATGGGAGCGACCTGGGGACTTAAAGCAAACGCTTACAACGAGCTCTGGGTCAACGCCGACATCAAGGCCGGGGGCGTGCACAGGGATCTCTGCGCCTTCGACACCGCTTTGATTTGTTATAACAGCGCCCTCGATCACGATCGCAAATATCTGCCGGCAGGCGATGCGAGAATCGCCAGGGATCTCAATAACATCGGTTTGATGCACTACATGATCGGCCTTAGTAAGAGCGATGATAAAGACAGAAAGCCGGAATTCGAAAAAGCGGTCGACTTTTACAAACAGGCCTTGAAAATTGCCAGCGCCGCCGAAGGCAAAAAGACCCTGCAAGCGGCTAGTCTCTGGAATCTCTATCTGGCCTGTCGTGACAGCGGCGATAAAGCAGCCGCCAATGACTACAAAAAGCAAGCTCAGGCCATTGACACTACGATGCACAGAATCTGCAAGGCGCCCTAAAAAAGGCTATGATGGTGACAGGGTATTATGCAAAATCTCGGCCACATCTCAGCCATTGGTGATTCCCAACCGGTCGACAACAATGCTGACCGGTCTTCCAATGCGCCCGCCTATGCTAGCGCCGAGCCATCCATTACCATCAAAAAAGGCTGGATTCTAAATCCTCTCCTCGATTATCTTTTTGTCTGCGGCGGCTTGCTCTGGATCTTGTACGCCGTTACCTTCGCCGGTATAAGCGCCATCGGCAGCGATCCCAAATCGCAGATTTACGGTTCTATCCTCTTCTGGGGCGCCCTTCTGATCACCGATGCCCATGGCCCGGCGACCCTGGTGCGCGTTTTCGAAAGCAAAACCACACCTAAAAAAGTGCGCCTCCTGGTTGCGGCCTGGGCGCTTGTCCTGCTTGCCGTCGGCTGCTTTTCGGTCAGTCATAAAATCGTCGCCCAGTGCTTCGTCAAGATTACTCTACTCTGGGTAGTGCAGCACTATATCGCCCAGACCTTCGGCGTGGTGCTGATCTATTGTTTCAAACGCGACTTCCAGATCAATAAAGTCGAGCGCTTTATTTTCCAGGGTTTGATGCGCAGCCTGATGTATTTTGTCCTGGTGCGTATGCTCACCTATCCGGAATACGGCCGCATCGAAAATTTCATGGGCCTGGAAGTACCTTTCTGGGGGCCGCTGCCCACCCTCGGCGTCTTGCTCACAGGCTATGCCTTCGTCATGTTTACCCTCGCTTTTATCGCTCTTGTCGTGCGCCGCTTGATCGTCAGTCGCCAGATGTTTCCTCTACCCGGTATACTGGCGATTATTTCGGTCGCGGCGATCACACTCTCGCCACGCAACGGCTTCTACTTGATTGGCGTCACTTTCTACCACGCCAGTCAATATCTGGCCATCACCTTTTCTTATTTTCTTAAGGAAAAAGCTCTGGTCAAAAACGGCAGTGTGCCACTATCCCTGGTGCCGCAATTTTTCTCCCGCAATGCCCTGATCTATTTTTTCGGTATAGTTGCCCTGGGCTATCTGACGACAAATACAATCCCGGTCTATATGATCAAAATCGGCATGTCCGATGCCCTGGTCATGGGTACGGTCTATGCCCTGCTCAATTGCCATCACTTCCTCGCCGACGCGCTCATCTGGCGCATCCGCGATCCGCAGGTACGCAAATTGCTGGTTTAGTAAGCGCCAGATCAATCTATTTATGGCGGTAGATGCCAAAACCAGATTTATAACCGACATATTCCATCGACGGGTGTCCCGCAGTGCTGCTCTCGTCGAGCAATGAGGCTCCGCCGCAGCTCACATAATTGGCCTCGAGGGCAGCGCTTACGCTGTGCTCATCGAGCAGGGTGCGCACTTCACCCTCATCGACCAAAACCAGCACAGGTGCGCCTTCTTTTAGCGAAAGACGGCGGCTCATGTCTTTGTAGATCGCATCGCTAAAATCTTTGACAGCAAACATCTGCTTATCGTAAACGGGCGCTTCCATGATGTGCAAAATATCGAGGGGGAAACCCCAGGTCAGCGCCAAACCGGGCTTGCGCCGCAACTGCGTCAAAACAGGGAAACCCGGACGCAGTCCCAGGCCGAGTATGGCCACGGCCTCGCGGGGTTTCGAATACATCTCGACGACGTCGCCGAGCACGCCGATGTCGCGCTTATCGGCGACACCATAGTAACCGAGCCGATTGAGTTGATATAAGTCATTGGCGCCGATCGAAGCGCGCTCGCCAAAGTAAGTAAGGCCGGCGCATACAGTGACGATAGCCGCCGGAGCAAGGCCAGGCCGAGCGGAAAAAACGGGTGTGAGAGCGATGCCGCGTGAAAGCAGAGCCGACAATCGACTCGACAACCAGGAAAAAATTGCCGCCCGACGCAGGGGCGCAGGTAAATGGGCTGGTGAGAGCAGGGCAGCAATAGTCATTATGCCAAAGGCCAGCATTGGATAAGACTGATAATGAAGAATGCCTGTCTGGCCGATCAAAAGAGCAAGTGAGAGCAGAGTGGCTACGGCGAAAAACCTGGCGACAAGGTTGCCACCGAGAAAGGGAGCAGCGACCATGACGCAAAGACCGCCCAGGTAGATTTCCGGCCGCAGATCCGAACTATTGCCGGCATAGCAGAGGGCATTCAAAACTTCAATATAACCGTCGAGATTGATCGGTATGACGTCGAGTATATAGTGCCTGGCGCAGGCGGAAGGGATAAGAGCAAAGACGCTCCCGAGCAAAAGGGCGATGGCCAGGGCAAACTGGAGTTCAGGGCCGAAATAACGCTTTTTTATCAAGGCAAAGCCGGTAAACGGATACAAGCCCCAAACCGTGCTTGCCTCAAAAATCAGGAAAAAGATCACATAGAGAGGATCCAGCAATACACACAGCCCAACAGCCATACCGACCAAAAAGGCCA
>JAGXAB010000071.1 GCA_018971775.1 Cyanobacteria bacterium REEB67 | reverse complement strand
AAGCCCAATGACCCGGACACAGCTAAGAAAATCAGTGAGATGCTCGGTAATGCCGTCTCGTCTGATAGCAAAGTCACATCTACCGGTCACCTCAAGGACGGCAAGGACAAAGAGCCGCTGCTTGCTGTCGACGACTTGCTGAATCTAGGTGCTATCGATGAATCAAAGGCCGAGACCGAAGGCGGAAAACCAAACATGATAGTTTTTCTGCCGGCAACAAGGCCGGTTCAGGTGCGGGCCCTGAGCTGGCAAAATTATCATGCCGAAACCAACCCGGTTTTGTATCCGCCGCCAGCAAGGCGGATATTGGAAGTCGATGAACGCTTGGTGCGGTCAAAGGTAGCTGCCAAACCAAAAGCAGCCGACCAGCCGGGCAAAGAAGAAGAGGCCCAGGTCGAGTCAGGAGAAGCAGCGGCCAACGATCATGACGATGACGAACCTGAAGTCGACGAAAAGGAGTTTGGATTTTTGCAGTGGTGAGAAATGGTATGAGGAAATAGATAAATGGGACCGAATGGCGCACTGGCATGGGTGCTGGGAATATTAGCTTTTCTTGTTGCCGGCGGAGTCGCAAGTCTTTTTGGCCCCCTGTCTTTTCCCGTTGCCTGCGCGGCTGCCTTTTTTACCTGGAAGCATTTCAACGACAAAGACAAAGCCGAGCTTGCAGGGTTGCTAAATCCACCCGAAGAGACCTGGCCCGTAGCTTTGCCAGTCGCCTGGGGTTGCATCTGCGATGTGCTTCGAGGCACCGGTATTGAGACCGGCGCCAGCGGCCGGGCTAATTGGCAAATCCAAAAGGAGGACGAGGCACGTGGTTTCATTCAAGCCAAGCTCACCTTCAATCAAAGCCTTGGTGCTGGCGCGAACACCAAAGTCGTCTCCAGGGAGATTCACTTAACCGCCCAGCTCATGCCGGAGGGTGACAACACCAAAGTCAAATGCACCTATGAAATCTTCAGCCCGATGGGGACAGGCATGGTCCGGGAACTGATCAGGAAAGCACAAATTGAGTTTAGAAGTTATGTGGAGGCAAACAAACCCAAATGAAAAGAGCAATTTTAGCTATCGCCCTGGTGCTGGCTCCTGTCGGATTTCTTCAGCCGGGAGCGCAAGCGCAATTTGTCCCGAAGTTAGAAGAAAGAGACACCAGGGATCAAACAGTAATGCAGGCCATTGAAGACTACATGACTGCACGGAATGGCAATCACACGCTGAAAAAATTCCGCTATGGTGTCGATGAAAAGCAGCCTCTGGGCCAATATTACCAGGAGCCTAACTTTGCATTCAAATCTGATTACGCTAAATTGTCGACCGATCAGCAGGCCAAATTTGCCTACGACTTGAACCAATACCGCAAAGCCGCTGGTTTAGATTGGGAGACGCAGCACCCTCGCACTGTCGACTGGAAATACATGCCTTATGAAAAGCAGCATGATTTTGCCGAATTTTACTGGCTGCGCAATTCACCTGAATTCAAGAACTGTGGCATCTTGGACAAAAGCAGATTTATTTACGAGTCTTTGATCGACGCCACTGAGATCTACTTGGCTTACCGCAGGACTGTCTCAACCTCAGCCGATACCGTCATTTACGGCGACTCCGCAATTCAGCATTTGATCAAGAAAGATCCTTAACCGGGCGAAAAGTCATGGCTAAGAAAAACCTGCTCGAAGAGGTCCCAGATGCGTCTGAATTGCATTCGTAGGCTCTTATTGGTACTAGTCATTTGGACGGTCTCCGTGTATTCCCAGGCTGATGCAATCGGGCCGCAGTCTCAATCAAGTCTACGCAGAGACAATCCAGCTAACTCAACGAACCCTGTATCGGTATCCCCAGGGCCTCTGGAACAGGAACGCCTTGCATTGTTGACAAAAATTCGAGCAGCAGAGTGCAACGGAGTTGGTATACAGCCTTATATGACTGTTTTTCTGGACCTTGAAAGTGTTGTTAGACGAGGTGAATCGCAGGAAGTAATCCGGTCGCGCCTTGATTCACTTCAGCATGCACTGAACGAACAATTGTCCCCACATCAAAACTTAGTTAAGTACACGGTTACTCCTTCTGCCAAAAAAAGGATAGCATCAAGGCTGATGCCTCTGGACAAAGCGCGCCTCTACATTCTGGGGCTAGTGAATGCTGATCGCGCTAAATACCATCTTGCTCCTTTGACCATAGATGCAACAGCATGCGCCGCAGGGCAGATGCATACGGATGAAATGGTCAAATTTGATTACTGCCGACACTGGGATATGCTTGGAAGGAAACCGTGGCAACGGTACAACGAAGCCGGCGGTACATGTAACGTAGGAGAAAATCTTTGCTATGGCGGAGGCAATGAATCGAGCGATCATTTGTTTTCTTCGGCAGAGATTGCATCGCTGCATGAAGCCTTTATGGCCGAGAAACCGCCGGAAGATGGTCACCGTCTTCAGATTCTTAGACCAGAGCATAACAAGCTCGGCGTCGGATTAAGTTGCTCAGCAATCGCGGGAGGCGGTATTCGTCTTGCGCTAGCGGAAGAGTTTATTGACGATTACGGCCGGTTTTCGAAACTTCCGAACAAGATTGTCCGCGGGGCACCTTTTGAAGTGTCAGGCAGCCTTATTTCAGGCTGGAAACAGCACTCCATAGTAATTCGCTGGGAGCCAGAGCCTAAGCCTATGACTCTGCAGGAACTGGAAAGCATGCCGCATTCGTGCAGCATGCCGGCCGAGTCAAGTTCAGACGATTCAAAAGAGGATACTATGGCGGCTATGAAGGTATGGACAAAGGACAAGCGCGCGCACTTTTCTGTCCGATTGACGCCTGATGTGAGCTGGAAATCCGGACTCTATTATGTCTTTGTCTGGGCCGGACGAACAAAGGATAAAGCGCCAACTTTAGTGTCGACTCAAACAACTCATCTTGATTGACTTGGTTGATCAGAATTAAATGGCACTCCTGGTTCGATAGCAGAGTGAAGAATAATTCTGCAACCTTTGCGACAAATAGCACTGGAACTTATATCAAAAAAATCGACGGTAGGCACTATCGTATTTTCTTGTTCACGGCTTGAGCGAATTCTTTGCCCGGCTTAAAGCTTGCTACTCGCTTAGCGGGTATTTCGATGGACTCCAGGGTTTTTGGATTTCGCCCTGTCCGGGCTGCGCGTTGCCTGGCTTCAAATGTCCCAAATCCGACCAGGGTGATCTTTTCGCCCCGAGCGACATGCTTGACGACGGTGTCCATCACCAAGTTAATTACCGTCTCTACCTGTTTCTTCGTCATGCCGGCATCAGCCGAGACTACATCGACCAATTCTTGTTTGTTCAAGGTGGACCTCACTTTCCGGGATTTAGAACCACATCGATCAACCTTAGCAGAAGCACTGGGGAGAACAATTAAGGCAAGCCGCAGCAAATCCAGATCCATTTTGGCGGTAGGCTTAGCCCTTCCTTTTCCATGCCCGCAGGTAGCGTAACTCAGGCCAGCCTTGTGGCAAGACCAAGCCTTTGGTGCCTTTAGGCAATCTTGCCAAAGGGACCCAGGCCTTTCGTTTTTACGCATGTCCGGCATGGGGGTGCGGGCTGCGCCCTTCTTCAAATGGAGGACACGCAAATGCTAGAAGCAACAGAAAAGATCAAGGAAGCGCTCAAGGAGCGGGCGCACGATGAGTCAAGGCCGTTCTGCTATTCCGATTACATCACCGTCGAAGCGAATGAAAGCGGTGAGTACTTCTGCCCGAAATGCGGCAGTGACGACCTCATGCGTGAGGTCGAAGGGGTCGGAGTTGAGTGGGGCTATGAATGGGTGATGGAGCATATAGTTGAAACCGAAGGCGAAAAGGTAGATATAGAGGAGCTTTACCGCGACCTGCTCGATGAAATCTATGAGCCGGTAAGGTTTGGTGATCTGGAGTATAGCCCGGCCACGGTGCTGGAATCAGTTGATCCAACAGCGTTTCGAATGGGCGCCAATGAATATGCGGACAGCGAAATGGAAGACAGCAGGCTAATCTACCTGAACGGGACCTACTTCCGGCTGGATGGGATAACAGAGTGATTGTCAGAGAAGGCGGTCCAAGCGGGCCGCCTTTTACCCTATTTGTCCTCTTTCATAGAATCGCATAAGGCCTGACAGCGCTCTTTGGCATAGGTCCAAGCCGAAAATCTGGTTTCGCCGGATGGCACCGGACTGACAAAAGGATCGTCGCCAAAGTCTGTGTAGTGGCTGTAGAGCTGATCGGCAGTCATCGGGCCCTTTTCCTGGAGGGCTGATTTGAGAGAGTCCTCAACAATAGCCTTGCAGGCATTGACCGCGTCTAGGTAAGAGCCCCATTCGCCAGCAACAGAGCGTTCGTCCACGTCCATGTAGTGAAAGTTGTCGTCGATGAAAACTGTGAAAATTTGGTTCTTCACAGTTGCTATGCTCAGGCTACCACCTTATTCTGGAGTGCTTTCTTGGCGATGTTGAAAAACTTTTCGGCTTCTTCGGGATCGTTGACCTTGAGCATGTCTTCCAGCTCGTCGCCATTGAAGACAATTCGATCAGTCCATTTGCCGTCTTTGTAGCAAGCAGTGAAATTATCTTCTTTTGAGCGAACAATGATATTTCCGCTGTCTGATTTGTGCACCCGATAAGCCATATGTGGCACTCCTGTCCTGCTATCCTATTATGGCATAATTTAAGTGTCTTTGCAACCGTGAACTTAGGCAGGTGGCGCGATTTGGGGAAACTGATTGACCTGGAAGATGAGCAAATAGTCAATCCTGTTGACCGTGGCGCAGGTGTCGACGAGAGAATACGTCAGCTCCAAAAGCTCTCTGAAGAGAACGAACCAAAGGTAAAAGAATTCCTGGAACGCATAGACCAGAAATATGGCACCGCGTCGAAAACTAGCCACAAAGAAGCCCGGAAAATAGCGGAGAAAGCAAGCCGCCAAACAATCAGGAACCTGAAGCCATGGCACGATGTGGAACACATCAGAGATTCATTTCGCTTTAAGACCGTCGTAAATAACATCGAGGATTTGCCTAAAATTGCCCAGGACCTCAAAGAAACTGGGTTTGAGGTAATAAAGACTGATACTGATAAGGTGCTTGCGCCAGGCTTCTGGGGCTGGAGAATTGCAGCCTTTGATCTGAAAATGCCTAATGGCCAGCTTGTTGAATACTATCTGCCAGTCAAAGAAATGGAAGAGGCCAAAAAAGATGGCAATCACGAGCTGTTTGAGAAATGGCGAAACGTCGATGTTGAGAAGCTTTCAATTGAACAACAAAGGCAATTTTTGGAAGATGCGGATGCTAGCAATGAGAAATATGACAATGCTTGGTCTGATTATCTAAGCCGTACCAAGCAACAGCCAGAGCGGGTTAAGGAAGCATTGGAGAAGACAGAAGCCGTGTTTGCAAAGGAAAAAGTGCCCGTGCGGGAAGAGCTGCCCAAGGGGCCAGAATCTAAGCAGCCCCAGCCCAAGAGGCTCATCGAAAAGCTGAGACAGATAAAGGACAAAATGAAGGAAGACGATCTGTTGCGTTGAGAGTGTTGCAAGTGCGCTTGGCGAGCCTGTTAATGAGAGGCGGATCGATCAAGCGGGTTGCAATTTGGTTGCATTTATTAATCTATAACATTTGAAGACTGGCCTAGTAAGCCAATGCTGCAAGCTAGCACTATAGGCATAAACACAATGCCAAGCGCAGAAATCTTGTCCGAATTATTGAGTGTGAGTCTGGAAAATTAGACAGAGCCAAGGTCTTGGCCGCGAGCTAGCGCTAACAGTATTAATAATTTCAATTCGGCCAAAAAACTTCTGTTTGTGCCGATTCTGATGAACACCGGCTCCCCAATTTTTATTTTTGGTTAGCGGTGGTTACTGCCAATTTGAGCAACTTTTCAGGAAGGCCGTGTAAGCCCATTTTCTGCATGGAGGCACAGTGATCTTCTTGTGGGCGCGTTGCCGCAAACAACCGTGAGTGAAAGCATTTGGGGCGCTGCAATAAAGGGACACATTGGCACTTGCAAAATTGAAAACCACGCCCTGGAATTCATAGGCTGCGGTTCTTCAGTCACACAATCTATTTCCGGGGCGCAGTTTCACCTAATTATTATCCAGACCGGCAAGAAAGCCAATAGTCAATCACCCCTTCGGGTGACAGATGCGCTCGATCTATAAAAACCTGCTAACGCAAGCAGCGCGAGCTGTACAAGAACTGATTGAACCGACTGAGACACTTACTGAACGTAAAATAATCAATGTCAAGCGGTGTGGTGATACTCCTTGAATAGGATTGTTCGTGCCTTGAATGCAACTAAGAAGATCCTTGCGCCAGTTTGAGAGCCTTCATAGAGGTGGCGCAGATCACACTCCACATCAATCAAAAGGTAATCTAAATGAAGAAGTTAACAGTGGTGGCAGCATTAGCCACCGCTTTGGCCCTGGCTGGATGTGCAACCCGCCCGGCAATTTCCGTCAATCAGCTCCAGCCAGGGCAACCCTACTGGATTTCAACAGATGCATCTGCCAGGGGTATTACGGTACTACCGCGCCCTGACGGCAAAGGATGGCAGGTATGCGCTGAACCGTCACCAGACGCCATGCTTCAGACCGTCGCCCAACTGACTGCCCAGGTGCAACTGCAAAATCCACAGGTCGATGCAGAGACTCAAGTGCAGTTCCAAACCGCTGTAATCGAGCTCACACAGCGCACGCAGACTGTTGTATTTTTGCGCGAAGTTTTATATAGAACGTGCGAACAGGCTCTGAATCAGAATCTTAACAGTGATCAGATTATGCAGCTGTACACCATGGCGATGCAAACTGCGCTGAAGATGGCCGAATCTGATCTTGCCAAGAATCAGTCGAAAACTGCCCAAGCTTTGCAAGATCCAAAAGTTAGAAAAATGTGGGACCAACTCGTCAACGGCTATCCTGCGGTCCAGGGCTCTGAAAACAGTGGTGCTTCTGAAAATGCCGGCGGAATCGTGAACACTGTTCCGGGTGCCGGACCCGTGCCGAAGGCATCAGGCAAAAAGCCCTGACACGATAACAATTACAAATGGCTGCTGCCAGCATAATCCAGCGGCAGCCAGTTTTTTCGGCTTCAAACCAAATGAGGATTGTATGAACAATCGCCTAAGAGCATTAGCTGGCAGGCTGAGAAGGCGTCTGAAGTCGCAAGACGCACCGCCAAATTCAAGCCCGACCGACAGTTATTTGCAGAAATTGATCAATTATATCCCCGCCGATATTATCGCCGGATGGGCAGCCCTTTCGGGCGTTTTGGCTCAGGCTGGGAGCACTACACCGCACTGGCTTTCGTGGGCCGTATTTGGCGGCCTTTTATTGCTGACTCCTTTTTATGTAAGTTATCTAAAGACTGTGCCTGCCGGCCTTTCGACGACCAAGATCTTTTATTGCACCACCGCATGCGTCGCCTTTGCGGTTTGGGTTTTTGCTCTTGGTACCGCTGGCCCGTTCGGCGCTGTTTCCTGGTACCAACCGGTTTATGGCTCAATTCTGCTCGTGTTTGTCACTATGACCATTCCAGTCATGGAACGGATCTTTGTGAAAGGCCCGGATAGCGGACAAGGCGGTGACAGCGGCAATACTAATCCCACCTTACCGAATGATAGTGGTATCAAGGGCAGTAGCGAACCGCCTAAGAAGTAGTTGGTGAGCAGGCATGGTGTCGTCCCAGGCGAGTGGCAGAAGATCCGCTGGGGGCGCCGATTGTATAGCAAAGATGTACCGCGTCGGATGCGTTTCGCGCTGTAATCATCTGGTCATTTGAGGGCAAAGAACTACGAGTTTCCAAATGATCAGATACCTTGCAGCGCGGCGCTGGTTGCTTGGCTTATAGCTAGCCGCCTTGTCGACGCATGCAAACAATCAGAAATTGAAGGACGCTCCCATCAACCAACCGGCGCTCTCGTCCAGGCGCCAAACCAACCCCAATCAACTTCAAACAAGGAACTTCAAAATGGCATCAGACAGCTTCACCGTGACTTATGACAGTCTTGGCCGAATTCACATCATCACCTACGCCTCGGGGAAAACGATCACGTATACCTACGATGCTCAGGGGAACAGGACTTCGGTTGTTAGCACTTAATGTGCCTAGCGCCACCAAACTACCCCAATTTTAGCACAAAGCTAAAGCAAACACATGACAAATTCAAGGTCCAAAGGCTGACAAATGACTGTCAGCCTTATTTGGACGCAACCTAAAAGGTAACAAAGCGAAATGACTACAAAAAACACGAGTAGCCCCAATCTGACCGGAAGCCAAACACCGGCGCAGGCGGCCGGAAACGCACAGACAACTACTCCGCAGCCGGGCTTTACGTCGCCGGCAGTTCTCCAGACTATTGCGGCCAATCCATCGACCGAGGCGAACCTTGGTTTCAGTCTCGATGGTGCCAAGAAGGTCACTGACACCCAACGCCGGCCGGTTCAGACGGCTATTCAGCCTTCAGCGCAGTCCTCGATTCATCCTCAGTTTGCCAGCAATACTGTTGCCGGGCCAGCATCCATTGTGGAATTGGCTCGGGCCCTCAATGTTAGCGGCAATGGGCCGCAGCTTATGTATGAGTGGGTATACAATAACTGCGACTGGGAACCGGGCTGGGGAGTCCAAAAAGGCGCTCTGGGCGCTCTTCTTGATGGTATGGGCAATGCATTTGACCAGAGCTTGCTTCTGGCTAACCTATTGCGCCAGGCCGGCTTTACCGCGAATATTGTGCAGGGCACAATCCGCTTAACTGAGGCCCAGTACCAGGCCTGGTGGGGGGTGAAGGATATCTGGTCCGCCCAGAATTATGCCTTCAACCTATTCATCCCCGTGGTCACCGCTCCTACTTGGAACGGCACCACCTACTACATGGACCTCAAGCACGTGTGGGTGCAGTGGGTCAACGGCTCGACTACCTATATTTTCGACCCCAGCATGAAGGCTTATAACCGGCGCACCACTTTCGCGTTGGGCGGCACACGCACCGCAGGTGATGTACTGTCGGTCAGCGTGCATGATGCAGGCCTGAGCGGAGGTGTCGAGACTGTTAGTTACACGGTCTTGAGCACTGACACCTTGTCCACTATCGCCGCAGCGCTGAGCAATGCTATCAATGCTGATAGCCACTTGGCTGCAATTGGCGTCACATCGTTCAGCTCGGCGACGCCTGCCCAGTTTACCTTGGCTTCACGGTCTGTTAATCCGACTACCTATACGTCCTCGACCAGCGGCGGTGCGACTGAGACCCTGACGCTCACCACACCAGTGGCCGGTCTTGGATCGATCCTGGGTTACAACGCAAGTACCTTCCTTTCGGATGCAGAAAGCGGTGCAACTATCGACGGCAGCGGCAACTTTGTCCAGAACATGAACCGGACAAATATTCGCCGTGATCTAAAGACCCTGACGAGCAATCTGGTTAACTGGATCAATACGAATAAACCGGACGCACAGGTTGACGATCTCATCGCCGGCCAAAGCATTGTTCCGGCTTCGATCCCACTCCTGCAAACGTCGTTGCCGTATGAAATGCCCGGCGACGTTCCCACGGTGTGGACCGGCGACGTTCCAGCAGCTTTCAAGCCGACGCTTCAGGTGCAGTTTCCAAACTGGAGTAATCCCAACGTCTGGGACTTCACCTGGTCGACCACCTCAGATCTGCTGGCAGGCACCCGTCTGACTCTGTTCTATAACAGCCTTGTGCCGAGTCTCTATCTCAATGGCACAGCGGTTGCAACCGGTTTGGCTCAGCCATCGGGTTCGTGGACTTCGATCTACATCACCGTCACACACCCGGCATATGCGGCTTCCAACTATCCGCTTAGCGCGCAGCAGTTCTACCAGACCAACTTCCAGTGGTGGCAGTCCAACATTTATGCCGGCCAGAGCTACCTCGTTGGTAACGCCTGGGGCAACCTTGGTCGTGGGCAGATGGATTATCACCAGACGCAAGTTGACGCAAACACGGCTGCCGGCGGTTCTTCTGCTTCCGAGCCCGTGCTTGGCGAGAAGCTTGCCGTCACATTCTACCGCTGGGCTGGTCAGAACTCCCGAGTCACCGATCTGGTGAACAGGATTAAGGCTTGTCGCACCGTTTACAGCCACCAGGTTGGTATGATCGAGTACAACAACGCCAGTACGGCCTTCACTGGGACGGACTTGGGGGGTGTTTCCGGTTCTAGCGATAACCTGAACAACGACACCACCCAGACGCCGCCCAACGACACTGCCATTTCGATGCACGGTGTTGCCCTTGAGGCGGCAACGCTTGCCCAGATGACCGGCAACGGCCCTGGTACATCAACAACGACAGTTATTGACAGTGCTAACCGAACAGCGGTTGTCACCATTGGCGGTACCGTTACCGTTGGCAATACGCTGACGATTACGGTCCATGATGCCGCCTTGAGCGGTGGTGTGAAGTCTGATACCTACACCGTCCTGACCGGCGATACCCTCACTTCTATCGCAACTGGTATCACGAGTTTGATCAATGGCGATAGCAGTCTTGCCGCAATTGGTGTGACGGCAGTATCATCTGGAGCCGTGATTCTGGTGAAGTCTCTGTCTGCCAATCAGACAACCTACACCTCTTCCACGAGCGGCGGCGCCACCGAAACCATCACCATCGCCTTTGAGAAGATCTACCTGGGGACCAGTGGCAACTGGACTACAGGTGCGAACATCTCGCCGATACTTGTGGCCAATGGCTACAACTCGACGGATATGTCCAACCTGTACAACTGGTATCTCCAATATGGCGACACCGTCATGATCGGAGACCATCCCGGTAACACGGTGGGCTCCTTCTGGTCCGGTTGGGGCTATTGGGCTTTCCCAAGTAGCGGCGCTTTCGGTATCATCAACGGTAGCTTTAAGGGTGGCAAGGACAACGGCGATCCGAACAAGAAGGATAAGTCGAAGGACGACCCCGGCAAGTATTTTGCCGAACCAATTGGTATGTTCGATGGTTCCTACGCTCTGGACACAGCTGACCTGGATGTAGGCAGTGGCCAGTTTCCTTATAGCGTCAGTTTCGGCCGCTTTTACAAATCAACTGCCCAATACTCTTCCAATACGTTGGGCCGTGGCTGGACTCATACCCACGACGTCACAGCCACCGTATCCAGCAATGGATTCTTCGCTCTTGGAGAGCAATACGCTGTTCCTGCCAGTGCCACTATTGCTGAGCTGTTTGTAGCTACGGATATTCTGTCCGATGCAACACGGCCCCTTGCTAAGGTTGCCACCGTGAGCCTGGCGGATGCTTGGTGGATTGACCAGATGTATAACAACTCCGTAATTATTGCTTATCCTTCTGAGAATCAGATCTTCATCAAGCAGCCAGATGGCTCATATGCCGCTCCGATTAACTTTCCGAACAAGCTAACTCTCAGTGGTGGCTTGTACACTCTGACCACTCCGCAGGGAATGAAGACAAACTTCAATTCTGCCGGTCAGATAAGCACGATTGTTTGTCCGCAGGGAGTGACTGTCACTTACACGTACACCAGCGGTTTGCTGACCGGCATCAGCAACGGCCTTGGCCGTTCGCTGACATTGAGCTATACGTCGGGCGTTCTAACCTCAGTGTCAGATGGAAATGGCCGTTCGGTTAGCTATACGGTGGATTCCAACCCAAATCTGACTCAGTTCACGGATGCGAATGGGAAGGCATACACCTATTCGTATGATCAGCCGGGCCGGCTCACGAAGTTCTATAACCCGGCTTTCCCGACCACCGCTTTCACTACGAACACGTACGATTCTTTGAGCCGCCTCAAAACACAGAGCAACGCCAGGGGGCAGGTATTCAACCTGTACTTCGCTGGATCTCGTACTACTACCATCGACCCCCTTGGTAATACCGTCGTCTGGTACATGAACAAGTTCGGTAAAATGACTCGGCAGATCGATCCTTTGGGATACAAGACTGATTATGTTTACGATGGCTTAAATCGGCAAATAGCGGCCACATATCCCGAGGGAAATCAGACTCTGTGGAGTTGGGATGCGAATACCAATCCGCTCACTGTCACACAAGTTCCGAAGCCTGGTTCTGGTTTGAGCAATGTGGTCGACACGTTCACCTATGATCCGACTTGGGCCAAAGGCAAGACCTACAAAGACAAGAGAGGTAACACAACTACCAATACTTACGATCCAACTTTCGGCAATTTGCTCACAGTCAGTCGCCCGGCAGTGAATGGTCAGACGCCGTTGATCACCATGAAGTACAACAGCCGTGGGCAAGTGCTCAGCCGTATTGATGAAACTGGCATCCAGACTCAGATGACCTATGACACCTCAACCGAAAAGATGCTGTCTCTGGTCGTCAATACAAACTGGACTTGCACCGTAGGCGGTACTGTCACTGTTGGCAATGTTCTCACCGTTACTGTTCATGACGCAGGTCTTTCTGGCGGTTTGAAGTCTGATTCTTATACGGTCGTGGCCGGCGATACTTTGGCAAAAATCGCAACTGGCCTTGCTAATGCAATCAATGGCGACTCCAGCTTGGCGGCCCTCGGCATTGTTGCTTATGTCAACGGTGCTGTACTTTCGCTTGCAACTTCTCCAGGTAACACAACCACCTTTACTGGGAGTACGAGTGGCGGGGCTACGGAGACTTTGACCTTCGTGGCAGGCAAGAACCTGACTACATCGTTCGGATATGATTCAGTCGGCAACGTCAACGCTGTTACCGATCCGAATACGAATCAGGTCACCTTCCAGTTCGATGTCTTGCGCCGCAAGACCCAGCGTACTGAACCAACGCCGTTTTCGTATTTAACAAAATACGGATATGACGATAACAGTAACCTTACGAGCCTTCAGCGCCAGGCCACGAGCACGCCAACGTGGCAGACTTACACATGGACGTATTCTGCTAGCAACAAGAAACTTACTCTTGTCGATCCGGCGATGAATAGCTCAAGCTGGACCTATGACGGCAAGGATCGGCTGCAAACATACACGGACAATCAGTCCCGTGAATGGCAGTACGCCTATGATGCCATTGACCGGGTCAACCAGGTTACCGATCCGACAAACACCGTCTGCGATACCAGAACGTTTACGAACAACGGCAAGCTTGCTTCTATCAAGGATGTTCGCAACAACACCACTCAATACACCTGGGACGGTTTCGATCGGCCAAGCAAGACGATCTATGCCGACTCGACGTTCGAGCAAAACAGCTCATACGATGCCAATGGCAACGTACTGACCCACCTGACCCGTTCCGGCAACAGCGTAGTAAACACTTATGATGTGCTGAATCGGCTGTCTACCAAGACACCTACCGGGCAGCCAGTCATTACAAACACCTATGATTTGGCCGGGCGGCTTCTCCAGGCAAGTAAGCCTGTCGTTTCAGGCGATCCGTCATCTGGGGCGCTCCTGTTCTCGTTCGACAGTGCTGGCCGATTCTATCAGGAAGCTTATCCCGATGGTAAGACCGTGACTCATGTTTTGGATAGCAATGGAAACAGGACCAAGACCACCTGGCCAGATGGTTATTTTGTCTCCCGTACATTTGACCAGATGAATCGGCTGGCTAACATTAAGCTCAATGGCAGCAGCACAAATGCTGTTGTTTTCAGCTACAACCAATTGTCTCAACGGACTCAGCTGACGTATAGCAACGGTGCCACCATCGTTTACACTCCTCAGCTAAACGAAGACATAACCAGCATCGCTCACAACTTCGTTGGCTCAGCGGTTACCTTTACCTACGGTTTCAACCTGGTTCATGAGCCTAACAGCGTGAACGTATCGGATAGCACTTACATGTGGCATCCCGCAGGCGCTGCAAGCACCACCTATGGTACCGCTGACAACGTCAACAAGTATCCAACAGTGGGGGGGAACACATACAGCTACGATGGCAACAAGAACCTGACCGGTGACGGTACCTGGACTTACACTTTCGATACCGAGAACCAACTACTGACTGCCTCTAAAACTGGTACCAGCGTAAGCATGGTTTATGACCCTGTGCAGCGACAGTCACAGAAGACCGTGGGGTCAGCAAAGAACCGCTACATCTATTCCGGTTGGCAGCGCATAGCCGATTATGATGGTGTTGCGAATACGCTACAAAATCGCTATGTTTATGGCTCCAAGATGGATGAGCCGCTCATCACTGTCAGCAGCGGCGGAACATTGACTTTCTTACATGCCGATATCGTCGGTAGTATTGTTGCGACCAGTGATAATACTGGTGCCGAGACCAACAAGAATCTGTACAGCACCTTTGGCGAGATTACAACGCTCGCTGGCACAACGTTCGGATTCACTGCGCAGCGCTACGACTCTGAGTTGAGCTTGTATTACTTCAAACGCAGGTATTATTCGCCCGCTTTGGGTCGATTCTTACAGCCTGATCCGGCGGGTTATGCGGGACCAGAGGATTTTAACCTCTATACCTACGTGGGAAGCAGCCCACTCAAGTTTACTGATCCCATGGGTCTAGTGACCACCACACCAGGGGATCCCAATGATACGACGAACGTACCGGCACGAATTGTGCCCTGGGGTGAAGGCACCGATCCTGGTGATATGGAAGAAGTGCCAAGGCGGGTTGTGATAACCGATGGCACCCAGTATGGCCCGAACCCATGGCCGGACGGCACGATGTTCCCTACTTACGATGGGTCGAACGGTTCAAGGCCTAATCCAGACGACATCCTGATACCGACGGTTGTCGATACGGGAAGTACTGATGCCAATGGCAATCCCGATGACAGAGGCAAATACTGGGCACTTCCAGGGGGGGGGACCGCGCCTTACAGCGCCGCCCCTGCAGGCGCAGCACCAGCAGGCGGCGCACCAGCAGGGTATTAGCCTTAGTTCGGAGGAGGGTGTAATTAGCTCAATTACACCCTCTTTCGGAACGTAAAAGCTATTAAAATTGAGTGAATCGAAGCCAGGTCGCTTGTTTGGCGAAATATTTAGGTGAGGGAATGATAAATTATTGATGGTACCTTTCAAAGCTAAAGAAGGAACTTAATGCAAAACCATATTTCGGGCACAAGAAGATGCGTATCCTTGACTATATGTCTCCTGACAGTCCTTCTCGCTTCAATAAAGCTTTCTGTCGCCCAGAGCGATGGATGGCAAAAAGCTATGCAAAATGCTGATGCCGCTATTAAAGAGAATCATTTCAGAGAAGCAGAGGACATTTACAAGAATGCCATTGCTCGTGTTGAAAACAGCCATCTTAAAGACGATCAGGTATTGGATTGTAAAAAGAAACTCGCTAGGGTCTATTTTAGTGAGGGCAAGAATACCGAATGTGAGGCTCTCTGGAACGAGATCTTAACCCTTTCTGAAAAGTCACATGGCAAAGATAGTACCGCTAATCTTGAGAGTCTATATAGTCTTGCGCAAATCTACGCTACGCGTGGGGCTTTTGAAAAAGCAACCATCACTATTCAGAAAGCAAAGGCAATCGACGATGTTCTAATTTCTTCGCAACCGGCTATATCCGCCGAGCGCAGAACTATAGCTTTAACTGTAAACAACCTAGGGGTTATCTATCTAAATAAAGGTTTGCACTCAGTCGCCGAGGAAATGTTTACTGAGGCGATCAGGCTCTGCCCCTCTTATGCTATCGGTTACGCCAATCGCGCCTGTAGTCGACGTTACCTTAACAACCGTAGCGGTAACGCTGAAGATGTGGAGCAAGCCAAACAACTAGGATTTAAGTTTCCTACTCAAGGACCACCAGAAAGGACTGGGAGCGGCCAAAAATGAACGTAAAATAGCGTTCAGATAACTTTATTGTATTAGGCGGCCTAGAGAACTTCGCTCTAGGCCGCCTTTTTAAGCGGAGTATCTATCTGGTAACACGTTCTGAGCAAAACGAGCGTGATTCTAGCAACAGGTGACACCTTATTTGGTGTCATCGGAATTGGTTGGAATTGATTGTGGTGCGCAAACAAGATTATGCTTCATTCGTCGGCGCAAACTTTAACCGTTAGCCCATATTGTTGTGTGCTGTGATTCTGCTGTGCAGTAGGTGATAAAGAAAGATCCATACTTCTGTTCTTGCGCAATGATCGATTACTATTGCGCCTCCGTTATTTTGACCAATCAGTGTAAAACCAATATTCAGCCCGATAGGGTACGCGCTGCTCATCTCCAATTTTGTCGTCCTTATAACCCTCGGCGGGTACTAGACCGCTTGTGGTTTCTATGCTTTTAACGTATCGCACATCCTTTACTCTGGGACCGATAGCTTCTGTTACGTCGAATATCAGCCAATAAGGCCTCTCAATGCCTTTTTCATCACTTTGGGGCGGCATTTTTCCGACCACGATGGCGCCGTCGTCGAACTTCCAAGTGGCTCCGTCAAAGTACCGCCCTATTTTTTTCCCTTTCGCATCTAAGACTGTTGCCTCTTGTGTTACTAAACTCCAGCTCGGTTTTTGAGATTTCTGTCCCTGGCGATATCTATATATTTTCACCCCTGTAGCCGTTGTCTTAAAAAGAAGCTTCTTGTTGGCGCCGAGCGGAATGCGTGAAGCATTGGTAGAGGATTCGTCACTCCAGGCTGGCAAGGCTGGGGTGAAAAAAATGACACAAAGACAAGCCAGCACTGATGTTTTAATGACTGTCTGCCTTGTTTTGGACATGTTCAGGCCTGAAAATTTGATTGGGAAAAGGGATTGGTTAGTCAGCCGCCAATTATTAAACTGTTTCCAGAAGCCAAGGCTCCAGATTCGCCATCATACATGATTATAAAAACGACTCGCTCAGATGGCTTAAAACTGTTACGTTCGACCGCCTAGCTAGGCATCCGCGCACTTTTCTTTTTTCAAAAATTCGGCTTCTACTATAGAAATCAGCAAGACTTGCAATCGACTGGTTTGTCTCATTTAAGAGAATCTGGTCGTTCGTGGAAGTGTTTCCGAAGTTTGGGTTTTGGCAGCTCGTTTTCAGGTGTAGCCGCCTTCATGTTCTCATGTGCCAACTCAGCCAGCTTCCTGTTGACTGCAGCTATATCGAACTTATCTGGATCAAAATTTGGGTAGTTCTCCCTGTAAAATTCTCTCATTCCGTGTGGCAGCCGGTTTCGGCGCTTCTTGCCATTCGGTTTTTTTAGGCCGTCGCGGGCATAATTATAGGCGTCCGCACCACCACAGTCCTCAGGTGGCCCTGCTTTTGCACCGGCAGTGCATGATGGATACGTTTTTCGGTTGCTTGCTGGCACAACCTTCTCGAAAATGATCTCGTGAATCCAGCTGTCTCCAAAGTCGTACTCATAGAAGAGTCTGTCTCCCGGCTGTAATTTCAATTCGGCCAGGGTCGTTTTGCTTTCTTCCAGATCAAGCTCCGCTCCGCTTCGGCCGAATGGTCCAGCGCACTCGAATCTGTGCAGATGATAGCCTTCCCAATCAAAGAGAAGGTGAATAATATCCGAAAAATCGCCTAGAGTTGTGTTACTAGAAATCTGCACCTGACGCCAGATTGGCGGGACCACGTCGCAAATCACGATAATAATTTGATAAATCTGCGATACTGGTGGTGGTGCCGCATTATCTTTCTTTGCAATTGAAACCACGTTGCCCCTCACGTTGGGCCCTCTTGGAGGCAGCTCCTGCACTGGCTCGGTAACTGCTGTAACGGCCCCGCCTGCGGACACTTGATCTTTGCGACGCTGTAAAATCTTTAACACCCCTGCACCTGTCAGATTCTCTTTTCGGCCAATCTCTCTCAGAGACAAGCCCTCCTCCCGAAGTGCTGCTATGCGCGCGCTCGCGCTGGGATCTTTCTCGGGCCGGCCCAAGCGAACTCCCTTTTCCTTAGCATTGGCCAGGCCTGCTCGTACTCTTGCTACGATCATCTCTTTTTCAAATTCGGCAAATGATCCGATGATGTTAAAAAACAGTCTCCCCATCGGCGTTGTTGTATCGATGTCCTGCTTGTAGCTGATAAAATCTACGCCCAGCTTGCCAAACTCCTCAAGCGCTCCAATGAGAACTGACAGCGACCGTGCAAACCTGTCGAACTGCCAGACAATGACACAGTCAATGAGGCGCTTTCTTGCGTCGCTCATCAACTCTTCGTAGGCTAATTCGGGCTTCTTCCGGCGTCGCTTTCGCTTGCCGAAATCGCCTGTCACGTGATCGACATACTCTTTGTAGAGAACGAAGCCACGGTCTTGCACGTACTTTCTCAAATCCTGAAGCTGCGACTCCGGATTTTGATCGGTCGTTGATACCCGAGCGTAAATCGCCGCCCGCAATTGCCTATTGATATTCAATGGTTTTCGCCGACCTTTTCGCCGCTGATGCTTGTTAATTATACAGTAGTTTAGTTAACGACTGCGGCAGAAATTCTTGCTGCGACTCGGCCCAGAACAGAAGCCATTTTAGCAAAGCGTCATGGGGCTCCGGCGGGAGGGGTTTAGTTAACACCCAGTTGCAAGCACTTTTTCGGAGCAACTACTTTTTTTCTCGGCCTGTGTCAGTCAACCTTTTTAAGGCCAAAGAACTTTTGCCACCAGCTTCTTTCCAATTCACCTATCCGGCTTGTTAGAGCGTCAAGCTGCGCTTTTGTCTGTTGCGCCTGCAATTCCTTCTCTTCTGTTAGACGTGCGATCTCATCTCGTGCACGCTGCTCGCTCTGAGCTAAATTCTGTTCGAGCAGTGCAGCTCGTTCTTTTGCTGTTTCGGCTTCACGTTCGAGTTCCGCCGCCTTATCAGCACGGGCTTGATAATCCGGCAGCAGCTTTATCTTCTCATCTTGCTCTTCCAGCCGCCCTTTCGCATATCCTAGTTGGTAGGTCGCGGCTTGCAGGGCGTCTTCTTTTTGTTTTAGTTGATTATTCTTCTCTTCAAGCTGAGACAAGATAGGACGCATCATTTCTTCAGCAAGTTCAACCACTGCTTGTCGCTGCGTTTCCAACCAAGCTAGTCGCTCTTCATTCGTTTGCGTAGTCGCTGTCGCTTTATCTTCTTCTTCGTCCCATGCAGCATCAATTACCACTGGGCCCGGAGATGCAGAGGCCCCCAATACTTGACCGGCAGCCGGTGACTGATTGTTTGATGCTAGATATTCACTCGATGCCATACTAGGCAGACTACCTTTGCGCTCAAGGACCGCTTGAACTTCGCCGGCGTAGACAAACCACTTTTCCTTGAGACCGATATTTTTTTTCTCGCCCTTCAATTGACCCTGATTAAGTCTTTCTCTTACCCAGCGCTCATCACAGCCCAACAAGTGGGCCGCTTCTTTGACTGATAACATTGGGTGTTTATTCATTGGATATATTCTTGCTCGCGTTCTGTATCTATCGCAGGACTTGACTTTCAAGGGATCAATTATAAGGAAATTTTGTTGTAATGCAATGACTTCCGGAAGTGAATTTCGCCATCCCTAACGAACTTCCGGAAGTCCGGCGCATGGATGCCCATGTGGTTTTTGGCAATCTTCAATGATTTGGTCATGAAACCGCCTGTGGTATCCGGAAGCTTCCGGAAGTCTGGCGATATAGCGTGGAGGGGAGATGCCGGAAAATTGCGGCTGTCTGGATTTACAGGCTTCCGGATTTTATGGGGCAAACTGATTCTATTCCGGAGGCTTCCGGATGTGTTCCGGATTTGGATACGGCTTGTTCCGGAAGTCGATTCTTCTCGCCGGCCGAGCCGCTTGTCGCAAATCACAACAATTGTCTGATATTTCCAAGCCGGTCTGTCGCCGGAAGTCCGGATCATGCGGAAGTCACCTAATGGGCTTGATTATCCCGCTGCCGGAAACTTCCGGAACACAACCGGTGATACAGCCGGAGTTCCGGAAGTCCGGCTACCTTGATCCTCTGGGCCTTTCGGGCGATTTGCCCACTTGCGCGTTCTGGCCCGACTGGTTATAGTATCAATCGTGATATTGGCGAGGCACCAATGGTGGTGCATATCACAAAGATATATCGAGGCCGAAGGCGCCTCCTAGAAGGGACAATTAGACATAACAAAAACATCGCTTGAGGCGATGTCTTACTTGCGAGACCTTAATCGGGCTTCTTATTCAATTGTCGTCGCGTTTTACTTGGTAGGTTTTTCGCGAATGACCCAAGAATAAGCGATATGCCTGGATAGGTCAACACGTCTTCTTTTCCTTAAAGGAGAGACCTTACGTCCAGCTTTGCTCCGGCCGCGTCCACCACATTGGTGCCGGCCGAAAGATTTTGTCGTGAAAAATTCTACCCCAAGGGCTATTCCGCCGTTGGCCAGTACCTGTCCCTTTTTCACCGGTATGGCTACATATATAAGCGACCCACGGACGAATTTTGGCTTTCGGCGAAAGAGCATTATCAGCTCACCGATAGCGAAATTCTCAAGGCTGCCGCCTGCGTTCATCCCAAACATCTCCTCGGTGCTCGTGCCGGCCAGGCCACCAGATTTGGTGTGCTAGACATTGATGTCGGCAGCAAGTATCACAACGAAAAGCACCTGGCCAAGATTCAAGACGCCCTGGCTGACGCCGGCATTGTAGAAACCTTCCTTTACCGGTCCAGCCATTCAGGTGGCTGGCATCTGTATATCTTTTTTGATGAACCTGTTAGCTCCCGTGACTTACGAAACCAGCTGGTGCAACTCCTCCGGTTGAATGGTTTTGACATTGCCGCCGGCACATTGGAGGTTTTCCCTGCTCCCGGAGATAGCCGCCGGGGCGGTTCGCTGGGCAATGGTTTGCGGCTCCCACTTCAACCAGGCTTTGCCTGGCTTGACCGAACCGGCGAAGTCCTCATGGAACGCGACTGTATTGGACCGGTTCCCGCCCTGGACAGCTTCATGCGGGATGTTTCTTGCGGCCATAGCAGGCACGACTTTCATCAGCTGAAAGCTACGGTGGCCAGGCTGACCGAAAGTCAGGAGCGGATAACTGCTCAGATGAGTCAGATAAATACAAAAGGAGAGTGCGTTGTCGTCCCTTTTAAGAGGCCTGACCGAATCCAAACTGATAGATATGCCTCGGATATTGTAAAAGGTGTATTCCAAGGGCTGCCCCCGGGGATCATTGCTGAACGTTGGGTGGCCGGTCGCAATTTTGCCCAGGTCGGACTGACCGGCGAATCTCAGCGCGCCGAAGCTACCACTTCTTTGTCCCACTATCTCTTTTACGGTGACCCCGAGCACGAACTTTTGCCCCTGGGATACGGATATGAAACAGAGCGCCAGTGGGCAATTGAAAAGATTCTGGCCGATAAGCACAACGGTTTGAGCAAGGAGATAAACAGAGGGCGGGCCGACGCTATCGCGCAAATAGGCCGGGCCGCTGCCTGGGTACCCCCAGAGCGCCGGGGCCAAAATATCACCCCATTTGTGCGCACCATTCCAATTGCCTGGCAGCGAAACAGTGCCAATCTTAAGACCGCTGCTGCCAAAAAAATTGCCGCCGCCGTCGCCGACTTTGAAGAATTCGACCAGACTTTTAGTGTGCGTGACCTTCAACTGAAAACCGGTTGCAGTAATAAGACGCTGTACAAGCATCAGCAGTTGTGGAAACCGGCGCAAACGGACATTCAAAACCGTCGCTTGGCAGCCGTTACACCTGAGTATAACGTTGTGGTGGGCGCTGATTCACAAGAAATAGGCGCCCTTCCGCAATCCATTCAAAAAAATATGCCCCCCGGCCGGCTGGCTGCTCGCCGCATTATTCACGAAATCAAAATGAGGGCACTACGGGACAAGCTTGATCTGAAAAATCAGGTCACTCGTACCAGGAATAAGTGGGATAAAAGCTGGCGAAAAGACATCGATAAGATCACCCCGGACAATTTTGTCCAGGTCGATACCAAAAAATTGCGAGCGCTTTTGCCTGTGTATTTGTCTGCTATTGGCCGGTCACCGGATTATGAGTCAGAAACGTGGTTGAGGGGGCTTATAACTCAGCTCAGGGCGGAATTAGATTCAAGACCTCATCAGCTTCATGTCGTGGTGTCAGAGTCGGATGAATGTGGATTTGATGCATTTTTTGAAGCTGTGACACTAGATGTGGAGTCGAAGCCGCCGCCGTGAAACTCGTGATATTTAGCGGTATCAGGACTTTTTCATCCCCGTGTTGCTACAAGTGGCTTGCCGTCCGCTTCGCAGTCCCATTTTGGAAGCCGCTTTGAATTTGCTGAAAGTACAACGTCTTGACTTTATTTCTTGACACTTTACCTGCAGTTTGCTATAAAACTGGAGTCGTCCCCGAGAGGCAGTCCGCCCAATGCAGTTGATCGAGAAAATCCCCCTGGAAGCCCAGCAGTTGATATTAGAAGCTTGCCGCAAGGGCTACGCGGCGGCATGTAAAAACTATCGAAAAGAAAGTAATGGAAATACATTTGGGACGGACGTGTACAACTTTATAGCGTACTATTTAGGAGAGGCAGCCAAGACTGGTGGGCCGCTGGAGCTAATTTCCCGCTACCCCAAGCTCAGGCTGATCACCAATGGTGTGGTACTGGCCTGCCATAAGGTGGGTAAGGGCAAGAAGCAAAATATCCAAACTTCATTTCCCAACAATAATAATGCAGTCCAGTCAATTGTCCAACAAAAGATCCCAGGCCTTGACCTGAGCAAGTATTCGGCCAAGGTCGAGGCGGCAATCATCACGCACATGGGCAACCCGGTAGAAGGCTTCTTATCCGCCCACATTTGCGTCCCAGATGGAGTCAACGAGAGCAGCGGCCGTATTAATAGTTGGGGCGAGACTTATGAGCTACTGCCGGCAGTGGCTCAAGTCGCTCACTTCCCGCCGGAAGAGGCCATCCCTGAGATTGAGATCAAGGCCAAACCAAAGACCAAGAACAAAGGAGAGGTAGAGAGAGGTGACGCAACCGCCACATGAGTCCATCCCTCCGATCGGAGAAAATGATCGAAATTTGGCAGCACATCTGTTCAACTCGGCGCGTCTTGTCCTCGCTCGCGAGTTCTGCGGATATACCCAAAAGGAGCTGGCTGAGCGAGTCGAGAAGACTAGTAGTGCAATAAGTCAGTTCGAAAAAGGAAAAGCGAAACCGGATGGACTGACACTGGTAAAGATTAGCCTAGCTACAGGTTTTCCAGTAAGTTATTTTGCACAACCGGATCGGGTCCAGCGACTAGAGACAGATGCCTGCCACTTCAGAAGCCTCAGATCCACCACCGAGACTAACAAAAGACAAATCCTCGCGCACGGGTCCATGCTGTGTGAACTCGTCAACCATGTCGAAAAATTTGTAGAGCTGCCGCCGGAAAACGTCAGCGCTATCCGCACCGAGGTTTACTCGGAAGAAGACATCGAAGCTTGTGCCGAATCCGTCAGAGCTGCCTGGAATCTTGGACTGGGGCCAATCCCGGATATGATCAAACTTCTTGAAAGTAAAGGCGTAATTGTCTCGTTTGTGTCTGGCCACAGCTCGAAAATGGATGCCTTTTCCGCATGGTTAGAGCATCGGCCATATGTCTTCCTGAACACCGCAAAAGACTCGTCGAGTCGAATGCGCTTCAATGCGGCTCACGAGCTGGGCCACCTTGTGATGCACCGGCACGTCGAGCCGGGGGATAAAATCCATGAAAAGCAGGCAAACCGCTTTGGCTCCGCATTTCTCTTGCCGAAAGGACCGTTCCAGGCCGAATGCCCTTCCTGGCTAAATTGGGACCACTTTTATGAATTGAAGCGCCGTTGGAAGGTATCAGTCTCGGCGTTGGTTAGACGCGCTTACGACCTAGATCTTATGAGCGAAGCCAGCTTCGAGCGAGCTTGCATCCACCTGAACAAAACTGGTGAGCGACTTCAGGAAAGACATGAGCCGGCACCAGAGCGCCCAGTGCTGCTTGAAAAATCCATCCTAAAAATTGAGAGTGAAGGGCTTGCCGACTATCCTTTGCCCGCGTCACTGGGCTGGGGAAGTGACAAATTCAACGCAATATTGTCAACGACGAGACTCGGGCCGCCATAGGTCAGCAGCTTTCAGGTGGTTGCTGACACTCACTTCCAAGAAATGCCAAATAGGTAGCCAAAAAGTCGACAAGATAAGTCGCCAATCCCACCCGAACTGAAGATGAAATCTTTGCCTTCCAGTCTTTAGCTGTTAGTAAGCAAACAAACTATACACTCCAATTAGATGAGGTAAACAATATGGCTAAGAATCGCAAAACCAGCCCGGCCGTAGCTTCTGCTGCGGCAAAGCTTTTAGCAAAGAAACAGACACCTAAGACGGTAAAAGAGGTGGCTGGAAGCGCCCTATCTCAAGCCGCACCGAAAGCCAAACAAAGCAAGAAGAAATAACCATATCCTGCCAGAGGTAAAATTCAAATGTCTCACATAGATCCAATACCACAAGTTGCAAATGCGCTCCTTGCTTACAGTGCCCTGAAAAATATTGCTACCAGACCAGGAGCTAAGGTCACAATTACTCCCCCGCATGCTGTCGAATTTCAGAGCGATGGTCGCTCGTTTCACTCCACGTCGGCTAGCCGTAATCTTGAAGAGGCTTTGATCGAGACGTATAAGCTCTGGCAAGAGGCAATGGCTAACCAGGCTCAGACTTCCTTCTCCTAGTGTTTGATTAAATCAATCGCACGCAGTTTATCCTCCGAATCGACCTCCAGGTAGGTGTAAAGCTCGCTCAGGCTGGCGTGGCCAGAAATATCTTGGATGGTTCAGATGCGGACGCCGACGCAACTCATTTTGGTAAGCATCAGCCTGAATGCCGAAATGGTTGCTCATGGTGCTCCAGTCTTAGACTTCTCAAAAAAGTAATTATGTGGCTACATTGCAGCTCGACACCAATCTGGTGATATTCTTGTGTTTCCGCCCCTAAGGTCAGATTCGATCAGGGAGACCTGGCAATGGTAACGATGGCTAAGCACGCTATTTATCTGGTGATCTTATCGGCTTTTTCGGCTGTGTATATTGCCTTTTCGGCTTATGCGGTACCATCCGACACCGACAAATCAAACACCAACCAAAACATAGCTACCGGCTCTGTGGCCGTAACTGCTGCACCGGAAGACTATTTGAAAGCTTCTATTTTGTCAGCAACTCAACATGGGCAGGAGCGCTCTGTACCAGTCTTAACTGCTGCGTTTGTCCTACTGAAAGTTTCCGAGATGGTTAGGTGGCCGTTACTCATTATTGTGATAGCCCTTTCGGCGAAGATAATTCTTTTGGCTGGACGGGAGTTCCTTCTCTCATTTAGAGAACAGTCTGAGAGGAGAGATCGTTTTGCTGAAGAGTTGAAAAACTTAAAAGCAGAAGGCGCACGAGTTGAGGCTTTAGGCGGCCAAGAGAAAAAGAAAGTTGATGCTGAAATTGCAGAAATACTGGCTAGGTCTGAACAAGAGAAGAAAAAAAATGAAGCTGAAATAGCACAGCTTCAGAGTCGAACAGAATCGGATAAAAGAAAGTCGTCAGCCGAAATCGAGCAAATTACCCAGCAAGTAAAAGTTCAGTTAAGAAAACTCGATGCAGAAGCTTCTCAAAACGAGTTTCGCACTAGGCAGCGTCTTGCGGTCGGCTTAATTGCCCAAATTTCAGATCCTGAAAAAAAATCAGAAATGACGATAAAGGCTTTTGAACAAATGTTATTGAAGCCTGGAGAAAACCCAAAATGATCGACTTTTTCATTTGGTTTTTTGCTTTTGCACTCCTGTTAATTGCAATGCTATCGGCCTGTGTAGTTCCGGCAATACTTGGTGCAAAGTCGTTTTCATCAGATCCTCCTGGCCCCGCTGTGGATGTTGCTGAGGCACTACCATCTGATCCATGGGCGCCAATTACTCCTGAAAAGCGTTATGAACTCTACATTCAGCAGAGTAAACAGTACGAGGATTTTGCCCAAAAAAATTCTGACAGCTTTGAAAAGGCGATGATTACCCTGAGCGGAGGAGCGCTTGGCCTTTCAATGACGTTCTTGGGATTCGTCAAAGACAGGCAGCATATCGAGGCAGGGTTTCTAATACCTACAAGCTGGATCCTATTTGCTCTATCTTTGATTCTTATGATTTGGTCCTTCCAAATCACACATGACGCCTATGACAGGCAACTGACAATACTTGACCGACGTTATTTTGAATTTTCTGACGAAAATAATCCTCTGCGAATGCTTCCAAATCGAATTGCAGCGATCGCGGTCTGGTTGTTTTATGCTGGTATTACCTGTCTTTGTACTTTTGGATTTATGAACTGGAAGCACATAATTCACAACTGAACCACTACTGGAGAGTCTAATGTCGGATCAAAAGCATCAGTCAAGGCCTACGCAAATTACAGAACAGAGGGGTAATCCTCCAAGAATATCGCCCGCCTTGGGAAAGCCAACCTCCTCAGCTGGCACAGGTTCTAACGGCTCTACGAAGCAGGCGTCGGATAGTCAAAAGGCTGGTTCTGGCAAAGCTGAGTCTGGAAAAGGCGGTAAGTAATGGGAACAGACAAAATGAACGAAGATAACCCTGCTCGCATCAATCCAGCACTAGGTAAGCCTCCCAAAACTGGCAACACCGGCCAAAAAACAAACTCCACCTCAGGTACGAAAACAGACCAGAGGGGTATTTCTACAGGCGGTGGCAATCAAACTGGGGCCGGCAATTCCAATAAAAAGGGGCGATGACTCTCTGATCTGGCTTGATGTTAGCGACCGCGTCTCACAAGCCACTGATTGTCTTTGTCGTAACTTGCTGAGTGTCTTTTGCCGGCGGCACGCCACAACTCATCGATCATCTCTCTGCAGTGATTGCCGGTTTGAAGTTCTGACTCTGTTTGGGTAGGTGTATCGATGACGAGCGGCGTAAGGCGTACAACCGAATCCTCAAAAGCGGTGGTCGGCTCAACACCTGCTACGTCTTCGACAACGGCATATCCTTGGGCGTTCAAAATGAAAACGTTGAACTGATAAGGCATCGGCGTTTGTTGACTGCGCAGCAGACCGACATATGCAGAAATTACCTGCACTATACCGTCGTCAAGGGCAAGGCCATAAATCTCTTTACCCTCGGTGCTGACCGCAAATAGCCCTTCAATTTGGCCGCTCGTAAAAATTTGCGCTTTGGCGCTCGAACGACCATTATGAGCGCGTATTAGCTCATATCCGTGCTGTTTTATTCTGCCAGTAAAACCGGTTGAACCCCATGGGATTAACGAGAAGGCGTTTTTTTCGACGTTAGCTATGTCGATTGACACCCCAGGTGTGAGAGGATGCGCATGCACGGCAAATGCTGGCCCAGGTTCAAACTCTTTTTCCAGCGCGGCTTTCATGGCAGCTAATCTTTCCTCTTGCCACACTTTCCTTTCAGTTGTAATCATCTTCATTTCCTCATTGAGCCTGTCTGAGAGCCACACGCGCAACATCGCGCTGAGCGGCAAATTTTGTTTTTCGGCTATCCGATTCAATTTGTCCAAGAAGGTCTTTTCAACCCGTAGTTGAATCAGCTCAGCTTTTCTGTTGTCTGTCATACGCCTATCCCAAAGACATGTATGAAAAAATAGTACAAGGTTGAAAAATTTTGTCAACAGGGTGTGCCTAAATTCATAGGGTCGGCCGTCAGGCCGTACCTGCGAGGGCGGAGCCTGAAGCGGCGGCGAGCGGGCAGCGAGACGCAACAGAGCGCAGCAGCCGTAACCCGTAAAGGGTTTAAGGCAGGATAAAGAGTGTTCCCAAAATGCTTGTATGGCTGACTATATAACAGTTATAGTAATCCGAATTGAGAAAACTAAAGCTATAAAAACATCCGATTAACTTTTAAACTGTTACAGTTATTGGGTTATGAGCATCCGAGAGGTAAATATGGCTAAAACAGGTAGGGCATATACCGGGGAGGTCAGGACCTGGATTTCGGCCGACGATTTGGTGAAGTTCAAGGAAGTTGCGAGGGCGAGAGGGATAAAAGACACGGAGCTGGCGCGGGAGATGATCCTTGCCGGGTTAGATGCCCTGGATGCCGAGCAGAGGGACCGGCTTGAGTCGGTATATGCCCAGCAATTGAAGGCGTCGACAGATGAAATAACCAATGTGATCAAGGCCGGGGTGAATCGAATTTGCGCACTGTTGGCCAAGGTGGCGGTGGCGGCTCTGGCCTCAAATAAGTTTCTGGCCAGGCTGGAAGATACCGAGGACCTGATGAATGAGTGCAAGGGCGCTGCGGCGAAGACGATCCATGCCGACCTTACCGAGGGCGAGCTAAGGGTGGCCGAGGGGATGAGGAAGAAGGTGGGTGGAGCGTAGTGTCGGCGTCGCAGGTTGTGCAAAACGCCTTTCTGGCGACGTGGCGGGTGGCTGTAAGCGAAGCTGCCCAGGAAGTATCAGCAATCCGCCACAAGGCGGCTGAGGCTGCTCAGGTTGATAGCTTGACTGAAGCAAAGGCCGAGTTAGAATCTGCGCTGCAAGCGGCCGAGAACCAAAAAGCGGTGCTAACTGCCAAGTGTGATCAGCTCCTGGAGCAGATGTTTAAGTTGGAGCAATCCAGAGATGAGGCCGTGAAAGAGGCGGCCCAGCTTAAGGGGCAGGTTGAACTTCCGAAATCGCAGAATACAGAAATCCTGGATCGGCTGTCTGACCGGGATAAGCCGAAGAAATAGAGCAATTGGGTGACCTGTGGCTGGTCAGCGGTCTGTTGTAAAACATAGCTATATCAAGGCTTTCCGGGACGGTAGAGGCCGGGCCAGGGCGCATGTCAATTACATAAAGTTCCGGCCTGGTAAGGACAAAGACGAGGCCGGCAGCCGTGCTTTCTTCTCGGATAGAGAAGACGGCCTGACTTCTCAGCATGTCAATTATGCAATTGATCGACAGAAGGGGCGCGGGGTTCTGGTGCACAAGGTGATTATTTCACCGGGCGTCCAGGACGCCAACACGCAAGAGTATGTCCGGGAAGTGCTGCATGACCTTGGCCACCGCAAAGGCCTGGACCTTGAGTGGTATGCAGTCGAGCACCGCAATACGGCCAATCCCCATGCTCACGTCGTCATTATGGGTACTGACAAAAAAGGTCGTCAGGTAAGCCTTTCCAAAGCCGACTATACCCAACTGAAGGAGTGCGGAGATCGCTATCTTGAGCGCAACAAGCTCCTGGACAGAGAAAAAACAAAAGAAGAGAAGAAGGCGCGTTTGCCAGGGAGGAAGCTGAAGGAGGCACTGAAAGCCGCAAAGAAGGAATTTGATCGAGTTATGCGGTCGGATGTTGAAGAGCGTAAGCTTTCGCGGCTTGAGGCTATAAGGGCTCAGGAAGCTGAGTCTCTGGGGGACGCACCGGACTACAAAGCGTTGGCAGCAAAACGCGAAGCAAAAGAAGAGCGCCGAAACCAAGCAAAAGCAGAAGCCTGGGCCTATTACTCAAAGGCAATTGAGGTGGAGTTAGCCGGCGAGACCGTCAAATACAACTGGACCATGCCAATCGGTGACCTGCGAGCCCTGGAGCGGCAACACAACCTGGAGGCGCAGCGCGGTAAAGCAGTGCTTTCGGCTGAGGATTTAGAGCGCCTTCAGACCTGGATCAAAGACGCATATTTCGAAGAGAAGGTTCTGGCTGCAAAATCGGCGGAAGTAGAAAAACTCGAGCTGACCGCTAGCGTCGGTCCGGCCGAGTATGTGGAACTCAAAGTCTCGAAAGCGTCAACCCTTGAGGAGCTTAATGCCGCCAAGAGGCTCCACGAAAGCGGCAAAGTGGCACTATCACCTGTCGAAGACAAGGCCCTGACCATCTGGATTTCTGAAAAGGAAGCGGTGGAGCCTATTGCCGTTGTCGTGCCAGGTCTTGAAGAGCCGGTCGTATATGATAAGCAGGACTCAAAAGAGTCTTTGGAATTTTTAGCAAATGAGTACCGCAAGGGCGAGGACTGGGCAAAGGACGGTATTACAAAAGCGCAGTACAAGAAACTCCGAGCCTGGATCAAAGAAAAGCGAGAGCTGGAACAAAAAGAGAAGCCGAAAGAGAAAGAGCCCGAAACCAAGCCCTTGCATGAAAAGGCACTCAAAGACGAGAGCAAAGACAAAGGTGAGTCATGACTGAAGACCCTAAAAAGCTCAAGGCAAAAGAGAAGAAGCGCAGCCGTCAGTCGGAGGCTGAAAGAAAAAAGGTCTTCAAACAGGCTGAGAAAAGGCAGAAGAAGAGTGCCAAAGAAGACGCGAAAACTACCGAGCCAAGGCCGAAGCAAAACGCCCAGGGCAATGAAAAGCCGGCAAACAAAAAGCTCAAGGAAGTAAGCACTGAGAGGAAGAAGGCGCTGACGCCAAAGGCGAGGAGGCCCACTTCTGAGAAGCAAAAAGCTATCTCTAAGGCGGTTCAGGAAGACAAAAAATCCAGGCTCTCAACACATCTGCAAGAGAAAGCCAAAAGCCGGCAGACGCTTGAGAAGCAGCGCTTAAGCCTGGAGGCTGAAGTTAAGGCTCTAAACAACCTCTCAAATGTCAAAGATACCGTCGACGGCCAGTACACGGCTAAATTTTCAGGCTTCCAGAGTGCTATTGCCGCCGGTCCGATGGGTGCAACATCCACGGGCCTGCGTAAGTTAGATCCGTCAATTTGGATCAACATGCAGAGGGCGGAGCTTGGGGCGAAGATTCAAAACAAAATTGAGCCCAAGGTTTTGCAGCAAATGGCGAAGATCGGCAAAATTGCCCGCGATCTGAAGCTCTCCAACTTGAAAGAACTGAAAAGCGCTCGTATGGAGAGCACAGTGAAAGTGGCCAAAGAGGCCAATGCTGAGATGAAGAAGATCGTAAACAGCAAGCTGCGCTCAAAAATCAAAGAGATTAAGGAGAAGGAGCGCATGCGCGACCCCAACCGAGATCCAAACAAATTTGAAGAGCTGAATATGCCGTTTAGGGGTGTTGGCGGGATCGGTGGGACTTAGAAACAGTGGCGAGTAAATTCGAACACCTCGGATATGAGACGGATATACCGCTTGAAAAAATCGCGCGGGTGTTCATGACCACGTTGCGCCGGCTTCAGTGGCATGTGACTTTTGTCGATGAAGAAACCGGCATTATTACTGCTGAGCGCAAACAGCCAGAAAATGTCATGGGCAAAGTATGGAATTACACCTTCACAGTCGTCATACGCTGGAGGGGTGAAGGAGGCCTAGCAGTCGTTTCTATCGAGGTAAATGAGCTTACCTATGATTGGACTGCCCAGGACTGCAAAAAACGCTTTGTAGAGATTGAGAGAGGCCTCTGGGATGACTCCCGCCTCATGGTCTCGGCCCAGGACAAACCAAAGAAGGGTGCCAGGTGGGCTACGCCGTCGGAGCTAGTCAAGGCCGGATATATATCCAACAAGCGCGAACCGGGCCGACTGATCGTCACCGGTGACGGTGAGAACTTCATGTCTTTGCCGGAGGGAGAAACCAACCGCCACGCTTTGGTTTGCGGTCCTACCGGGACGGGAAAAACAACAGGCATTTTCATCCCAAACTTAATTGAGCGCATTGCTTGTTCGGCCATTGTGACCGAAGCCACCGGTGGCAAGGGTGTTGCCGATCTCTTTTCAAAGACAGTCGGCTACCGAGCTGCCAAGGGTCACAAGATCGTCTATTTCAACCCCGATGACTTAAGCTCGGACCAAATCAACCCGCTGGATTTTGTCGAGACTTACAGAGACGCCAGACGCGTAGTCGAAATAATCATGCAGTCGACTACGCTTGATACTCACAAGGGCGATCAAAGCTGGGAGATGTCTGAGCGTATGCTACTGACTGGCTTGATCCTTCACTCGGTTGGATTGAGAGAAGATGGTAAAGCCAATCTCGGATATATCGCTGACCTCTTCGAGGACGGTCCAGACGGCATCCAGAAATACCTGGCTGATAGTCCTATTGAGGCCGCCCGCAAGGCGTACAAGAAGTTTATCAACACGACTACTCCGCCTTACCGCAATCTTGTTGCTAATGGTCTCATCACCAGGCTCGATCTCTGGAATCAGCCAAGAATCAGGGCCTTGACTGAAAAGACGAGCATCGATATGAACGAGCTCGCCGGTGAGCTCTTCACCTGGTATTTGGCGACGCCGTCGGACAAGCAAGAGCTGAAGCCGCTTGCCGCCCTCATCTTCAATCTGGCCCTTGAGCAGGTGATGACGCAAAAATTCGAGCACCCGGTGGCTTTGTTCCTCGATGAGATTACAAACTTTGGCTATGTGCGCGGCTTACCGGCGAAGCTGACGATAATAAGGCATGACAAAATACCGGCGATTTTAGGCGTCCAGGACTTCGTGCAGTTGGAAAACTTGTACCGCAACGAAGCAAAGCTTCTGATCAGCCAGCCAGCTCT
>JAGXAB010000166.1 GCA_018971775.1 Cyanobacteria bacterium REEB67 | reverse complement strand
GACGATGCTTGGTCACGCCGTGCAGAAGATTGCCGCCGAGCAGTCCGGTGTGCATCATGAGATAACGCCCTTGTTGGCTCATCCTCTGATGATCGGCAAAGAGCTCATCGGTATTGTAGCGCTCCAGCCCAGCCGACCGTTTTCTGACCGAGCCCTGCAATCGATGGCCATGTTGGCCGATAATATCAGCATCGTTATTTCCCGGCGGCAGGTGGAAGAGCGGCTCGAGGCTAGCGACCGTCTTTTTACTGAAATTACCAACAACATAGAAGAAATGATCTGGGTTACGCAGCCGGGCCTGCCACGCGCCAAGTGGGTCAGCCCCGCTCTTGCTAAAATGTTTGGATGCTCACCGGCCGAGCTTATCCAAAATCCGGCGCGGATCTTCGATGCAATTCATGAAGACGATCGAGTAACAGCTGTGGCCTTTTTGAAAAGCCAACCATCGCGGCCGACATCGATCGAATACAGGCAACGAAGAGTAGATGGCTCGATGCGCTGGATTTGGAGCCGACTCTATCCCAGCTTCGACGCTAATGGTAATGCCGCAGAAGTTTATGGCATGGCTACCGATATTACCGAAAGGAAAGAATCTGAAAAGCAGGTGCATGAATTTTTTTCGATGGTATCGCACGAATTGCGCACACCTTTGACTTCGGTGCACGCCTCATTGCGACTGATGGAAGCCGGTATGGCCGGCCCTCTCACCGAGCTGAGCCAGCAGCTTGTCACCATCGCCCGCTCTGAAAGCGACCGGCTAATCAGGCTTATCAACGACATTCTCGATATCAGAAAATTGGACGCGGGCATGGTCAAGCTGACCTTGAAAGCGGTCGAGGTGGAAACACTGGCCGACCTCTCTTTTGCTGCAATGAAAGGTATAGCAGCCGACGCAGGCATAACCCTTGCGAGACGGATCCTCTGGTCGGGCGTGATTTCTGTTGATCAAGACAGGGTCATACAGATGCTGGAAAATCTTCTATCAAATGCCATCAAATTTTCACCATCCGGCTCCAAGGTCATGCTAACGATTGACCGTAGAGCTGATCTTATTCGCTTCGCCGTCAGTGATACGGGGCCCGGGATTGCCGCCGACCAGATTAGCAAACTCTTTGGTAAATTTCAGCAGCTCGATTCTTCTGATTCTCGACCGAAAGGAGGCAGCGGACTCGGTCTGGCCATCACCAAAGCACTGGCGGAACAGCATGGTGGCACAGCTGGGCTGGAGTCCAAAGTAGGAGAGGGATCTACATTCTGGATCGAATTGCCCGTCAGTCGCAATGCTGTTATCGATTCCTCCGTATCGTTGCCAACCCCGGCATTAGAACAAAGCAACAATAATAGTTTGACGGCAGCGGGCCGGCGCGAAAAAAAACTGGCCTGAGAATTCAAAACTCCTTTTCCACTTCTCTCAAATGGTTATCAATTTCTTCCAGAGCCGCCAATCTTTTTGCCAGGACCGCCTGTGTCGACGTTCCCTCTCGGGCTTCGCGCTGCACGCGCCTTTCACGTTTGACGTTGAGATTGATGTTATCCAGAGCTATGACCGAAGCTCCAACCGTATAGCTTGCCGTGCCGCCCAACAGGAGCGGAGCGCCACTATTGGCGGAGAGACCGTCGGCGGCGATTATGCCGCAAATGCCAGAGCTAACTTTGGTGGCACCGGCAAACAAACCGACAGCGATGCGACCGAGCGCAGCGTTGTTTCCTTTTTTGTCTAAAAGCTTCTGGGCATCAATATACCTGGAGGCATTCTCCTGGTTTTTGGCATAGAGCTCAACTCTGGTAAAAAGCTGACGGTTCTTTTGATCATCCGGTGCGGCGTTGGTAACGCCTATTTTTTTCAAGGCTGCTGTGTCGACATTGAGAGCTTCAACGGCTCTGGCCATTTCGCCTTTGTAGCGGTGGTCGAGCTTGTCTGAATACGATCTGCCAGCTGCACGACCGACCAATCTAGAGAGGATCGGGTTGGCCATAATCAAGCCACCAGATACGGTGGTGAGCACATTGGCGTGAAGATTGACATGCGGTTGACCCAGGTGTGTAGATTCGATGCCGACTAGATTGCCGGCCGCTCCGCTCAAGTTTTTAGCGATGTCGAGTACGTAAAAAGAGTTTTCCGAAACGACCAGCCGGCGCGCATCAATCAACGTACGCGAGCATTGCAGCCAGAGTAGTCGTTCCTCGTCATCTAAAACTCTAGTTTCTGCTTCGGCAACTCGCACTTGAATAGGTGTGAGGCCGTTGGGACCGCCCAGCAGTTGCCTGCGTTTTCCTAGCAGGGCTAATAGCTCGTTGTGCAAACGTATGGCACGACGTTTAGCCGTCCTGGCGTCCATACCCTGGTGCCTGGCCATCACTGATTGTCGGGCATTTAATCCCAGCTCGATTACGTCGCCGACCGCGCAAACCAGTTGGCCGACCATTTGCAAGACGAGGGCATTTTCCAGCAAAACGCCGCTGATTCTTCCGTGGTGCTTAATCTGGTGTTCCCTGTCTGTCAGCCCCACAACCAGTCCAGAATCTAGAACCAGGGTACCGGCTTCTTGAAAGGCGAAAAAGCGCCAGGCTTTCCATCGACCCTCGGGGTGTGATTTCATCAGAAAGGTGACATTATTTTGTTCGATTTCCAGCTCTTTATGCAAAATCTGCATATTGAGGGCGGTCAATACAGGCTGGTCGTCGAGCGCTGCAGCGTCGTAGATTTGTAGCGACTGAATTAAAAGTGCCAGTCCCAGGCAAGATAGGGCGCGGAAAAAAGGCGTTAGACCAGGCATGCTAATGCCTTGAAAATGCCGAAGATGGCGTTGAATCAGAACTCGCGTCGCCTTCCATCAGGTCCATTCGTTCAATTGAACCGTCGGTGATTGTGTAAACGTGCCAGACTTCGCTATCAGAAAGCACAACTCCATCCAGGCTTTTTACAAGTTGATGCACCCTGACTTTGCTAATACCATTCCCTTTGTCGATTATTTGGACCGGTTCGACGTGCGGATCGAAATGCTCCCACTGACGGACCCAGTAGGCGCGAATCTCGTCTTTGCCAACGACACGCCCACCCTCTGATGCTTTAGGCCAACTGATGTCTTCAGTCATGAGCGCAAGAGCGCTATTGATATCCCGGCGATTGAAAGCTGAGTAGGCCTGAGCAATCAATGTCTTTGTATTTGCCATAAGTCCTCCGGGCTTGATTCGTGTATTTTACCCTTTGCAGGGATAAATTATTGGCTCATTTATGTCAAAACAATGTCATGAAGCGAGCGTATATTGCAACAAGTAAATAGGACGTCGATGTACGTAAGCGCTTTAGTAGACTCACCGAATAATTTGCAATGTCTCCTCGCCGAGGAGCATATTGTTTCGGAAAAGTGGTTTGAGCATAAATTCTCTAACCCGTGAATGAGACGCCGTCGCCATTATTTAAGGCAGCTTCTGGGGATGTGGTAATTTGTGATTCGATTGACATTATTCATCCCCGCTTGCTTCGATCTCCGTGGGCACCAATAAATTTTTGGTGACCTAAAGTCGACGTTAATTGCGGTTGTGAATTCTCGTGTTTTTGTCGGACTTATGACCTTCAGTTAGTCATCGAAAATATGCTCATCTATCCATGACATAAATTTATAATTGAGTGGTGCTGCCGCTGCCGCGAAGCGTGTTGCTTCGTAAAGCTCGTGTATTGAAACTCTACCGTTTCCTACATGACTATATTTGCTGCCCCATTTGTTCGCATAGAAAACTCTTTGAGCTTCTTCCTTCTTCCTTCTTCCTTCTTCCTTCTTCCTTCATCCTTTTCGCGGAATTGATTGATTGATGGCCGTATAACTCCCCGCCGTGCCGAGATCGGCAATAACCTTAGCGACCTCTGCCGGACTTTTACTAAACAGGCGAGATTCGATAGCCGTGACATTGCAGGTAAAATGTAAACCCTGATCGATATCGTGCGGGCGTGCTGCGTGAGCGATCACCTGGTCTGCCACCAATTGCTTATCAGGCTGCAAAATTGGAGTGTCAGTTTGTGATTCGTATAGTCTATTGACCTGTACGTAGTTCCTGCGAACTTCGTCTGACGCTAAATGCTCAGCTTGCGCGCGCCTTTCAAACTGCCGCATATTTTCGCGGATTCTTGCTCTGTCTGACGCAATAATTCCATCCAGGTAGTGTTCGAGCTTTTGTTCCTCCTTCTTCCACCCTTCTTGGGCTGGACCGCGAGTGATTTCTTCTCTATCTGGAACATCGGCAATCAGTTTTGTTTGTGCGCTACGGCCATCGTTGTCGTATAAATCAGCACGTATATCTTCAACCCAAAAAGACTTTTCGGGCGACGTGCTTCCAATTTCAGATTCGAAATATTTTACGCTCACTTGTGCCGTTTAGCCTCGGCTGCTTGTATTTGAGTCAGCCAGTTTTGCATTTCCGATTTTGTGGTCGGATTGCCGTAGGACCAGTATTTGTGTTTGCCGGTCGACGGATTGACCTTGCCTCCGCCTTCGAGCAAAAGTTGATTTAAGCATGAGCGATGTCAAGTAGCGCTAGGTGCCGTTAACGTCATGTTAGATGGAACAGCTTAATTCGTATTTGCTCATATAAGGTGTGAGGAAAATCTGGGTTTGGGTAAAACAAACCTAGAGACAGTTTCAGTTTTTCCATATATTCGCCTTTAGGAGTCGCATCGTGATCCCTAAGCATGGTTTTGCATGCCTTTTATTGCTAATGACTCTTTCATTCAACGCGCCAGTTTATGCTGCCGTTGTAAGTGGCAATGACACTGCTATCGGTGCGATGGAGAGCAAGCTGTTTTCTCATCCTTATAGTCTCGAAGCCGACGACAAGAGGTTGAACCGTCTGGAAAAATTTGTCTTCGGCGAGGCAAGCGCTAGCAGCCCTGCCAGCGAGCGTCTGAACCGATTGACTGCATGTGTGGCTCTGAGGAACAATCATGCAAAATCTATCAATTCTCCCGCTTTCGCTCCTGCAATGGCTGATCTTGCACCACTAAATCTGCTCAACGTTTCCAGCTATCCGCTGATAACGCAGTTAGAAATGCGAATGCTCGGCAAAAGCTATCTGGGCGAGACCGTCACGGACCGCTTATGCCGTCTTGAAATTAAAGAGTTCGGTAGGGCTTCAAGATCAAATGATCTGGCTGCTCGCGTCGATACTCTAAATGCCATAACCACGTCAAATGCCGAGAAGACGAGAGTGAACGAGTTGGCTAACTTCCAATCGCCGACGACCGTTGTCGAAAATTATCGCCGGCACGTAAGTCAAATATTTCGCACCGGCGCGACTGCCCAGACCAAGGAACAACCCAACACCGTGGTCGACCAGATCGAATATCTCGAGAGTGCAGCCTTCGGAAAGAAATGTTTCAGTAAGTCGCTGCAAAAACGGGTCGATGCATTGGAAGAAAAATATTACGGTGCGATGAAAGTAGACGATAAAAATCTGACCTACCGGGTGGCGCAGCTATTGACGCTTGTAAACCGCGGCAGCTAGTCAATACTTCAGCTTAAAAACTTCCCGGGGTCATTTTTCGCAGTGTAGATAGTCGCCGTCGATGATGGTGCTGATCTGCCTGGATGATAGCGACTTCAAAAACTCTGTAGCTCCGGTCAGGTATGAATTGGGCAGACCCGAACAAAACGAAATCTGTAGTGATTTCCCTGCCTCTGCACTGTTCCAGCGCTGCACCGCAAGGCTGAGCGAGTCCCAGAAAATCCGGTTATTACTATCGGGACCGAGGTTAAGTGTGAGCTCATTGACCGACGAATTGACGGACCGGTGCGGGTGTTTCATGTCCGCTCTGGCCGGATGCTCCAATTGCATCTGACCCACGATTTGCTCGTACTCGCCAGGTGTGTATTGGGATAAGCTATTCGCCAGATCCTGGCGGAACGGTTCGAGAGCATTTTGGTTCGGCAACTGCGAAGGCAAAGATTTTTCAATCGCTTCCGCCTCTTTTTTAGCATCAAAATTTGGTCTGGCAGGGCGAGAATCGTCAAGTAATACGGTCGCGAGTTGCTCTCTTTGGTGCAACGATTCAGACTGCTTGTTGATGAGATTTGCAGTCTCCATTCCAATAAATATGTCGGTAGCGCCCATGTGAAATTTCTCCTTTTCGGGACCTGATTCCGAACGTTCGACTTCTGGTCCACAAAGATTGTTGAAGGCTGGCTGGCTTGTTTGTCAGACCGCTTCTAGTATGCATTTCCCATGCGTGAAATATTCGCTAAATGCTCTTCGTAGGGCTACGCATCGGCTTCTAATGAATCTAGGCATTGCTCGACCTGCGTGGGATAACTACTCCTCTAGTACGAAATTGGGCAGGCTCGCCTCATGTTGACGTCAGTCATAGCGAGAAAAAATATAGTATTCTTTTTCGCCGAGAAAATTATATGAGTAGACCGGTTTGCCGTCCTTGAGGTAAAAACTCCAGCCGCCAAATTTACCCGCCTGCGCAATGAGTACACCGCTGGCGCCACCGCTTGGGATTTTCGTTTCAGCCGTGATATTGAATGAATGGTTTTTCAAATCGAGAAAAACATTCTCGCCAATGGCGGTCATACCTTAATGAAGGACCAGTGAGTTGCGTCCCGCCATGACCGATGGGCGGCCGACCATTTTTGCGACAAAGCGCTCGAATACACGATCATCGAGGGGCAATACACTATTTTTGATCGCTTCTTTCGTGAAAAGCTCCTGCATCTCTTTGAGTTTGTCAGGCATTTTTGCAGCCAGATCGT
>JAGXAB010000165.1 GCA_018971775.1 Cyanobacteria bacterium REEB67 | reverse complement strand
GCACAAAGCGCTCCATGTCCCGTCCTTTTTCAAAATTTCATCTAGATACCAGATGTGGTGGCGCACTAAAAATTCAGCGACGGAATACCTACTGACAATATCGTCTAATGAATATTTCAGCCCTCATTTTTCAGTACGAACTAATTAGCGCTAGTATGCCAGGGGGTGCTATTTCCAGCCCATTTCAGCCGGTCAATCGCTGGGCAAAACGCAGCAGTTGAGCTTTTGTGCGGCCTTTGAAAGAAAGACGATAAATGCGCCGACCGAAATTGTCACCGTCGCATTCGGCCAAACCTTCATCACTGAGCACACCGAGAGCTTGTACCGCCGATTGATTTTCATCCGGATCATCGTAAGCCAGGACTTCCTGACATGATGCCAGGTCATTGTCGCGCGCCACAAAAACTCTCTGATCATCAGCCGAGACTATCAAGAGACCGGCCTCATACATAAAGCTCAAAACAGCCTGCGAGAAGTGCTCACAAACCTCTTGAGCGGGAACGGTCGAGTAATCGTCAGGACTCGGCGCATTGGCCGAATAAAAGCTATGCATGAGTGCGACCACGAAGGATTTCCTCGGCCTTTTTCAAAGAAGCGGTCGATTGCACGTAGCTGGCGCTGAACTTCTGAAAAGCATGCGAACGAGCGCGTGAGACAAAGGTGGCATAGGTATCGATGACAATCAAAAAGGTCAGACAGAACACGGGGATGAAAGCAGTGATCAGGAGTAAGTCCAGTCGTTCCATAAAAATAAGGTCTCCAACGGAGGGGCCATTATAAGAAACGTTCAAACAGTCCAAAAGGTTCAATTTAATGAGATTAAATGCAACTTATCTCGTCGTTGCCGCGGGGCGGCACTTTTAGCTCACGTCATTTTCACGAGCCCGGTCATATCTTCTTCACACAAGGACAGACCTGCCGCTTACTACTGTCCTGAGACTGCCGATCCCCCGGAGTAATCAGACAACATGAATACCAGCCTCAGCCTTATCCAATTTGCCGCCGCAGATCAAAGACCGCCGCTGAAACTTCTACCCTTCGGCGGCTTCGAAGTAGCCGTATTGCTGACAAAACTGCACGACAATGGCTATGGCGATGAACGCAGTAACGACGTGGTCACTCTCCTGCCGGCGACAAGTGTACGCAGCGGTTGGCTGCGCTCCAAGATCATGGCCGGTTGAGCGAAACTTTCATGGACTCTGGTTCCTAGCGAGAGGGTTTGGCCTCTTTGACGGCAACAGGCTTGACGACACTGCCGTCGGCGATATTATCCGGTGGGTCCAGCACGACCAGGTCGCCTGCAGAGAGACCCTGCACTATTTCCACTTCCGGACCGTGATCGCGAAAAAGATCGACCGCATTGAAATGCACGGCATTACCCTTTCCGACAACGCAAATAAACTGTCCTTCCGGTTTGACGACTACACAATTACTCGGCACTATCAGGGGCGGATGGGCACGGTGACAGACGAAGCGCACCCTGGCATACATGCCGGGCAAGAGCAGATTTTTTGGATTGGGGATGCGCACTTCCACTCGCAGCGTGCGCGAGAGACCATCGAGGCCGCCGGCCACACGAGCCACCTTACCGATAAATGTCTGCCCTGGTTTTTCAGCCACCGTTATTTCAGCGTCGAGACCGGGATGGATGCTCTCGAAAAAGGCCTGGGGCACAAAGATAAAGACACGCAGCACATCGGTGCGGGCGATGCGCAAAAGCTCAGAATTTGAGGTCTGGCTGCCGGAAGTAACAAGAGCACCCGGGTCGACGTTGCGCGATGTGATGACGCCATCGCAGGGCGAGAGCACATTTTGGAAACCGGCCTGAGCTTCGAGTTTGCGTTGATTGGCCATTTGCGACTCGACCTGCGCTTGAGCGACCCCTACTTTTTCGCTATAAGCAAGCACCTGCTGTTTGGCCGCCTCGACCGCATAATCGGAGGCACTGAGCGAGGCGACATCGGTGTCGACATCGCGCACTTTCGAGTCACGACTTTCATAACTGATCGCCCCTTCCTGGGCTAGCTCCGTATAGCGCGAGACCTGGGCACGCGAGTAAGTGAGCGAAGCGCGCATCTTTTTGACGTTTGCTTCCGCTGTTTTCAAATTTGATTTGCCCTGCGAAAGGTCGGCCTGGGCGCTGCGCAGCGCAGAGCGCGCCTGACGCAAGTCAGCCCGGGCGGCATCGAGTTCCTGGACGACTTCGGGGGCTTCAATGACAGCCAGAGCCTGTCCTGCTTTGACCCGATCGCCGATGTCGACGAGTCGACTTTTGAGATATCCGCTGGTACGAGCATAAACGGGGATGTCCTGCACAGGCTCGATATTAGCCGGCAAAATCAAATCTTCATCGCTGCTGCCGTATTTGGCTTTCTGGACGCGCACTTCCGGTATTTCGCGCAAAACGGCTTCGCGAATGCTTTCCAGATCTTTGGCCCGCCCGAGCCGAGGCAAAATACCGGCCGTTAAAAGACCGCCCAGACCAAGCACGACGAGCAAAGCGACCGGCACGAGTGCCGGCGGCTTACGGCGCGGCGCAGCCACAGAGGCCACTCTGGGCTCGATATTGCTTTCGCTTTGAGGGTCTACATCGAGCTGCACGCTAGGCCTCCTGGTTTCCTGTTTTGAGAAATCGGCGTTTAGAGTTCATGATGTTGCTCGCGCTGATATCTCGATCTAATCATAGAAAATATTACCGGTACAAAAAAGAGTGTACCAGCGGTGGCGGCAAGCAAGCCGCCAATTACGGCTCGACCGAGCGGGGCATTTTGCGAGCCGCCTTCGCCGAGGCCGAGGGCCATAGGCAAAGTACCGATGATCATCGCCGCCGCCGTCATCATCACCGGCCTGAAACGTGTCGCTCCGGCATTGAGGGCGGCGATTTGAGCTTCTTTACCCTCGTCCAACTGTTCGTTAGCGAAGGTGATCATCAAGATACTGTTCGCCGAAGCGACGCCGATACTCATCATCGCCCCCATCAAAGCGGGCACGCTGAAGCTGGTGGAAGTGGCAAAAAGACTCCAGGCGATGCCGGCAAAAGCGCCTGGAATAGCCATAAGAATAATGAGCGGATCGACCCAGGAATGGAAATTGACGACGAGTAAAAGATAAACCAGGACAAGGGCAAAGGCGATGCCGCCGATCAGCCCGATAAAAGCACTGTTCATAGCATCGGCCTGGCCGCGGACGATAAATTCGCTGCCTTTCGGCAGCTTGCCCTTGAGCTCATCGAGGATAACCCGGATGTCCTGGGTGACGCCGCCGAGGTCGCGGTCCTGCACATTGCAATAAATATCAAAAACCGGCTGGATGCGGTAGTGGCTGACAATGGCACTGGTGACCCCGCGACTCATTTGAGCGACATTGGCGAGCAACTGATTCTGGTTATAGCGCGAAGCGGCGGTGCGGGCGACACTGCCGTCACTGTTCGTCGCCGGCGCACTGCTGGTGGTGAGGCCACCGGCACTGACGGCAGGCAATTGCGTGGACATTACTTCTTCCACGGAAGAGATTTTTGCAGTTGGAGTTTGCACGGCCAGGTTGTAATTGACGCCATTTTTAGGATTGACCCAGAAGTTTGGCGCGACTTGAAAGCTCGAGCTCAAATTGATCAGAAGAGAATTGGCCACATCGCGCTCGGTCAAACCAAATTGCATGGCCTTGGAACGATCGACGTCGAGCTTTATTTGCGGGCCGTTGACGAGCTGGTGCAGAGTGACATCTACGGCCCCGCGCACGGTCGCCACTCTATCGCGGACCAGCTTGGCGACGGCAAAATTTTCTGCTTTTTTCTTGCCTGTCACTTGAATATCAATCGGTGCCGGCAGGCCGGCATTGAGAATCTGGGAGACGATATCGGCGGGCTGGAAGAAATAACTCACTTCCGGGAAGCGCTCGGAAAGCAGCTTGCGGATTTTCTTGGCATAAGCAAAAGTTGATTCTTTACGCTCCTCGGCAAGCGAAATCAAAATCTCGCCGTCGAAATTGCTCATCGTGATGTTATCGCCATAAGCCAGATTGATACCGCTGGTGGGCAGGCCGATATTGTCGAGGATGGCGGTGATTTCGCCTTGGGGTATGACTTCGCGGATGGCCGATTCTATTTTGAGAAATTTGCGTTCGGTTTCCTCAATCCGCTGGCCGGTGCGACAGACGACATGGATGCGCAGCTGGCCCCCATCCACTTGCGGGAAGAAGTCCTGCCCGAGGAAAGGAATCAAGCAATAGGAGGCGATGTAAAAAACAAGGAAGCCGACAATGGTAATGGTTTTGTGATGCAGACAGTGGGCGAGCAGGTCGCGGTAGTGACTGCGCAACCATTCGAAGGCACCTTCGACGATACCATGCAGCCAACCAAGCAGGGACCATCTCCTGCTCGTCGAACCATCCAGTTCGGCGACCATAGCGCCTTTCGGCCGATCATCTGGGTGGGTACTTTCGGCGGTAAGAAGATTGCGGGCCATGAGAGGCACGATCGTCCTCGACAGGAGATAAGAGGCCATCATGGCGAAGACGACCGACATACCGAGCGGTACGAAGAGGGACCGGGCCGGCTCATTGAGCAGGATGACCGGGACAAAAACGATACAGATAGAAAGGGTAGAGACAAAAGTCGGCGTGGCGATTTGAGCGGCGCCGTCGAGAATGGCTTTGACAATCGGCTTGCCCAAATGCATGTTGCGGTGGATGTTTTCCACTTCGACGGTGGCGTCATCGACAAGCATACCGACGGCAAGTGCCAGACCACCCAATGTCATCGTATTGATTGTCTGGCCGCAGAGATTGAGACCGATGAGCGAGCACAGGATAGACAGCGGGATGGAAATGACGACGATGATCGTGCTGCGCCAGCTGCCGAGCAGCAGAAGAATGAGAATAGCGGTCAGGCACGACGCTGTGAGAGCCTCGTTAACGACGCCCTGGATAGCACCTTTGACGAAGAGAGACTGATCGCAAAGCGGCTCGACATGGAGAGACTCGGGCAAGCCGGCCAGGACCTTGGGCAGCCTTTCTCTAATACCTTTGACGACAGCGATGGTGGAAGCGCCGCCGCTGCGCAGGACGTTGAGCAGTGCGCCCCGACGACCGTCATGGTGGACGATATTGGTCTGCACGGCATAACCGTCATGGACGAGGGCGACATCTTTCAGATAGATAGTGGCACCGTTCACCAGCTTGATCGGCAGATTGTTGAAAGCTTCGATCGCTTGCGGTGAATTGTTCAATTGCACGGCGTATTCGGTATCGCCGATTTTAGCCGTACCGGAGGGGATGATGATGTTCTGCGCGTTGAGCGCCGTCACCACGTCATAAGCGGAAAGTCCCTTGGCCATGAGCAGCTGCGGATCGAGATCGACCATCACCTGCCTCTGCTTGCCACCGTATGGCAGCGGAATGGACGCGCCCGGTACACCGGAGAGGCCGGTGCGGATAAAGTTGAGACCGAAGTCAAAAAGCTCCGACTCGGAAAGCGTCTTGCTGCCGAGGCCAAGCTGAAGGATCGGCACATCCGAAGCGTTGAAGGAAGTAATCAGCGGGGGCGTGATACCGGGTGGAAAAACTTTCAATATCGTTTGACAGAGCGAGCCTATCGTACCAACCGCTTTGCCGACATCGGCACCCTGGTGCAAATAGATCTTGATCACGGCCAGGCCGGAGAGCGAATTCGACTCGATATGGTCGATATCACTTGTGACAGTCGTAATCGCCCGCTCGCAGATCGTGGTGATACGATTTTCCACTTCTTCGGCGGGCAGGCCGTTGTAAGACCAGATGCAAGTAACCACCGGCTGGTTTATGAAAGGAAAAATGTCGGTGGACATGCGCAAGGCGCTGACCACACCCAAGATCGTGATCAGCAGGGCCATAGCGATGAAGCTGTAGGGGCGCCTGAGAGCTAATTCAACTATCCACATGACTCAAATTATAGGCCAAGCGAGGGATTCCATCCCCACCGGCTGGCGAGAAAGCGACAAAACATTAAACCTGCGATCAATCTGGCCACGGTCTGTCCAGGAATGCAAACGCGACGATAGATACTGACAACAAAGCAGCCGCCCCCCTCGAAATTTCCCACCCGAGACTTAAACAAGGACCAACCAAGATGCGCGAGATTCAAGAAACCGCCCCGACCAGCAGCTTGCAATACAGCATCGAAAGCGTCGACCGCTTTGATGACTGCCGAGCCGCCGCTTATCAATGCGGATTGCAGGCGATGGACCGCGCTCAGGAACGCGCTCTCACGCCGATTTATTTTTCGAGCTATTCGGTTGGGGCCGGCTTCGACTCTGCAGGCGCGCAGAGCAACAGCAAAAATTACTACCAGATCAAAAACAACTTTGCCAAATATTAGGCACGAATCTATGTGCTAGTCTTTGGCGATGAGCACAACTAATTCTCCATCGATCCGCACGCCAAGCCTGGCCATCGTCATTCCGACAAGTTTCGAACTGGCGCCCTTCCTGCGTCTCTGGCCGGAGTTGCGCCAGACCAGCGACCATCCCTGGGAAACTTACCAACTGGACACCGATAAGGTGACAGTAAACATCATCGTCTCCTACATCGGACCAGCCAATGCAGCGGCAGCAACCGAGCGCATCATCGTCACCCATCAAGGCGTGCACCATGTTGAGGCCATCTTGCACTGCGGCGCCGCCGGTGCGATAAACCCCTCTCTCATGCCCGGCGACATCGTGCTCGGCAGCGAAGTAAAGACGATTTGTTCGCAAGAGATACTAGCGGTACGCAAG
>JAGXAB010000164.1 GCA_018971775.1 Cyanobacteria bacterium REEB67 | reverse complement strand
GCTACCATTGACGCCGCTGAAGGGCTTTTCGTGGAAGAGGCAGCGCAAACCATGCTTCTGGGCAGTCTTGCGGAACACTTCCATGAGCAGCATGTTGTGATCGACGGCGACGTTGCTGAATTCGAAAATCGGAGCAACTTCAAACTGAGCCGGAGCAACTTCGTTGTGACGAGTCTTGACCGGCACGCCAAGTTTATAGAGCTCGGCTTCGGTGTCCATCATGAAAGCGAGGACGCGTTCTTTGATAGAACCCCAGTAATGATCTTCCATTTCCTGACCCTTGGGCGGCTTGGCACCAAAGAGAGCACGACCGGAATTGACGATGTCGGGGCGAGCCATGTAGAACGATTCGTCGATGAGGAAATATTCTTGCTCAGGACCAACCGTGCAGCCGACGCGTTTGACAGTCTTATCACCGAGCAGATTGATCAGGCGGACAGCCTGTTTGCCAACGGCTTCGGTCGAACGCAGAAGCGGTGTTTTCTTGTCGAGGGCATGACCGGAATACGAACAGAACACTGTCGGAATGCAAAGCGTTTTGCCATTGGTGCTTTCCATCAAAAAGGCCGGACTGGTCGGATCCCAGCCGGTATAGCCGCGAGCTTCAAATGTAGATCTGATACCACCGGACGGGAAGCTGGATGCGTCGGGTTCGCCCTGAATAAGCAGCTTGCCGGAAAATTCGACTACGGCTGCGCCTTCATCATTGCCCGATACCAGGAAGGAATCGTGCTTCTCGGCGGTCGAGCCGGTCATCGGATGGAACCAGTGGGTGTAGTGCGTGGCACCTTTGGAGATGGCCCAATCTTTCATGGCATTGGCGACGACGTCGGCCATAGAAGGATCGAGTTGTTCGCCGTGATCCAGGCAACGGACCAGTGCTTTGAAAACATTGCGGGGCAAAAGCGAACGCATGGCAGCACGGTTGAAGACGCTGCTGCCGAAAACATCGGATATTTGAGTCGTCGAAAAATCGACGGACGCGTGCACCGGCTCGCGACCTTGAACGGTCTGCATAGCCTTGCTTCTGGTCGTTGAATTGACTCTTGTGGATGATGGACTCATCGCCGCACTACCTCTTTCTTTTACGGTCATCGCTACCCCTCTCTCGTTGGTGTTCTCGTATTAAATCCCCAAAGCTTTTAAGATGACGCGTTTTTTGCGCTGGCCATCAAATTCTGCGTAAAAAATCTGCTCCCACGGCCCCAGATCGAGCTTGCCGTCGGTAATAGGCACCATCACCTGGTGATTGATCAAGATCCGCTTAAGATGAGCGTCTCCATTGTCTTCACCGGTATTGTGATGATGATAGTCGGGATTTTCCGGGGCCAGTTTTTCCAGCCATTGATCGATGTCCTTGATCAATCCATTTTCCCAATCATTGATATAAATGCCTGCGGTGATGTGCATCGCGGAGACCAGGATAAATCCTTCCTTCAATCCGCTCTCTTCCAGAAACTGCTGCACATCATCGGTAATGCGCACGTACTCGCGCTTCTCTTTTGTGTTGAACCACAAATACTTGGTGTGAGCCTTAAGGCCGTCCTGGACTTTCATCACTATCTCCCGGGCACAAGTTGCCTTATTTTAGAAGATATTGATGTCTCTCGACAGCAAGTGCAACGGCACGTGAATTAAGTATTGGGGGTCTTGGCAGCAATTTCGGTCAATGTCGACCAGGCGCTACCCGGTCGCACTCGGCCAAGCGCCTCTAAAGTCCTGGCAAAATCAAGCGGCTCGGATGGATCCATGCGCCAGCCGCGCCCCGCTATCCACTGCCCTGTAATGCGCTCGGCAAGCCCTTTTTCATGGTCTACAGAAACGGCACGCATCAGAGGCGCGAAGTGCTCGGCATTGCCGGCCTGAGCCAGAGAGGCATACTGCCTGGCTTCGCCCATATAATATGTCGTTCTCGCCCCCTGCTGCACGATACCCAGGTCTCTGGTAGCGGCAAGATCGAGGCGGCTGGGGCGGTATCCCACCGGCGCTTCCGGTCCATGCGTATGGAAGGGCACGACATTATCGCGCTGCACTCCGGGCAAAGAACCAATCACATCCTCGCGGCCGGTGACGCTGCGGCTCAAACGCATCCGATCAAGGTCAAGAGTGGCGCCAGTTTCGACGCCCTGCCAGGGGTGCCGTTCAGCCAGCAGACGGGCACTGGCTACAGCGTCAAACTCGCCATCAGCCTTTACAAACGTGCTCGATAACCGCAGCGATCCAGGGCCCCTAAAAGCCAGGGACTCACGAGCCGGCGCCATCAAGTTTTTATCAAGAAGATCTCCAACCCGCGTGTAGAGCGGCGGCGCGCCCAGAGTGCGGGCGCCAAGATAACCACCGGCGAGCATACCCGGAGCAGATTCGACAAAAGTCGATAGACCGGCACCGAGATGCCTGGCATTGCGATCGGCGAGAGCCGCTCTCTGAGCTTCCGTATCGGCGCGACTGGCACTGCGCAAAAAGTGATCGGCACCAACGGCGGTTTCATAGCCAGTATAAACAAGCGCTCCGATACCGGCTACAGCAGCCACTTTTGAATTTTTCAATAGAGCCGTACCGACAACACCACCGACGACTCCCTCGGCGGCACGAAGCACGACCTGAGCCGGTCTTTGACTGAGATCGGCGGCGATTTCATCGTAAAATGCGCGCGGAGTGCCGCTCACCGTGCGCCAGGAGACGTCGGCAACATTACCTATCTCCTCAGTCAAACTACGCGGTTGTTCCGCGGGATTGGACTGGGGGTGATTCAGCTCGGACGGACTCAAAGTAAATGCCTGCGATTTCAGCGGTGGGGGCGGTCTATATTTATACAGATCTCCCCGATCTTAAGACCGGAACAGGACAGTGTCATTGGGGAAAGTACGCAAGCGGGTGAGCGCCAAAAGCACGCCTGGCCGCGAAAGGCCTGCGAAGGTCACAGACTGGGGCTTAGCGCCCCTAATTGGCCTGAGCGATACTGGGGTCGATGGCCTTGGCCTTAGCGTAAGCGGCACTGGCTTCTTCACCCTTGCCCTCACGGCTCAGCACCCGGCCCAGGTGCGCCCAGAGAGCGGCATGATTGGGTGAAAGTTTGACCGCTTCGGCAAATTCGCCCTCAGCTTCGGCCAGATTGCCCTTAGACTCGGCCATCCAGCCGAGATCGATGTGCAATGCCGCCACCTTTGGTTGGATTTTAACCGCTTCCTGCAACTGTTTAAGCGCTTCTTCGGCATTTCCGGTATCGGCGAGCAGATAGGCAAAATCAGCATGTCCGTATGCGTCGCCAGGATCTTCGGCGAAACTCGAGCCATATTGCTTTTCGGCGAGCTCGATATTGCCCAGGCTAGCATTGGCAAAGGCCATGGAACGCATCACCTTTGGATTGCGCGGGCGATAGCGCAGAGCCCATTGATATTCGCTGATGGCGTCTTTCCACTTTTGACTCTTGGCCAACTCGATACCGCGACGGTAGTGGAGCTTACAGCCATTGTCCTGCAATTTATTGGCCTGGGCCTCGCTCAGATCAATGGCATCGCCAAGACCAAAAACCATGACCGCCTCGGCCACAGCCCGCATCGGATGACCGCGCAAAAGGGCGACGACACAATAATCACGGTGGAAAGCGCGCACTGAGCCATCCTTCCAGATAGCCGCTTGCAGCTCGAGCTCTGCCATCTCGGTATTGCCGGCGCCAAGGTAGACGCGAGCGGCGTCATAATGCTGGAGAGCGTCATTTTTGCGCTGTTGAGCCGCCAGGGCAGCCGCTTTTAAGACAGCCTCGTGCTCGATGTCGCCTTCGGTCTGAGTTTCGACGTGACCGCGGTTGACATTGACCTGATTGATCTTCAAGACTTTATTGAGGTCGACAGGTGCGGATGCTGGCTTCTGGGCAGCGCCTTCGGCTGGTTCAACGGCGCTTTGAGCCGCTTCCGGAGCGGCAGAGGCAGGCAAATCAGAAAAACCCGTGAAACTGGTGAGACTGCCTACGCAGCCGACGATAAGCAGGGAAAGAGCCGCTCTTTTATAAGGTAGTAACATCAAACTCAATACCCTCGATAGATCCAGCCCTGGTGCACGCGTTGCGGGTCACCCCCTTCGGCAAGCAGCCGACAAGGTTCATTATGGCACTATCCGACCCATCTTATGCACCGCCTGAAAGACTAAGGCCACTCCAGTGTTTTTCCGGTGTCTCCGGCGTTCAGCCCTGTTTCAAGGGAAGGGCGGCCGCCACGATCGATATATTGTGCTTCTGGGCAAAAGCAATCATTTCATCGCGCTCGACGACCATGGTCTCGCGGGCTTCAATCGCTAAAACACCGCCGGGCTTAGGATTTTCGGCAAGCATAGAATTGAGCGTATTCATACCAACAGTTGGGATGTCGAAGCGCTGATCTTGATTTGGCTTCGAAACTTTACAGACGACAACCGGACCGCGAGCCAGTTTGACGGCGCGACGAATCGCTTCATCGGTACCCTCGATCGCTTCAACGGCAAGAATCATCCGGTCCTTGATCACCACGGTCTGCCCGATATCGAGGCGCGCAATCTCGCGGGCCACACCCATGCCATATTCGATATCGGCATATTCTGCGGCGCTTGGTGTAGAGGCTGTAATCAAACCGACTTCCGGAAATAGGTGGCGCAAAAATTCAGACTGGGTCAAAACCTTGATGCCCTGTGCTTCCATGATGTCACCGACGGCAAACTGAATAGTGTCGTCATTAAAATTAGGCAAGCGACTGAGCTCTTTGACGGCCAACCAGTCTAGCTTATGAAGCTGCCGGAGCAAATTGAGCTTCGGCACCTTGCCGACGAAGACGACCTTATCGCAATGTTCTTTTTTAGCAAGACCGACATTACGACCCAATTGTCCGGGAGCAATCAAAAAAGTTTTGTCGGCGTGGGGGCTGACCACATTTTTCGCATCTTCAGAAAGGGCCAGCGCCACCACTCTAAAACCGCGTGCCTTAGCCGATTGGGCCAGAATAGCGGGAAGCTTGCCTTCACCGGAAATGAGAGCCAGCGATCCAGAATCAGATTCCACTTTTGTGTTGCCTTCTTGCTTTAGCGTCGACGCGCCCATATCTAACTCTCATGACTGTCTATCGCCCGGCTAGTTTATCATCAGGGGTTTCCCCTCCTTGACATTAAACTTTAAAAGCACTTAAACTACTTTCAAACCGGCTAGAATGCTGATAGTTGCTCTCATATTATGACGGGCATGTTGGCGAGGCAAATTTATCAATGGCAACTTTATTTACCAAAATCTATCGCGCTTCATCGTCAGGGCTGCTGCTGGCCACCTTCTTGACGACGAGCTTTTTCGCAAGCAGCGGGGCGGTCTCGGCGCAGGCCGGGTTTGTCCACAATAAACCGGGCGAGCTCCCCGACTCCAGTCAGTTTTATATGTCGCGTCGACAGATTCAATATGTCGATGACTCGCCGATCGTCAAATTTGGCGGCGGCGGCGCGGCCGGACAGGGCACTCCCGGCGGTTTCGGCGGTATGCCTGCCGGCGCTCAGATGGGCCTGCCGCGGGCCGGCTTCCAGTCCTACACCACCTCAGCTCCGAGCATCACCACCCCTTTGCCCAAAGTAAACAACGGTGTGCCTCCCAAAGCCCCGCCTGTCGATGAGAAAGCGATGCGGGCCAAGGCTGCCGCCCTGAGCAAGGCGCAGAAGAAAGCGATGGCAGCGGCCGCACCCAAGCCTGTTCAGCCGAGCGTCTCCGAAGGCATCAAGGCCTACAATAGTTATAAAGGTTATAATCCGGCCTCAAGTATCGGCATAGCCGGCACCGCCGGTGCCGCATCGAGCTCCACCGCTCAGGTCAAGGGCAGCGTATTGCACTGGTCGAGAAAGCGCAGCGGTCAGTAAGCGCCGCTTTCGCTCAATCGACTTGTCAATGCTTTACGATTCTGTTTACTTGTCTTGACTCATTTCCCGGCCGGCCTAAGGCTGTGATAAGATTCTATCTGCTCAAATCTGTGTGCCTGTAGCCCAGCTGGATAGAGCGCATGGCTACGAACCATGAGGTCGGGAGTTCGAATCTCTCCAGGCACGATCGTTGAAACAATGTACTGAAGCCGCTTTCGAGACGAAAGCGGCTTTTTTATCGGTGCCTTTTTGGGGTAGTCGAAAATTTTTGCCGCTACTTTGCCGCTACCTCAGGATCCAGACTTGGCGATTTTTCGGCACCACATATGGTGCTCCAGTTTTCGCAGACTTCCGTTTTTTTGGTGTACTTTGTGGGTATCCAGGTACCGATTCCGAGCAAGAAAGTTCTACCGGCTTGGCCACTCCAAACGCTGGCTGGAGGCCATTGTCGGAGACGCTTCACCGTACAAGGCCCGCAAACAGGCCCCTGCCGGTGATCGGATAGGCACTCCACTCTTCCACCAAATATTGACCATAATAACCCGGAGTTGCAATTCGCGCCGACAAGTATTACAGTGTTCACAGTTCATGAATAGTGAACAGAGATCTGAGAAAAATGCAACTAAAGCCACAAGACATAGTCGTGCTATTGAAGTTGATCGGTCTGAAGGAAGACTGGTCTTATCGTTCGCTCGCTCGAGACCTGTTTCTCAGCACAGGCGAGATCCACAACGCCTTGGACCGTGCCACGCGCGCGCAATTGTTCGACGCCGAACGCAAGCGGCCGAGACTGCAGGCACTGGAAGAATTCCTAGCGCACGGAATCAAATATGCGTTTCCGGCAGAACGAGGTTCACTTACAAGAGGCACACCGACAGCCTATGCGGCGCCACCCCTGAATGAAATCAT
>JAGXAB010000163.1 GCA_018971775.1 Cyanobacteria bacterium REEB67 | reverse complement strand
CACAGCGCGGACAGATAAATCCAGCTGGCCACCTACGATTGTAAACCGCATCAATGCATGCTTTCTCCGTCCCAAAGCATTCCTGAAATTCAAGAATATTCATCGATTCATACATGATAAAATTCCGATTTTTGGGTGGGGTCACTATGACGTACAGTATACCGCAAACTTAGAAATATTCATATGCTGCTTTATCCTGAGACCCAAGAAATGTAGAAATATTTGTTCAAAAATTCAATCACAGTGGGGTTTCTACGTTTATTGAATGATACTTCGACAGTTTTAAGGGAATGGTCGAGATGCGCCCATACACCACAAAGCGAGCCTATATGAAGCCAAGTCCGCCCATTGCCATGGTCACCTTTTGTTTTTTGCTGAATTGCTTACCCACTAATGCAAATCCAGATCAGGTCAAAGTGACGTTCGATAATCACTCCGGTCTGATAGGAAAACCTTTTATTCCGAAGGCCCAACCGCTGGAAATGCAATATCTACAGGAATTGAACGAGCTTGTGTTGCGCTCAACACCTAAAGAAGAGGCGTATACCGGTCCCGACGGAAAAATGCCAGAAACATTCACAAGCGTAAGCTTTGATGTGAATGATGCTGGACTAATTTCAAATATCAAACTTAGCCGAGCCTCGAATTCGGTCGCAAGAAATTTTTGGACTTTATATGCGGTGTCGTCTTGCCCACCTTTCAAACCAACCAATGAAGTGACTTTGCCGGTGCATGCGACAGTCGATAACTTTCTTGTAAAAGGACCTGGTGGAGATGAAGATTTGAAAGACCGAATGGCGTTGGAGAAATCGCTCCTTCTGAAAGGAGATAGCGCCCATGTCCATTTTTGCGTGATTCCAGCCTCTTTTAGAAAAGTCTTCGCTGGTTATTTCACAATTGATGAAATTTGTGAAAAACAGAATGTCGTTGGGCTTTCCAACAAATTAGCAGAGGAGGGGCCAAAGAATCCCGTAATCTCTGGACTTTTTGCTGAGTGGTCCAATTTTTTCAAAAGGAATTCAAAACCCTCAAAGGCATCTATCATTGCTTTTCGCGACGATCTAAAGGAAAAGTACAAAAAGATTTTTGTTGAATAAGAAGGCTAAGCAAGAAGAAATGAGGGCGGGCAAAAATACCCGCCCTCACGTTAGCTGATTACTTCAGCGACATCAGTGACACTGGGAGAAGACCGAATATTCGGCCGTCGTGGGATTTCGTCCCTGCTTCAGCCAGATCTCAGTAAAATTACGCGAGCACATCCAATACGAGCCGATAATGCCATCAACCGGAATAATTTGCCCGGAGGCAAAACGGGCTGTCTGTTCAGCAAACTGTTCCGCCCAGTGGACATCCGGGGTTTGGGTGCCACCCTGATTGTACTGAAGCCAGTACTTATAGGTGACGATATCAGTGCTGTAGTTGGTGTCATTCGCCTTCATGTACGCCACATCCCATGCGGCGGCTTGCGCAGCAGCAGCCGAGAATGAAGGATAAGAGGAACCGTTGGCCATGAAGTCGTAGATATGCCCTCCTTCATGGGTAGCTAGATTCGCATTTTCACTTGATCCAAGCGGTGTAGTCAGCGGATAAGTACCGGTTTCTTTAGCCGCGAAAATGATAGTAGCGAGCGGCGAAGGCTGCGAAAAGCCTGATACTTTCAGATACTTAGTATAGGCCGCCATTTTTTGAGCCGTTGTGCAACAGGTGTCTGCGGTAGCAAACGCGTAATAGTCAAGAGAGCTATTAAACACATATATCTGAGCGTTTTTTGCTGTCGCCTTCGACAGGAAGAGCCAGCCGGACTGCTGACTCATTCCACGCCAAGCGGTAATCGAATAGCCGACTTGGGCAGGACCGGTATTGGTGACCGCACCTGTCGTACAATCGATTAGGTGACCGTCTTCCGGAAATGTACTACCAGAGTGCTGATAGCAACTGATGTTATTGTTGGTCTGATACAGCGTCACGCTGAGCGCTGCATTTGCAGGTGCTGCGAAAAACAGCGAAGTCAGGGCAAGCGCGGCAACCGCGAAGAGCCCCTTGATTGTCGATTTCATTTCGGTTTCCTTGTGAGTTGTTTAACGAAATCCATCCATTCCAACAAGACAACCTCAAACGCACTGCCAATGGCAGCCGGGTCAGAGAGGTTTGTGTAGGTCTGGTTCATGTTGTTGGTGGTTGTGACCGAAGGTTTTGTGGAATGAATGGATACCCACAAATTACGAACTGGCAAGCCATTCCAGACAGCTCTTTTGCAGCCTATGAAATTGTTGTGGTCGCCGTTCCAAAGACACCTTATGTCAGATTTGACCTCAATGATTATTCGGTGCCTCACGAGTATGTACAACGCAAACTGACTGTAATGGCAGACAGCGAATGGGTCCGCATTATGGATGGATTGAAAGAAGTTGCGAAGCACAAGCGCTGTTTTGAAAAGAAGCGGCAGATTGAAAGCACAGAGCACGTGGCCAACCTGGTCGCAGAGAAGAAAAAAGCTAAAAAGGGAAGTGGGATGAGTTTGTTATTCAGCACCGCGCCGTCAGCGAAATCCATGTTCAATATGGCGGCTGAACGGGGCTACCCGATTGGGTCTTTGACGAGTAAATTGCTCAGCCTACTTGATTTATATGGCGCGGTAGAAATCGAAGAGGCGATCAAGGAAGTTGTGAATTCTGGTGCGTGCCACTGTTCAGACGTTACACAGGTCCTAGAAAGACGACGACGTCAGAAAGGGCTGCTATCACCTATCGGCGTGCAGCTGCCGGACGACAAACGATTACGTGATTTCGTGGTGTTGCCGCATTCGTTGGCTAGTTATGACAACTTATCCGGGGAGAGTAACTAATGAAAAATGTGAACGAGCAAACGGAGTTGAAGGATTTAGCCTTTAGCTTGGGCTTTAAAGGCATGGCCGCGAATTGGAGCGACTACATTCATGAACCGTGGGTAAAGACATTACTTCTCCTGGAAGAGGAAGCAAAAAATCGGCGAAGCCTAGAGCGCCGAATGAGAGAATCACAAATCAAGGAAATGAAGCCTGCATCTGATTTTGACTGGACTTGGCCAACATCCATCGACCGAGAGTTGATCGAAGAACTCTTTACTTTAAAATTTATGGAAGACCACACCAACGTCATATTTCAGGCGGCTAATGGGCTCGGCAAAAGCATGCTGTCAAAAAATCTCGTGCATGCGGCGGTGCTTGCCGGTTACCGAACCAAATTTGTTTCGGCTAGCCTGATGCTATCGGATTTATCGTCGCAGGACGGGGCTTCGGCCAGGCGAAGATGTTTGCTCAAGTACACAGCGCCGGACCTTCTAGCTATCGATGAGCTGGGCTATCTGAGTTACGACAATCGCTATGCTGATCTTCTCTACGAGGTCATCAACGGACGATATCTACAGGCGTCGACGATTATCACTACCAACAAGATCTTCCAGGACTGGTCCGAAATTTTCCCGAATGCTGGTTGCGTTGTCACCTTGATTGACCGATTGATACACAAGTCCGAAATCGTGAAAATCGCAGGAAAATCCTACCGCAGCAAAGAAGCCGCAGAGCGAGAGTTGGAGCGAACAACCAAAAAGTCGAGAAAGAGCAAAAAGAAAAACGAGGATGAAACTGATGTTAAAAGTTCTGCTATTGCTTGAATGTGACCACTGTAACGGCGCTGAAGTAGCATCACCAGATGCAAGCCCAATCGACGGCTATGCTTGGGCGTCCGCCGCCCACGACCTTCTGTGCTCAGCAGAACAGCTGGGCTGGAACATCCAGCGGTCGTACACCTGCGACTCCTGTGTTATCGAAATTCAATATCTTCAAGAGATGGCAAAGAAATAGCTCGATGCTTCGATGCTGAAGGAAAGGCAGCCGTCCGCGGCTGCCTTTCCTTCAGCAATCACAAGCTTGCCGCCGGAATTGCGCGGTAATTGACCGCCGCTAACAGCTAAAGAAAGAAATTTTTCTCAAGACGGCTAAAATCCAGCGAGTAGCTAATCCCACACCGGCCTCAACCTTTGCCTTGGCTAAGGTCGTCAAATACACCCGATAAGGATGGTGCGGTCAGAGAATTTACCGTGACGCATCCGTTTCATCCCCTCCGAGATCACAAGTATGAGCTCGTTACCTACCGCCAGAACTGGGGCGAATATCGAGTCTATTACATAAACAAGGATGGTGGACTTGACTCCATTCCAGCTCAATGGACGGACTTCAATCCAGTAGATCCGTTTGTTGCCGTATCCAACGGGCGAGCCGCTCTCCGAACTAAGGAACTATTGGAATTGTGCAGCTTTCTTCGAGACTTAGGCAAGTGAATATATCGGCCTGGTGTAAACCTAATCTTGCCGCAACTGTCAATTTAATTTCGCCGCAGCGCGAATGGTGCTATTGCTCACAACTCCCGTCAAGACGGCGTTACATGCGCGAAAAGCCGGCATCTTGGAGATGTCAAGAATTGACTGCACTGGAAGATGCGGCATAATAATAGCTACAGTTCGATCAAGGAGCGCTGCGGATGCCCCGGAAAAGGCCAGACCCAAAACTAGATTCCCTCAAGAAGTTCGGCACCGCGAATCCTCGCCCGAACAAGGTTACGGACGAGCTTTTTACTCTGCACGAATTCTTCGATCCCCGAGATTTGATCCAGGTGAAATACGAAATGCTTCGACGTGTTCGAGCGGATGGTTGGCCGATAAGCCGCGCTGCTGCTGCCTACGGCTTTTCTCGCCCCTCCTTCTACCAGGCTCAAGCAGAATTCGAGCATGCAGGATTAGCAGGTTTCATGCCCGAGCGACGCGGGCCGCGCGAAGCCCACAAGCTGTCCGGGGAAGTAATGACATTCATCGAATCCATGCGGGGACAGAACGCAGAAGTAAAAACCATGGAGCTCGTTTCGCGGGTGAAGGACAAATTCGGCATCGATATTCACCGGCGAAGTATCGAGCGCGCCTTGTCGCGGTCGAAAAAAAAACTCTAGCTGTGTCAAGAAAATCGAAAGGGGATTCAAATGCTGCGACGTCCATTCACGAGTATGAAGCACTGCGTAAGCGCGTCGTCAGTGGACAGTCAACCAACTCCTCCGGTCTAGTTGTGGTGATCACTCGCGGATTAGCCGCATGGATGCATGTATTAGCGGAAGTCGTGACAGGTTGCGCCGTGAAATCGTCGTCACCGGCCTGCCTGGCAGACCAAGCATGGGAGCCACGTTTGCAGGAAGAGATTGTTCATTTGCTCGCCAACATGGTCAGTAGTTCTTGGGAGGTAGCATATGGGAGCTGATACGCAACACAAAGTCACTGCCGAACATTTGAAAAGGAATGCATATCTGTATGTCCGGCAGTCAACACTCAGGCAAGTCATTGAAAATACCGAGAGTACGAAACGTCAATACGCTTTGAAGGAAAGAGCCAACGCCTTAGGCTGGCCACCGGAATGCATAATCGTAATTGACAGCGACCTCGGGCAATCTGGCGCGCAGGCTGCAGATCGAGCTGGATTTCAGCGCCTGGTCGCCGATGTCGGCCTTGGACATGCCGGCGTGGTCATGGGACTTGAGGTTTCGCGCCTCGCGCGAAACTCATCGGACTGGCACCGCCTCCTAGAAATATGCGCTTTGACAAATACGCTCATCCTCGACGAAGATGGCATATACAACCCGGCACACTTTAATGATCGGTTACTTTTGGGACTCAAAGGCACGATGAGCGAAGCTGAGCTTCACGTTTTGAAGGCGCGCTTACTCGGCGGGCAGTTGAATAAAGCAAAACGCGGCGAATTAAAATTCGATGTTCCTCACTAAATCTTGAGTGAGGTAGCGTCGGGAGAACCGACGATTACATTTTTTCTTTTTACTGAGGTCGACAGCCTTGTGGTCAATCCCTTCGAGAAGGCACAAGAGCTGAGTGCGCTCAATCTCGACGGGTAAATATCTACCGTCCTCGAAACGCACGTCAGGAAAAGTAAAGGAGCCAGCCTCCAGGCGCTTAGCGAAAATTGCAAAACCGTCCAAGTCCCACCAAAGGATCTTGATGAAATCACCGCGCTTGCTGCGAAAAAGAAAGAGATGACCCGTGTAAGGGTCTTGTTGCAAAATTCCCTTGGTTAAGCCAATCAAGCCTTTGAAGCCGTTACGCATGTCGGTGGGTTTTGTGCAAACAAAAATACGAATAGACTGGGACAAATTAAACACAGCTACACCGCGATTGCGGCGAAGGCCGCGGCGATGAAAGATGGCGGGCAACTTGCAGAAAATCGAACACTGGAGCCGGATGGCAGCAACATCTCGATTGCGGCTGTGCCAACTGGCTCGAGATGCGAAGCTTCCAAAGGGCAGGAGGCCGCCGGTGTGGCCTCGATCAAAGTGACTGGCACGAAGTCCAGATGCTGGCCAAAATTTCGTTCTTTTCTAGCTACTACTTTCTCGATTGGCTTCGCTGCTGCCAATCTCTTTCTCCAGACCGAAAAGGAGCTCGCTGCAATTCCTTGCTGATTACAAAACGCTCGAGCAGTCAGTCCACTGGCCTGAAAGGTCGTTAGTAACTTGACCTTAGATTTCTCGGTCAACTTTTTTCTGTTCGCCATTGATTTATCTCCTGACTAATATTCGCCGGCTGCAGCTCGCAGTCAAGGCGTTCAAATCAGGTAATCATCATCGACTTAGAAGTTCAACCACGTCTCAGGTGGGACGGACACTTCTTAAATGCCTACACGGCTGCGGAAATGCTCACCGTGTCGAACTCATCTGATTTCTAAAAATCGAAAGGCCAAGTAAGGATTTTGTAGGCAGAAAATGTTGCCTACAAGACGCCTACAAAGGCGGCTGTAGAAAACCTCGCTGTGG
>JAGXAB010000162.1 GCA_018971775.1 Cyanobacteria bacterium REEB67 | reverse complement strand
CAATCCCAGAATATAACGTCGGCTTCCGGATAAGTGTGCAGACTGGCATGACTTTCGGCCAGGAGCACAAGAGCGGTCACACCCTGGGGCTGAAATTTGCGAGAGCACAGGTCGAGGACGGTAGCACCTGTGGCCTCCGCTGCGGCCAGAACCAGATCTCGAAGAGCCTTTTCGTCATCGAGCAGATCATGCCGGCACTCGCCAATAGTGAGCAGGAGGTGCCGGCCAGAAGCCTCGTACACCGATTGATCGGCAGCTTGCTGCATTTGCAGCTCAGGCATAGGTGCCCTCCTTGATTGCACACTTGCCGGCGCCGGCTTCGTTTACCACTTTGACGAAGGCGTCGGCAACATTGTCCAGGAAAAAATAATCTTGAGCACCGATGAATCTTATGGCGTTACCGCCAAACTGGCTCTTGAACTGCGAAAAACGAGAATATTCCAAATCAGGCGCCCGGAAAGGCGCATAGCCGTAGAAATCGTAGGTGGTACAGCCGGCCTGCTTAGCTATTTGCATAGCTCGCCATTGTAGCAAGTATCCTCCCATTAAATTACGTTTCTGATTGCTGACCCCGCCATAGAGATAGGTAGCGCGTCCGCCGTGGATGATCAGAAGGAGAGCGCCGAGGGTATCGCCGTCGTGCTCGGCAATAAGCACTCTGGCCATGCCGGACGGCATGAGGACCGTAAGCATTTGCTCAAAAAATTGTCTGGATTCTACGGCAAAAATATCACGGATACTGGCCTCGGTCAGCATTGCGTAAAATCGATCCAGGCAAGCGACACTCGTATGCTCGGATATCTCCACGCCATTTTTCTCGGCCAGCCGTATGTTGTAGCGACCCTTGTGCTTCATTTTAGCAAGCAACACAGGCTGCTCGTCACTCAGATCTACATAGAGGGTATCGCGCGGTATGAGATCTAGAGGGGCCCTGTTAAACTCACGCAGGACTGGTGGCACCGGCGGTACCAGACGAGGCTCGATGCGCAGTGTCATCACGCCGAGATTTTGCGAGCGCTCGCGGATAGCCTCGATTAAAAGGCCAAGCCCCGGGCCTGCTTTACTCCTGTCATGCCAGGGTAGGACAGGTCCTTCCGGTGCTAATACCAGGCCGGCGCCACTGCGCTCAGCCGCTGTATAAAATATACCTCCTCCGATTAAGAGGCCGTCCTCAAACAGACCAAGATGCGTCGAAGTGAGGCCCTGCCTGCGTTTCGCTTCGGCCCAATCAAGGCTCTGCATAAAACCACTGGCCGGATTGGCGCGGGTGAGCTCCTGCCATTTCTCACCCGCAACCGTTGAGGGGCACAAAATGCCCAGTTCTTCAACAGAAAGTATGGACATGATCAGGCGTCCTGCTGAGCGTCAGTGCCTTCTAAAGATTGAGCGACCTGGCCGGCAGGATCAGATAACTGCTCGAGGCGCACCTCAATTTCCAGAATATTTTGCCTGGTTTCATGCAATGCTTTTTCGGTCAAAAGAGCGGCCTCTTCACCTTTGATCATGCGGGTACCGAAGGCAACGAGATTGCCGGCTTGAGACCGGTACTGGGTGAGTTCGCCTTTCAGCATTTCGGCCTGGCCGCTGAGTTCATCCCGGTCGGCCTGGAGCGAACGGATGGTAGCGATGTTGTCCCGTTCAACTTGCTTGCCGGCCAGATGATTTTCAACAGGCAGGGCACCTTGCTTGCGCATTTGCTTGACGGCAGCATCGTTCGGCCCCGGACCGATGGGACCTTTCTTGACCCGATTGACAGGGTTATTGTAATAGTTTGTATAACCACCGCCGCCCCAGCCTCCGTTATAACCATAACCGCCATGGCCGTTTTTTGCGTAGACCGCATCAGGGTAGAGCAAGTTGCCCAGGACAATAGCCAGCACTAAAATACTCATCACGCGATGACCAAGAACAAGCAGATTTTCGCGGTCTCCGCCCCACTCGGCCAATTTTTCTTGCAAATGGTGAAGTTCATCCACCAGATACTCAGGCAGTTCGGCGGCGCGACGCAAGAGTCGCTCGGTCAGAGCGGTCAAATCGATACCCTGTAAAAAGCGCGACGGTGCCTCCATAAAATTGGCAATCATAATCTCAGTTTGTTCTTTTTTGAGTTCGGGCAGACTGGACATGGTGTCTTGCAGCAAACGATGCACACCATCCGGTGTAGCACTTTGCGCGTATTCGCCTGGTTGCAGAGCCCCGGCCAGGGCCTGACTGAGCTCGGGCGTTAAGATGCGCGTACGGCTATCCGGCTCCGGCGAGCAAAATGCTGTGCAAGCATCGATAAACAAATCGCGTACACCACCGGCAGTATCAGCGACAGGGGTAGCCGTGATGAAATAATGGATTAATATATCGCTTCCGGCACGAGCCGGACGCGCTTCCGACTGAAATGCAAAGAAAGCTTCAGGGAAAACGAAAAGTTTTCGCAGGTCGGCCGTTTCGGTGAGAAATACCCGAGGCTCTACAATCGAGAGATCGATATTTAATTCTTCGCTGCTAATTGCTTCTGGCGAAGCCAGGAAAAATCCCCAATCATCGCCATAACCGCGCGAGGAGAAAGAAGGGATATGAACATGAAAAGGTCTTGCCTTAAGACCGGCCTCAATCAGACTGTTGAATACGCACCAGGAAGCCTGCGGAGTGGCCTGCGGAGATACGCCATTGACGGCTAAGATACCATTTGTGCTCAGAAGTCGATTGAGCTTTTCATACCAGTCGATACTGTGAAATCTCGCCTCGTGAGCAGTCTCGGGCACAGTCAGATCGCTTATAATCAGATCGAAGCGCCGGCCGGCCTGGAGCATATTGTCAACGAAGCCCCAGGCGTCCTCGACATGTATATTGATACGAGGATCGGAAAGACTGCGGTTGTTTAAACTGGCAAAGTCCGCTTGCGCCAGACTGAGAATCTCCGGATCATAATCGACCAGATCGACGCTACCAACCCGCGCCGATTTGAAGAGCTCCCTGGCCACCAGTCCGTCGCCGCCGCCAATGACTAGCACATTCAATAGATCACCCGAGCGTCCAGCTGCTAGAGCCAAAGCTGGAATTACCAGAGCCTCGTGATAGATTTTTTCATCGCTGCTATCAAACTGCAAATCTCCTCTAATAAGTAGCGAGATTTCGCCATCATCGTTTTTTTCCAGTGAAGCTGTCATCCTATCCCCCTTATGACGGCGGAGCGAATTCACGATAATTCGCTCTAATATTTTCCGACGGGTAACCATGCGAGCGTTTTCGTATCGACTCGCAACTTTATACCCAGGATCTAAGGGGACTATAAATCGATGATCACGCAATTTTTGCAACAAGTCGAGAAATAAATTCGGCCTGATCTGGGTGAATGAGCTCCAGGGCTTTTGTGACCGAGACAAATTCGGCCCGGTCGATTTCCCAGGATTTGCAAAAGGGTTTTGCCTCGGCTGGTGCCGGAAGCAATTACGTCGGGTGCAGCTACGACGATATCTAACGGTGGAGGCTTCGACCTGGTATCCGGAGGCTCAGGCTCCACTGGAGACCAGGGCGGCACAGCCAGAGGTAACGCGGGACTAAGCACTATCTCGACATCGGGCACCGGCGTGATCACAACCAACGGTGCGACCGTCGACGGTGGAGCTGGAGGCGCAGGCGGAGCTCGCGGCAACTCTGGCAATGGCGGCAATGCCGGCACTATTACTCTTAAGGCCACCACTGCAATTGTGCCGTCTGGATTAACACCCACGATCAACCTGGTACCGGGAGGTATCACCGCCGGTGGGGCCGGTGGTACAGGTCTGCCAGTGGGAGCGACGGGCAAGGCCGGAGTAGCTGGAAAGGCCGGAAAATTGACGCCTAACCCGATAAACGGCTTTGCGATCAATCCGTAGGCCGCCAACCTCCATTTTCGATAACTGCAAATCTGCAGGAACTATGTGCGATGACGGGAGTCTGGGCACTTAGACCTGGAGGTCAAAATCATGCTATATACGCTCATTTCAATCTTGATCCTGCTCTGGATCGTCGGCCTTGTATCCAATATCGGCGGTCCGCTGATTCACACTCTTCTAGTTTTGGCTGTGGCCATATTTCTCTTCAATGTGATCGCCGGGCGCAGAGCGGTTTAAGACGCACTGTCTTCCATCTTCACGGCTTTGTTACGCCCTAGCAAAACTGATTCAATCTCACTCCGCAACTCTGCGGCGTTAAAAACTTCCTGCGAGATACATTTGTCCGCACCTAGCAGCATGGCAGTCGAACGCAGACTGCCATCCACGGATTTAGCCAAATCAATCTCGCTACAGCTAAAGTTCACAAAAGGCATCTTGCGCCGATTCGGATCTTTCTTAACGTAGTCCAGCAGGTCGAAAACAGTGCCATTGCTCAGGTAGGCGGAAATCAGAAGAGCAAATATACACTTGCATAAGGCGTGTGAAATCAGATCATGACCGATCGCAGATGTTGCCGGGCTAGCCAAACAATCTTATTTAGCCGCAATCTCCACCAGCAGTCCGTCTACCCATTTTTTGTGCTCGTCGGTGTAATACAAGTAGGTGCTACTGGCCGGGCCTCTGTAGGTGCCAGGCACGACGGCGATGACACTCAGAGGCACCGTCACTTTCGCGTCTTTGGCTAGAGTCCTCCAGTACAAGACGATTTTGCTGCCATTCACTTCATAAGCATCGATATTCCCCTTCTTGACCAGTTCTTTAAGCTGATCGTGACGCGGCTCCATGCCACCGGGCAAACCGACAACAGCAACAGGGTTGGGAATAACTTCACCGGCCTCGTTGCTCACGGTCACTTCGGCTTCGGTGGAGGCGCCTTCAATTACCTTAGTCTGCGACAGTTTGACGGCGATATTCAGTTTGCAATCCTTGTCGGAGGTGGGCGTGAGCGTATGATATTTGGCCGCGAAAGAATAGGGCATTGGGCTGCCACCATCCATGGAGATCTCGACCTTGTGCACACCCGGCGTGAGCAGGCTGCTGATGTCGGGTAGTTTTATTGCACCCTGAGCTTTATCATCAAAGGCGATAGAGTCACCCACTTTTTCGCCGTCAACTGTGATGCGCACGGTGCCGGCGGCTTTTGGATGCGCACGCAATTTGTCATATTGGACAATAGCCCGCAGAGCCAGCACCGTCGCTTGCGTAGAACCATATTTGCCGGCTTTGCAGGAGTCCGCCAAAAACCTGATGCTCTTCTCGACGTTACTGACATAAGCAGGATCACGCAACCAGGCGAGAGTAGCCAGCGCCACACCTTCGACTTCCAGAGATTCGCCGCCGCTGCCGACGATCGAGCTCTTTATATTTTCGATACTGCCATCGACTTTTTGTACAGCGGCCAGACGGTCCATCAATTTTTTGGCGCTATCCTTTTCACCAGCAAGATAAAGAGCGTTAGCAGCCAGTGCCACCACATAATTGTTCTGGCTGGCCAGGGCGGCTGTCTTTAGAGATGCCAACTCTGGTGCCAGGTCGGAAGCGGTGGAACCGGTCTCGAGAAGAGCCCAACATATATAGGCATTCGAGCAGTCCTTGTCCTCGATCCAGGTGTGGAGAGCGCGGCGCTTTCTGGTAAAGCCGCCCTGCCCATCTTTTTGCTTGAGCAACCAGGCACGGGTGGTGGCAATCATATTTTTGTCGACCGAACGCACTTGCTCCATGTCGGTGAAATGCAAGAGACCAAAAGCAGTGAGAGCTTCATGGCCGGGATCTTGACCGAACCACTCGTAGCCTCTATCGGGGCACCAGAAAGAAACCAATTTTTGATAGCCGACTTCCAGCTTTTCTCTCGAGGTTTCTACCAATTTTGGATCGACGCCTGTGTGAGAAGTGAAATATTGCTGAGCCATGGTCAGGGGATAGCTCGTCGAGCAAGTCTGCTCAAAGCAGCCATTTGGATCTTGAATCATGCGCTCAAGCGCGGAGGTCAGATTAGCCAGAGGCGTGGGAAAAACTCCAACATTTGTCGTCAAGCTATTTTTGGAAATGGCACCGGGTATGGTGATTGTATGTACAGCACTCTGCCCCGGACCGACTATTCCAGCAAATGTATGCTCAACAGGAAAACCAGCCGGTTTGATTGAAAGTTTGCGCGAAACCTTATCACTGTAAGACCCGGCTCTGGCAACAAATTTCAGGTCTTTTATACCACCATCGGTGCCCACATCTATAGGCTGGAGCCAACGAACACGCGCACCGGCAGTAAGGTCGCCACTACTCTTTTGGGGCACCAGCAGTTTGGAATCACCTTCAAGATTTACACTCACGGTCGGTGTGGTTAAGTCGCCGTCCGTGCCATTGACCATGCTCAGCGGCAAAAGAATCTGATCGCCGCTGGTCACTTCCAGGGGCACTTTTGCCTCGGCATAAAAAGGTTGCACAGATTGCAGTGAAGCACTACCGGTCCCAACGGCTCCGCCCGCAGTGTAAGCATCGGCAAAGACTTTGAAGGCGGTGACGCTGTTATTCAAGCCAAAGCTAACTGTTGCCTCGCCCGTCTGTTCGTCGGTTTTGACACCGGCATTCCAGAAGAGTGTTTCGGTAAAATCTGTACGGTCCGGCGACGAACGGCCCACCCGCACGGGGTTGGCAAATTCACGCACGACGGCGATGACAGGCAAAGTCGGCGACGTTTTTTGATGGCGCTCGGCGCGACCGGAAGTGTAATGACGTTCGTCAATGACCGTCGGCTCAACCTGAAAAAAATTGGCATCTCGCGGGCCGGCAATATTTCCTAGCAGGCACGCTGCTCCATTCTGATTGCCAATTCCTGCGCCGATAGCTGCTGAATTTCTACCTCTCAACTCCCATTGTTTAGCAGCCGTTCCGCTTCTCCTGAAACCTTGACCAAATTCAAATGATTGTTGTCG
>JAGXAB010000161.1 GCA_018971775.1 Cyanobacteria bacterium REEB67 | reverse complement strand
AGGGCAATACGCAAGGTAGTGATGAAGAAGTGTCGGTGATTGTGCGCATGCTCGAGGCTTTGAGAAAGTGCTCGGTCGTAACTGGTGGCAGCGAGAGGCCCCTTACGCTCAATGATATTTTGATCGTCGCGCCCTACAACGTACAAGTGCGGGCGCTGCTGCATGCGCTGCCAGGTGCGAGGGTAGGATCTGTGGATAAATTTCAGGGGCAGGAGGCGGCGGTATCGATTGTGTCGATGTGCTCCAGCTCGGGGGATGCTTCGCCGCGTGGGCTGGATTTTATCTTTAGCAAAAATAGATTGAACGTCGCTATCTCGCGGGCGCAGAGCCTGGCGATTGTGGTGGGAGCTCCGGCGCTGGCTAGGACTGGGTGTAATCAGGTAAAGCAAATGGAGTGGGTGAATTTGTTTTGTCGGGTCGTGGGGGCTGCAACGTGAAGGTGCGGTGATCGAGGTGAAGCAGCGCTCGGCCATTTTGATTAACCCCAAACTTTTCGCCATGCATCGAACTCAGAAGGACGGATTTTATATCGGGCAAAATTGCCCTCATGCAATGCGAGAATCTCGTCTTCGGCTACCTCCAAGAAACTCTCTTGTTCGTCGGCTGGAATATTTTCTGCGCTCCACTTCTCTAGAAATTTGAATGTCTCTTCCCTGTGGTACAGGCTGCGTACGACTGTCCCGACTATTTCGCGGAGAGCTTCCCTGTGTTTGAGACGAAATGGGTCGGGTGCACCGAGTGATTGCTGCGCTGCTGCATACCGTTCTGCCGAACGCTCATAGGCCCATAGATAAACATTTCTGAGTAGCTCTATGCGGTTCAGTTCATATACTCCCAGCGTTGCTTGGGTATACAAATCCTTTGACACGTCTAAGAATGTGAGAGGAATGAGGTTGGCTTTAATTAGCGGGATGTTTGCAGCCAGTCGCGAAACGCGCTTGTTCACGTCGTCAAATGGTTGCAGATACGGTAGCTGAACCATAACAAAGAACGATTGTTCAAAAGGGTCTTTGATCGCTTGGGCTGTATTTAAAATTTGTTCGACGCACTCATCAATAAGTTGCGGAATTGCAAGCGGCTGAAAAGAAGAACCTTGGATGCCCACTTCAATAAATCGCAGTCTACCTTCCGCTTGAGGATTCGAAAGCAAGTTATTTGCTAACAGACCGTGCAGGTTCAGAAGAGTGTATTTGTTGAAGCTGAAGCTCAGCATCTGCTGGGGCGATGGCCGCGGCACCGAATCCCGCGATGTGATACCTGACTCCGCGGCCTTGGCCCTCCGTCACAACGCGTCCATGGTCAACAAGATAGCGCAGGCGCGACTGCAGTGTTCGGGGCGATACCCTTTCGCGCAATTGTATGGGTATGCGCGCAGTTATTTTGCCTTGCGCGCAGTTATTTGTCTTTGGCGCAGTTATTTCGGGTGTCACTTTTAGGCATGAGGTGATGGTCGATCTTTATGCTGTGGTGAAACAGTCAATTAGAGTCGGCGAGCCGAAGTATTCGATCAAAAATATCGAGCATTTGTACAAGGACAAACGCGCGGGTGAAGTGGCCACCGCCATGGATAGTGTTGTTTATTATGAGCGCTGGCTGGAGCTCAAGGACGGCGATGATTGGCAGACATCAAAGATACTCGCTGATATACGCGCCTACAACAAAGAAGATTGCGATAGTACCCGGCTGCTCGCCGAGTGGTTGCGCGCACTGCAGCGCGAGCATGGCCTGGTCTGGACGCCCAGGCAGCGAGCGGAGCCGACCCAAGCCCAGAGCGACGCCGTTGGTTTTTGGGCAATGTGGCAATAGCGCGGACTGGCCGATTAGCGGCATTAATTCGTTGCTCTTGGGAGAGCTGGCCCGTTGGTTAGCTCGCTAAAAACGAAAAGGCAGTAATACAAATCTCGACACAAGGCCGGGCCAAGTATCGGGATTACTGTCGTGCCGAGTAGCTTAGCGTCAGCTAGCCAGTTCCTGCTCGCTCTCTACAGACTCGCTATCGCCGTCGCTTTCGTCATCATCTTCATGATCGATTTCCTCTTCGAGCCGAAGTTTTCCTTCTACAAATATTTCTGGCAAATGAGATCAGACCTGCACATCGACGCAAATAGATCGTAATTTCCATATCGATAATGCTGGATTCGTCTACATCGTCGTCAAGCGAATAACCGTCGTAAGTGCCTTTCACATTAATCGTTATGCCGTTGTGATCTTCTCGCGTGGTCGCAACGTCGTAGTTAATATCTTCGAAGATGGCTTTAGCGTCGGCTACAACATCTTCAAGCTCAAATTCTAGATATGGACTGAGATGCTCCGGTAAATATTCATCGATCATAAATTGACCGATATCAGCGCACTCCCAACTGGTGCCTTCAAACAGTCCTTCCAACGTTATTGCTCTGGCCGAGCCTGGTCTAACAGTTGGCCATACTCTCATGTCAGCTATATGTCACAAACGCCGCTTATCGTCTTAGCAAAGACCCGACATTTTTCTTTGTGAGACCTGGGAGATAACCAAACAATGCATGACACCTTAGAGGGCAGTGTAGTCGACAACGCTACGATTCATGCAGGAGCAATAGTTCAAGCTTCGAGCGATGCATACAGGCCGACCGAGGCGATGAAGCCGCTGTCCGTTGCCGCCCCAGCCGAGCGCGGCGACTTAGTCATGGGCAACATTTACCAGACAGCAGCAGCAAAAGATTATGCGCTTCTACAGACAAAGGATTCTGGGACAAAATCTGACTCGAGTTTTAGTGTCCAGCAATTGGCCAACTTGACCGACCGGGGTTTTGGTCAGCACGATCTCAAACTCGCCGCCGACTTTACTTTTGAACAGGTGCAAAGATCATTCGACCACGGCGGCAATACCGAAGCTCAGAAAATGGTGGACGACCTCAACACCGCAATCAAGACAGACGGCGTCGGTCCGCTAATCCGCAATGAAAACGGCAAACTTTCCATGCACATGGTGCAAGAGCAAAACACTGCACCGACGGCGGAGCAGATGCGCTCCGGAGCTTATTTCCAGGTTGGCACTCGCTATTTTCATGATTTGACGCCCCCTCAGGAGTTAAATCAAACTACCTGGCAGAATGCCGAGCACCAGAGAATAAATAGCGAAAATGCCGAGCGTACCGGCGCGGTTACCAGTGCAGCCGATATTTTGACTAATGACGCGCAGTTTGCAAAGACTGGCCAGCTTAGCGAAAGCACAGCCAGGGAATTTGCCTCGCAACTCGGTCGCCACGACGGAGAAATGCCGGCCTTCATTGGTGCGGTCAACGCCGAGCTACAACGCCGCGGCTCGAAGGTGGCCTTTACGGTTGAAGTGACGCCAAATCAGCCGGGCATGCACGGCAACACTGTCACTATGTACAATATCCAGTCTTTTAACCGCACCACCGGAGCTCCCGTACAGGCGTATCGGGACGGGCATGATACTGTGCGAGCGATCGGAGGTTTGCCGACGTTTCAATGGGACAAGCGCTAAATCCTCTGAGAATTAGGGCCTTCGATCCGATACGACGATTTAATACGTACGATCCCCAGTGACCAGAACGGTCACTGGGTTTAGTGTTTGAGAAATACGCAATATCGGTGCCTCTCCACCCTATCAGACCGTCGGGATTTAACACGATGGATAACACGTCTTTTGCCTTGCCGGACAAGGCTGTCGATACGCCGGCAAATAACCGGCCCAGCAGCAATGAATCGTGGACCGATAAGGCGCTCCGCGAGGTACATCTGCTAGGCCAGGGCACGGCAGGCATAGTTGATGCGGCTAAACAGTCCGTATCGAGCGGTCACCGACTAGAAACGGCCGGCGAGGTTGCCCTCTCTATCGGCACCGGGCTCGGCCTGGCATACATGACCAGGGGGCGCAGTCTCGGATATCTGGCCGGGCGGGCCCTGGCCACCGCCGGCACGCTTGCCTTACTCAAAGATGCTGGTGAGCACGGCGCTCTGGCTGCAAACGCCATGGGCGATGCCTGGCGCTCCGACAAGAATATGCAGCAAGATGCGAAGGTAATGAAAGAAAGTGTCGGCTCCTTTGTCTTTGATACGGCTTTGATGTCGGTCGGCGGTCTGGCCGGAGCTAAGGCCGGGCACGCGCTATTTAAACCAGAAATCCCGCCCTTGTTTTTTGACCAGATGAACGACAAGACCGGCATCAGAATGGACTATTACAACAAGTTTTATGGGGCGGAGTCGAGAGCTAACATGGCTGTCAACTCGGACGGTGCGACAACGCCGGCAAGGATGGCCGATGCTCGCGAGAAATTGCCCGGCTTTCTCAGGGATGTGCGCACCTACTCTAACTATTGGGACGACCAGATTGCCTCCTTCGAGAAATATCATCCGGAGCATCCAAAGCTAGACGCGAAAGGCATAAAGAATTTTTTGGTCAACGATAGACCTGAGGCAATGAAGCTGGACAGATTAGGCGGCGAGATGCGCTCGTATGCGGAGAAAGACCTGAACGATCCACAGGTGATGAACAGTCTCTTCGACAAATTTCAGCGAGGAAGGCACATTATATATGGTGACAATCCGCTTCAGGCGAGGCGTATGATATCGGATGGGCCTTTGACAGCGTCGGAGATGAGTGCTTTGAACGCGAGGTATCGAGGTGGGTTTGCGAAGACGATGGCGATGCTGGGTTTTGGGCGTGAAACTAAGGCTGGAGCTTGAAAAACTTAGCCATTAAAGCCCGCATACAAGTCAGCACAAAATATCAGATCTTCAATTTAGTCGCCCGGTATAAGGAGAGTCATACACCCACACAGGGCACGACCTAAAGAAGCGACAATGACCAATCTAGAAATACACAAATTATACGAACGCTACTTACGCGGCTGGGCAGCCGTAACACCTGAAGAACGCAAGACAATCGTCGAACAGGTCCTCGCTCCTGATATCAAATACGCAACTCGCCAGCATGAGTCTGGCGGCAGGCAGACCGTCGAGGATAATATGGTTGAGAGCAAGGCGTAAGAAGTAGGTCAAGCCGTATCGCCATAAGAGGCACACATACTTTTTCCTATGAAAAATCAAACTACCGTTCTCATTGTTCTGACCGTTGCGGCCGTATGTTCGTTAGCTGCCTGTGGCAGCCTTGAGCAAATTTCTAATTTGGCCACAAGCACAGACGAGCCTGAATCCAGTCGATGGCGCTTCTTGTATGACGCTGATGGACCTGAAGGCCGGAAGAAGGCGCAGGAAATTAAGGAGATAGACCAATTTTGGACTGACTTCAAAGCGTACAAGTCGAAGATTACCTGGGACAGCATGAAGAAAGATCCCAATCAGGCCGTAGGTTGGGTCAGTGAGCATCTCAAACCAATCGAGCCAGAATTTGAATTTGAGATGGGGCCGGCGCCGGACAACAAAATCGAACTAGATATCTGTCGAGGCAGCGCTTTTAATCGGATGCCAATGTTGCAGACGATGGTGGCCAGGGCCGGTGACATACTCGGGTGGAAAGTTGATTGCTATCGCAAAGCGCTTGATCCTCTTAATGTCGCAGGTGGATTTGAGGCGCGTGGTCACAAAAAACTCGGCCCGTTCAAAGCGATCGTCACTGAAGAGCAGGGGCATCTGATCAGTGTGACGATCGATTCGCCTGATTTCAATAAAACTGTTGACACCAAAGATGACGTCCAGAGTGCTTTCTTACTTTGCGAACTGGTACTCGGTGAAGAAAATCTTGATAAGTGGACTGGAAATTTTCATTCGAAAAATTCCGGCATCATAGAAAAGTCGAATCAAGATGTACCAAAGGCGGCTGAGATATTTGCCAAAGATTTTACGCAGCTAAAAAGCACCATACTTTCTAAACTGCCGGAAAAATATTATTACCAGGTCCCGAAAGTTGAAGCCGTAAGTCTCTTTAAAAGTTCTAAGGCCTCCTGGGATGAGGCGCACAAATTGAATCGCGGTCGGCTCACTTTTGTGTCTTCGTTTAACGACCTGATGGGCGGCCTGGACGTGCCAGGATCTTTGCACTCGGAGAGATATTCCAGGCATGGAGAAAAGTTTGCCTATCTGCAAATGCTCGATGAGCAGTCGCAATTTGATGACGAAAAGCGCAACCAAATCGAGGACACTCTGGATAAAACGTTGCGCGAGCAGAAATTGGGATCGCTTGCGGCGACTGGGCGTGGAGTGCCGAACAGCTATTATTTTGACCTCTGTCTGACTGACGTCGATAAGGCCATACCGGTGTTGCGTTCGACCTGCGAACGCCTGGGCGTGCCGCAAAAATGTTGGCTCAGGTTTTATGATTACTATTGGCGGAGCGAGTGGGTCAGAATGATGCCGAAAACTCCGGCATTGGATAGACCGACAATATCGTGGTAGAGCGAGCTATTTTTTCTCGCAAACTGTTTCGGTGACCTGCACGTCGCTGTAGTGGGCATAGGGTGATAGTGACCTGATCGCGATCGTTCCTTTGTCTCCGTCGGCGCTTGCAGTAATAATGTGACTAAAGCGGCCGTCTTGTTTGTACCAAGGCGGCAAGCCACCGTTTGCTCTTTGCAGAGTATTGTGGCAGCTTTTAATATCTTTGCCGATAACCTCTGGCACAATGCGCACGGCTCGGTGACGAGGCTTTTCGTTACTTGATTGCACATCAACCCTAAGGATTTGGTAGGACGATCTGATATTAAAGCGTTACAATATGGGCGTTGCAGCTCAGGAGTGTATGTGCCTAGATGATGAGAGCAATCGTTGGTGAAATTTGCATTTCCGCTGACGAACTTCAAAAGTTGTCTTTACAATTATCGGAAATTTTGGGTTTTTCCTTAGAACTGACATCCCCTCGATATATTCATTCAGCTGGCCGATGCTCTCGCCCTGGCACACAGGCACAACATCATACACCGCGATATAAAGCCAAGTAACGTTCTCCTTGTGGAAGAGCATGGTAAGCGCCGAGCGAAGCTTGTTGATTTTGGAT
>JAGXAB010000070.1 GCA_018971775.1 Cyanobacteria bacterium REEB67 | reverse complement strand
GATCACCACGACGGCGCCTGCGAGCGGCCCCTTCTTTTTCGGCGCGAAGGGCATCACCGTCAATACAAACGGCTCAACTGCTCTTACTCTGCAATCCATCAACCCAGGCAACTTGGCGAACAAAGGCCAGGTGATTTTCTCGACAGGGAAACTAGCAGCTTCCGCTATCACCGTCAACGGTACGATCGCTCAACCGACGACAATCACGGCCGATCCGCCGGCGCTTTCAAGTGCAGCACTGCCTGGACAATTATCAAATCAGGCATTCCAACTCCTGACTGCTTTCAATGCATCACCAGCGCTTGCAAAAGCGCCTGGCGTCGGCACAGCGGTGATGACGGCAGTTAGCAGCGGACAGGCAATCGCTTCAGCCAATGTTAACACCAGCAGCTCCGCCCTCAACACAAACGTATTTGACAGTAGCAGACAAACGATCTCGCAGCCCCTGCAAAACCGGCAACCGCTCTGGATCTCGGACACCGAAATAAGCTCCGGCGCAATCCCGGCCATCCTGCATGGAGGAGAAGCTTTTGGTCTGACACCGGAAGTTTCCTCTGTTGTAGAACTGGAGGAAATCTCAGCGGCGACAACAAATGGAACAACTAACGCCATCGAAAGCGGCCCGCAGCCGCTGGCGACCAGCCATACTTTGAACGGCGGAGTCAGCGAAAACGTCGGTGGCAAGAAAGCTCTGATCATGAAACGCGGCTCGGTAGTGTTTGCGCCGACCGAAGACATCGTTGTTCATACGCCTTATGGAGCGCTAAATATCGCCGCGCGGTCACTGGTCCTGGTAATCGCCTACGCGCAGGGCGTCGCCATCTATGACCTGGACGATAAGCGCCAGGCGGCGGTCAAAATCAATTATGCCAACCAGAGTATTGTCCTCGCTCCGGGCAAGAGCGTTCTGCTCACCAGCGAAATGAATAAATCCTTCGAGGAAATCAATCCGACGCAGATGATTGCCTACAGCAATTTGAAGGCCCGAGTCCTTGGAGAAAAACGGGTGTTTACAGCTGACTTTTCGCAAATTACAGCGGCCAGCGCGGTGCTGCCGCTCAAGCAACTACTCAACTCCAACCATCCGGAAGCTAGAAAAATCGGCAACAGCCTGCTCAAGACTACGGCGATTCTTTCGCAGATGCGCGCCACCGCTCCGGCATACAAACAGTATGTACGCCCAAGGCTAACTGCCTGGCAGTAAAACGAAGCTCTAATCTAGACGTCGAGAACCGCTCCGGCCTGCAGGTGATGAACCGGATGGCCTTTCTTGTCCAGTTGGATGTCGTTGAGAGCGGCAATGCGCTTCACTTCTTGAGCGATTTCTTTAGCTCCGGCGTCGGCATGACCAGACACGCCAAGTGATCGGCGAGCGACATTGTACAGAGAATCACCTTTTTCCACGGTATAGGTGCCGTTATCGAGGATGTCGTGCACCCAACGGTTGCGATATTCAGCGGCAGTCGGATTGACGTGTTCTTTCCACAACGGCGGTACATCGAGGCTCTGAGGCGATGACGTTTCGCGACCGGGAGATTGATACAGGACCTGCTCTGGAGCGCCCCTGTAAGGTTCGCTTCCAGGCCGATTATCCTGATCATGCGGCCTTGATTGCTGATATCTCTCGACGGCTCCCTTAACGGCATTAGTACCAATCGGAGCGAGCTCAATCACGGCAGGCACAAGTAGTCCCGGCACGACCAGGCCAGGAATGAGCAGTTCGGCGGCTCTGCGCTCAGCGGCGTAGTTGTCGTTGTTGTTGTTGTTGTTGTGGCGCTGGTCATAGTATTCGCTGACAACGCGTAAGCCCACATTTCCGGCATCGGCCAGATTGGAACCGACTGTATTATTGACTCGTGCTTCCGGCGCTGTGGCTCTGTCATCAAACATTGATCCGATCTCCTTGGGGCGAGGCGGGTATGTAAAGCTTGCACTTCAAACCCATGAGAGCAGCTTAAGCTTGACCTTGTGGCAATTTAGGGGCACGCAAATTAGAAATCGTGAGCGCTGCGGCCAGGTCTTAGCTCACGGCGGCCTGACTGCCCTGATAAGATGAAATTGCAGATCTAGATGATACGAACCTGGAGAATCCAACCATGGCCACTGCTCTTCGTGACCACGAGCCTGAATCAAGACGTTGTCCAAACTGCGCTGAAGTCATTCAGGAGCAGGCGATTCTCTGCCGCTTCTGTCAAAGCGGTCTTTCGTCTCAACACTTTTATCCCTGCCCTTCTTGTGCGGAGATGGTACGGAACGAGGCATCAATATGCAGAAGTTGCCACAACGATCTTGAACCAATTCGAGGACAAAAACATCAGCCGGCAAATGCGTCTAAGAAAAATAGTGAATCGCTGTCCTTCTCAAACGCACGACAAAAGCTATTGACCGAACGCGCTCGCAGAATAATCGAATTGATTTATAGGGAGGTCGATACTACATACCTTTTAGAATACGACACCGAGGTCCAGGAAAAGGTGCGCGCACGTGTACGAGAACTGGTACGATTTGATCCATCCGCGCTGACCATGATGGAGCGGGGGTTAGTTTTACAAATGGCCCTTGATGAACTTTTCGGCTTCAGCGTCCTGGGCCCGCTCTTAAGAGATCGATCGGTCGATGAGATCTATGTCCATTCTCATGAACATATCTTTGTGCGACGCGGCGAGCAAATGGAAAAGGTGACAGAAAAATTCAATGACGAAAACCATCTACTTCATTGCATCGAGCGCATTTTACATCCGCTCGATGCAAAATTGAATAGCGACACACCAACCGTCAGTCGCCAGACTTTGAATGGTGGTTGGATTTTTGCCGCCCTGAAACCAAACTGCGATGAAAACTCGAATGGCGCCCCCATAGTCATTCTTCAGATGACTCCGCGACGCAGACCGTAATTGATTCGAACCTCAATTTTTAAAAACTTGCGAAAAAATGCATGACAATATTTAGAAGAATTGCAGAAAAAATGTCTTGCATATGATTTGCCTGTGGTATATATTGATTTAGTGATGCTGATTCAGATCTGTATCGGCAATGAATTTTTGCGGCAAGTGCCGCGACGCAATTTGGTATAGAAGAGGACAAAGACGTGAACGCCCAGGTACAGCTCAAACGAAATAGTAATGGCGGACGGCCAGTCTGCTTACTTCGTTTTAGCGCACCAGTACAGGTTTTCAATCATGTTCACTCTTCATCTACATCATATACACGAGAGACGGTTCGAACTACCGCCTAGTTTATCGCTGGAGTATTTACTCTTCCGGATAAGCGCGTTGCTGCGGCAACTTTTCGGTGGCAGGTTCGGTTCGAGCTGCGCGTCTATGGCGCGATTGATTCCTGTATGCCCCTGTAGCTCAGTGATAGAGCGCTCGCCTTGTAAGCGAGTGGTCGCGAGTTTGATTCTACGCCAGGGGCTCCACGGGGCCGTCTTCTATTGGTTAGGAATCGCTGCTTTCAACAGCGCAAAGCGAGTTCAATTCTCGTCGGCCCTACCACGTAATCATCTACGAAATAAAGACGCGTAGCTCCAAACCCCGGAAACCAATATCACCATATACGCCACCACAGCACGAATGGACGTGCGTCCCGTTTCTACCGGGAAGGGTGTTGGTTCGACTCCAGCTGGTGGCGTTTTCATTCATGCGCGCAGGTAGTCTACCGGATAGGCATCCGTTTACGAAGCGGCTCTAAGGTGGTTCGATTCCACTCCTGCGCGATAAAGGTTGCTAACTCAAAGAGCTAGAGTCCACCCTTTTAAGGTGCGAGATCTGAGTGCGATTCTCAGGCAACCTAATTGCTCACAACAAGAAAGACGAAACGTTATCGGGAGGTACATCATGCTAAACAGAAGAAAATTCGACCCATCCAGAGAAGAGCTGGAAAACCTCGTTTGGGAAATGCCCACCCTCAAGGTTGCAGCCATCTTCGGAGTTTCCGACAAAGCGATCGACAAACGCTGCCGGCTGCTTGGTATCGCCAAGCCAGGTCGCGGCTACTGGACTAAAGTCAAAGTCGCAAGAGCAAAAGAAGCTACTGCCATCGCCGAAGCCGCCGTTGAAAGTGAACTTTATCCCAAGCCAATCCTAACTGGCTGCATTAACAGCTCATAGATTTCGCGGAAGCAAAATTTCACCGAAATATTTTGGGCGATGCACTGTAGCTCAGCGGTAGAGCGGCCCGCCGTTAACGGGAAGGTCGATGGTTCGATCCCATCCTGTGCAGCCAATTTATTTTAGTGATCTTTATTGCTTGCCGGCTCGGTCGGCAGAGGAATTGGCGCGCCACTGTCGGAGTTTTCTTCGGAGTGACCAACCGAGGCGCCCTCCGACTGAATTTCGGCAACATCAGCGGCATGCGCTAGCGCACCATCATGACCATCGGCTTTAGCCCTGGCCATGATGGTGCTCGCGCCTAAATGAACTGTTTCCAGACTGAGACCGGTAATGGCAAACTTGGCCATCGCCTCCTGGACAAATTCCTTGTTAGCGGCATGGCCGCTGGACAGCAACGAATAGCTTTCAGCTCCAACAAAGCCGGCAGCAGTACCGGCCGTGACGTTAGCCGCGACGTGACCGACAGCGGTTTTGGCGTCAAATCCATGCTGCGCATCGAAGTGCGCATGACCAACGCCGCCTTTTTCAAGGCCAGCCACCAGACCGTGCGAAACCCCAAATTGCGTGCCAAAACAGATGGAGGCGGTCAATCCATTCACACCGCGCTGTTGCCAAAAATCATGTTTATCGTCGGCAGCCGGACTGAGAGCAGCGCCGTATATCCCACCGTCCATAACACTCTTAGACCAGGGAGAAATCCAGTGCGAGGCATTCTCTTTACCAAGAATCGCGCTCAAAGCCGGCACATTGTCCGCCGCCCCTCTTATGTGACTGAATAGATCGGTCGAACCGGCCCGGCGCGTCACCATCTCAGTGGCGATAAAGGGCAAAACGGCCCCAGCTCCCCCACCTATGCTCTGAGCATACCAGCGCTCACTGCCCATATCGGCGTCAGTCTGCGGGTCGAAAATCTTCACTTCCGGTATAAGGTGACGATCAGCCACCGCATTGACGAGCTGCCCGAGCCCGTTGGCAGTCTCTTCTATCGAAGAGTGCACAAACGATTTTCCGGCCACTTCGCCTAATTCCAGAATGGTAAGGTCTGCATCTTTGTGCCCATCTTTATCATCGGGCTCCTCCGAATGCTTACCTTTCGCAGGCGCTCTCTGCTGTTCGGCAAAGCCCGGTCGCGAAATCGGGAAGTAATCGGCGATAAACGCGTCAGCGTTACTGGTAACGTCGGCTGGTAAATTATTTGGCGGCTTGAAACCGCCTGCTTCGAATGGTTCGGCCATGATTCGGGATGCCTGCGAGCTGAGTGGGGAAGTGTCGTTCTGGATTTGATTCCGGCATAACAATTATTAGCGTCACCTGGACATTACACCTCTAGTACGCACCTGTCACTGGGAAGAGTACGTACAATGGCAGTGAAAATAATTCTCCTAAACGATCGGACCAGAGCGCAAAAATCGGAGAGCAAACAAAACACCTCTCACGAGCAACAAACAAAAACAAATCAAAATCTCCATTGCGCATTTTTGCGCAGCCGTGTTATGGTGTTAAAAGTTAGTTTCGATTTCAGGAATTTTTCAGTCGTGAATTTCTCCAAACAGCATTCATATTGCCTCAGTGATAGCCAGTTTAGCTGGCCCCAATCGCTGCGCTCAGGCACGGACTATATGACTGCTAGCCATGCAGATATTCAAAGAGAGATTCCACAAGATGAAACGCAATCTTCCATTAAAACTGATATTCGACCGCGACTCTGAACTTTTATCCACTGTATCGGGGATTAGTTCATCGGCAGAACGCTCGCTTTGGGAGCGAGATGTACTAGGTTCAATTCCTAGATCTCCGACCAGTTTCAAGTCGTGTAGTTCAGTAGCAGAACGCGCCCCTGATGAGGGCGATGCCAGAGGTGCGATTCCTCTCACGACTATAGCGGGGAGCAGACTCTGCCCCTACCAGCGATACCGCAAACAAAATCGAGATCGACATCTATTTCAAAGAAGATTTTTATTGCGGAGTCGTCTAACCAGCAGGACGCCTGACTTTGACTCAGGAGATCTAGGGGCAGAGCCTAGCACCGCAGCATTGTGACTATCGTCTAAAGATAAGACAAAGGGTTGTGGACCCTTGAATTGGAGTTTGATTCTCCGTAGTCACCCCAAGTGCCTGTAGCAAAGATAGTAATGCGACTGATTGCAAACCAGTTATGCAGCCGTGCAAGTCGGCTCAGGTGCTAATCAAAACAAAAGAAATCGCTCGACCCACGGCACCGCCAGCGGTGCCAGCTGCCCCATTTGAGGAATTGGTACACTCCTCGCTCTTAGAAAGCGGTGTTTCTCCGTTCGAATCGGAGATGGGGCACCATTTGTGTGAATCGTTCAACAGCAGGACAGCAGTCTCCAAAACTGCATATCGTGGGGCAGTACCACGTTCACACGCCATGGTTCTGTCGTCTAGTGGCCTAAGACAACTCGTTGTCAGCGAGAAGAGCGCGGGTTCAAATCCCGTCAGAACCGCCATTTTTTCTTCTTATCGGTGTGTGGGAGAGAGGCTGAATCCATCTGGTTGTAACCCAGAAGCCGCAAGGCCACGCTAGTTCAAATCTAGCCGCACCGAAATTTAGAGATTTTCTTTCTTGAAAAACTTTTTGAGGTTGAGAGTTTCACCGGAGACCATAAAAATTCCATCACCACGGTAATGAATGGTGCGCGGATATTTAGGGGTTTTCGGCGCATGCGCTTTCACAACTTCCAGGATAAAAAAGTTGTATTTTTTCAAGAGACGGGAGTCGACGACTTCGCATTCAAAGTTGGCGTAGCACTCTTTAATCAGCGGTGCTCCCACTTTTGTCGATGGTGCAGCAGTCAGACCAAATTCTTCAAATTTATCGATCTCGGCGCCACTGGTATTGCCGATGCCGGCAACAATTTCGGCCAATTCTAGTTCGGGGATATTGATCACACACTCTTTGCTCTTGCGGATCATCTCGTAGCTGTGATTGGCAGCTGTGATCATGCAACCGATAAGCGATGGAGAAAATTCCATCACCGTATGCCAGGCCATAGTCATGATATTGGTCTGACCCTTCCAGGCCGAGCTGACGAGCACCACCGGCCCTGGTTCTAAAAATCGACGGATCTTAGAAACGGGAAAATCGTACTTTCTATAAGCGGTCATGGTTTCCTGAAAGCATAATGCGCTGATTCCAATGCCGGGTGCGTTAACTCACCGCCCCAAGCTCGGCAATTCTATCGCAAATCCTAGCCGCGGCTCAGAGCCAAACCGAACCATAGGATTTTGAGGTGCCTGGGCGCACATTCCCCTGCCGTCGTATGTAAAGTTCTCCGTATAATAGGAGAGCGGCTGTCCCTTGCCATCATAGTCAAACGGAATCGGATAGGTTATTTTCAGCTGAGCTATAAAAGCATCTTCACCAATCGCTATTTCCAGCCTGGGCATGGCAGGGTCACCAGGTTGCATCATGTGGTTGTAGGCTTCGGTCATTTTCACCAGGGCACGGCGTTCACCAACGGGCAATTCAACCAGTTCCTCATACAATGCTCTGCCCGCATCAAAGACTTTCGCGCCGTCACCGTGACCAATGTGGTCAGACTGGTTGTCCTGGAGAGTGCGATTAAATGCCTCGGCGCTGTCGGCAAGAGCGTGCACTCGCCCGGTTGGCACACCATGGTCGATACCGTCGCAAGCCAAAGGCTTTTCAGATGGACTGGCAGCGGAACTATCAGATGCATCAAGAGCCACGGCAATTTCTCCAAGCAGGTCGAGGCTCCGGCCAGCGAGAGAGAAGAAAAGCACTGGACCGCCTCGATAGTCCGAGCTTAATGCCCTCCTGTGACATTAAGCTGACAGGGCAAATTAAAAACCCGGGACCGTTTGAAAGTCCCGGGCTTGATGTTTATTTGCTAAAAGCAGCGTTTGTCTTCTAAAACTTACCGCTCATTTTGATCAGATCCGAGAATGTTTCCCAGATTACCGAGAATTTTCCACCGGAAGCACCCTGGGTGGTGCGGGGTAAATGCTCGATCGGGATTTCAATCACTTTAAAGCCGGCGCGCTCGGCGCGGATGCAGAGCTCGGCGTCGACAAAGGGCGTGTAGGATTGCAAGGTAATGCTGTCCAGAATAACTTTTTTGAAGAGCTTGATCGAATTGACGTCCTTATGGCGGTGACCATAAAAAGTGCGCAACATCAAGTTGTAGATTTTCGATTGCATTTTGCGGCGGGGCGGATCGTTGCGATTGACGCGCAAACCGATGACAAAGTCATGAGTGCGCAGACCTTCAGCCATGGCCAATAATTCTTTGGGAGCATATTGATAGTCGCCAGGAAGGGAAAAAATCAGATCCTTGGTGCCGGCCATATAGAGCTCGCGAATCGTCTGACCGAAGCCCTTATTGACTGGATGATTGATCAAACGCACTCTCGGGTTCACATCGGCTCGACCCTGGATGACGTCGAGGGTGCGGTCCTTGCTGCCATCGTTGACGACGACAATTTCGTAATCGGCACAAATTTCCGACAGCAATGCGTCACCATCGTCGATCAGGCGACCGACAGTTTCTTCGTCGTTATAGGCTGGAATGATCAGCGACACCGAACTGAGGGCGATAGTCGGATTTGCTTTGGCACCGAATCTGCTTTTGACTTGCATGTTATTCATCTGGATCTCGAATTCCTATGAGACGACTTGACCTTCACCATACGCTTTTACCACAGAGCCTGCTTCGGCATTATCGACGACATAGCGAGAATCTTTGTAGAAGTCGGCAATACCTTCAATCACCTGATCGACCTGCGCGTCAGTCATCTGGGGGAACATCGGCAGACTCAAGATGCGCTTGACGATGTGCTCAGTGGTGGGCAAAGCGCCGGCTTTATAGCCGAGGAAGCTATAGGCCTGCTGCAGGTGAGCGGGGATTGGATAGTGAATAAGGCATTGGATGCCGCGCTCCAGCAGATATTGCTGCAACTCCTCGCGGTATGGAGTCTGGATTACATATAAATGATAGACGTGCTTGAAGCCGGGCAATTCCACCGGAGTGACGACCAGATCCTTCAAACCGGCCGTATAGCGAGCGGCGATGGCGCGGCGACGCTCGTTGAGCTCATGCACGTAGGGCAACTGTGCCGAAAGAATGGCGCTCTGGATCTCGTCGAGGCGACTGTTGATGCCGACGATGTCGTGGTAGTAGCGTTTGGACTGACCGTAGTTGCGGAGCATGATCAGCTTCTTGTACTCGGCTTCAGAATTGGTGCAGACCGCTCCACCGTCACCGAAGGCGCCGAGGTTTTTGCTCGGATAGAAACTGAAAGCGCCCCAATCGCCAATCGTACCGGCGGTAGCGCCGCGATATGTGGCACCGGTGCACTGGGCACAATCTTCCAAAACTTTGATGTTGTGGCGAGCGGCCACTTTCATAATAACTTCCATCTCGGCCATATGACCATATATGTGGACTGGGACGATGACTTTGGTGCGCGGTGTGATTTTTGATTCGAGTTCCGATTCGCGCATGACATAAGTAGATGCTTTGATATCTACGAAAACGGGCGTGGCGCCGGTCATCGAAATCGCCGAAATCGTCGGTACAGCGGTGTGAGCAACGACAAGCACTTCGTCACCGGGGCCGCAATCGGCTGCGGCGAGAGCGAGATATATCGCTTCGGTACCCGATGCGCAGCCAACTACATATTTAGCGCCAAGGAAAGTGGCGAATTCCTTTTCGAATTTTTCCAGTTCCGGTCCGAGTATGTAATATCCACTGGCCATGACGCGCGCTACGGCCTCGTCGAGGACTGTTTTGAACTGCTCATAGTGGAGCTTCATGTTGCCGAAAGGAACTTTCACGTATACGCCTCTCACTCAAACCCTATAACTGACCCAACAATACTAGAAGAAAAGAGCAAGGAATGAATTAAGACCGCTTTAGTTGACAACTACTTAACTAAGAAAATCGACGGGCTCAATGCCGCAACCGGTGAGGCCGCAAACAAATCAGCAATTCGGACAATACTAAAGAGAGCGGGACTGTATGCGGGACGCAAGCGAACTGCATGCTATTATCTTGCCCTATCGATGATGTGGACAAAGCTTGAACAAGTTTTTGATGAGTTTTTTGATAGATTTCGCCGGCATTCTGAGTGGAAATTAAGAAAATGAGCCAGACAGTTGAGACCGCCTTCAAAGGCAAAACCGCCCTGATCACGGGAGGGATGGGCTTCATTGGTTCCAATTTAGCAATCCGCCTGGCCAACCTCGGCGCCAAAGTCACGGTGCTCGATTCGATGATTCCCGACTACGGTGGCAATGAGTTTAATTTAGCCTCGGTAAAAGACCGGGTGCGCATCAATTATTGCGATATCCGCGATGAATCGGCGATCGATTATCTGGTGCGCGGACAGGATTTCGTTTTTCACCTGGCCGGTCAAGTCTGCCATGTAATGAGTCTGTCCAATCCATTTCCGGACATAGATATGAATATCACCGGCACCGCCATCCTCATGGAAGCGTTGCGGAAACACAATCCTAACGCCATCGTCGTCTATACAGGCACACGGGGACAATACGGTGCCTCGGTATCACTACCGGTGAACGAAGAGGCTCCGACAAATCCAAAAGGCATTTACGAAATCTCCAATCTCACCGCCGAAAAAATCATCAAGGTCTATAACGATGTGCACGGCATCCGTTCGGTCCTGCTCCGCCTGAGCAATATATATGGCCCGCGTTCGCAGATGCAGCACTCGCGTTTCGGCGTCTGCAACTGGTTCGTACGCCTGGCCATGGACGATGACACCATTCAAGTCTATGGCGACGGCAGCATCCTGCGCGATTTTTGCTATGTAGACGATTGCGTCGAAGCAATCGTCAAATCAGCGATCACCAAGGCGGCCTATGGTGAAGTTTTCAATGTCGGCTCGGACATTCCGGTAAGCTTCCTGGAATTGGTCAAAACGATAGTCACCGTAGCCAAACAGGGCAAATGGGAATATGCCGAATTTTCAGCCGAACGCAAGGCGCAGGAACCGGGCGATTTCTATTCGGATATCAATAAGATTCGCAAGACGGTTGGCTGGCAGCCGACAACGAGCCTCGAAGAAGGCCTGGCCAAGACAATAGAGTTCTACGGCAAAAATCGTGATTTCTACTGGTCCAAACCAGCCACGAAAAAAGGCAGCAAAGAAATCGTAGCCGCTAAATCCTAGATTGCCATCATATGCGGTGCCAATCATGATCCACTCATTATTTTCCGTTCGGATTTCGACAGCGCTTTCAATCGCGCTTTCAATCGGGCTTGCGTTCGGGATATCGTTTGATGCGGCCCAGGCAAAGGGCACCGCCGGCACAAAAATAACCGAGCCCAAAAAGTCTTTGCAGCGGGTCGACTGGCAGGTCGTAGGCAGTAGTTGCGCCACCTGTTTGATCCGTCTGGAAAAAAAATTGCGCGCCACCGCGGGCGTAGTCAAAGTGGTGGTATCAATCTATAAACCCTTCAACGCCGCTTTGATTTACGACAGGGACCAGGTGAGCTGGACAAAAATCAAAGCGGTAATGGACTCGGAGAAGGTCGGAGTGGCCAATCTCAAAGAGGCCGGGATTAGCGATCTTCCGCTGGTGCTCGAGCCCAGGTGATATGATTAATTTGATCATAGTTTACTGGGGAGAGACCGGTCTTGACGCAACATTCAGGGGATGAAACCCTCCCTCCGTCTGATAAAGATCCTGACCAGAGTAAGGCTGCCGATTCGGCAGCTGGAGCACCAAGCACTGCCCGCAAAGAACAAACTCGCGACAGCATGGTCGGTGGTCTGGTTTCCTCGGTCAAATACCTGCAAGAAGCTCATGCCGACGCCGGTGTAATCAAACTGCGCAAAGCCGACCGGGTCACCTGGGTGCTCTTGCTGATCGCCCTGGGCATGATCGTCGCCACCTGGTTTTTGCACGATCAAAAAAATCTGATCACATTGATTGCCGACGCGCTTTTTGCCGTCGTGCTCTTTGCCTTCATGGCCATGCGTTTTGGCGTATTGCGTAGTCTTTCGGCACGACAGGCCGTGCTCACCTGGCAGTTGATCATGGGCAGCTTTCTGCTCGGCCTCTATGCGGCCTTAAATACAAAGCTCATCGCTCTGTTTTATGAAGGAACGCTTTTCAAATAGCGCTCCAAAAAGAAATCAATTTACCGGAGGTGGCGGGGCAATACCAACGATTGCTTCAGTAGCCTGGCTTTTGACGCCCATGCTCGGACCGATATTGAGGAAGGGCACTGGTACAGGCAGGTTAATCGTCACTCCGCCCTGGACAGAGGCAAGTCCGTCCGGAGTGCCGTCATAGCGACTGAGTGACAAAATCATCCCTGTATAAGTAGAAGAGGCGACAAAATGATTCTGCACGTCCGCCACGGCGGTCACGGCCTCGACGCGATCGCCGGCATTGGCGGCGGCGCGCGCCGCTTGCTTGGCCAGGTCATTACAAATTTCACCGCCGAGTACGACAACGGCCAGGTCAATGATCGCCAGAACAATCGGTACAAGAATGACACCGCCGACGACAGTTTCAATCAAACTCTGACCGCGCCTGGCGCGCGATCTCGTCTTTGCTATTGCGTTTTGCCCGGAGATTGATTGACCGGTCATGTCGCCACCTTGAAGCCCCGACTGAAAGAGATAGACATTTTAACTCGCCGTGTACGGCATATTTTCGATAACGGCCCGACTGTGAAATTCAAAAGTGACCGGGGCATTGAGGCCAGGCACCTGCATGAAAAACGGGACGTTGAGAAAAGGCTTGCATTCGACATCGAGGGTCATATGCACGTAGCGCGTATTTCTTGTGCCCTCGGTGAGATCGACGCTTATCGACTGCACCGGCGGAGTGCCACTGCTGGCAAATGCCCCGAGCCCGCTGTTCATCCAGGAATTGATCACGGTATTGAGCGAACCGGTCCCACTGGTGCTGCAGGAAAGGTCGACATTCAAAGCGGGAGGGCTTTTTGTATTGTCCATAAAGACCAGTTTCTCAAGGGAAGCCTGGCGAAGCAAAACGCTATTTAGGTACATGCAATCTGCATATTCGGCGGCCGTACCGATCAAATCGAGAAAGGGAAAGAAGAAAATCATCACAAGAACGTACAAAGCCGGGCCAAACTCAGCTATGGCACTACCTTTTTGTGGTCTTGGTTTTGACCTGGGCAGACGTGATTTCCCGAACATTGGGTATCTCTCTATCTTCAACGACCTAGTAAGCGGACCGATCATTGCTTAATTATTCCCCGGATAGCTAAGATTTAGCGCCAGTAGTACTTGCCAACCAACATTAAACTGGTATAATAAATACGCCAAAAGAAAGCCTGGCCCTGTAAATACGGCGGTTCGCCGTCGCCAGTGGGGTTATTCCCACTAGCCAGGACCTTGATCCCGAGTTCAAGAGTCTAAAATTAAGAGTCTAAAATAAGGAATGGCTCGAACAGGACAAGTAAGGCTTTTCGCTTAGTATGCCACAGTTCAATTTTACTACTAGAGGTTCCCCTCATGGCCCGAATTAGAAACCAACGCGGCGCATCCCTGGTGATGGTGGCAGGCTTGATCCTGGTGATCGTCATCATCGGTGTCGTAGTCGTCCAGCTCGTTACTTTGTTCGGCGGCGGTCAGCAAGCGCAAAGAGCTACCGATTCCGGCAACCTCTCTATGGTCAGATCGGCACTGGTCAATGTCAGTGTTCCTCTACCGGGGTCAGGAGACCAGCTGCAATTCAACGGCGTTTCGGACAAGATTCTCGGTAGTGCCCAGGGCGTGATCAACCTGCGCAACATCAACCGTGTCATGGGCGAGGCTTTGCTCGTCAACATGAATGCCTACGCCATCAACCAGGCCGGTATCGATGCCGGTGCCAACACACACGCCGGACAGATCAATACGGCGGCGAACAATCTGAGCACCGCTCTGGCTGGCGCCCTATCCACTTCTCCGCAGATGCAAGCTTATTTCAGCACGACGAGCAATCTGCAGCCGACCACACAGTTCGGCGCCAACAATCTCACACCGGCAGGACGGCCGACGTTCTCTTATCTCAACCGCCAGACGGCGTCAAACGTCTATATTGCACCGCAACAATTGCCCGATTACAGCTTTGTCACCAATCAATCGGCAATTTATAACAGCAAAGTGGCCAACTGGTTGACCAGTGTCGCCGCCGATCCCAGTCACAAATATCTCAAAGGCTATACTGACGGCTTCACACCCGCTTCCAACTACGGCGATGTCCACCTGGTACCGCTGGAGCCTGGTCTGAAACCTCACCTGGTCAGCCAGGCCGAATTCAATCAATTTAGCTCACCGGGCCGCGGCAGTAACTCTTTTAACTGGCCGACACCCGTGCCCAACACTCTTTCGATCGCCGCCACCGGCAATTCTACTGAGGGGTATACCGGCGGCTTCAATGCTTTCGCCATCGTCGAACCGATTGAAAAAGTCGGCTTCTCCGCCACCATTCCGCACGGTTTCATCCGCATCTTGAACGGTGCCGCTTCGCCGACTACCGGCGTGGCAGCAGGCAATTCCGACGCCTTCGTTTATGTCATGAACAATCCGCAGGTCTACTTCACCAGTACGACAGGCAGTGCTCTACCGTACTTCGTCGGTGTCAACGATCCTCTTCCTTATGGTGCGACGAGTCCGTCCGATTATGTCGCTCACATCGTAGACGACGTGAGCAAAGGCAATACACCTGATTGCAGCGCCATCAGCGTCGGTTACACCCTATCCGGCGATAGCATCGGAGCGGGAGGCGTCTCGGCCGCCAATTGCCGCAATATCGCCGGCATCGGCGCCGGCAGCCCGATCAACAACATAACGCTCGACCAGGCCGGCAGCGGCTGCAACAGCGACATGAGTCAGTATAATCACAGCGATCCGCGCTCTCTCTGGGCCCGCCCTTTGATAGAAGCGGCCTACAATATCGCCCCGGCGCAACCGACCGGCAGCAACGGTCAGAGCGTTAACGTGGCCGACATTCTCAACTTGCAAATGTTGAGCGCACGCGCCTCTGGAGATGATTTCCACGCCGGCACCTACCAATCAGGTATCGCCACCATACCGACCTCACCGAGAGGCTCGCTGAGCAGCCCGCAATTCCGTGTTGCCGATTCGCGCGGCGTGCTGCTCGGCAGCAACAATCCGGAAGGGTTGAAGCCCGGCGGTACGATGTATAACTTCGTCAAACAACGTATGTTCCAGATCGATCCGAACTGGCCGAATTATCCGCCGGCCCGCACCATGGATCAGGTCTTCAACGATATCTTGAACAGTGATTACGTGCCGATGGGCGGCCGCGGCTACATCTACTATAGCGCCAGCGCTAATGGTGGCAAAGGCGGTATCACTCTCAAAAACGAAACATCGGCTCTGTCAGACGCTCCCTGGTTGAGCAACTTCATGAGTCAACCTGTGGATGCCCGCAGTCCTTCCAATCCGACCGAAGTACGTCAGTCGATGGTACCTAACGACAATCAAGTCGATGTCAGCGGCGACTGGGGCTTCCCGCATCCTTACGATGTCGAAGGTCAAGTCTGTTTGATGAACTGGTACTCGTTCACACCGAGCAGCGGCTTCAACAACTTGCTTGGACAAATAGACCTCGGCGCCGTGACAACAAACTGCTGCGCAGATGGCTCGAATAACGTCACATCGAGTTTCACAGTCAATTATGGAGCGACCTCGGACACTATCAACCTCTCCACTGGTTGCTCGTGCACCGGCGATTCATCTTGCACCTACAGCGGGCCCTGCTAAAATAAGGCGGGCTTGCCGGTCAGCCGGCAAAATACTTGGTCAAACGGGAGAAGTGATGCGACTAAATAAAATTGTGCCGGCCACAATCGCGCTTGCACAAATCGGCTGGGCCGGCGGCTCGATCGCCCAGGCTCCTGCCGTGGCCCCGACCGGGTCGACAGGTAGCTCCATCAAACCGATGTATGCACCAGGCGCAAGGAAAGGCCCACCAAAAGAAACGATGCATCGCAATTTGCAGCAGATGCCGGCCAATATCCCGGTCCCGATACCGCCCGACGCGAAGTTCGTCACCGGCTATCAGTCGCAGTACGCCGGCGCTAAAGCAATGACTTATGTGCGCATGTACACGGAAAATCCTCCGGCCAAGCTAGTCGACTGGTACCGCCAGAATTTACAGGCCTACGGCTGGTCCCCCAAGGAAAAACCAGCGACCAAGGCCGGGATGTTGCCAACCTTGACGGGCACGAAAGGCACTGTCTTTTGCAATATCAATTTTGAAGGACCGATCGGACATCTTGGCAAAACAACAGCTCTGATGATTACCTTTAACGAGCCACGCTGAGGCAAGTTAAAAGCAATGAGCAATTTTTCGATCAGGCCGAGGCTAAATAGCAAAGCCTTTCCGCTCGGCGCAGGCTTTGCCATTGGCATGAGCGTCGCGCTCGGTCCGGGTATTTTACTGTCTGCAAATCCGGCCGGTGCGCAAGCGCCAAAACAAATCAGTGCGGCAAATAAAGTCGCACCACAGGCAGTGCAAGCCGCAGCCGACAACGGCACCAAATATAGCGCCACACAGATCGAAAAACTTTTAAAAAGCGCGCCAGAGGCTTACAGCACACACCTGGCTGCCGGCAAGTTTTATGAAGAGAAAGGCATCATCGGCGAAGCGCAAAACGAATATCGTACAGCCATCACTTGCCCCCATCCCTCCGCCGAAGCCTACAAGCATTTAGCGCAGCTCCTGCTCAAATCAGCGGATTATGCCGAAGCGGAAAAAGTGGCCCGCGCCGGCCTCAAACTTTTCCCCCATGAATATGGCATGCTACTGACCACTGGTTACGTGCTGCACAACGAACACAAACTCGGTGAGGCAGCTGCCATGTATGAGGCGGCCAAGGCCGTCCAGCCGAATAACGCCGAGATTTATATCGCCCTGGCCGACGTTTATTCGGCCATGAACCAGGCCCCCAGAGCGCTGCAGTATGTAGAAAAAGCATTGTCCCTGGGCAAACCAACCGAGCTTACCCTCTATGAGCAAGCCAAAGTCTTGATATTACTCGGACGTTTCGATCAAGCACTGAAGCCGCTGGCCGCAAACTTTGAGGCCAACCCACTCAATTTCAAAAACAATAAACTCTATTTGAATGTGCTTACCAGCCAGAAGCGCATCAAAGAAGCCTTTATCGTGCAGCTCTGCTTGTTGGCACCGGCTAATGACAAAGAGATGGCAGTGGCCAAGGCTTCTCTCCAGGACATGCTGCGCGCTCTACCGGAGAAGGAAGCGCAAAACGGCATCTCTACTGCGGAAGCGGCAATTAAGGAAAAACGTTTAAAGGGTCGTTTGCATTTTGCCCTCGGTGACGTTTACGATCGCATCGGCCAGCCACAAAATGCGATCGGCCAGTATCAGGCCGGGCTGGCCCTCGATCCGACCCTGGCGCGCGGCTATTTACGCCTGGGAGAAGATCTGGAAAATTTCAAAAAAGATTTTTTCGGTGCTATGAAAAATTATCAAAAAGCCCTGTCGCTGGACGGTAAAGACAAGGAAACAACAATGCGCATCAACCAGCTCAAAGCGAAAATGAAGTAGATACTTTGGCCGAGAATCAAACACCCGCAGAACAGTTTACGCGCAAGAAAGCGGCATTGCTGGCCGCGCTTCTAATTAGCGCGGTGGCGATTTATTTTCTCGCCGACGGCCCTAATTTCGACTTTGTCCACTGGCGCCGCAAGTATCGACAATTCGAAATCGCCAAGCCGCGTGTCAAACCAATCAAAGTGACAGGCGAAGTAGTCGATGCCTGGTGCTATGCCTCTCAGACAATGGGCCCGGGCCGCGGTGAAGGCCACAAGGCCTGCGCCCTGGCCTGCTCCTATGGCGGCGTCACGATGGGAATTCTCGAAGACGGCAGCAAAGATTTATATATCGCGGCAAAAACCAAAGGCTATCACGGCTGCAATGAATTGCTCATTCCCTATGTCGCCCAGAAGGTGACGGTGACCGGCTGGGTAGGAGACTTGGGCGGTTGCCGCATGCTCAAAATCGACAAAGTCGAAGCGGTGCCGATCAAGTCGTCATTCCCGACGAAAGCACCTCCGGACCATCCAGAAGAGGTCCAGCCGCCAAAATAGTCGGGAGCGGGTCTGATTGTAGTTTTATTCGGATTTGTCTTTATTCTTGGCAGTTAGATATTCAACGCCGCGGATCAGCTCGTGGCCGCCGACCATGACACCGATCTTGGCCAGGGGAGACATTTTTGTGAAAACGAGGAAAGGGGCGGCGCAATCATAAGCAGTGGCGAGAAAGCCCTGGGCCGAGCTGCCGTAAATGCCATGATCGATGGCGCGGGAAGCGACGAAACTGCCGCCGATTACCGCCATATTTTTGTAGATCTCACCGGTGATATTCGAGTGCAGGGCGACGCGACCTTCCGTCGTTTCCGCCATCAATTTGAGGCTGGTCTCCTCGAGCTTGTTGAGCGGACCAGCCAGGCCCTCAGCTTCCGCGAATTCGTTTTTACCAAGTCCGGTCAAATTCGACTGACGCTGGCGGAAGGCGCTGACATGCGTATTGGCCGGCATATTGAAACCGGACACCAGGACACGCTCCACAGAGCGCAGATAAACATCGCTATCGGCGGCGGCGATTTCTGCTTCGGTGAGGCCGGCGATTTTACCCTCGGCAAGCTGAGTCGCTTCGGCCTCGGTCAGATGGCCGCGCACCTGTTTGTAAACCAGCTGAGTGGCAGGTTGACCAGGACCTTTAGCCGGCATTTGTTCGGAAATTTCTTCGAAGGCATGCGGTTTGTCGATGGCAATTCTATCGACTGCCGCCGATGCGTCTCGACTCTTTTGAGCAACAAGTCGAGTCACACTTTCGGCCTGGGCGTGCAGGTCGGCGAGAGTTTCAGGCTTGGTGACGGCATCCAACTTAAGCCATTCACCGATTTCACCTTTGCGAGCATTTTTGGCAAACATACTGGCGGCAATCGCGGATGAACCGAGGACGGCGGCGCCACTGAAAAGATTGCCGATTTGATTGCTGGTCGATTCGGAAGCGGCCGGACGGGGCGGATGATCATCGTCAAAAGAGGAAGCGGGCTGGTTACCAGAGGAGCTATAAGCTCGAGCTGGAGCCGGTGCGGGCACAGGATGGACCGGCACGTCAGCCGCCTGTGGCCGATAGAGTGGAGCCTGACCTTGATTCGATTGCATCTCCGGAGGTGGTGCTGCGCTACCGGCGCCGGCGCTCCCTTCTCTAATAATGCGGCCAAAGTCGATGCGACCGGCACTCGGCGCTTGCGTCGGGTCGGCATGCGCATCGGACGTGTGGCTGAAACTATCGAACTGTCCCATTGCTTGGGCCTCTTTTTGAAGGATGGCTTTCTATGGGAAGTATTATTAATCTGGCGCCCCCCGTCGTAAATGGGGGAACTACGCATGAAAAATCAAGACCGACGACCGCGGGGTCGCTTTTATTTTTCGTGACCGTATTTGTTCATACCGTACTCGGCAAAGCGCGTCACCGCATGGGCGCCGACAATAACGCCAAATTTCGCCCAGAGAGGCAATTCGGTCAGGATGATGCTGGGCGAGACTATATCAGTGGCGATCGTGATACTACTGGGAGCGCTATTTTTAAGTAGATACTTTTCGATGAGCATATTGGCACCGATGCCGGCACCGACGACGCCGATGTTTTTCAGCATCAGGGCGCGACTCTCTCCGGCCAGTGAGACCGTGCTCTCGGCGGCCTGCTCGTTGACCCTGTAGCCGAGGTCTTCGAGGCGACGCAGGGCAGGCGAGAGGCCTTCACTAACGGCAGTGGGATTTTTGTGCAAACCGTTCAGCATATTCAAGCCACTCTTGAAATTTGCCGTATTAGTCGTATTGATGCCCCGCCGCAAACTTTCGCCGAGATATTCGAGATTACCGGCCTTGTCGATCAAAGCTCGCTCACTTGGATTGAGCAGATTCCATTTCGGGACTTTCAAGAGGCGATCGGCGTAGGTGCCGCGCGAAGCGTTCAAATCGAAGAGTTCCGGGCGGCTTTCCTGAAGATGCAGGACATCACGTTGGGCGCTGTGAGTCAAAGCGCCGATTTCCGAACGTAAGGAGGTGCCCAAATTTTTGAATTCGTGGAGTTCAGAGCTGCTCGCCAGCCGATCGAGCGATTTTATATCGGTACCGAGAACATGCATGCCTTCATTGCGGAATCGATTGAGCGCATAGGCACCGCCGGCGGCCGAGCCAAAGAAATCGGCCACACTCGCCACCTTGTCTCCGGTCGTAAGCGGATCATAAGGAGGTCTGGGCAAATGCTCCCGCTCGGAATCAGCCGGCGCACCGACGATTTGAGCCAAATTTGCGGTGTCTTTTGGGCGCCCTGAAGAGACCGAAAAATCGATGTCATTTATAGACAGTCCGCTATTTTGAGTAGCGGCTGCGTCACGACCGGCGCGATCTGTGTACTCGGTGTGCCCGGCGACCGAGCCGCCAGCACTATTCGTCCCGTCATCACGACGATCGCCACTATCGAAACCCATGGGAATCCTCTGACGCAACGCGCCTAAGACTGTACCCCACGAGACTATCTATAGATTGGCGGCTTGTCTATCGTAAAAACCCCAAGTGAGAGGCGCCGGGCGGCAAAGGCCAGTCTTGCCACTGCCGGCAGTACCAAAATTACTCTAGCGCCACCGCTCCGGCTCGAATGCATTTTAATTTTTCAAAGGCGCTTTTTTTCCCCTCGAACGGCGGCCAAAAGAGAGGGGAATAAGAGCCCTATTTATGCTCCAACCAAGTAATTTTCAGCATCCGCAAACAAGCCTGAGGCCAGAGTTTGCCGTCACAGGAATGTTGGCCGCCTACTTCCGAGGTTTTGACTTTTCTGCCATACTAAAATAGAGCTCTCAGCATTCTTGGGCTCCCGCCATCATTTAGAGTCAGGATGTCGGACATTGCAACGAGATCAGATGAACAATAAGTTATTCGTTGGAAACCTCTCTTTCAAAGTCACTGAAGCCGAGCTGAACGAGGTTTTCTCGCAAGCCGGAACAGTCGTGTCGGTTTCGATTCCGACCGACAAGTACACCGGTAAGAAGCGCGGCTTTGGCTTCGTTGAAATGTCTTCTCAGGAAGAAGCGGAAGAGGCGATTAAGACCCTGAATGGTCGCGCTCTGGCTGGACGCGAAATGTCAGTCAATCTGGCTCGTCCCAAAGAGAAAAGCGGCGACAGCCGCTCCAGAGCTTATTAAGCCCTTCAGCGCCTGAGCACCGCATTGCAGACCATGGCGACAGTAGTTTCGACATGGCCTGCAAATATCTCGCCGCTCAGCAGATCCGGCTCGTCGGGCCAGAGACTGCTTAAGTTTTCGCGAGAGCATATATAAAAAACAGCCATGCCGACGAGATTGACGGAGGTGTGGCGCGGATCTAGCTTTGGGCAGAAATAGCCGCCGGCGACACCGCGCTCGAGCACTTCCATCAAGGGAGAGTAGAGACTGGCGACTGAAATCTCGCGGTAGTACTTGCCGCGGTTTTGCAGCGACTCGAATACGAGTATGCTGGCAATGGTCGGATGTTTGAAAATCTCGGCCAGCAAATCGCGGAAGATGGCGGCAAGAGCCTCGGGGGGCGTCATTGCCGGCAAATTGAGCGATTCTATCTGCAAACTGCGACGACTGAATGTGCGCCGCAGCACTTCGCGGTAAAGGTTTTCTTTGTTCTCAAAATAGTAATGAATCATCGCCTTGGTCACACCAGTCTGGGCGGCAATCGCCTCAGTACGAGCACCCTGCAAGCCATAGCGACCAAATTCCTCTTCGGCGGCATCTAGAATGCTCGCTTTGGTGGCGTCCGCGTCTCTGGTCGCCGCTTTCAAATGTGGTTCTTTCAAAGAAATGTCCGTTCACTCGTGATCAATGGGCCTCAGCGCCATTGTACTTGACCGTAAGAACGAGGAGCAACCCAGATTGCTCAGGCATAGGACCAAGTCCGTACGAAAAACTTTTCAGACGTGGGGCAAAGGGCGAGCGGCGAAGTCGACCGGCCGCGCCTCCTGACTGGTTTCGAACTGTCTGGCGCCAGCCAGGAAGACAAACATCAACTTGACGAAATTGTCGATTGATATACTGCTGCGGGTGGATTTGGAGCGCATCACCGCACCTTCCCAGCCACTGAGGAAAAGGTCGGCGAGTTCGAGGGCCTCGAATCGCGGATCGATTTCACCGGCAGCCTGACCTTCGGCGATGGCTGCGGCAAAGAGGTCGCGCCAGCGCACAAAAACTTCTTCCAGCTTTTCACGCAGACGCTCGGACTGGGAGGCCATTTCCTGACTCAGATTGCCGATTAAGCAGCCATTCGTACAGCTCCACAGCTCGAGCTTTTCCTTGTTGGTCATACAAAACTTTCGCAGACGCTGCAGCGGCGTCAGACTCTGATCTCTAAGACAACTCAATACACTTTCGGTGTAGGCCAAATCGTAGTGTTGAATGATCTCGAGAGCAAAATCTTCCTTGCTTTCAAAATAATGATAGAAGGAGCCTTTCGGCACGCCGACTGCATCGAGGACCTGCTGCAGACCCGAGCTGGTATAACCCTTCTCGAGCATGATCTTCATCCCGGCTTCAAGCAGTTCTTTTTTTGTATCCTGTTTCTGACATCGAGCCATGACGCTCACCTGACCTTTGGGAAACTAATTTTCAGAACAGAAAAAGTCGGGCGGGGTATCGCCATTAGACCGGTCAATTAATTTTAACCACAAAGATTCTGACTTCTGTCTTTTTGGGCTTCTTCCTTGACCAGATGACGCATCCAGAGGCCCTCTAGTTCCCGCTGGCGGGAGGAATGATGGAGGGCACCACGGTCGCTGCTGAGAGCACCGCTGGCGGCATTAAGACCCAGATAGCTCTTTGCCACGAGCTCCTCAACTTTCGCCCTGGTTTCGGAAAACGCCACCGAACGATGGGCATTGGCGATGTAATAGCGGTTCAACAGAGTGTTATACATAATCGTCACCTCAGGACTGCTTCCAAAGAGCACCATCAGCGGTGCTCTTTCTTGGCTAGCCAGTGAAAATTTCAATCTACTTCCGGAGAATAAAATACGGTCTTTTCAGCGGCCGACTGGCGAAGTCAATAAAATGATAATAGACCAGTCGTCTACATTTTGTCAAGGCTCACCCTTTATTTATCGAGAGAAACAGCCGGACACAGGTCAGGTTCGCTAAAAAAAGCGTCGTGGCGGAACGAATTCATGCTCGAGAATGGCAAAGAGCTCGGTGTCTCGCCAGGTGCCTCGTATCAGTTTGTGGCTTTTGAGGGTGCCCTCGTGCTGCATACCGATTTTCTGCAAAATATTGATTGAAGCCTGATTGTCCGGCGCTGCGGTGGCATAGACTCGTCGCAAATGCAGACGCTCGAAACCGTAATGGAGAAGATTATAAGCGGCCTCCGTGGCATAACCGTGGCCCCATTGGTCGCGGCGCAGACAATAGCCGAGCCAGCCCTCACGGTTGGCCATGTCGTCGATATGCAGACCAACTGCACCAATCAGACTGTCGTCGAGTTTATTGCAGATGGCCAGTTCAAAATCGACGCGCGGATCTAGATAAGAAAGACTGGTAGCACGCTCGACAAAGCGCCGGCTATCGAGGGGCGTGTTCGGCCCCCACTCCATAAAACGGCTGACTTCCGGATCACAGGCATATTCATGCACGGCCGGCCAATCGGAAAGGTGAAAATCGCGCAGCCAGAGACGGTCCGTCGTAATTGCTGTCTCTTGCCGCCGATACATAAGGCCTCGCTTACCCGCCTGAGGGTCTGGTCTATTATATAGGTCCAGGAAGGGTGATTACCCGAAAGTCATGCAGGAGATAGCAAGTGAAGTCAAAAACGAATCTGTTTAGCAAAATCGGTTTCAGCCTGGCCGCCAGCCTGACGATAGCTTGCGGCGCCGCCCGGGCACAGATGGGACCGGCTGAGACAGCAGCGCCCGGTGACGCGCTCTCCACTTTGAATGGCGAATTTCGTAATATTTACGCCGCCGCCAGAGAAAAAGCCATCGCTGAAACAGAACCGCTCATTGTTTGTTATTCGGATCACATGGTATTGATTGACGGCAATTACCGCGATGAAGCCAGTTTTTTACCGGCAAAATATACCCAGCTCAAAGTCGTAGACCATGTGCCTCTGGCACTTTTTGTCCTGCTGCACGAACATTGCGATAAAACACTCGATGAGAACATGCTCAAACAATTGGGCCGCATCAAAGAGCTGGTCATACCGGCGCGCCGCAGCCTGGCGGCTCTAGAGCTGGACAGCGCCACCCTCGATCGCCAATATCGCCTGCTCGATCAGTCATTGCTTTTCATTGATCGCACCATCGATACAAGATATATCCGCAGCGCCGACCTGCTCGCTTTTTGTCGCCGACTGAAGCCCGAGATCATGGAAAATGCCGCCCGGGCTGTCGGCCTGCAGATTCAGGCCATGGACGATAAAGTAAGCACCTGGCGCAAGAAACTCGGAGACGATCGCTTCAAAAAGATCACGGTTGTGATCGTGAGCGGTCATATGCCGCGCGACCAGCATTCCTGCTATCAGTATTTCGCCAGAGTTTTCGACGTCAAGGAAGAAGGTCAAAAAATAGTCTACAGCGAAGGTCCGGCCGAAGAAAAAGCGGCACGGGAACTGGTCGGCACGCATGTACTCGATGCTTCGATTGGAGATGCCTTTTTCCGCGAGCCACTGCGCATGCATCGCGACCTGCTTTCGGACGGCGCCAGGGAATATTTGCACGCTCACAGGCCGAAAGCAAAGATTTGAGAAAAGATCGGCACAAGGCCTGCCCCTGCCGCTTGACCTGCTGATATACTCGCATCCTGAGCACTTTCAGCGAGAATAGAAATGAGTCAAGCAGCAGCGATCGAGAAAAAAGAAGACGGCTATCACCTGCGTGGTGAAAAGCTCAAGGTCGGTATTGTCGGTGCGACCGGCATGGTAGGTCAGCAGCTCTTGCGCATGCTCAAAGACCATCCCTGGTTTGAAGTCACACGTCTGGCCGCTTCCAAGAACAGCGCCGGTGTGCCCTACTGTCAATCGGTCAAAGATCGCTGGTTCATGGATTTCCCTTTGCCCGAAGCAATCGGCAGCATCCAGGTCGTCGATGCCGATGATATCGAAGCCGTTACTAAAGGCATCGACATCGTCTTTTGCGCAGTCAGCCTGGATAAGGCGGCCGTGCTCAAGCTGGAAGACGCTCTTGCCCGCGCCGGAGTTTTCGTCACCTCCTGCAACTCGGCCAATCGCGCCGATGCACTGGTACCGATGATGATACCAGTGGCCAACGCCGATCATCTCTCCGTACTCGACATTCAGCGTCAGGAAAGAGGCTATACATCCGGTGGTGCCGTCATCGTAAAGAGCAATTGCTCGATTCAAAGCTATGTGATCGCCCTGGAAGCTCTTAAAGCATACGAAGCGGAAACAGTTTTTGTCCACAGCGAACAGGCCGTCTCAGGCGCCGGAAAAACCTTCGGCACCTGGCCTGAAATGGTCGAAAACGTCATACCTTATATAGGCGGCGAAGAACAAAAATCAGAAATCGAACCGCTCAAAATCTGGGGGAAAGTTGGAGTCAAGGGGATCGAGCCCGCACAGACACCGAAGATTACCGCCAAGTGCGTGCGCGTTGCCGTCGCCGATGGTCACACAGCTTACGTCAATGTGCGCTTCAAAAAAGCAATCAGCAAAGAAGCCATCCTGGCCGCCTGGGAAAATTTTGAAGGAGTGAAGGGTCTGCCTTCAGCGCCGCAAAAACAAATCCACTATCTGTCGGAAGTAGACAGACCGCAGCCAAAGCTCGACGTCATGACCGATCGCGGCATGGCCGTTTCAATCGGACAGCTTCATGTCGGCGACGATAACTGGGTGCGCTTCACCGCTCTGGCCCACAACACCTTGCTCGGCGCCGCCGGCGGAGCCGTTCTCGCCACCGAACTGGCAGTCGCCCGCGGTCACGTCATCCAGCACAGCCAGGCTAAAGCCGCGCTTGTCTGAGGCCTTATCTAAAAACTGAAATCCGAGCTAATCTGGGCAGCAGAGCCAAGCTCCATCGATTCTTCATTTTCACGGAAAGTATCTGCGAAGAGTTTGATCGATTGCAACATCTCGGGTGTGTCAGCATCATCCATAGTGCAGCGCCTGTACGGATCGGTCACCTGGCCGATGCCCTTGCGGCGCAATAACTGCTCGACACACCAGGTGCCGTATTTCTCGACCGACTGCGCATATTTCGCTTCCGCTTCGGTGATGCCGATGGCAAGGAACATACCGAAGCCACCTGAAGGCAACTGATACCAGCAATCGGGAGCTTCATCGGCGTACCAGATGATGGCATTGCGAATCAGCGAATCGGAATCGGGAATGACAGGACCATTCAAGCCGATGCGCACCCCGGGGCTGATTACACCGGCATGGTTGAATATATAAAACGCTAGAGTGCGTAGCAACTGCGGCGCAAAAGGATGATCGACCGGACTTTTGATCATGAATTCCAATCCAAAACCGGATACTTCCTGCGGCGTCGACTGCACCCATGGGCTTGAAACACCGGCGGTGACATAAGTCCAGTATGGGCGCAAGGGGTCGGGCCCATAGGCGAGCACGGCCAGATTTTGTTCGCTCGGATCCGGATCGCCGGGATCGCCGCCCTCGCCAAGAGCTGCGCGTCCACTTGCAGACAGTGCACTCATTGAGGATTGAGTATTCTCGTCCGGTATCGCGTCGGGCATCTCGCCCGAGGGAGCAGCATAAGAAGCCGGCGAAACATAGTTCGGCTTGCCGAAGAGTTCTATATAAAGGTTATTTCGCGCGATCCATGTCTGGCGAAGCAATTTGCGTCTGGCCGCTTCCTGCTCGCGTTCATATTCCGGGTCATCCTGACCGATACGTTTATCTGGCTCTTGTGACATTTCTCGCGATTCCCCTCTTACCGGAGCTAAGCAAGCGCTTAGAGAAGAAAAGTATATCAGCGCGCAGGGCCACCGGCAGTGTTTCCCGATCATCCTCACGCTGCTTTCACAACAGCCTGGCAGCCTGGGTATATTCAATGGACGACCAGGGGTTGAGGATGGTAGACGGAGATAGCACACGGGTAACGATTACTCGCTCAATCGAAACGCAGGGCGATTATGCAAGCGTCCCAAATTATGTCAGGCCATAGAGACCAGGAGCTTGAGCAGGGATCGAACGATTCGATTGTCGATCCCTGAATCTAATCTTCTAGCTTGAGCAGAGCCATAAAAGCTTCCTGCGGAATTTCGACGCGACCGATGGACTTCATGCGTTTCTTGCCCTCTTTTTGCTTGTCGAGCAATTTGCGCTTACGACTGATGTCACCGCCATAGCACTTGGCCAGTACGTTTTTACGCACAGCCGAGATATTTTCACGGGCCACGATCTTTCCACCGATCGCAGCCTGGATAGGCACTTCGAACATCTGACGGGGGATGAGCTTTTTCAATTTTTCAGCGAGCAGGCGCCCGGAATTGTGCGCCCGTTCATGGTGCACGATGCAGGAGAGCGCGTCGACCTTGTCGCCGCCGATCAAGATATCGAGCTTGACGAGACGCTCTTCTTTGTATTCTTTGAAGGCATAATCGAGAGAAGCGTAGCCACGCGAGCGCGACTTCAACTGGTCGAAAAAGTCGGTGATGATTTCGGCGAGAGGCAGCTCATAATGCAGCATGGCGCGCCGCGGATCGAGATATTTCATATCGACGAAAATACCGCGACGCCCCTGACAGAGCTCCATCAATGCGCCCGTATATTCATTGGGAGTAAGGATGTGGGCGGTAACGAAGGGTTCTTCGATCTTTTCGCGGTAGGTGGCTTCCGGCAGAAGGGCTGGATTTTCGACCATCATTACCGTGCCATCGGTTTTGGTAACGCGATAGACGACCGAGGGCGAAGTGGTTATTAGATTGAGATTGTATTCGCGCTCGAGACGCTCTTGAATAATTTCCATATGAAGCAAGCCGAGAAAGCCGCAACGGAAGCCAAATCCAAGAGCATCGGAGGTCTCAGGCTCGAAAAAAAGCGACGAATCGTTGAGCTTGAGTTTTTCGAAAGCTTCACGGAGGTCGGGATACTGATCGTTGTCGACGGGATAAATACCGGCGTAAACCATCGGCTTAGCTGGACGATAACCGGGCAGAGCCTCGGTCGCCCGCGCTGCGTCATTGGTGATGGTATCGCCGACAAGTGTCGAGACGTCTTTGATGGCAGCGGCCAGATAGCCCACTTCGCCCGAACTGAGCTTATTTACTTTCACTTGCTGGGGCCGGAGCACACCGAGTTCGACCACATCAAAAGCCTTGTCGTTAGCCATGAAGCGGATTTTGTCGCCGACTCTTACCTCGCCGTCTTTAACGCGGAAATAGACGATGATGCCGCGATAGGAATCATAATAACTGTCGAAAATCAAGGCGCGCAGAGGCTTGTCGTGGTTGTCTTCAGGAGGCGGCACCAGTTTAACAATCGCTTCCAGTGTTTCGATAATGCCGATATTGTTTTTAGCGCTGGCCAGAACAGCTTCGCTGGCGTCGATTCCGATGACGTCTTCGATTTCTTGACGGATCAATTCAGGCTCGGCGCTGGGCAGGTCGATTTTGTTAATGACCGGCACGATTTCCAGATTGTTTTCCACGGCCAGGTGCACATTGGCGAGAGTCTGTGCCTCCACCCCCTGGGTGGCATCGACGACCAGGAGGGCACCTTCGCAGGCGGCCAGCGAGCGGGAGACTTCGTAGCCGAAGTCTACGTGACCGGGAGTGTCGATCAGATTGAGGACATAGGTCTTGCCGTCCAGCGCGATGTAGTCCATACGCGCCGCCTGGGCCTTGATTGTGATACCGCGCTCACGTTCAATATCCATACTATCGAGCACCTGCGCCTGCATTTCGCGCTTGGCGATAGTATTGGTCACTTCCAGCAAGCGGTCGGCCAAGGTTGATTTGCCGTGGTCGATGTGGGCAATGATCGAAAAATTACGGATTAGTTTTGGGTCGGTATTTTTTTTGTCGGTCACTGAGAAGCCTTTAATAACTCTGTAGACGAAGGTGCATCATCTTCACAAAAGCCGGGAGATGGGAGCAGGTGGCCCGGTGTGAGCCCTAGATCAAGGTATATTAGCAGGTGAGCGTCTATAGATAAGAGCAAACTTGAACGGGGAAGCACGTGCAGTCATTTTTAGAAATTCTCAAAAGTCGTCCGATCCTGGCAGATGGCGGCATGGGCACTCTTTTGTATTCAAGAGGAGCGTCGCACGAAGCAACTTTTGAACACCTTAATCTGACGAAACAAGACGTAGTGCAGCAGATTCACGTCGACTACATCAACGCCGGCGCCGAGATTATAGAAACGAATTCATTTTCGGGAAATCGCATCAAATTGGCCAATTACGGCCTGGAAGGCGATGTCTGGAAGGTTAATGTCTGGGCCGCGAAAATCGCCAGAAACGCTCGCGAGATAGCCGGTCAGCCGGTCTTCGTAGCCGGCTCGGTCGGTCCGACCGGTAAGCTGTTGCCGCCCCTCGGCGAAACCCTCAAAGACGAACTCGACTACGCCTACCGTGAACAGATGGAAGCGCTGCTAGCAGGCGGCGTCGATTTATTTTTTATAGAAACCATGTCCAGTCTCGAAGAGACGGCCATTGCAATCAAAGCGGCCCGCAAAGTTTCGAAACTACCAGTGGTGGCACAACTAAGTTTTTCGGTAGAAGGTCATACCTTGCTCGGTGCCACACCTGAAGATGCGGTCAAATTGTTGAACGAACTCGGCGACGAGATGCCTGATGTCCTCGGTATAAATTGTGGAGCCGGACCGGGTCCGAGCTTCGATTCCCTGCTGCGCCTCACTGAAGCGGTCAAGCAAATGCAATTACCCGAGGGCAAACTCACTTTTTCCTGCCTGCCGAACGCCGGACAACCGAGCCTCTCGGGCGGGCGCCCGGTGTTCATGAGCAAGCCCCACTACTGCGCTTCTTACATCGAGCCCTATTTGCGCGCCGGCGCAAAAATCGTCGGTGGTTGCTGCGGCACCACCCCGGATCACATCCGCGCTTTGAAAGAGAGCGTTGAACGCTATCAAAAAGAGCTTGGACTTGGCACTTTACCTACGGAAAAACAGAGCACGATTTTATACGACGCCGACTCCGACAAACCGGAAGTGGCAGAACCACCGGCAATAGTAGTAAGAAGCAACGCACTGGCGCGCGGCGATGCTGGCGCAGCCGGTTCAGACAGCGGTCAGGCGAGCGCAGCGGAAAAACGCATGCCGCGCTATAAAAATCTCGCCGATCACCTGCGCTCGATCAAACAGAGCGAGAAACAAAACGGCAAGACAAAGGATTTTTTCGTCTCGGTCGAGCTTGACCCACCCAAGGGAGCCGGTGTCAAAAAATTGATCCAGGCCGCGCGCTTACTAGCCGATGCCGGAGCCGATGCCATCAATGTCGGCGACAGCCCGATGGCTCGCGTGCGTATGTCATCACTTTCGGCTTGCCAGCTGATCTCGCAAAATGTCGGTGTCGATACAATCATCCACTTCACCACGCGCGACCGCAATCTGATGGGTATGCAAGCCGACCTCCTCGGCTGCCAGGCTCTTGGTCTGCACAATATCCTCGCCCTCACCGGAGACCCGCCAGCCCTGGGCAATTACGCCCATGCCACCGCCGTTTACGACGTCGACTCGATCGGCTTGATCAACATTATCGCCAAACTAAACGCCGGCCAAGATATCGCCGGCAATACCATCGGCAGTCCGCTCACCCTTTCGATCGGCTGCGCGCTCAATCCAACCGCCCAGAATCAAGGCCTCGAGCTCGAGCGCATCAAACGAAAACTGGAAGCCGGCGCCGATTTCATCATGACTCAGCCTATATATCAAACCAGCGATCTGACTGACTTTCTGGAAAAATTGGGCGAGTGTCCGGTGCCTATTTTAATTGGCATCATGCCCCTGCACAGCTCCAAGCACGCCGAATACCTGCACAATGAAGTGCCGGGCATTTCCATCCCGGCCGACGTCCGCGAAGCGATGCGTGAAGCCGGCGAGGAAGGGGCACAGTGCGGCCTCGCCCTTTCGGAAAAATTGCTGGGAGAACTTTCGGACATCTGCCAGGGGACCTATCTTGTCCCTTCTTTTGGTCGCTATGACGACATGGCGGCTCTTGTCGGCAGACTGAAGGGCAACTACGCCGATCAGAAAGTAAGCGTTTAACGCCGATATGGGCAATATCCAGCAATATTCAGAAAATTCACAAGCACCCTATAGGTTAACCCCAACAAAAATACTGCCTGTCCTATACCCCTGCATGGCTTCGTCACGCTAGCATCGTAGTAGGCCATAGATCTGGGAGTGTGGTCGTCGGAGCTCATAGGGCAATCCCGAGTGAGTTCCAAAAATGAGCGCTGGGTGAATATTAGGTGAATTGCTCGAGGGTTAGATAGAGGGATGGCATCCTTTGGCGATAGCATCCTGAGGCTATTTAAGAAAGTAGCCAAACAGAGCGATCAGCATGAAAGTGCTGACGGACAGCCGCAATTGGACGGCTCCGAAGAAGCGCTCCTGAATACTCCAGGCCAGCAGCCCGGCGGGGAAGAAACCCTGCACCAGGGCAGAGATTATTCGAGTGAGGCGAAGATAGAGGCCGAAAGCGAAGCGGAGATGCCGGTGCGGCATCAGGAGTTTTTGCACGGCAATTTTGCCACTCCGAGCCAGACCCGGGAAAGCAAATGGCAGAAGCAGCCTGTTTTCGATCGTCACAATATTCACCACGACGATGGCAACAATGATCCGTTAGGCGAAAGCGGAGCGGAACGTGAAGCGGCCCATGCGATTTCATTCGACCGTGCCGTCACGCAGTCGCGCATAGAAGAAGAGCGAGCCGAGGACAATATTGCCGAGAGCATTAAAGTATTCGCAGATGTGGTTTCCGGCGATGATCTAAAAACGTTGGATGATTGGACAAGCAAGACCAGTGATACTCTTGGCCCCGGACGCAGCACCAACGCTACAGAAGAATCGTTCAAACAAGTGGCCGCCTGCCCGACGACGTCTCCATCAACTCTGACCTGGCTTTCCACGCAGCCATCCGCTGAAATCAGGGCCTCCGTCGCCTCCAACCATCACACACCCGCCGAGACGCTGCGCAAGCTGGCCACCGATGGCGATTACAATGTCCGCCTGGCAGTGGCAGGCAACAAACGTGCCGCCGATGATCTTTTAAAACAACTCACCCATGACGAAAATCGCCTCGTATCGGGCGAGGCCTATTCGGCCCTGTCCGGGCGAGAAAGAAGCAACATCCAGAATAGTTTGAGCGGATTTCATAAACTACCGCAGCAGCGCGTCAATAATCCGGTGCAGACAAAAGTGCCGATCATCGGTAGTGCGCCCGGCTCGCAAATCAAACCGCCGACTGGCATGAGCATGCCCAAATACACCCCTCCCAAGCCCTCGGCGACATTTTCGGCACTTCCGCCCAGCACGCCCGTACGCCCTGCTGCTGCGCCCACCACGCCGAAAATTCCCCCCGCCTCGGCTCCACCTTCTTCCCCGAATTCTTCGCAAAATGCTTCGCCAAATGCTTCTGGCGCAGCTTCAGCGCCGGTCCCTTCAGAACTGCCGCCCAACGCGGCCCGAATCAATTCGGCCCCGGTGTCGCCGGGAATGCTCACACCACGTTCCCTGCCCAAACCTACAGTCGCCTCTCCTCCCCCGAGTGGGCTGCCCAATCTTCCAAACAAGGACGGCACGAGCGCCAAATCACTAAATGCGGACGTCGTAGCCAGGGTCGAAAGAAACGCTGAGCAATCCAAAATCGAAGCCCGGGCAGACGCTAAAGCCGAACTTCAAACTAGTGCTCCGGCAACACCGGATGGACACAACCTGCTCACTAATCACAAATTTAAAACTAC
>JAGXAB010000160.1 GCA_018971775.1 Cyanobacteria bacterium REEB67 | reverse complement strand
AAAGTTGAACCGATATCGGTTTAGTTTTCGGCGCCTGGAATATAAGCCCGGACCCAAAAGTTGAACCGATATCGGTTTAGTTTTCGGCGCCTGGAATATAAGCCCGGACCCAAAAGTTGAACCGATATCGGTTCAGTTTTCAGCTCGAGGCCTATAAGCCCGAACGGGATGTCTAAACTTCCCGTCTGCCTTCCAGCGCCCTGGTCAGCGTTATTTCATCGGCATATTCGAGATCTGAGCCCATCGGTAGTCCAAAGGCAATGCGCGTTGTTTTGATCCCGAGCGGTTTGAGCAAGCTCGAAATGTAGAGCACGGTCGCATCGCCTTCGATGGTCGGATTGATGGCGAGAATTACTTCTTTGACGCTTTCCTGGTGCGAGCGGTGGATCAGCTCGCGCACTTTCAACTGTTCGGGGCCGCGACCCTCGAGGGGCGAAATCAAGCCGTTTAGAACGTGATAATAGCCTTTGTACTCGCGCGTTTTTTCGAGGGCGATTACATCTCTGCTATCGGCGACGACGCAGAGTGTGCTGCCGTCTCGCTTTTTGTTCGAGCAAATTTCGCAGGGATCGTTTGCTGACAGGTGGAAGCAGCGGCTGCAGTGCTTGACCTTTTCTTTTGCCTCGACAATGCTTTCGGCCAGGCGTTTAACATCCTGAGCCGGCATGTTCAAGACATAGAAGGCCATACGCTGAGCTGACTTAGGGCCGACCCCGGGAAATCTCTGGAATTCCTCGATCAGCCGGGCTAGAGGCGGTGTGAAATACATGTTTTAGTATTAGGCCTTGCGATTTGGCTTTGCCATTTGCCGTTGATGTGGCCTGTTTCTAGAAACCCATACCAGGAGGCATTGCCGGCATGATCTTGGACATTTTTTGACTCTGGACGTCCTTCGATTTCTGGCAGGCATCGTTGAGAGCGGTCAAGAGAAGATCTTCAAGCATGCCGATATCGCTTGCATCGACAGCTTCCGGTTTGATTTTCACTTTTTTGAAGACAAAGTCGCCGGTAATGGTTACAGTGACTGCGCCGCCGCCTGCCTGACCGTCGACAGTGGCATTTTGCAATTCTTCCTGGGCCTTGGCCATGTCGCGCTGGGCTTTGGCTACTGCTTGCATCATCTGACTCATGTCGGGTTGCATGTCTTGATCCTTATCTGGGGGGGGCTCGCGGATGTTGGTACTACGGCACGGCTGATCATTCTTGGCTCGAGCCAGAGCAAAACCTAAGGACTAATTATCTCATTGTCCAGGCATAAAATCTGCCCGGCCAATTTGGCCCGGGGCCTTTGGCTCCGAGCTCACATGCATGATTCTGCGGTAAATCTTTCTTAAGGCAAAGGCCCAATGGGCAGCATTATGAGCCAATTGTAATTATACTTAATCACTTATATATTTTTGGGAGTGCAGTGATGCAAGACTTTGAAACTCAAGCCGATGATTCGGATCTCAAAAGCGTCGAGACCACCGATGCCCTGGAGCGTTCGAAGGGGCTGCTCAAATATTTTCTCAAGCGTTTTATTTTGATAGTTTCCTTCGGGCCGGGCGTGCTGGGTTTCCTCTGGCTGCTCGGTCGTGTCATTAAGCGTTAATCGCGCACCAGCAAAAGAACAAGAGTGGAGCCGTTGACTACGTTGACCTGGAATTCCATACCACATCGAGAAGCGCTGAAAGGGGCCGCGGCCGAGGCCATGAAGGTCTTTGCCGAGCGTAATCCGTATTTTGTCACTCGCTATCAAGGGCAGGTCGATCAGTTTGGTTTCGACATGGAAGCGTTCGCCATCTGGGAGCCCTTCTTCCGCTTCCTCTACGAGGAATATTTCCGTGTCACCGTCCGTGGTCTGGAGAATATTCCCGCTGATGGTCCGGGGATTCTGGTCGGCAATCATTCGGGACTTTTGCCGGTAGACGCGGCGATGATGGCCGTGGCCATGTGTCATCTCCATACCAGCCCACGGCGCATCCGCTTCCTGGTTACCGACTGGTTCTTCTCCACGCCCATGCTCGGCAAATGGGTTTTGCAGATGGGGCAGGTCAGGGCCAGTCTGGAAAACGCTCGCACTTTGATCGAAAATCAGGAGTTAATCGGCATCTATCCCGAAGGCGTGCGCGGTGTGGGCAAGCCCTTCCGCGAACGTTATCGCTGTCTGGATTTTCATCCCGGTTTCGTGCAACTGGCAATCGCCACCCAAACACCACTCATTCCCATAGCCACTATTGGCGGTGACGAAATCTATCCCGAATTCGTCAATCTCAAATCTATCGCTCAAATGCTCGGTTTGCCCTTTTTTCCGGTCACTCCGAGTTTCCCCTGGTTGCCCTTCCCGCTCATGCTTTTTCCTTTGCCTGTGCGCTGGATGGTCAACGTCCACAAACCGATCAATCTTGGTTATCCCCCCGAAAAGGCTTCGGACCGCAAACTTATTTTGAAGTTGGCCCGTGAAATTCAATACGAAATTCAACGCGACCTGAATCACATGTTCAAGGAGCGGCGCCATCTTTTCACTTCACCGGACGGTGAAAATGTCTAATTTATTTCTGAGGAGCATACAGTGAGCCAGTTTCTTTCAAACTACCGGGACTTTCTCAAGCAGTCCTGCAAAAGCGACAACTATCATGGTTTCGACCTGCGTGTCCTGGCCCGTGTGGAGCCCTTCTTGAGCTTCATCTATCATGACTGGTGGCGTGTTGAATTCACCGGCCTGGAAAAACTCCCCCGTACCGGGTCAGCCTTGATCGTCGGCAATTCGGGGAGCTTCCTGCCCTGGCCGGCTTTGATGCTGCTATATGCTTTGATGTCCTCGCGAGCCAATCCTCGCCGTGTGCATTTTGTCGCTGACCTCGATTGGATCAAGGACGAGCGTCTGCACGCTTTCTTGCTCGAGCTCGGCTTCGTGCCTTTTTCTTCGGCTAATATGAAGCGCCTGTTCGCTAAGGGTGAACTGGTGGCGATTTTCCCCGAAGGTATCGCCGGTCTGACACGCAACTTTGCTAATCGTGGCCGCTTGAATGAATTCGACTGGATTAAACTTTTGCCGGCCGTCGAAGAAGGGGTGGAAATATTTCCCTTGGCCACGCTCGGCTGCGATGAAGCGACACCGGTTTTGACCAATCTCGAATCTCTGGCCAAGATGTTGCATCTACCGGCCTTTCCGATTACGCCGTTCTTTCCCTGGTTGCCCTTTCCTTTCAACCTGGCCTCTTTGCCCACCAAGTGGCAAATGAGCCTGCTTAAGCCTCTTTCGTACGATGTCGCCGTCGAGCGGGACATGGTAGAAGAAACGGCTATGAAGCAGTCTCAATTTGCCGAAGGCGAGATCCAAGCTGAGCTGAACAGACTACTCCGGCAGCAGTGGCGCCACCAGGGATAGTGCCCCTTCAATCATAGTTTAATATGATCGAGGGCCTAAGCCGTTCTAAGTTCGCTTACCTCTTTGAGGATACGCAGGACGGTCAGTTGAGCGCGATGCGCGACGTAGGGATTTTCATCCTCGGCCAGCACCTTCAGAACGGCAATCGGTACCGTATAGCTCTCCGCCACCCGCATTCTCACGTCGGGATGTTCATCTCTCGCCAGTTTCCAGATAGTCTTGATCGAGGCATTCATATTTTCGGCCACAGCGGCACGTACTTGCGAATCGTCATGCATGGCTAATCTTGCAAGGGTGGTGCTGTGAGTTCTGGGATTTTCGGCGATGCGCTCGAGCAATGATGTCGGCGCGTTGCGCGTCAGATGTTCCAGAACGGGCGGAGGCGTGTTTGGGTTGATCGCCAGTAACCAGCGAATCTTCGCCGCCTCGAGCGCAGCTTGAGTATTTGACTGCTTCTCCGGGGGCCGTTTTTTTACGGCTGTTTTAGTAGCGTCCCCGTCGGGTTGGGAATCGCCTTCGCGGTTGCACAATAACACTTTAAGTGCCTCCTTAATTTGTTTTTCTGGCTGGTCCCAATTGAACGTATAAGCAAACGAGAGGTCATACTGTTCAATCGTTTTGTTGTCCACCAGTGCAACTTGTTGAAACAGCTCCGTAAGTGCTTGCTCGGCCTCTCGGCCAGGGCTTTCTTTGGCAAGCTCGCTTTTGCCTTCAGAGCGTTTATTTCTCATTTGGTCATTACCTGGAGTGAGCACGTCCTGTTAGCCTGGGATTTAAATGCGCTTGCTCGAAACCACCGGACAGAAGTCCCGAGTCAGCGAAGGAAAATCAGCTACCTTACGTACCTGTATTTATTATTCATCGCCGCGCTGCCGGACTTTTGCTGGCTTCCCTATAAATCCGTATAGGGTAGTACTTAAAATCTCGGTTTTCGCTCCTAAAAAGAGCCCAACTACCTAATTTACAGACAAAAAATCCGCAGGCGCACGTTACCCGCTTTCGATTCGATTGAGGGCCTCTGTTCGTGACGCTCTATTGCGGCACTGCGACAAGTTTGGAGCGGTAGTGCACGTCCATCTGTCGATCCCAGATGTCGACGTAGATTTTTTTTGGCAGCGCTACTCCCGCCTGGGCGGCAAACCACAGCTTGGCCAGCCCTGCCTTATCGCTAATCGTGGCGAAGGTGGAGAGCGGATTGCCGTCCTGGTCCAGCATATAGACCCACGTGCGACAGGCATCCGCGTTTTCGGAGAGAGGCTTCAAATATGGTGCCCGCACAAAAATATTTGTCGGTAGAGCATCTGCATTTGTGACGCTGTAGAGATAGCGATTGACCGTCTGTCCCTCTTCGTTGACTGCCATGATTTTGTCGAATGCCAGGAGCGGTTGTAGCCTGTCGACAGTACCGCCGAGGTTGGCTGTGGATAATATCACCGGGGTAGGAGCGATGCTCAAATCGTCATTGCCTGTATTTGGGGCCGTAGTGATCGTCGGCGTAGTCGTTGTCGTCGTTGTGGCTGTAGCCGCATTGCTGGTGGCAGGGATTGCTGTCGTTGCCTCCTGAGCAGAGGCGGCATTGAGCGGAAGCTGGCTCAGTGAGCCTGTTGCGAATAGTACAAAGGCCGTGCTGGCGCCCAGAGAAAAGAGATGCGCATGGTTCATTTTAGAGATTTTCACCAATATTTTACCTTTCGCTCTAAATGTGTCTTGTAGGGGCTGGAAAGTCGGCTGGTGGTAATTTTTGTGATCGAAACTCTGGGGTTTCCTATCCATTGATATGTGGTACCCCCTCTAGGCATGGCATGAGAGAGGACCTAAGGTAGTAATAAGGCTATTATTTGGCTGTCACTTTATTGCAGTTTCTTGCGAAACTTAAGGGGCGATTATGTCCTTAGATTCTGATTCTACACCGGAACCTGTTGATTCAATAGATTCCAAAAGCGCAGCAGGAAACGCTGCCGGCCCTGAAGCGATAGCCGGAGAAGAGGCGATAGCCAGGGCTGAAGCGCACTGTTTGCAATTGCAGTTTCATATGCTCGAGCCGAGCAACAATGCTTTCCAGCTTCGTATCCAGGCTGTAAATGACCCGCTCACCGATCCGCGGGTGCTCGATCATATTGCCGTAAACGGTCCGCATTTTTTGCTCAAGCGCGTCGCCGACCATCCTTCCACCAGTCCTCAGACTCTGGCAAAACTCGCCTGCCATGAGCATCACGAGGTGCGTGCCGCCCTTGCCGAAAACGAAAACCTCAGCCTGGAATTGCAATGGCTGCTTTCACAAGACGAGCATCCGGATGTGCGCTACGCCGCCGCCGAGAGTTACACTTTGAGCCCAGTGGTGCTCGCTGCTTTGCTGGAAGACAGCAATCCTTACGTTGCCGATCGCGCTCGCACAACATTGCAGCGTTTGCAGTCAGCTGCGGTGCTGCCGACACGGATGCCCTTCAAAGTAGCGGAAAAACCCGGTAACAACAGGCTGCGCGGAGCGGGCTAAAGCTGCTAACATTGCGTCATGCGATTCCTGGCCGTACATGCAGCAGTGGTACTCGCGAGTTGTCTATGCCAGGCCACTCGCGCTCAGTCGCCTTTGCCTGCGGCAAAGCATGGTCAGCCAGCCTTTTCTTTTGAAGGCGGCAGACGTATCAGTGTGCAAAATAGTCGTCCGGTCGGCATGCGCGAATACGGCTCCTCTCCCGTTTCGCCAGGTACCGGCATAGTCGAAGTCGGCAACAGTGGTTTGCCGGCCAGGATAGGCACGCGCGCCTCTATTTTGCGGGAAGGCGATCCCGCCGCCCCTGCCAGTGCAGTCGATGTTGGTGGGGGCAGCAAATTTGTTTCGGTCTCTAAAAGCGCCGGTAGCAAAAGCAGTGCTGGCCGGACCAAAGTCAAAGCGGCCACCACTGTCGTCAAATTGCCAGGACCGGGCGGCACTTATGAATACAAAGAAGTCCCTTTCATGGGCGAGGTTTCGTCCAATAAGCGGGCTTCAAATGTCATCGATGTAAAAGACGGCGCCGGGCAGGTCAAAGAATATGACTGGGCCGGCAAGCGCAAATAAGTAATAGTTCGGCTGATTGTCTAACCGCTTGTCGGACGGTTGGCTGATTTTCTTCCCTTTTTCGTTCGACAGGTTTTATCTTTTCTGATTTCACTCTTCCTGCTGTTATCGTTGGTCGTCAGAGCTCTGTCTATTTTGACCTCGTCTTTGCCGTTCAAATTGTCTTCTTGATCTTTATTGAGCGCCTTTACCGATGTTGTGTCAGGAGGCATGTTGGCCTTTTGTTCATCAGCTTTTGCCTGGGGGGAGAGCTTCGCGTCAGTTTTGGCCGTCGGCGCTGGTGCGACGATGCTGTCGTCGGCAAAGGCTGCCGAACAGCCGATTGCCGCAAGTAACACCAGTAGAGTCGTGCTCGTCTTGATCCTGTCTTTGTCTCCGCTGACGGTGCATCGTGGTTGACATCTGGCCGCTTCTTCGATCTGGCAAATGCCGAAGGCCTCGGTCTTTTTGAGCGCTTCCTGGGCGATTTTTGCTTCATCCATGGAGTCGGTGTGGACGGCAACCAGGGTGCTGCCTGATTTTATTTTGCGCTCGTAT
>JAGXAB010000159.1 GCA_018971775.1 Cyanobacteria bacterium REEB67 | reverse complement strand
AGAGAGGGTAAGATCTGTCCATCTTTGAGGATGGCGCTGCTTTCGGCATGGGCGATGCCGCCGGCTGCGCCGGTAATCGCTCCATAGGCGAGATTGCTGCTCAGGGAGCGGGCCGCAGATACCGCCACCAGGCCAGTGCTGTCGAGCAAAGCGCCTGCACCGCCCATGGTGGCGAAAGTGCCGAGGGCGATCGCACCATTTGTCAATCGGTCCTGGATGAAATGTTCACTTTTTGCGTCAGTGGGCTGTAAGGCCGCTGTGTATGCCGCTCCCACCGCGCCTAGACGCAGTGCTGAGCTGAGCAGAGCCGAGCCGCCGAGCGCGCCGCCCACCCCGGCTGTGGCGGCGGTCAGAGCGTAGACGTCGAGGGCTGTGCCGGCGATATTGCCGAGGATGCCTCCGCCGGAGTGACTCAATCGTTCTTCGTCGACTAGATGAAGTTCTGGTAGCTTTGTGCCTATGACGTGATTGCTCAGCTGCACAGCTCCGTTTATTGGGCTTTCGATCGCACCGTGGTAAAGGCCTTCGCCAAAGTCCGCCACTTCGGAGGCCGTTTTTCCTAACATTGATAGATACGAATGATTTTCCGTTTTTGTCAGGGCCTGAGCGTTATCCATGGGTGTAGACATTGTTAAATCCTCGAATCAATCAGGTCGAATGCTCGTGCCGTGCAATAGTGAAGTGCAGGTCGGGGCAGGACCCTTTTGGGCCCTCCTTGCCGTCAATGCGGGGGATGAACGGCGATTTTTTCGATATCTGCTGCTTAACGCGCGGTCGATTGCGTTGGCTTTTGCCTATACACGCATCGGAAACTTTCTGGACAAACTATTTTTTGCCACAACTCGGTCACAAAGCTGTCACACCGGTCATTTCTATCTTTTTCTTTTTCTTTTTTTGCATTTCGAGGTGGCACCGCTGGTGGTGCGGCTTAAAGGCCCATCTTCGCCTTCAGCCATTTTTTCGTGCCCGGGAAATAACGGTAGAGGTCATCGGTGTTGTCGTCATGGCCGCCAATCATCGAGCCGAACAATTCCGAGCAGGTTTCTCGCGGTCCCCATTCATCGGCTTTCATGAAAGTGGCCAGCTTCGCTTGCATATTGTCCGGCACGCGATTGCAATCCGCCTCCCATTCTTTGCGGCAGGCTGGATCTTTTGAGATCGCCATCATTTCATCCAATACCTGGAAACACATATTGCCGACCTGCAGTTTGATCACCAGGGGCGGCCTGGCCTCTTTCAAATCATTGCTGCCACGCCGCTTCGCTCGCTCGTATATGCACATCTCGTGCCCATAGATGCGACCGGGCAGTTCGGCCATGTTGAGCTCTTCGCTCTCTTCGTTGAGATCTTTCAGTGAGTCGTTCCAGCGGTCGACCATGTTTGGCGCCAGCACAATACTGGCGTCGCTGTCATCGAGCTTCTTGCGTAGTGGCTTTGGAAGCGCTTTTACGGCTTGCTGGGCGGCATTAATCGAGGCGGCGCTTACGGCCGGGTGGCCGAAACAGGGCGGGAAAACGTTGATGCGAGAGAGCAAACCTTCGGTGGCCGCAGTACTTGCTCCGGCCGGTGCAGGCGCTGCCCCTTTGACGGCCGGCGCCGCTGCCGCGGTGGTTGCAGCCGCAGTCGGTGTGGCTTGGCCCAGACGTAGGCTGATGCGATTCATCAAATCGGCGGCTGTAGTTGCCTCAGGCGTGCCCTTAAAAGCGGTGGTGACGATTTCATAGGTCTTGTAGGCCCGCGGCAACTGATTGAGATTGGCGAAACAATGTCCACTGTAGAGAAAAACGGCGGACGTCTTATTGCCTGCTTGAATCGACTTTGAGAAATGATCGACGGCCAGCTGGTAGTGCTGTGTTTTATAGGCCGCCAGACCAGCGTCAAACTCTTCATCGGTCGCGGCCCGGCAGGGCGCAGGGGCAAGTGTGAGGAGCGATAGCGTCAGGGCCGGAGTACCGAGCAAGTTTACGCCGAGAAGGCTGAGAAGGCTAGAATAAACCAGCACTCTTTTTCGTTGTTCCTGGTTAGAGAAGTTCGGGGAAAAGTTTGATGAAGCCTTCATTACTGTCTTTATCGCTCTTGGTGGGGGCCATGCTCAGTTTACTAACTCTATGTTTACCCGCTCTTATACCATCGGTATCAGCGCAGGATTCATCTGTGCCGAAAGTGGCACCGCGCGCTCCTGCTCCTTCGTCTGATAATGTCGTCCGGTGGCTGGATTTTACTCCCGACGTTTTTGCTCTAGCCAGAGCGGAAAATAAACTGGTCTTGCTCGATCTCGAGGCAGTCTGGTGTCACTGGTGTCATGTCATGGCCGAAGATACTTACAAAGACGCAGAGGTGGCCAAATTATTAGGTCGCAATTATCTCTGCGTGCGCGTCGATCAAGATGCTCGCCCTGATTTGAGCAATCGCTATGAACAATATGGTTGGCCGGCGACGATTGTTTTCGCCGCCAACGGTCAGGAGTTGCTGAAGAATGCGGGCTATATCAGCCCGCAGGCGATGCGCAAAATCCTGCAAGACACCGTCAGTCTGGCAAAAAAAAGACCGACAGCGACGAGCGCTGCTTCTTCTTCTTCTTCTTCTGGAGAAAAAAATAGCGGAGGCGGTGGTGAAGAGTTTGCGGTACTTTCACCCTCGCTCAAGGCGGCTCTGATTAAGAGGCATAAAGACGGTTGTGATACTAAATACGGTGGCTGGGGCAGTTACCAAAAATTTCTCGACTTCGACTCTGCCGAATTTGCCATGTCTCTTGGATTGGCCGGGGACAAGGATGAGATTGGTCAGGCCAGAGCTGCCCTCGATGGTGAGCTAAATCTCCTTGATCCGGCTTTCGGCGGTCTCTATCAATATTCTACCGACGGCGATTGGAAGCATCCTCACTTCGAAAAAGTAATGGCCATTCAAGCTGATGGACTGAGACTCTACAGTCTTGGTTTTTTGCTCTATAAAGATCCTAAATATCTGGAAGCGGCAAAGTCCATCGCCGCCTATCTCAGTGAATTTTTGATCGGACCGGAGGGCGCTTTCTACACCTCTCAAGATGCCGATCTAAGGCCGGGCGAACACAGCGTCGAATATTTCGCGCTCGGCCGTGAAGAGCGGTTGAAGGTGGGATTGCCGCGTATCGATCGCCATATTTACAGCCGTGAAAACGGACTGGCTGCATCTGCTCTCACTTATCTCTATCGCGCCAGTCGCGATCCTGCTTATCTTGAGCGCGCCATCAAGGCGGTCGATTGGGTCGAGGCTAATCGCTCCATTTCCGCCAGTCCCGGCGGCTATCGCCACGATGCAGCCGACACGGCCGGCCCTTATCTGGGTGATAATCTAGCCATGGGTCGCGCCTTTCTCGCCCTCTATGAAGTGACCGGCGAGCGGGCCTGGCTGGAGAAGGCCAGGGCCAGCGCCGACTTCATTGATCGCCATTTCCAGATCGATGGCCGGAGAGGTTTTGTCACGGCGGCTCCAAATGCGGTAATGCCGACGTTTGCGCCTCAGCCTCTGCTCGATGAAAATGTGTCGCTCAGCCGATTTTTCAATTTGCTCTACCATTACACCGGCACTCAGAGCTACCACGACCAAAGCCTGCGAGCTCTCCGCTATCTGAGCCAGCCTGACACCTACAATCAAAGGCGTATTTTCGTCTCGGGCATTCTGCTCGCCGATGGCGAAGCGCAAAACACGCCCTTGCATGTCACCGTATCTGGTGGCAAGGCCGACGCCCAGGCTGGCGCTCTTTTTGCCGAGGCAATTGCCCTGCCCGTTTTGTATAAGCGCACCGAGTGGTGGGACGACAAGGAAGGCCCCTTGCCCAATAGTCACGTACAAGTGCCCGTATTGCCCCGGGCTGCTGCTTTTAGCTGCGGCGCCGGGCGTTGTTCCCGACCGGCCTATACACCCGACGACCTGCTGCGGATGGTGACCCGCTTAGCTGCGTCTAATCAGCCCTGAGCTAAATTCTGAGAAAGTATGGGCATGCTTCTCGCTTTTTTACTTCTTGTCGCGCTGTTCTGTCCGCAGAGCGTTTTTGGCGCCGAGAAACATTTCGACCAGGACTATCGAGTCTATGGCAGCCAGTTGCGCAAATATGTCGAAGGCGACAGCGGTATGGTGCATTACGCGCGCTGGCAAAAAGACCAAAAAGGTCTCGACGCCTTTTTGCGCAGCGTCGCCGAGCTTGATAGCGCCAGCTTTGAAAAATTCGACCGTGAGCAAAAATTGGCCTTCTGGCTCAATGTCTACAATGCCCTCGCTATAAAGTCGGTGCTCGATCACTACCCGATCAAGGCAAGCGTCGATTATTTCCCGGCCAATAGCATTCGTCAATTCAACGATGGTTGGGAAGTCTTGAGCTTTAAGGTGATCGGTTCACCAATTACGCTTTATGACATCGAGCATGACCGTCTGCGTTTGGGCTTTCGCGATCCGCGGGTCCACTTTGCCGTAGCCAGTGCCAGTGTCGACAGTGCTCCCTTGAGTCCGGAGCCCTACCGGGGCCGCGGCCTCGACCAGCGACTCGAGCTGCTCGCCCACCGCTTTTTCGAGCGTCCGAGCGCTTATCACTTTTCGGCTGAAAAAAATCAGGTGGCCGTTTCTAAGATATTCAGCTGGTTTACCCTCGATTTTGCCGGTCGGGCCGGTTTCAAAAAAATTGCTTTTCCACCGCCAACCGATGCAGATATCGTGCTCAGCTATATTGCCCTCTATCTACCGCCCGATCAGCGACTGGCACTGGAAAAGGCGCGACAAAGCGGGCATCTGGTCTTCGACTACCTGCCCTATGATTGGACTTTGAACGACGCCGATTGAAGCACACTGGTCGACATCGACAAAAAAACTAGGCGTAGGAAGAGGTTCTGGTCAGATGCTCGGCGATGGCACGCAAGCCATTGGCGGCGCGGGGATCATTCTGCTGGGAAGCGCGTTCGTTAAAATTTTGAGCAAACTGACGCAATTGTTCCGGGCCGAAGGCGTTGATCTGCAGGCCAAGATCGACTGCACCGCGCATTACTTTAAACTGACTGGGAGTGACCTGGCCGCCCTGGGTGATCATTTCGGCAACGGTACTGTTTACTGTCTCCCGCGCATCATTGAGTTTTGGATCGTTCATGCGGCTCAGGCGCGAGTCGCCGGCATGGTCGCCGACTTGTGCCGACGAGAGCTGATTGCGTTCCGAATTGAAAGCTTCGACACTGGCGGTGTTGTGTTGGGCCTCTACGTGACCGTGCAGATTTTCCGGACTCCGATCATGCGACATCGCTCACCCCAAAGAGAAACCTGGCCAAGAACCACTCCTTATATATTTACCCAGACCGATAAATCTAAAGGTGCCCCTTGACTATAATTAATCTCGTTTACTGCCGGCTTTGGCGGCAGGAGCTTCACTACCGATGCCTTCGCGTGCCGCGGCCATGATGAAGTTGGCGGCAATAGCCTGGCGCAGGGCGATGGTGATTGAGGGAGCGGGGTCGGGTAGCGCATTGTTGAAGGCGCGATCGGCGTTATTGTCGAAGTGGCCGACCAGATGCAAAATCTGACCGTCTCCATAGGGGAAGGTCAGGGCGAGGATGCCGAGTTCACTGGGTTCGCGCCCCATCAGCTGGCGACTGCGTACGAGTACCTGTACTTCCAGTTTGCGAATCACCTGCACGGTCTGGCTTTTGTCCTCGAGCTTCCAGAAGCCGACGCGAGGCACACCCTTGATCAAATCGGGATCGCGGTCGACTACGACGGCATCGACGACGCTATTGTCGGTGTAGGCGCCATTCCACTCGACGTAGCCGGGGAAGGCTTTTTGCAAGCAAGAATCGAGCGCCCAGTCTGTGGTCATGAGAAAACCACCGTGGGCTACGAAATCGCGTATTCTTTCCAGGCTGTCCGCATCGAAGTTGGCGCCGCAATTGACCACCAGTATTTTGCTCCGGGAGAGGTCGGCTCGGGCTATAGCGTTTGGCGAAATTTTCGTAAAGGGCAGGCCGTAATTGCGCAGGGTATGCCCGCAATCGTCCCACTGTCCCTTGATTTCGACGATTGTCGTTTTGGCCAGGCCGGCTACTTCGGCGCTGTGATTTTGATCGAGGAAGGCTTTGAACGAGCTCGGTTGAATCGCTATCGTGCGCGGCGGCGTCAGAAAAGGTGCGCTCTGGAGTAGGGATGCGGCGCGGGCATCGGTGCCGCGATTTAGAGTGTTGCCGGATCGGAAATTGGCCGAAGTGACACCACCGGAGATGACATGACTGCCCCCTTCGTGAATCGTTAGCTTGGGTGTTTGTACCGGTCTGCTGTCCAGATCGTCGAGGTTGAGCGGGTTGCCGGCGGCGTCGACTGCGCCTTCCTGGGGAGCGCCGCCATTGTTTGTCATTGTTCCGGCCGCCGAGCCCGACATCGGCCCGTTGCCGACCGCATCGCCCTCAGCGGCTTGGTAGCCCCGTCGCTGACGGCCGGAAGGCTGCGCCTCATCGTTTTCGCCGCCATCGTTATTATTAGTGCTGTTGCGCCACTGTTCGGGCGCACTCTGCCGCTGCACCGGTAATTTGATTTCATCCTGGTCGCTGTCGATCCAGCCAGACTTGTTCCCTGCCGCCAGGCAAAAGAGCGGCGCAACAAGTGCTAGACCAAGGCTGAGGCATAATGAGGCGGATAGGAAGGAGGGTAATTTATTCAAGGATCGGCTCGCACAAGAGTAACTGCTAACCATTGGAAGTCACTAACTTTACTAAATAAAATTAGCACAGAAATGGCTTAATTACCCGCTCAGCTCAACGGCTCGCCGGGGTCGCCTCAGGCCGACTTGCGTTTGCTCTTGTCCCTTGTCTGAGCCTTGGGCGGGTCGGTTTCGTTGATCGTGCGGCGCAGAAGATCGAGGGCATGAAGATTAGGCCAGATCGCCTCCTTCATTTCCTCGTAATCGTACTGACCGATCTGATGGCGGTCGTATCGCCTGCAAACATCTTCCCAGAGCTCGAAAAGTTTCTTTGGGCAGCATGTCTCGCGAGCTTTTTTTTGAAACTCGAGTAAATCAAACGGTTCTATGATCGTAATCTCCAGAAGTCTGACTGAGCTACACCTAT